>NZ_JBFAGG010000010.1:0-337130 GCF_040653595.1 Sphaerisporangium sp. NPDC051011 | reverse complement strand
ACTGACCTGTTCGAGGCGCGGCGGTGTTCTGGAGGAGGAGGGAGGAAGGGGTGAGGAACGAGCCCCTTCCGAGTGACG
The DNA here is from genome assembly GCF_040653595.1 of Sphaerisporangium sp. NPDC051011. Taxonomy (NCBI): domain Bacteria; kingdom Bacillati; phylum Actinomycetota; class Actinomycetes; order Streptosporangiales; family Streptosporangiaceae; genus Sphaerisporangium; species Sphaerisporangium sp. NPDC051011. The sequence goes on along the minus strand of NZ_JBFAGG010000010.1, from coordinate 337,052 downwards.
ACGGAAGAACGCCGCCTAAGGGGCGCCTCGAACCCGCCGTGCCGGAGGCGCGGCAATAGGCACTGTTCGAGGCGCGGCCATAGGCACAGCGCCTGAAGGCCCCTTCCCGCCTGGGGAAGGGGCCTTCTCGCGTGCGGGGCACTCCGCAGGCGTCTCAGGGGTTCAGGGGTTCAGGGGTTCAGGGCACAAAAAAGAGGATCTCCGCCGCTCGGGGGCGACGGCGGAGACCCTCAATCGGTTAGTCGTTCAAAGGGCCCCCGGCGTTACACGATCTGAGTGAGCCAATTCCTGAAAAGTTCATGGCCGTGCTCGGACAGCACGGACTCGGGGTGGAACTGCACTCCCTCGACCCGCGCGAGCTTGTGGCGCAGCCCCATGATCACGCCGGTCTCGCTGACGGCGCTTACTTCCAGCACGTCGGGCACGGTCTCCGGGACGACGGCGAGCGAGTGGTAGCGCGTCATGGTGAGCGGTGAGGGCAGCCCCGCGAACACGCCCTTGCCGTCGTGGGAGATCGCGCTGGTGCGCCCGTGCATCAGTTCCGGCGCGCGGGTCACGGCGCCGCCGCAGGCGACGGCGATGGCCTGGTGGCCGAGGCAGACGCCGAGCAGGGGCAGGTCCCGGGGGACACAGTAGTTCACCAAGGGGACGCTGACGCCGGCCGCCTCGGGCGTGCCGGGGCCGGGGCTGACGACCACGCCGTCGAACGCCTCGGCGTCCCGCACCCGGACGTGGTCGCGTGGCCGGACGTCGCAGTCGGCGCCCAGCCCGCGCAGGTACTGGACGATCGTGTGGACGAAGCTGTCATGGTTGTCCACCACGAGCACGCGGGTCATCGTCCTACGGTCACCCTGTCGAGAGGCACATGCGGCTCCAGCATCGGGAACACGACATACCAGAGTACGACCCCCGCGACACCGGTCAGCGCCAGCACCGTGACCAGCTTGACCCCCGTACCGCCGGGGATGGCCCGCCAGATCCATCCGTACATCGGTCCTCCTTCTCGTCCACAGCGTCGTCTGCGGCGCAGAGTCCACAGTGTCGTCCGCGGCGTCGTCCGGGGCCCAGGAGCGGGCGCGGGCCTCTACCGGCGGTCCTGCCGGCCCGACAGGACGCCGAAGACGATCAGGCGCTGCCGGGCCGAGTACTCCGGGTGGCACGTGGTGAGCGTGATCACCGCCTTGCTCGGGGTGCGGCCGGGGTGGCCGGGCACGGGGGCGATGACCTCGACGTCCGCGGGGTCCACGACCTGCTTGCCGGAGACCTTGTAGGTGTAGCGGGCCTCGGGGGCCTCGACGATGATGGCGTCGCCGCGGCGCAGCTCGCCGATCCGGTTGAAGGGGGCCGCGTAGGTCGTGCGGTGCCCGGACAGGACGAAGTTGCCGACCTCGCCCGGGGGGGCCGTCCCCGGGTAGTGGCCGGGCCCCCGGCGCAGGTCCTCGGATGTGACGCCTTCGAGGACCGCGTACTCGTAGTCGCGGCCGAGGCGCGGGATGCGGATGAGCGCCACGGCGTCGCCCAGGTCGATCTTGGCGAGCTTGCCGCCCGTTCTCGCGGCGCGGGAGTGGTCCAGGAGCTGCCGCTTGAGGATGCCCTGGTACCACTCGGTGTAGGAGCTGGTGCCCCACAGCAGGTAGGCGCAGAACAGCAGCATGACGAGCCCGCCGGTGACGCTGAGCTCGCCGCAGGTGCGCAGCAGCATCCTCATGACGTCTCTGGCCGCGTGGCGGCCGGGCCCCCTCTCGGGCGGTCGCCGGGCGTCCCCACGCGCCCCGCGCGGTCAGAGTATCGACGGGGGCGCGTGCGGCGGAGCCGACCAGCGGCGCCTTGACCGGGACTTTGCCGAGGCGGCCCGCGGCTGCGGGATGATTCGGGCGAACGCGGACGAAAGCGTGTTCACTTCGGAATCGCCGATCGCGCTCGCGCCGACTAGGCTTACTTCGGACTTCGTACGCCAGCGATTAGGCTGGCTGCCAGAGCCCGCGCCGCCTGCGCGGGTCCCCACCAGGAGAGCTGCCGTGCCTAAGTCTCACACTCGCAAGAAGGCGGTCTACACCCCGCCCCAGAAGACGCAGCAGGTCAAGGTGAGCCCGCGGTGGCTGGCACCGGTCATGGTCGCCGCATGGATCATCGGCATCCTGTGGATCGCGCTGTTCTACATCGCCCCGACGCTCCCCGGCATCGCCACGCTGGGAAACTGGAACCTTCTGGCGGGCTTCGTCTTCATCATCTTCGGCGTGGTGCTGTCCACCCGCTGGCGTTGATGCGGGCCTGACGAGCCTCTTTCCGGCCGGGGCGGACTTTTTCCACAGGCTTTATCCACAACCTGGGGAAGCAGCCCGCCCCCGCTCAGATGCCCAGCGAGGTGCCCATGGGTGACAGCGTCACCAGGAGCACCACGTAGAGGGCCAGCATCCCGACGACCGTCGCGAGCTGGATCGCCTTGCGGCTACGGGCGGGCGCGTACGCGAACAGCGCCGTCGTCACCACTCCCGCGACCAGCCCGCCCAGGTGGCCCTGCCAGCTGATGTTGGGGATGACGAAGGTCAGCACCACGTTGATGCCGATGAGCCAGAGCACGCCGCGCGCGTCGTAGCCCATGCGGCGGGCGATCACGAACATCGCCCCGAACAGGCCGTAGATCGCGCCCGAGGCGCCCAAGGCCCAGGTGCCGAACAGGTAGATGGCGACGGAGCCGCCGAGCGCCGAGAGCAGGTAGACGGCGCTGAACCGCAGGGAGCCGAGCATCCGTTCGAGCTGCGGGCCGATGGCGTACAACGCCCACATGTTGAACAGGATGTGCCAGAACGACGGCGGCGGCGAGTGCAGGAACGCGCCGGTGAACAGCCGCCACCACTCGCCGGCGGCGACGTGGTCGGCGGACATGGCGAACCTGTTGACGACCTCTTCGGTCCTGAACATCTCAGCGACGTAGGCCAACACGTTGATCGCCATGAGCGTCCACGTCACCACCGGGGTGGTGACGGGCCTTCCGCCGAAGGCCGCCTCGGCGCGGCGCACGGTCTTGTTCCCCTCGCGCACGCACTCGGGGCACTGGTGGCCGACCGAGGCCGCGTTCATGCAGTCGGGACAGATGGACCGGTCGCAGCGCTGGCAGCGTACGTACGTCTCGCGGCCAGGGTGGCGGTAGCACGTAGGAATGTGATCCCCGTGCTGAGCCCCGGGCACGACCGGCTCCTGAGGCCGGTCCGCCGGATTCGGGTGGTCTGGCTGAGTGGTCATCGCCTGTTCGCGGCCCCTTCGCCCGTGCGCTTACTCCACAGACTGCCACCCTATGCAGCCCGCCGAGCGCTCCACGCCGTCAGAACCGCGGAACTCGGCCGGGTCGCGCCGCGAGACGACCGCCCGAGCGGCCGGGGCCGGGTCGCGGCCCGGCCCCCGCGCGCCTCGCGCGACGCGCGCGCGTCAGGACTGGACGCGCTCGATGACGACCTCCTGCAGTACGACCTCGGTGACCGGCCGCTCCTGACGGGTCGGGGTCTTGGAGATCGCGTCGACGACGTCCTGCCCCTCGATCACCTCGCCGAAGATGGTGTGCTTGGTGTTCAGGTGCGGCGTGGGCACGACGGTGATGAAGAACTGCGAGCCGTTCGTACCGCGGCCGAACCGCTTGCCGGCGTTGGCCATGGCGAGCAGGTAGGGCCGGTTGAAGTGCAGGTCCGGGTGGATCTCGTCGTCGAAGTCGTAGCCCGGCCCGCCGATGCCCTGCCCGAGCGGGTCGCCGCCCTGGATCATGAAGCCCTCGATCACCCGGTGGAAGATCGTGCCGTCGTACAGCCGGTCGTTGGACTTCTGCCCGGTCTCGGGGTGCGTCCACTCCCGGGTGCCCTCGGCGAGCTCGACGAAATTGCGCACGGTCTTCGGCGCGTGGTCGGGGAAGAGGCGAAGCTTGATCTCTCCGAGAGAGGTCCGCAGCCTGGCGATCAGGTTTTCAGCCACGAGAGTACTGCCCCCTTCGATGCCCGTTCTATGGGACACATTTGTCGTGTTTTCAGGACTCTGGCGCATTGGCCTACCTGGCATCCTCCCACGCCACTTGGATTGAGCCGCTTTCGATCGGGAAGGTGAGCCTGCGGGGCCCCAAGGACAGGGGAGGCAATCGTGTCCCTGAAGATGAAGAAACGCCGTGTCACCGTCGTCGTACCCGAGACACGGATAGGTCGTGTGAAGACCAAGGCCATGCGGACGGCCGACCAGGTCCGCCCGATCGCGAGCACCGCCCGTGAGGTCGCCTCGCACCGCATCGAGGACGCCCGCGTCTGGGCCGCGCCGAGGCTGGACCGCGCCGCGCAGTCCGTGGAAGAGCAGATCGCGCCGAAGGTCAGCGCGTTCCTCACGCAGGCGGCCGAGGTCATCGACCCGTCACCGTCGATCCGCCGCCGTGGCGGCCGGGCGCGCTGGTCCACCATCGCGCTGCTCGCCGGGTTCGCCGCCTGCGCCGTGGGCATCGTCATCTACCGCAACAACGCCCGCCAGTGGGCCGACTCGATGAAGGACACGTCGGCGGACGCCAGCAGGTGGTCCGGCGAACGGGCCGAGGAGCCGGCGAGAGGGATGAACGAGACGGGTGCGACGGCCGATGAGGCCTCGCGCCGCATGTACTGACCACACGGCCCCTGGCACGCGCCTCCCGGACGTTGATCCGGGGGGCGCGTCCTCGTCCCCGAGAAGCGCGCCTCAGCCCCGTCCAAGGCGTGTTCCGCCTGTCAAGCGGTGTGGGGCGCAGATCTACCGGCGTGCGGCGCCGTATGCGATTCCTTGCGGGACTGAAGGCCGGGGGTTCCTCGCATGACGCCGCTGAATTGGGCACCCCACCCGGCGCTCCTGGCCACCTCACCGCCGCGCCTATCGGGGCCGCGCCTATTGGGGAGGGAATGCCATCCAGACGAGAAAACCCCCGGACGGCGGGCTTCAGGGCCGTCCGGGGCCAATCGGGTAAGAGACGCGGGGGCGCCACGCCCACGGGATCGCCGATCTCGCGGGGGCGCCGGGGTAAGCAGCGGTACGGCGGCGGCCGACGCACGGCGTCCGCACGCGGCCGTCCGGGAAGCGGCCGACCTGGTAGGGACCGACCCGGTTGGGCTCGCCCTGATAGGGCCCGTCCTGATAGCGGCCGTCCTGGACGAAGTAAGGATGCTGGTCGCGGCCGCGGGGCGACGGGCCCGTCGCGGTGTAACGGCCTGCGGGCCGGCGTCCGGGCACGCGCGGCACGTCCGGGCGCGCGGCGGCCTTCCTGGCACGCTGCCTGTGCGTGAACCACCACCCGGCACCGAGGACGGCCAGACCGAACGGCGTACGCGCAAGCCGGCGGGTCACCAGGAGTCGAAGGATCCCTTTCAGGGCTCCTCCCTGTTCCCGCCGTTCCCGCCGTTCCCGCCCCCGCTACCCTCACGACGGAACGCCATTCACCTGCCGCGACGGCGGCCGGACCGTCGCGTGGCCGGTGGCGGGAGTCACAGCTTCCACCTCTGGTTGGTCCCGCGGTTGCAGTCCCACAGGTGGACGCGGGTGCCGTTGCTGCCCACGCTCTTCAGATCTGCGTCGAGGCAGCGGCCGCTGGCCAGGTTGCGGATCACGTGGCCGGCGCGGTCGTACTTCCACTGCTGGTTGACGCGGCCGTCGCAGTCCCACAGCTGGACGCGGGTGCCGTTGGCGCCCAGGTGGCCGCGGTCGGCGTCCAGGCACCGCCCGTTGGAAAGGCTGCGGATCGTGTGGGCCGCCGGGTCGTACGTCCACGCCTGGTTCGCCCAGCCGTTGCAGTCCCACAACTGGATGCGCGTGCCGTTGGAGCCGATACGCCCGAGGTCGGCGTCCAGGCACCGGTCGTCGGCCCGGTTGTGGATGGGCCGGGCGTCGGCCGGGCGGCCACCCGCCGGTCCAGGGCCCACCGCGTCCGCCCCGGCGTCCGCCCGCGCCTCCGCGGGTGCGCCGGCCAGGGCCGCCCAGCCCAGCGCCACCGCGACCACCCCGGTCACGGCGGTGAGGTTCCGTCGCATGCTGCCTCGTCTCCCCTCTCACGGGCGGGTGACTTCAGGGGCTGGTGGCGCGGAGGCGGCGTCCATAGGCGAACGCCGCGATGGCCGCGCACCTGCCGGGTCGCCACCGGACGCCCCGGTCACACCGTCCATTTCTGGTTGGCCCAGCCGTTGCAGTCCCAGAGCTGGACCTTGGTGCCGTTGGAGCCGATGCCGCCGAGGTCGGCGTCGAGGCACCGGCCGTTGTAGAGGCTGTAGATCGTGCGGCTGACGGCGTCGTAGATCCACTTCTGGTTGCTCCAGCCGTTGCAGTCCCAGAGCTGGACCTTGGTGCCGTTGTCGCTGATCGTGTTCAGGTCGGCGTCCAGGCAGCGGCCGTTGTACTGGCTGCGGATGGTGTGGGATTTGACGTCGTAGGTCCATTTCTGGTTGGTGAAGCCGTTGCAGTTCCAGAGATGGACCTTCGTGCCGTTGCGCGCGATGGTGTTGAGGTCGGCGTCCAGGCATCGTGAGCCGCCGCCGTTGCGAATCGGCCCGGTCTTCGCCTCGGCGGCGGCGCCGGCCGTCGACCCGGCGACGACGGCCGCGCATCCGAGCACCGCGATGAGCCCGCGGGCCGCCCGGGTGAGGTTCCTTCGCATCGCGTCTGGTTCTCCTCTGCACATCTCGCACGCATACGACTACTCTCCGTAGCCGAACTTACACGCGAGGTGATCGAATCGAGCCGGACGACACGGCGGGGGTTGGTCAGGAAGCGGCGCGGACGACTCCGCGCCGGCGACCTGGCGAAGGTGACTCCGGTGACGCGCCGGGCGCGTCACATGTTGATCATGTGGCCGGCGAGGCCGTGGATCGCCTCCTTGACGGCCTCTCCCAGCGTCGGGTGGGCGTGGACGTTGCGCGCCACCTCGTTGACGGTGAGGTCCCACTGCTGGGCCAGGGTGAGCTCGGGCAGCAGCTCGGTGACCTCGGGGCCGATGAGGTGGGCGCCGAGCAGCTCGCCGTACTTCGCGTCGCTGAGGATCTTGACGAAGCCGGTGGCGTCGCCGAGGCCGTGCGCCTTGGCGTTGGCCGTGAAGGGGAACTTCGCGACCTTCACGTCGAAGCCCTTCTCCCGCGCCTGGGCCTCGGTGTAGCCGAAGCTCGCGATCTGCGGCTGGCAGTACGTCGCCCGGGGGATCATGACGTACTCGAGCTCCATGGTCTCGGCGCCCCCGATCGTCTCGGCGGCGATGATGCCCATGGCCTCGGCCGCGTGCGCCAGCATGAGCTTGGCGGTGACGTCGCCGATGGCGAAGATGTGCGGCACGCTGGTACGGCACAGGCCGTCCACGTCGATGGCGCCGCGGTCGGTCAGGCGCACGCCGGTCTTCTCCAGGCCGTAGCCGTCGACGCGCGGCTGGAAGCCGATGGCCTGCAGCACCTTGTCGGCCTCCAGCGTCTGCCGCTGGTCGCCGCGGGACACCGTCACGCGGACCTTGCCGCCGGACTCGTCGATGCCCTCCACACGGGTCGAGGTCATGACCTCGATGCCGAGCCGCTTGTACCGCTTGGCCAGTTCCACCGACACCTCCTCGTCCTCCAGGGGGACGAGACGGTCGAGGAACTCCACGATCGTCACCTTCACCCCGTAGGCGCTCAGGACGTAGGCGAACTCCACGCCGATGGCCCCCGCGCCCGCGATGATGATGCTCTCGGGAAGCGCGTCGGTGAGGATCTGCTCCTCGTACGTCACGACACGGTCGCTGAGAGAGGTGCCCGGCAGGAGCTTGGTGGTGGCGCCGGTCGCGATGATGCAGTTGTCGAAGGTCACCGTCTCGGTGCCGCCGCCGTTCACGGCCACCTCGAGGGTGTTCGGGTCGGTGAACGTGCCACGGCCGTCGTACTCCGTGATGCCGTTCTTCTTCATGAGGTAGTGGACGCCCTTGACCCGGCCGTCGGCGACCTTGCGGCTGCGCTTGAACGCCTCGGCGTAGTCAAAGGTCACCTGGCCGTCCACACGGATGCCGAACGTCTTGGCCTCGTGGGTGAACAGGTGGGCGAGCTCGGCGTTGCGCAGCAGCGCCTTGGAAGGGATGCATCCCACGTTGAGGCACACGCCGCCCCAGTAGCGTTCCTCGACGATCGCCGCGCTGAGCCCGAGCTGTGCGGCCCGGATCGCGGCGACGTACCCGCCCGGACCGGCCCCGACGACAACGACGTCATAATGAGCAGTCATGCTCCGGACCATATGACTACCGGAGGGGTGCCGCCCAACCGGGGTGCGTGGCGTCCCACCCGTCGTCCCACCCCGTGCGGCCGTCCCCGGCCGGCGCGACCTCTCGGACGAAGCATCCCGTTCAGTACGCAACGGACACAGCTCAGAAAACGGCTTAATCTCCAATAAAGCCTGGCTTTGACATCAGATCTCGGTTTTCCCCCTTCTCTCTCTTTCTCCCTCAAATGCAGTGGAACCCCGACGCGTCCAGCCGTTGACCCGTTACGCGCATATCCCCCCGATCTTCGTGAGACGGTGGCCCGCCATCCCGCGCCCGTCCTCCAAAAAGGCCTGCGGCGACGGGCTTTTCGACGGTGGCGCCGTGCGATGGGCGTCGTTACCAGGTACGTCGACGTACGGGATGATCAAGTCGATCATGTCGGCGGAAGTCGGGAAATTTAGAACCGAAGGCCACAACAAGAGCTTAAGCACATAGCAAAAGTAGTAGTTATTCGTTTGTCGCTCGTCCCACCCGGAAAAAAGACAACTGTGAAGACCTCCACAGTCATCACAGCATTCACGGCTATCTGCGTGGATGCCATCGAAAGGCAACCGATGTCGTCCCAGGGGGATACGCAATGCCCAAGCTCAAGAAATTCGTGAGCACGCTTACGATCGGCGCCGCACTGACCACCGGCATAGTCGGCCTAGGCGCCGTGGCCACGACCAGCGGCGCCGACGCGGCGACCGTCATGAGCCTGCCCAGCTCGGGCGACGACAGGGACTACGCGAGGGACTACGCGCTCAACCGCAACCGCAACCACGCCAACCGCAACTGGAACCGGAACCGGGCCTGGGCTCGCAATTGGAACCGCTCGCTGGCCCGCAGTTGGGCCCGGTCCTGGGCCCGCCACTTCAACCGGAGCCACAGCCGCAGCCACAACAGCAACCGTCAGGCCCAGACGATCAACCTCCGGCTCGTCTTCCCGAACGCGACCGGGGGACCGGTGACGGCGACCTCCACCTCCGACTCCCTCTCCCGCACCCGCACGCCGAAGTCCTGAGCACGGCCGCCCGTGTTCCCCGCCGCCATGGCCGCCGCGTCCGCGCGGGCGGCGGCCGACATGGCGACGCGGGGAACACGGGCACCGGCCCTCGTCACGAGCCAGCCTCGCCGCCTTCGCCCGGGAACCGGCCGGGGCGGGGTTTTGTCGGTGGCCTCTGGCAAGCTCCCGGCATGGCTGAAATTCCCGCCGAGAACTACGCCCAGGCCTGGGGTGACGATCTTCGTACTCCGCTGCCGCTCACCGGCGACGAGCGCGAGACCCTGACCAGCTCCCTCGACTGGCACCGCGGCACGTTCGAGCTCAAGTGCGCCGGCCTCCCGGCGGAACGCCTGTCCGAGAAAGCCATCCCGCCGTCCGGGCTCAGTCTGCACGGCCTCCTCCGGCACCTCACGGGCGTGGAGCGCTGGTGGTTCCGCATCCAGTTCGCCGGCGAGGACGTCCCGCTTCTCTACTACTCCGATGACGACCCGAACCAGGATTTCGACTCCCTGGACGGCGACCCCGCCGAGGCGTTCGAGCTCTGGCGGGCGGAATGCCGGCGCTCCCGCGAGATCGTCGCCGCGGCGGCGAGCCTGGACGCGACCGGCGTGCAGAAGTCCACCGGCAAGCCGATCTCGCTGCGCCGCATCCTGGTGAACATGCTGGCCGAGTACGCTCGCCACAACGGCCACGCCGACCTGCTGCGCGAACGCATCGATGGCGCCACCGGTTACTGACCCCTGATATACACCGCGCGGTGGGCGCGAATCCCGATAATGAGAAAACGTCCCGCCCGGTGAATGCCTCCGCCACCGGCCGGCCGCTGGGGTTCGCACGGGTTCGCACGGGGTGAATCAACCCTACTCCACCCCTGTTCACCACACCGTCCGGTGACAGAGCCCCTGCAGACGGCCATCTTCCTGCGCGATGCTTGACGCGGCGGAACGCTCGACTCGGGCAGAGCGCCATATCGTGAGCTATCGCGTAGGCGCTTTCGCTTATCGAAGCGGCAATGAAATAAGAGCGGAGCCATGACGACGCCGGTCTCTTCTGATGAGAAACCACGGAATGAGCAAGGAGGCTCGCGATGAGCAGCAAAGAAGTAGACGAGTTCGTGAAGACCAAGGTGCTCCCCCAGCACCAGAGCATCGTGGAAAAGCTGCGCTCCCTCATGAAGGAGAACGCGCCCTCCTCCGAGGAGATCATCAGCCGCGGCTCCCCTGCGTGGAAGGCCAACGGCAACCTGGCGATCATCAGCACCAGCAAGACGCACATCACGTTCGCGTTCACGCGCGGCGCCGAGTTCAAGGACACCCACGGCCTGCTGGACGGCATCGGGAAGACGACCCGCCACGTCAAGATCAAGACCCTGGAGTCGCTGAACGAGGCCGCCCTGATCGACTACATCAAGCAGGCCGTCAAGCTGGACGAAGAGTAGGCCCGGCGGTCCGCGCCCGCCGGGCCGGGACGCGGCCGGTCTCCGCGCGAGACCGTCAGCCCTCCCGATAGACCGGCGGAAGGCCGAACCTCGGGAACAAGGTGTGGTCGAAGGTGGTGATCTCGGCTACGAGCCCGTCCTCGACGCGCACCACATCGAGCTTGAACGCCCTGAACTCGGTCTCGCCGTGCGGCCGCAGGTAGCTCGCGGCCGCCGGCATCCGGTTCGCCCGGGTGGGCAGCAGGCGCCAGTGGCCGGGCGCGGTGAGGCCCTCCTCCAGCAGCGGCGCCACCATCGCCCGCCCCCGGTACAGCATCGGCAGCGGCGGCATGGTGATCCTGATGTCCTCGCGCATCATCGCCACGGCAGACTCGGCGTCGGCGCGCTCGTGCGCGTCGATGAGGCGTCGCAGCAGCGCCTGCTCGGTCTCGCTCGGCTCGGCGACGGGCCGCACCGGGCGGTTCTGTCTCACGGTCGCGCGGGCCCGCTGCAGCGCGCTGTTGGCCGAGGCCACCGTGAGGTCCAGCGCCTCGGCCGTGTCGGCGGCCGACCATTCGAGCACGTCCCGCAGGATCAGCACCGCCCGCTGCTTCGGCGGGAGCAGTTGGATCACCGCGAGGAAGGCGAGCTCGATCGTCTCCCTGGAGACGATCATCGCCTCCGGCTCGTCCCCGTCCGCGGCGATCTGGTCGAGCAGGTCGTCCGGGTACGGCTGCAGCCAGGGGACGTCCGCGAACGACGTGATCGACCGCACCCGCTGCCGGGACCGGTCGATGCACGCGTTCGTCGCGATCTTGTACAGCCAGGCGCGGAACAGCGGCCCGCCCTGGAAACCGTCACGCCGCCGCCAGGCCCGCAGGAACGTCTCCTGCACCAGGTCCTCGGCCTCCTCGAAGGAGCCGAGCATGCGGTAGCAGTGGACGTGCAGCTCGCGGCGGTGCCGCTCGACGAGGGCGGCGAACGCCGGCTCGTCGCCCGCCAGCGCGGCGACGACGGCGTCCCCCTCGGTGTCGCCCGAAGCCGATCGCACGGGGTAGACCCTAGCCCGCGACGAGGCCACAGGTCACGTTGACGATCGTCCCGGTGATGCCCGCGGCCCGGTCCGACGCCAGGAACGCCGCGGTTTCGGCGACCATGGCGAGCCTCGGGGCTCGCTTCAGCATGGTCATCCCGGCCATCATCTGCTCGAACACCGCCGGATCGAAGTCCGTCATCGCCTCGTTGACCTCCACGACCTTGTCCCGGGTCATGGTCTCGACCACCCCGGCCGTGTGGATGCCGACGACGCGCACGCCGCTCGGCCCCACCTCGGCCGCCAGGTACCGCAGGAACGTCTCCACCGCGGCGTCCGCCGGGCCGGTACTGCCCATCATGGGAGCGGTGCCACGAGAGGAACCGCTGGTCACGGTCAGGATGACGCCGGAGCCGCGGGACGCCATGTGGCGGGCGGCGGCGCGCGCGGTGTGGAAGTTCGCCAGCAGGCCGTTTGTCACCGCCCGGGTGAGGTCGGATCCGGACATGTCGACCAGCGGGATGCCCTGGACGTCTCCGCGCGAGACGAGGTTGAACGAGACGTCGATGCCGCCCGCCGTGGCCACGACGGCCTGGGCGTGCTCGTCGACCGCCCGCTCGTCGAGCGCGTCCACCTCGGCGACCTCGGCCACGCCGCAGGCGGCCCTGACGTCCTCGGCCACCGCCTCGAGGGTCTTGCGGGTGCGCCCGGCGAGGAAGAGCCTGGCCCCCTCCTGGGCGAAGGTCAGCGCCACACCCCGGCCGATGCCGCCGCCGGCGCCGTAGATGATGACGTTCTTGTCTTGAAGAAGTTGTGCCATGCCCCCTATAACGACGCCTTCGCGCCGAACTCATCGGTTCTGCGGAAAAATCTTGAAAACTCCGGCTCCGGTCCCGACGTTCACGCCCACTACGTGTACCGCATCGACCGGTGATCCCCTCTCGCCGGCGAAGAGCATGAGGTCAAGGTGAACCTTTCCGGGGACGGGTGAGTCTCACAGGACGTGAAAACTCTCATGCGCGCCCTCATCGCCGGCGGCGCGGCCACCGCCGTCGCCCTGTCGTCCGGGACGGCCGCCGACGCCGCCTCCATCCCGAAGTACAAGGCCCCGAAGGTCTTCGGCACCACCTTCCAGGCCGACCCCGGGCACGACTTCACCAAGCACATCAGCCCCCGCCACGACGGCATCCTGCGTGGCTGGATCACCTACGTGAGCGGGACGACGGCCGAGTACGCGCCCATCAAGTGGAAGAAGGGCAAGATGACCGAGGGCTGGTTCGTCGGCCCGCCGGAGGGCAGCACGATGGCCTACTCGTCGCGCGTCTCCAAGAAGGTCGTCTTCCTGTCGGCCTTCGGGTGCAAAGCCGAGCTCGGCGAGCTCACGGTGAGCCGGAACACCGGGCTCGGCGCCAAGCAGTGCTCACGGAGCGTCCTGCTCAAGCGGCACGCCGAGGGCGGCCGGCCTTCGCTGATCACCGTCTACCGCGGCGAGATCGTCAAGGTGCAGGAGATCTACACCCCCTGATCCAGTGGTCAGAAGAGCGTGAGCGGCTCGGCCGGCATCGGCTCGAGTAGCGGCTCGGGCAGCGGCTCCACTCCGGGCACGAGGCTCCGCACCTCGTCGTGGAAGCGCCGGGCCAGCGCCGGCGCCTCGGAGTTGTCCGGCGTGTGGATGAACACCGTCGGCGAGCGGCCTTCGCGCAGCCACTCGCCGACCGTGCCGACCCAGTACCGCCAGCCCTCCACCGTGCGGGCGACGTCGTCCCGGCCCATGTAGCGGACGATCGGACGGTCGGTGAGCGCGGCCGACCGGCGCGGGAGCCGCGGCTTCCTCGTCCACGCCTCGCGCTCGGCGTCCGTGGTCGGCGGGGTCTCGAAGAACGCCGTGGTGTCGAACGGCACCCACTCGGCGCGGGCGCCGGCGAGGACCTTCTCCAGCGTCCCCGCCGACCGCGCGTCCTCGAAGAACGCGCGGTGACGCACCTCGACGGCGTACTGCAACGAGCCGGGAAGCCCGCGCAGAAAGCCCGCCAGCGCGCCGACGTCGCCCGGCGCGAACGACCCGGGCAGTTGCACCCAGAGGGCGTGCAGGCGCGGGCCGAGCGGCTCCATCGTGTTCAGAAACGCCAGGAGCTCGTCCTCGATGCCGGTGAGGCGGCGCTCGTGTGTGATCGTCTTGGGCAGCTTGACGACGAACCGGAAGTCGGGCGGGGTCTGCCGCGCCCACGACTCCACCGTGCTCCGCGCCGGCACCGCGTAGAAGGTCGTGTTCCCCTCCACGGCGTTGCACCAGCTCGCGTAGCCCTTCAGGCGCTCGCCGGGCGGAAGGGGCTGGGGCAGGAACCGTCCCTGCCACGACGCGTGTGCCCACATCGCGCATCCCACATGTAGCCGCATCCCCCGACGCTATCCAAGGCCACCACCGGATGAGACCGAACCCCGGACCGGAAAGGGGCGCCACGTCCGACGCGGAAACCCGGTTGCGGGGCCGGCGTTCCCCGCCTGGCATGACGCGCCACCGTGGTGCTCCGGCACGGCCCCTCGCCGAAGGTAAGCCGGCCTGCCGCGGGCGGCAGGGGCGGATCGCGGCCGCCGGTAGAGCACGGCCTCCACCTGATCTGGGGGGGCGTCCGCGACTCCGGCGCGGCGGGAGGCGAATACTGGTCCCAGGACCAGCGAAGGGGGTGTCGCATGATCACCACAGAGACGATCAGCCGGATCACCCGCTTCAACGGGGGCGAAGTGCCCGTGGTCTCGTTGTACGCGAAGGCGGGGCAGGACGGCCCCGCCGCCCTGCGCACCCAGGTCAACAGCCTGCTCCATGAGATCCGCCCGCTCACGGAGGACGCGTCGCTCGGACGGCCCGCGCGCCTGTCGGTACGCGGCGACATCCAGCGCATCGAGGGCCTGGAGGGCCTCGAACGCATGGGACCCGGCGCGGTGGCGATCTTCTCGTGCAGCGAAGGCGACTTCTTCGAGCAGGTCAACCTGCCGCGCGGCGTCCGGGACCGGGTCGTGGTAGGCGCCACGCCATGGGTCCGCCCGATGTTGGCGGTGCTGAACGAGTACCACCCCGCCTGCGTCCTGGTGGTGGACCGGCGTTCCGCGCAGGCCTGGGAGCTGTACCAGGACGAGATGCGGGAGATCCGCGAGTTTCGGGACCCGGCCCTGCGCAAGCCCAACTACGCGGGCTGGTACGGGCTCATGGAGCACCGCGTGCGCAACCGCGCCGACGACCTGACCAAGCGGCACTTCCGCAACGTCGTGCGGGTGCTCGACGAGCTGTTCCGCGCCGGGGGCCACGAGCTGCTGATCGTCGGCGGGCATCCGGAGGAGGTCCCGAACTTCCTGGAGTTCCTCCCTTACGATCTCCGGCCGAAGGTCGCCGGGACCTTCACGATCGATGCTTGGACGGCCACGCCGACCGACATCCGGCACAGCGCCGAGCGCATCGTCGAGCAGTACGAGCGCGACGAGGAACGGCGGCGGGTCGCCGAGGTCATGGAGGCGGCGGCTATGCGCAGGCCGGTCGCCCTGGGCCTGGACGAGTGCCTGTGGGCCGGTTCCGTCGCCGCGGTGCGGACCCTGCTGGTCCAGGAGGGCGCGACGGCCCCGGGCGTCGTGTGCGACGAGTCGGGCTGGCTGGCGACCTCGGGCGACACCTGCCCGCTGTGCGGCCGGGCGACCCGCCGGACGCCGGACGTCATCGACGACCTGGCCCAGGCCGTGATCGACGAGAGCGGCGCGGTCGAACACGTCCTCGCCGACACCCAACTCAAGGCCCACAACGTGGCCGCCGCCCTCCGCTTCCCGCTACCCCGGCGAGCCCCGCAGGACACTCTTACCTGACGGCCCCGGTGCGCGTCGTACCTGAGCGCGTCGCCGACCTTCGCACCGAGGGGGGGCGTCCGACGACGGCTCCTCGCGAGTGTGGTCGGCGCACGCCGTGATCTACGGTTGTGGTGCTGGTTCACCCGCTTTGTTCAGGCCCTTGTGCACCCGGACCGTGCGGTCGACGAGCTCGCGCAGCACACTCTCGTCGACGTCGTCGAGCCGTTTCAGGTAGAGGCATCCCTTTCTGGTCTTGTGCGGGCCCAGGCGGGCGAGCACCGACGCGTGCCGTTCTTCGAACCCGCCCACCAGGTAGACGACGAGATGCTGCTTCCGCGGCGAGAAGCTCACCAGGGGCCAATCACCCGTTCGCCCGCTCTTGTAGGTGTAGCGGTAGGAGCCGAAGCCGACGATGCTCGACCCCCACATCGCCGCCGGCTCACCGGTCACCTCGCGCAGAATCGCGCACAGGCGCTCCGCGTCGGCCCGCCGGCGCTCGTCGGGCACCGCGCTCAGGAAATCGCCCACCCCGGCGCCGGTCGGCACCGTCACCGGCTGCTTCGATGTCACCACGCGCTCATGCTCGCACGCCGGTACGACAAATCTCGTCCGTGCGCCCTCTGGTAGCGGACGTCCCTCCGCGTGAGCGGGGATGGACGGCCGCCGGGTCCTGCATGATCCTCTCGACCGCGGGAGCTTCAGGCCGGCTCCCAGTTTCTGAGGAGGGTGTCCAGGGCGTCCAGGGTTCTGGCCCAGGAGGCGTCCACGTCGCGCGGGTGGGTGCGGAACCTGCCCCCCGTCTCCAGGGTCACGTACCCGTGGAACACGCTTCCCAGCATCCGTACCGCATCCGTCTGGTCGGGTTCCGGCAGTCCGTATCCGCGCAGGATCGCCCGGGTCATCTCCGCGTGCCGGATCGCCGCGCTCGCGATCGCCGTCTCCGGGTCGAGATCGATCTGCATCGCGGCGTACCGGCCCGGATGCTCTTTCGCGTAGTCCCGGTAGGTGTTCGCGAAGGCCACCAGCGCGTCCTTGCCCGCACGGCCCGCCAGCGCGGCGGCGGCCTTGTCGGCGAGCTCCGCCAGGGCCAGCGCCGCCACCCTGACCCTCAGGTCCCGCACGTCCTTGACGTGGGAGTACAGGGCCGCGGGCTTGACGCCGAACCGGCGCGCGAGCTCCGAGACGGTCACGTTGTGAAAGCCGATCTCGTCGGCCAGCTCCGCCGCCGCCTGGGTCAGGCGTTCCGCCGTCACTCCCGCGCGTGCCATGCGCCCCCTTCTCGTCTTCTTACAGGGTTTAAGTAGTTGCATACTACCTTTAAGGGCGACTAGCCTCCCCGCTCATGAGACCGGTCACCGAACACGACATCCGCGCATCGTTCGTCAACTGCTCCAAGGGAGAGGCCAAGCGGCTCGACCTCCCCAGGGACCTCGCGGACCTGCCCTGGGCAGACCTCGACTTCCTCGGCTGGCGAGATCCGGGCGCGCCCGAACGCGCCTACCTGGTAGCCGAAAGCGACGGGGAACGCGACGGCCCCCTCGTCGGAATCGCCCTCCGGGTGACGTCCGGCGCGCCGCGCAACTTCACCACCCGCAGCATGTGCTCGCTGTGCCTGACCACGCACACCAGCGGCGGCGTGGCGCTGATGACCGCGCGCCGGACCGGCGAGGCCGGTCGTCAGGGCAACTCGGTCGGGCAGTACCTGTGCATCGACCTCGCCTGCTCCCTCTACACGCGCGGGAAGAGGGAGGCCGCGGGGGGCGGAGTCATCGACGAGTCCCTCACCCTGGAGGAGAAGATCGCCCGTATCCGGGCAAAGCTGGATGCCTTCCTGGCCAAGGTGGTCGGGTAGGAAATGGACCCGAGCCGGCAGTGGCGCATCGCGTGCGATACTGCCTGCTCAGCGGCATCAAAGGCGCCGATGCGGCGAAGGGGAACGACTCGGATGGGCTTGGAGGCAGAGAGCAGACCGTCCGATTCGCCGTACATCGAGCGGGTCTGGCGGAGCAACAGCGACGACGTCGGCCGGATGACATCGATCGCCGGAGTCCATTGGGATCTGGTCTTCTGGAAGCACCGCGGCCAGGTCCACGCGTCCGTTCACGGGCCTGAGTCGAAGGCGAGCCCGGCCCCCGTTCCCTAGGACGCCACCTTCTTCGGCATCCTCTTCTCGCTCGGCACGTCGATGCCCCATCTTCCGGCAAGCCGGCTCGTCGACGGTTTCGCCGAGATCCCCGGCGTGTCGCGCGGATCGTTCTGGCTGAAGGGTTCCACCTGGAGCCTGCCCGACTACGACAACGCCGAGGTGTTCGTACGGCGCCTGGCGCGTGAGGGCGTTCTGGTCCATGACCCGCTCGTCGCCGAGGTGCTCCGCGGCGCGGTGCCGGACGTGTCCGACCGGACCGTCCAGCGGCGCTTCGTGGCGGCGACCGGGCTCACGCGCGGCGCCATCCGGCAGATCGATCGTGCCAGGCAGGCGGCGATCCTCCTCCAGGAGGGCGCGCCAGCCCAGGACGTGACCCACCGGCTCGGCTACTTCGACCAACCGCGCTCCCTGACCCGCTACATCGGACGAACCGCCGCGCAGTTGACCGCGAACGACCCATCGGAACCGCTGTCACTCCTCTACAAGACCTGAGCCCCTCCGGCCACCTCATCGTCTACGCCCGCCGCGCCTGACCGCACGTTGACGACAAGGGGCGGATGCGCGGCGAGAGGAAGGCCGCAAAATTTCACGTCAGCGGGGATTGATGAAGAGAACCTTCGGAGTTATGTTCGCGATCGACCCGTCCTTTCTTGTTGGCGGCGAGATGTCGGAATGTCCTCTGACGGCGACCTCTCCCCTCCGCCGAGCTTGATCACCATGCCGCCAACATGGTTTCCGTCGCCGCGGGACTCATCGACATCAAGAGCTGGGCGCCTTCTCGTACCCCCCGTACGCGCCTGTTCAGAGAGGTGAGCATGCCCGAAACCGGCAGCCCGACCTGGCCGAACACCCTCAGATCCGCGATCACCGTCCTGCTGGTCACAGTTGTGGGAGCACTGCTTCCCCAGGCCGCCTCGGCGCAGCGCACCGGCGTCCTGGCCGTGTCCCACAAGAGCCCGTTCACCTGCGGGAAGACCTTCTACGCCAACAACTGGTCCCCCGGCCACAGCCCATCGGGGGCCATCGACTGGCAGAACTATGGCGGCGACGACATCAACGGTGAAACCGTGCGCGCCACCGCCGCGGGCACCGCGTACTTCAACGACGCGGGAAGCACGAGCTACGGCAAGTGGGTGGAGGTCCGTCACAGTGACGGCACCAGCACCCGGTACGCCCACCTCGCGACCATGGCCAAGGCGGCCGGCGGTTCGATGAGCGTCGGCCAGGGCACCCCGATCGGGACCGTCGGCTCGACGGGCGGCTCCACCGCCCCGCACCTTCACTACGAGCAGCGGACCTCCGCGGGCGCGGTGGACACGAGCCCGACCGTGGACGGTGTGACCGTGTCTCTGGGCCAGAAGAAGACCGTCACGAGCACCAACTCCTGCGGCGGCAACCCCTACACCCCTGAGGAGGTCTGCGGCGGCGGTTACGCGGTCATCGACTCGGCCGCCCTCACCGGGGGCCGTACGTACCTGCTCTACAACTCGGGCAACGGCTACAACTGCGTCGTGACGCTGAAGACGACGAACGTCGGCTCCGCGTCGGCGGTGTCGGCGTTCCTGGAGCCACAAGGGGAGAGCCGGACGACCGACTCGGGCAGCTACGGCTACTACGCGGGGCCTGTCAGGCGCGACGCGGCCACCCAGTGCGTCAAGTGGGGCGGCTCGGTCGGCGGCAGTTCGTACACGAGCCCCTTCGAACACTGCGGTTGAGCACTCGTCCCGCGGTCGCCTGCGAACGGAAGCCGGCGAGCCTCCGTTCGCAGGCGATCAGAACGGCCGGGGTCGGACGTCCGGGCGGACCGGAGTCCGTGGGCGGATCGTGGCCGGGTCAGCGGACCCCGTCGGCGGGCGTCTCCCGCGGGAACAGGCTGTCGAATACTTCGGCACGGTCGAAGGACAGGGCGCGGGCGCGGGCGCGAAGCTCCAGGTCCCGCCGCTCGGCGGCGGACATGTCCAGGACAACGCGGTCCACGGTCGCGGCCAGACCGGCGATGTCCCCGGGCTCGACGACGACGGCGGTGTCGCCGACCGCCTCCAGGGTCCCGCCCGTCGTCGTGGTGATGATCGGTCCACCGCCGGACAGCATCTTCTCGGCCAGGGCGATGCCGAACGTCTCGACGAAGTCGGGCTCGGGCTTGGTGGGCAGGGTATAGGCCGCGCAGCCGCGCATGAGCAGCGGCTTCTCCTGGTCGTCGACATCGGTGAGGAAGATCACCCGGTCGTCCTCCTTGGCCATCGCGCGCACGTGCTCCAGCGCCGGCCCGGTGCCGGCGACGACCAGTTTCACGCGCGACCGGCAGCGCATCTGACCGAAGGCGATCAACAGGTCGTAGATCCCCTTGGCCCGGGCCACCCGGGACAGGAACAGGATGTACCCGTCACGCTCCAGGCCGCGTCGCGCGAGTGCGGCGTCCACCTGCGCCGGATCCGGGTCGAGAAACGCGGCGGAATCGATCGGCGGGTAGCTGACGGTCACGCGGCGCCGGCATTGTTCGGCGAACCGGGTGCCGGAGTGAGCGTCGACCTGCTCGGCCGAGGCGATGATCTCTTCCCGGGTGTACTCGGAGACCGCGACGACCTCGTCGTTGGCCAGGAATGTGGTGAACAGTACGGTCGCCGCGCCGAACCGGCCTTCTCGCAGGCACGACCGGATGACGTTGGTCACGTCGGATCCGACCGCTTTCGCGATGGTGTGGACGTTGGGCGCGAACCCGGCCGCCCGCGCGGCGGTGACCGCGTCCGTGACCACCGTGGTGTGCGGGACGAGGTACATGGACAGGCAGGTCGTGGGGACCGGTTCGGCGAGCAGCTCGACGAGGCGGCCGGTGAGGCCGGCCAGGTGGCGCCCGTCCGGCACCCGGTAGTCCCCCACCGGCTCCGGCCGCTCCACGGTGATCCCGGCGCTGTACGGCAGCAGCCGGTCCAGCGGCTTGAGCGGTAACCCGGCCGCTTGCAGCGCCGGAATCGGCCAGGTCAGCAGCACGACATCGTCGAACCCGCGGGTCAACGCGACTTCGGCGAGATTACGGGCTTCGCCGGAATGACCACAGATGACCGGGTCAGCCCTGACCACGATGACGAGACGGCGACGGGGGTGGGTCATCGCTCTTCCTCCGGTGTCACGGACGGATCGGAAAGGGACGGCGGCCGGATCCTCCGTCCCCACGCGGACGGCCCCGGGCCCAGCCGCAGGTGCAGGAGGCCGCCGCGGTGCACGGTGGCGGCGTTCAGGTGCGTCGCGTGCACGGGCTTGCCGTTGAGGGTCGCCGACTGGACGTACTGCGCCGGTGGATCATGATCGATGCCGTCGACGCCGATCGGTGTCTCGCGGTGCCCGCTGGTCTCGATGACGAACTCGTTGCCGCCGATCCGGAGCACGGCCCGGGCGAACGCGGGGGCGTTGATGAGGAACAGGTTCTGACCGGCGACCGGGAACAGCCCCAGCGAGGCCCAGACGTACCACGAGCTCAGGCCGCCGGAGTCGTCGTTACCGGGCAACCCGCCAGACCCGGTACCGAACTGCCAGGTCAGCGCCGCGTGCACCACCTGGGCCGTGCGGTCGGGCCGGCCCGCGTAGTGGTACGCCCACGGCGCCTCCATGTCGGGCTCGTTGTTCAACCCCTCGAAGCGGTTCAGGGCGTATCCGGCCGCCATCTCCGCCGCACGCGGGCGCCGGCCGGGCTGCTGTACCGGTGCGGCGCCGAAGCCGAAGAACCTGTCCAGCTTGTCGATGAAGGCCCCGTCGCCGCCGGCCAGGGCGATCCTCGCGGCCATGTCGTGCAGCAACCGGAACGAGTAGTTCCACTTGCCGCCCTCGTAGAACTCCGAGTCGCGCAGCAGTCCCGTGCTCGGGTCGAAGGCGTTGGACCACTGGCGGCCGCGGTCCTCGAGATCGTCGGCCAGGTGGTGGTCGTTCAGCGCCCGGGCGACCTGTGCCGTGCAGTGGTGGGCGTAGGCGAGGTCGAGCGTGTGGGTGATCGGGTGCACCACTCCGTGCTCGAAGAAGTCCTCGCCGTACAGACGGCGCAGGTCGTCGACCATGTGCACGAGCGCCCAGTTCCAGTCCAGGCCCGGCCGGCCGAGCGCGTGGGCGTCGGTCAGCGCGATGTGCGCGAGCGCGCTGGCCTGGCGGAAGAACCGGTCGGCCCCGCGGGCCATCCGGTATCCGATCGGGAAGTTGCCTTCCTCCTCGCAGACCCGGATCAGCGACTCCAGCAGGTCCATGGCGCGGTCCGGGACGATGGCCGCGAGCAGCGGGATCTGGGTCTTGTAGATGTCCCACATGGTGCACACGTCGAACGCGTACGGCCCGGGGTTCGGCCAGAACGGGCTTTCGTCGTCGGCGACGCACGGCTTGATCAACGAGTGGTAGAGCGCCGTCGCGAACACGGTGCGGCGGGCCGGCGTGCCACCCTCGACCTGCACACGATCGAGGTGCTCGCTCCAGCGGGCCTGGGTACGGGAGCGCACCGCGTCGAACGCCGGCCGTGTGCCCCCGCACTCGCGCTCCAGGTTCTGCCGCGCCTGGTCGCACCCGCGCAGCGAGAACCCGAGCCGTACCTCGACGGTCTGCCCGGGCGCGGCCGGGCCCATGAAGAGCATGCCGAAAGGTCGCAGCGTGGTGTGCCGGATGCTGTCGAAGTCCAGGCGGGTGCCGCCGTCGATGAGCCGCCGGTCGTACCAGAGCATCTGCCGCCAACCCGGGCTGTCGACGTCCACGTCCACGTATACCGACAGCGGGACGCCCTCCATCACCACCGTGCCCTGCGCCCGGCCCTGGCCCATGCCCTCCACCTGTGCCCGCAACGGCACGGTACGGCCCTGTTCGATGGCCAGGCCGCCACAGGACAGATCGACCACCACACGGGCGCTGCCGTGCTCCGGAAACGTGTACCGATGCACCGCGACCTTGGTGCCCACGGTGAGCTCACAGCGAATCCCGGTGTCCAAGGTGGCGGCGTAGTAACCCGCCTCCGCCACCTCGTCGTGCAGCGGCCAGGCCTCGCCCAGCACGTCCAGTGGCTGCACCATCGGAGTGACCCGGACGTAGTTGTAGTACTTGCGGATCGCGCCGGTGCCGGACTGCTGGAAGTGGGTGAACCCCGACGCCTGTAGCCGCTCGAACATCTCCTCGGGCACGCCCTCGGTGTTCTTCGTGTACCGCCCGTACCCCGTCGGGTACGCGCCGGAGTAGGCGCAGGCCGACACCATGCCCAGCGGCGACGTGGCACCCGGATGCGTGTTGCCGACCTGGGGTTTCGGCCACCACCAAGTGGCGGCGAGACCGCGCGCCCGAGGCAGGTCGGTCGCCGTGGTGCCGATGAAGGGATCAACATTGTAGAGGATGGCGGGACTCTATCGGGCGCCGTCCCACCATTGGGTTTCGGCGAGGTGAAATCATCCCTCTGTCCAGCATGTGCGCGCGATCTTGACGGTACCGACCACCCGGATTCGACTACGGCCATCCTGCGACCAGGTGAATCGTAGGACCGCCGGCTGCGCGGTTCTCGCAGGCGGACGGCCCGCCGGGATCCCCGGCGGGCCGTTGCCGTTGTGCGCGTCGTGCGAAGATCAGCCGTCGGATTCCGGCGCCGGCAGGTAGCCGCCGGGGACCTCGTCCGGGGTGAAGATCTTCTCCTCGCCCGGGTAGGGCGTGGTCCAGTCGTGCGCCTGGTACCAGGTGAAGTGGTTCATCAGCGCGGGGTTGGCGGAGTCCGCGACCGCGTTCGACCCGCTCAGGTGCTGCTCGTTCTGCCAGGCGGTCCAGACGTCGATGATGTGCTGCGTCTCGGCGGACACGGCCGACGCCTTGGCCGCCGCGGGAGCCGCCGAGGCGGCCGCCGCGGCCGGGGTGTCGTTGCCGCAGGCCGGCGGGGTGGACAGGCCGTTGGTGAGCGGCACCTGGTTGGGCACCGCGTCGAACGGCGTGAAGTCGGGCTTGTTGGTGAAGGCCTCGCTCATCGGGGTGGCGGCGCTGTCCTTCTGGTTCATCGGCTGGATCCCGAGGATCTGCTCGATGGTGCGGATCATGGTGATCTGCGTGTAGTAGTTGCTGTCCACGTTGCCGTGCTGGGCCCACGGGCTGATGATCTGCACCGGGCCGCGCGCGCCGTCGACGTGCTCGACGCCGTCCTGGGTGTCGTCCTCGATCACGAAGATCGCGGAGTCCTTCCACCACTTGCTGTGCGAGATCTTGTCGACGATCTTGCCGACGGCCAGGTCGTTGTCGGCGACCTGCGCGACCGCGTTCGGCGCCCCACCCGTGTGGTCGCTGGAGAGCCAGAACATGTTGAGGTTGGCCGGGCCGTTGGCCTCGAAGTCACGCTTCCAGATCTCGTACCGGTAGATGTCCGGGATCTGGAGGTCGTACTTCGGGTACGAGTGCACCGTGATGTCGTTGAGCGACGGGATCGGCGACTGGGTGTCCGACTTCAGGGTGGTGTCCTGACCGGTCGCCGCCATGTTCCGGGCATCGCAGTAGTACTTCTGCCACGACGCGCCGGACGGCTTGGTCAGGAACTGGGTGAACTCCCCGAAGTTGCGGGCGGTCTTGCCGGCGGCCTGGGCACCGGTCCACAGGAAGCCGGAGCGCTGGTGGCCCAGCGCGTCGTCCTCCGTGTCGTAGCTGCGCTGGTACTCGCCGGCGCTGGACTCGGTGTACTCCGGGTTGTCGGCCTGCATCAGCCAGTTGTGGCCCTCGGCGGAGTTCGTGCCGATGTCGTAGGTGTTGTCGTAGAGACCGAACTGACGCGCGAGAGCGTGCTGGTTCGGGGTGACCTTCTCCCCGAACTGCGCCAGCGACGGGTCGCCGTTGCCGCGCGGGTCGTCGCCGAACACCTGGTCGTAGGTGCGGTTCTCCTTGACCAGCAGGAAGACGTGCTTGATGGTCGACAGGTCGCCGAGGCGCTTCGGGACCGGCACGGCGTGCTGGGAGTTGCCCCGAGCCTGCTTGACGTCGTTCTTGCCCCAGCCGTTCTGCTCGAAGACCGTGTCCGTGGACTTGGAGATCTCCCGGTCGGACGGCAGGCGGAACCGGGTCAGCGAACCGGTCGAGTCGTGGGTGTTGTGGCCGGTGGCCGGGTTGGTGCCGGCACCCTTGCTGATCGTGCGCGTCGGGCCGCGCTCGCCGATGCCGCGGAGGTTGGTGACGACCACGTCGTCGCCGACGGTGGTCACCTCCTCCGGGTAGTAGTCCGTCGGGAGCAGGCCGACGAAGCTGACCGGCTCCTGCGGCCTGCTGTACCGGTAGACGGCGACCGCGTTCGCCCGGCCGAGGGTGACCAGCAGGTGACCGTCCTCGGTCAGGGTCACACCGTTCGGCGCGTAACCGACCTCGGCCTCCGGCCACGGCTGGGTGGCGATCGTCTGGACGACCTTGTCCTTGGCCGTGTCGATGACCGAGACCGTGTCGTCGAACGTGTTGGTGACGAAGAGCACGCCACGGGCGGCGTGCATCGCGGTCGGGTGCAGGCCGACGTCGATGGAGCGGACCGCCGCCGCCGTGTCGGCGATGTTGATCACGCTCACGGTGCCGGTGGTCGTCGCACCCGTGACCGGGTTGGCCGGCACCTGGGTGCCGTAGGAGTTCATCGTCGTCTCGCCGGGCTTGGCCGGGCGGCCGCCCTCGTTGCTGACGTAGAGCTTGCTGCCCACCAGGGCCAGGCCACGCGGCGCGGTGCCGACGGTCCAGCTCTGCTGGATCGCGCCGGTCGCGGCGTCGATCGCCACGACGCGGTTCTGGCCGTTGACGGCGGCGTACACGGTCTTGCCGTCAGGGGTGAAGACCGCCTGGGCGGGCAGCGCCTTCTTCGAGCCCTGCGCGGCGATGGTGACGAACGTCGGGGTGCCGAGGGTGCCGTCGGCGTTCACCGGGAAGCGGTTGAAGCCGTCGATCTGCGGCAGCCACAGGGTCTTGCCGTCCGGAGAGTAGGCCGGCCCCTCCTGCCCGACGTTGTTGTTGGAGATGCGCACACCGGCCGTCGAGGCGGTCCCGGCCTGCTGCAGCACCTTGTAGTTCTGGAGGTCGACGATGGTCAGGGCGATCGAGCGGTCGTTGGTGAGCGCCGCGAGAAAGCGACCGTCCGGGCTGACCGTCGAGGCGAGGAGCTTGCCGTTGTCGACGAGCAGGCGCTCACCGATCGGCTTGATGATCTGGTCGCTGGCGAGTTGCAGGCCGGACTCGTACGTGGAGCCGACCAGGTTGGTGCCGAACACCTCGGTGGAGGCGTAGGCGATGCCCCCGCCGGCGACGGCGATGGCTACGGTGCCGGCCGCCACC
Source organism: Sphaerisporangium sp. NPDC051011 (assembly GCF_040653595.1). Lineage (NCBI taxonomy): Bacteria > Bacillati > Actinomycetota > Actinomycetes > Streptosporangiales > Streptosporangiaceae > Sphaerisporangium > Sphaerisporangium sp. NPDC051011. The sequence continues at coordinate 311,103 of NZ_JBFAGG010000010.1, read as the reverse complement.
ACGCGGATCCGGCGGCTGATGCGTCCATCGAGGAGCCCGAGACGGCTCTTCGGCACACGCTGACGCTTGACGTGCATGAATTTCATTCCTTCGGAGTGCTAGCGAGCAGGTCGACATTCCCGTCGAACTGCCACAGGGGGTTGGGCGCGTCTCCGGTCGGAGTGCGCACCTGGAAGTAGCCGTTGACCTCCTTCGGTCCGTCTCCGTCGGCGACGTACCGCCCGTCCGCGGTGACGTCGAGCTGGTAGATGGCCGATCCCACGGCGGTCGCGCCGGGGAGGTGCCAGGTCACGACACACCGCCAGTCGTTGCCCGCTCCCTCGTCGGCGACCCGGGAGCCGCCCTTGTCACAGGACGCGGTGGCCCCCATCTGGGCCTCCGTGACGTCCGGGCGATTGAGCTCACGCGTCTGCAGCCGGTAGAGGTGGGCGAACACCGTGGCGAGCGAGTTCTGCACCTTCACCTTGTCGATCCCCGAGCCCGTGGCCGGGGTGGCACCGGCGATCACGCCGAACGTGAGGGCGACGACCGCGACCAGCGGCAGGACCGCCGCCACGAGGACCTGCCGGCCCGACCCGTCGTAGGTCAGGTCGGTGAAGTCGCGGCGCAGGAACAGGCGGTAGGCCAGTGCCGTGGCGATGACCGCCCACACGAGGCTCACCACGAAGCCGATGAGGAGGGGGCCCGCCTGCGCCGGGCTGGTGAAAAGCCCGCGCCAGGCGAGGAAGGCGTGGCTCGGCAAGGACAGTTGCACGGCCACCGGCAGCGGGAGAAGTTGCGCGAGCTGCAGCACGAAGGCGAGGAGCGCGGGCATCAGCAGACCCATCGGGGAGCGGCCCAGGGCGACCGAGCCGAGGAGGCCGACCGCGGCGAACGCCAGCGTCGGCGCCAGCGCGCAGGCCCACGCGAGCAGGACCGTACGGGCCGCGTCCGCCGGGGCGAGCAGATGGCCGTCCAGGCCGGCGAGCGGATGGTCGCCGACCGCGGCCAGGCCGCCGGCGATTCCCGACGCGGCCAGCCCGGCCACGAGCAGCAGGATCACGGTGAGGCTGGCAAGGGTCTTCGCCACGAAGATCCGCCGCGGGGAGCGCACCGCCACGAGGAGATGGCGCCACGTGCCCAGCCGGTCCTCGACGGCGAAGACGTCGCCGGCGACCAGCGCCGTCAGCAGCGGGAGCGCCCAGCTGCACGAGAAGTCCAGCACGACCAGCGACCCCGCCCAGCCGGTCGCGTTCATCCAGCGGCCGAAGACCGTGTCGGCGGGAAGCGTGCTCTGCAGGCTCACCGCGGCCACGAAGACCGCCGGGCCGATCCAGCATGCCGCGAGCAGCAGGCGGATCCGCCACTGGGAGAGCAGTTTGACCAGCTCGAACCGGTAGCCGTGCAGCACGGGCGCCGGCCGGGCGGCGGCCCGGGGTTCGGTGACGGTCGCGGTCATCGCATGTCCTCCTGGTCGGTCTGCGCGGGCACGGTGGCGGTCCCGGTCAGGGCCAGGAACGCGGCCTCGAGCGGCGCCACCACGGGCCCCAGCTCCCGGAGCGCCACGCCGGCTCGCACGAGCCGCACGACCAGCTCGTCGAGGGCCGGCACCGGCCCGCGGACGACGACGTCGGCGTCCAGCCGTTGACCGGGGTCCCGGGGCACGACGCGGAGCCCGGGCGTCTCCGACGCCAGCCGCTGGGCGGCCGCCGGGTCGGAGGTGACGAGCCGGTAGTCGAGCTCGCCGCTCTCGGCGGCGAGTTTGCTCAGCGGGCCGGAGAAGACGACCCGTCCGGTGGCGAGGATGGTGACGTCGGAGCACAGCGCGGCGAGGTCGTCCATCCGGTGGCTGGAGAGGACCACCGCGGTCCCGTCCGCGGCGAGTCCGGTGATGACGCGGTGCACGTGGTGCTTGCCGGCGGGGTCCAGGCCGTTGGCCGGTTCGTCGAGGACGAGCAGGCGCGGCTTGGTGAGCAGCGCGGCGGCCAGCCCGAGCCGCTGGCGCATCCCCAGCGAGAAGCCCCGGACACGGTCGTCGGCGACGTCGGTGAGCCCGACCTGCTCCAACGCGTCGTCGACGCCGGCGGTGCCCCCTGCGTCGTACCGGCGCAGTGCCGCCAGGGCCGAGAGGTTCTGCCGAGCGGTGAGCGAGGGATAAAGCCCCGGTCCGTCCACGAAGCCCGCGACGCCGTCGGGTACGGCGAGCGTCCGCCCGACCGGCGTACCGAGGATCTCCAGGCTGCCACTGTCCGCGACCGCCAGGCCCAGGAGCAGACCGAGGAGCGTCGTCTTGCCCGCGCCGTTCGCGCCGACCAGGCCGTGAACCTGCCCGCCGGCCACATCGAGGTCGACGCCGTCGAGTGCGACCACATCACCGAAGGACTTCTTGATCCCGCGAGCCCGGACTGCGGAGGTCATGTGCATGTCGGTCTCCCTTAGCTGGATCCTCAGCAAGAGGAGAACCTAGAGATCGCGGTTTGCCTTGGTACGGCGCACAGTCGAACGTTGGGCAAACCCCACACAACCCGGCGATACGCCATATAAAGCACTGATACGTGACGTAATGCGTCGATATGCCACTTAACCGGGTGATATGCCGCATAACCTGGGTCAATGCGCTCTGGATCTCACGCCGGGCGCGAGGCGGCTCAGGACACCGGAGGTGGTGGCGCCTCCGATGGAGTTGCGGGAGGAAGGGCATCAGCGCCTGTGCCCCTACCCTGGGGCTGCCGCACCGGCCGAACGGTCACGGAGGATCGGGAGATCTTGAAACAGCGGACCTTCCTCGCCGCCCGCATCGACCAGTGGTCACGAGAGCACCCCAGACTGCTGGATCTCACCCTGGCCGGCTTGATGTGGCTGGTCTTCGGCCTGTTGATCGGGGCTGCCCGCCTTCCTCATCGCCACCGCGGGCGTCCTCCCGCTCGCCGTACGGCGACGCTTCCCGACCGCGGTTCTCGCCTCGTCGGCCGCGGCCTTCGCCGTTCAGCTCATGATGGTGGCGATTCCGTTACCGGCGAACATCGCGCAGGCGATCGTCGTCTATACGGTCGCCGCGCACGTCGAGTCTCTGCCGATCCGCCTGCTCGCCCTCGGTGCCGCGCTCGCCGGCAGCGTGCCGGCCGGCTTTCGATGGAGCACCCCGCCCGAATACCCGGCGAACGTGTTCAAGAACGCCGCGGTCCTGGGGATCCTGTGTTTCCTGGTCTGGGTCATCGGCAATCTCGTCCGCGGCCACCAGGCCAACATGTGCGATCATGTACGGCGCTCGGCTTTTACATTTTGCGTAGCCTATCAATCGCTTTCAGGATTTCGGCCCGATTGCCGGCGCTCTTGAGCCATGCCGGTAGCCGTTCAAGCAGTGTGAACGATTCGACACCCTCGGACCGGAGAGACGCCCCCTGTGCGGGACTCCTCAACACCCGTTCACGGAGATCTGCGGCGATGTACCCCTCCAAAAGCGCGAGATGACGAAGGTTGTACGCCCACAGGACATTGCTACAACACGCCGTCTGCAGCCAGAGTGGGAGCCCGAAGAAGGGATCGTGAGCCGAGCCATCGCGAGTGATCACGCCTGAATTCCAGGTGCGGAGACGCCCACACTTTTTGCAGAGGAAGCGGCGTTCGCCACGGAGCGGGGGACGACTCCGCTCGTTGACCAGGGTGATCACGAGCGACCGACTTGCGCACTCAGGGCAGCGAACAATGATCTCGTCCGTGAAGTTGAACCATCCATCCCCTGGGTCACGGAATCGCACGTACGAGACCATATCAAGATCGAAGCATTCGGCCCCCACCACGTGCCGTGCCATGGCCTCTTGCCGACCGTCGACTGTGGCCCGCGCCGCGGCCCTCCTCGGAGATGAGCCGAGAGGGTGCGGGTTGTAAGGGGTCATCCCCTCGCCGGTCCCCGAAGGGATGCCGGACCAGGAGATGACCCCCGTGATCTTTACGCATTCGGAGTGGTCTCACTGCTGGACGCGTAAGAGGGAATGATTGACCAGAGAGGTCGCATGCCCAGCCGGACCGATCACTGCGGCACTTTCGGTGTAACGCGATAGAGCCGGTGTTCTTCGCGGTGCGAAGCCGCCCGCCGACGGACGTATTTCCCTAAGCCCGCGAGAGGGACGCGTCGAGTCCCAGATTCGCGCTCAGTTGCTGCGCTCCGGAGACGACGAGCTTGCGGAGTTCTTCCGCGTGCTCGTCGTTCCAGCGGGTGGCCGGGACAGAGATGCTCATTCCGCCGATCACCGCACCCGTGGAGTTGTGAACGGGCGCGGCGACGCAGAAGACGTCAGGGTTCGACTCGCACTCGTCCCAGGCGACTCCCTCGATGCGGATCCGGTCCAGAGCTTCGTGTAACGAGTCTGTTGTGGCGATGCTCTTCGGGGTCATGACCTTGAGTGGTTGACCGAAGGGGTACAGCTCGTGGAGCCGGTTCTCGTCCTGGAACGCGAGGCTGACCTTTCCCACTCCGGTCAGGTGAGCCGGGAGTCGGCCACCGATGGAAGAGAGCAGTCGCACGGTGTGGATCGTGTTGATCTGGACAACGTAGATGACCTCGGTGCCGTCGAGTAGGGCGATCTGGACTGTCTCGCCGCACTCGTCTGCCACACGCTGCGCGCACTGCTTGCCGATCTCAGCAAGGTCCATGTCGCGCTCGAAGCGCTTGCCGAGCTCGAAGGTCCGCATGCCGAGCCGGTACGCCGAGCCGCCCGCGTCCTGGATGAACCCTTTGGCTTCGAGCGTCTTGACGAGCTCGTGGACGGTTGTGCGCGGCAGATCGAGAGCCGCCGCGATCGCCGGCGCGGTGAGCTGAGGCTCGCGAGCCAACAACACCAGGATGTCCAGCCCTCGCGTCAGTGCCGGGACGAGCCGAGTCGCCATTGAACTCCCAATCTTTCGCCGAGTCTGAATGAACAACCGTTGACATCAGTTCTTCACGCCAGGTATCGTTCGAGAACCCGGACGATGTTCGATATTTCGAACAGTGTAGTTCGCGTAGTTGTCAGAACGCAAGCCTCCTGGTCAGAAGAGAACAGGTTGGCGAGCGAGTACCGCAAGCGGCTTTGCAGGCCGGGCGCGTCAATCCTTGCTGAGGTGCAGTGATGATCGCAGCGACCACCGGCGTCAACAGCGCTCCTGGGCCGCACATCGACGCCGCATTGGTCGATGCGGCGGAGCGTTACCTGGCCGACTTGGTCTTGCGGTCGCCATGCGAGTACTCGCCTGCCCTGTCGGACCGGCTCCGCCGGCGGATCTGGCTCAAGTGGGAGCTGATGCAGCCCACGCGCAGCTTCAAAGTGCGAGGTGCGCTGAACAAGATGCGTCACCTCGCCGAGACGAACGACGGACCGCTCCGCGTCGCGACCGCCTCGACCGGCAACCACGGACTCGCCTTGTCCTACGCCGCACGCATCCACGGAGCGATCCCGGTCGTGTTCGCACCACCGGGCGCGAACCCGGCCAAGATGCAGGCGATCCGGGAGATGGGCGGTGAGATCCGCACCGTCGGCACGGATTGGCAGACGGCCTACGCCGTGGCCCTTTCGGCCTCCGCGGAGGAGGGCATGAGCTACGTGCACTCCTTCGACGACCCGTACATCATCGCCGGGCAGGCGACGGTGGGCACGGAGATCGCCGCGCAGGTCCCCGATGTGGCAGCCGTGCTGGTCCCCATCGGTGGCGGCGGCCTGATCTCCGGCGTCGCGACCGGCCTGCGGCTGCGCGGTTCGGCCGCGCAGGTCATCGGCGTGCAGCCGGACGGGGCCGACTCCATGGGACAGTCGCTGGCCGCGGGGAAACCCATCATGATCCCGCCGTACACGACGGTCGCGGACGGTCTCGGCTCGCGGCAGCCTGGCGACCTTACCTTCGCCATCACTCAGGCGCTCGTGCGGGAGGTCGTCGCCGTCCCCGACACGGCGACCGTCGACGCCATGCGCTGGGTCCTCTCCGCTGAACGGTTCCTCGTAGAGCCGTCCTCAGCGATCACCGTGGCTGCGCTCGCCGACCCGGGTCTCGACCTGCCCGATGGTGACGTCGTCTGCGTGATGAGCGGCGGGAACGTCGATCCCGCGCTTCTGGCCGCCGTGCTCGGTGAGCACAGGCCGCCTACCCCTTCCGGAAAGGAATGAGAGCCCGGATGAACAGCTCGGCAAGCCGCGTGGACGTTGTCTCCACCGCCGCCGCTCCCGAACCGGCCGGTGCCTACTCACAAGGCATCGTCGTCGGCGACTTTCTCTTCACCTCGGGTATCTTCGGGCTCGACCCGGAGACGGGCCGGCTCCCCGAGTCGGTCGAGGATCAGACGCGCCAGACACTGCTGAACATCGAGGCGGTGCTCGCGGCGCGCGGGTTGTCACTGGCAGACGTCGTCAAGGCCACTGTCCACCTGCAGGACGTGAACGGCGACTTCGACGCCTTCAACCGCGTCTACGAGTCGATGTTCGAGGCGCCCTATCCCGTGCGCACCACGGTCGGCAGCGACCTCCGCAACCTGCTCGTCGAGATCGATGTGGTCGCCCGCCTGCGCTGAGGCGCCCAACCCCGAACACGAAATACCCAGTTAGGCACGAAGTGAACTCTCTCGAAGGCAGCCAGATCGACTACGAGGTCGTCGTGGTCGGCGGCGGTATCGCCGGGCTCGTCGCGCTGTGGACCCTGCGCGACCGACAGGCTCTCCTCCTGGAAGCCGACGAGCGCGTCGGCGGCCGCATCAAGTCCGTGCAGCACGGTGAGTATTGGGCGAACCTCGGTGCTCAGGTCTACCCGCACGCCGACTCCCACATGGGCAAGATCGGAGCCGAGCTCGGCCTGAACGTGCGTGAGATCAAGGGCTCACTCACCGCCATCGGACTGCGCGACCGCATCACGAACGTCGCCAGGCCCGAGCTCCTTCCGTTCGTCCTCAAGCTGACCCTGCGCGAGCGGGTCGCCATGATCCGCGCGGGACTGAAGGTCATGAAAGGCATCCGGGACATCAACCGGATCGAGCACCGGGTCCCGACCAGCGAGCAGGAGGAGCAGGAGCAGCGCATCGCGCTCACCGGCTTCGAGTGGAATCGCACCTTCGCCGACTACGTTCGCGGCGCGACCGGATCGGTGCGCGCGCTGTTCGAGTGCATCTCCCGGCGAACCGCAGCAGACCTCGATGAGGTCTCTGCCGGCGCGGCGCTACTGGTCTGCGCACACGTGATGGGCCCCAAGGACGCCGCCGCGGCGACGGCCGGCGTCGTGATGGGCGGCACCGAGCAGGTGGTGCACGGGCTGCGCGAGCGGCTCAGCGACCAGATCGTCACCAGTGCCCCGGTGACCCGGGTGACCGACCGAGGCGACCATGTCGTCGTCACCTACGAATCGGAGGGCGCGACCCGGCAGGTCACCGCGCGCACGGTCGTCGTGGCGACGCCGGCTCACATCACCCGCCAGGTCGTGGAGGCGATTCCAGCCGACCTCGATGCGGCGCTCGGCTCGATCACGTACGGGATGTACCTGAGCATGGGCATCTTCACCGACGAGCACACGCCGCTCTCGATCGACGACGTCTACGCGATCACGACGCCTGGACACGAGATCGACTTCCTGTTCAACCACGCGCAGATCCTGCGCGACGGCGAGCGCCGGAAGTCCGGCGGAAGCCTGATGTGCTACCGCGGTGGCCCTCGTGCGGTCGAGCTCGGCGAGGAGAGTGACGAGGTCATCCGCGACACGTTCCTCCGGTCGGTCTACGAGCTCATTCCGGAGCTGCGCGGCCACGTGGTCAAGACCGTCGTGCAGCGGTGGCCGCTCGGCAACGTCTACGGCGCTCCAGGTCAGGCGCGTAAGGACGCGCAGGCCGTCTTCGAGCACGGCTTTGGACATGACCGAATCGTTCTCGCCGGCGAGTACTTCGAGCCGATCAGCGGCATGGAGCCGGCGGCACGCGCCGCCGTCCGCGCCGCGGAGCAGGCAGTCCGCGGCCTCACCACGCTGTCGGCTGGATAAGGCAACCGCTCGACGCCCCCACAGATTTCTCGGATGACTACGCACGCGGGTGCATGCATCTACCAGCAGTTCCATCCACCCAAGGAGAAAGATGTCCCATAAGCTCGTGCCCCTGGCGGCCACCACCGCCGTCGCACTCTTCGCCCTGACCGCCTGCGGAACCGGCGGCTCCAGTGACGCGAGCGCGTCCGACAAGGGCACCACCGACACGTCCGCCCCGCTGTACAAGGACGTGCCCGAGAAGTTCCGCGATGGCATCACCATCGCCATCCAGCAGAACGCCCCGCCGCTGTCGTTCAAGGCCGAGGACGGCTCGACTCAGGGCCAGGAGCCAGAGCTGCTCAAGGCGCTCTCGAAGCAGCTCGGCGTCCCGATCAAGATCACCCCGACCTCTTTCGAGAACGAACTGCTCGGACTCGACGGTAAAAAGTTCGACTTCGTCGGCCAGACGGCCATCACCGCCGAGCGCGAGCAGAAGTACAACCAGGTCTCCAACTTCGTCGACGGCTACAGCTTCGTCGCCCTGGACGACAGCGCCGATCTAGGCACCGACGAGATGGACCTGTGCGGTCACACCCTCGCCACCCAGTCGGGCGACCAGTCGAGCGTGTTCCTGCAGGACCTGTCCAAGAAGTGCGCGAGCGCCGGCAAGAAGGAGATCAAGCTCGTTCAGCTTCCCTCCCTCTCCGACGAGTACGTCACCGTCGCCAGCGGTCGCGCCGAGGCCGCCATCGAGCCGCTCTCGGTCATGGCCTACTTCCTCAGCCAGAAGGACCAGCAGCTCGGCAAGTCCTGGAAGAAGACCGGCCCGACCGTTCTCCCCGTCCTGGTCGGGTACTCCTTCCTGAAGGACTCGCCGCTTCCGGAGCTGATCCAAAAGGGCGTGCAGGCGCTCATCGACGACGGCACCTACGCCGAGATCATGAAGAAGCATGGCCTCGAAGCCAACATCGCCACCGAGGCCCACCTCAACCCGGCACCGCTGTCCTAACCGACGCCGCGAACCGTTCATCAGGATGCACGAGACGGAGACTGACGTGGATCGACCCAATGAAGGGGCGGCCGGTCCGAGCGGACGCGTAGCGCTCCATGACCCCGGCAATGGCCGGGCACACACCGCGGAACGCACCGAGGACCTGCAGCTTCCGACCCGGTCGCGGCGTGGGTACGGCGGCATCGCCGCCGCCGTACTCGCCTCGCTCGTGATCATCGACTTCGTCCAGAGCTTCGCCCGCAACAAGGTCGTGGGCTGGAGCGTCGTCGGCGACTACCTCTTCGACCACCGCATCCTGGAGGGCGTCGGCCGGACCATCGGCCTCACCTTCGTATCCATGGCACTCGCTCTCGTCATCGCAGTGATCATCGCGATCATGCGGCTGTCGGAGAATGCCGCGCTGCGGCGGATCGCCTCCGGATACGTGTGGTTCTTCCGGTCCATGCCGATCCTGGTACTGCTGATCGTGACCTTCAACCTCGCGCTGATCTACCCGGAGGTCACGATCGGCATCCCCGGTGGCCCGACGCTGTTCTCGGCGTCCACCAACGACCTGATCACGCCCTACTGGGCCGCCGTGATGGCCTTCTCGATCAACGAGTCGAGCTACGCGTCGGAGATCCTCCGCACCTCGATCCTCGCGGTGGCGAAGGGGCAGACCGAGGCCGGCATGGCGCTGGCCATGAACTCGCGCCGGATCTACGCCCGCATCATCCTGCCCCAGGCCATCAGGATCGCTGTCCCGCCGCTGGGCAACGAGACCATCAAGATGCTGAAGGAAACCTCACTCGTCGCCTTCATCTCGGTCTTCGACCTGATGTACACGGTGCAGTCCATCTACCAGGTCAACTACAAGATCTTCCCGCTGCTGATGGTGGCGACCATCTGGTACATCGTCCTGGTCTCGATCCTGTCCTTGATCCAGGCCGCCGTGGAACGCCGCCTGCGCGGCTCGCGCCGTTCGGTCGGCATGGCCTGGCGCCGGGCGAAGAGAGAAGCCACCAATGGCTGACCACGTCATTCGTGCCGTCAACCTGTCCAAGAAGTTCGGTGACGACCTGGTCATCGACAACGTCACGCTCGAGGTCGAGCAGGGCCAGACGGTTTGCATCATGGGTCCCTCCGGTGCCGGCAAGACGAGCCTGCTTCGTTGCCTGAACCACCTCGAGAAGCCGAGCGCAGGCTCGGTCTTCATCGACGGAGAGATGCTGGGCTACGAGCACAAGGGCGACCACCTGCTGGAGCTGCCGAAGCGCAAGATCGCCTATCAGCGGCGACAGGTCGGCATGGTGTTCCAGTCCTTCAACCTGTTCCAGCACATGACGGTCATCCAGAACGTCATGGAGGCGCCGGTCGGCGTCCTCAAGCTCGACAAGAGGGAGGCGCGCGAGCGCGCCGAGGAACTCCTGGCAACTGTCGGCCTGGCTCACAAGGCCGACGCCATGCCGCACCAGCTCTCCGGCGGCCAGCAGCAGCGCGTCGCGATCGCTCGCGCCCTCGCGATGCGGCCGAAGGTGATGCTCTACGACGAGCCGACCTCCGCGCTCGACCCGGAACTGGTCAAGGAGGTCCTCGACACGATGCGGAAGCTCGCCGAGTCCGGGATGACGATGATCGTGGTCACCCACGAGATCGCGTTCGCCCGCGAAGCGGCTGCCCGAGCGGTCTTCATGGAGCAAGGCCGGATCGTCGAGGACGGGTCCGTCGACCAGGTCTTCAACAACTCCTCGAACCCCCGGATCAGGGACTTCCTCGGACACGTCCTCGCCTGATGTTCCCGCGCGCCCTGATCGACCCGTTCGTCCCGCGAGCGCCACTCCCACACGACCGAAAGAACCTGATGTCTACCTCAAGTGACCTGAACCGACTGCTGGACTCGTGGAGCAATCCGGGCCCCTCGCAGCAGCGCTTCACCGACGGCGGTGAGTACCGCGTCGAGATCCCGAGCGTCGAAAGCCCCGATGCGATGCGGCTCATCGTCGAGGAGTGCGCAAAGTACGGTGTACCGCTCCACCGCGTGTCGCAGGGAAGCGGCATCACCGTGCTGACCGACGCCGTCCTGCGCGAGTACGTCGCCATCGGCGCCGACGCCAACGTCGAGGTCTGCCTCTTCGTCGGCCCCCGGGCCCGGTGGGACGGCGCCGCCGCCTCGGCGCTCGTGCCGGACGGCAACATCTTCGGTGCTCGGCACGTCGGCCTGGGCAGCCTGCGAGCCGCCTGGGAAGACGTCCAGCGTGCCGTCGACGCGGGCCTGCGCAGCCTGCTCGTCTCCGACGAGGGACTCATCCGACTGATCGGCGACGCCAAGCAGTCCGGCGATCTACCCGCCGACCTGGTCGTCAAGGCATCTGCCCTCATGGGCATCGCCAACGCGGTCGGAGCGCGCGAACTCGCGCAGGCCGGAGCGACGTCTCTCAACATCGCCACCGACACGACCATCGCCGACCTCAGCGCCTTCCGCGCCGCCACCGACGCCGCTCTCGACATCTACATCGAGGGCATGGACAACCTCGGCGGGTTCATGCGCTACCACGACATCGGCGATATCGTGCGCATCGGCTCCCCGGTGTTCCTCAAGTTCGGGCTCAAGAACGCTCCGAACATCTACCCGGCCGGCGGCCACATCGCCGACCTGGTGGTGTCCTCGGCGTCTGCGCGAGTCCAGCGCGCCGTCGCCGGCATGGAGCACCTGAAGCGCTCGTACCCCGAAGCGGTCGCCTCGCCCGTCGATGGCGAGCGTGCCGGCGTCCCGGTGCGCGCATGACCGTTCACACCGAGCCCATCTACGCCACGACCGACGTCGCAGATGTCGGACGGCGTGCTCACAACGCCCAGGCGGCGTACGCCGAACTGTCGCTCCCAGCACGCATCGAGCTCCTGCGGGCATGGGCGCACGCCGTGGAGCAGGCACAACCCGAGCTGGTCGATGTCGCCGCCGACGAGTCCCACTTGCCGCGTCCGCGGCTGGAGGGCGAGGTGGCGCGCACCGCGAGCCAGTTCCGTCAGATGGCTGAGGTCCTCGCCGACGGCGCCCCGCTCGAGGCGACCATCGATTCCCCGAACCCGGCACTCGTACCGCCACGTCCCGACCTCCGTCGGGTGAACGTCGCAGTCGGGCCGGTTGCGGTCTATGCCGCATCCAACTTCCCCTTCGCCTTCGGCGCTGCCGGGACCGACACCTCCTCTGCCCTCGCGGCCGGGTGCGTGGTCGTGGTCAAGGCGCACCCACTGCAACGGCGCACTGCGAACCTGAGCGTCACGTTGCTCCGTCGCATCGCCGATGCCCACGGCCTGCCTGCCGACGTCGTCCAGGTGGTCCACGGATTCGGGGCCGGGCTCGCGCTCATCCAGGACCCGCACATCCGCGCCGGGGCCTTCACCGGCTCGACCGCCGGCGGTCGGGCTCTCTTCGACCTCGCCTCCGCGCGCCCGGACCCTGTTCCTTTTTATGGCGAGCTGGGCAGCGTCAATCCGGTGCTCGTGACCCGCGCCGCCGCGGCCACAGACGCCGAAGGGCTCGCCTCCGAGCTGGCCGGCTCGATCGCCGGCAGCAGCGGCCAACTCTGCACCCGCCCAAGCCTCCTGCTGGTGCCCGCCGACTCCGACGGCGACCGGTTCGCCACGCTGCTCGCCGAGGCCCTCACGGCGACGAGCCCGGGGCAGATGCTCAGCGACGACATCGCCAAGCGCTACGAAACCTCCGTCGCGACGCTGTCGACCCGGGCCGAGGTCCGGAGCGCGCTCGGACAGCAGGAGAACGGCGGTCCCCTACCGGCGCTCTGCACGGTTTCGGGAGCCGACCTGCTCGCCGACCCGAAGCCTTACCTCGAAGAGCTCTTCGGCCCCTTTGCGCTCGCGGTCCGCTATCAAAACGCCGAGGAGCTCGACGCGATCCTCGCCGTCCTGCCCGGCTCGCTCACGTTCACACTGCGTGGAGTCGCCGGCGACCCGGAGCTGACGCCCTCGATCGTGGCCACCGCCCGCCTGAAGGCCGGGCGGCTGCTCGGGGCGGGCGTCCCGACCGGCGTGAGTGTCACCGAGGCGCAGATGCACGGGGGCGCCTGGCCGGCGGCCACCTCGCCGATGCACTCGTCGGTGGGCACGCTGGCAATCCGCCGATTCCTCCGCCCGGTCGCCTACCAGGACTTCCCGACCGCACTCCTGCCCGCCGAGCTCAGGGACGGCAACCCGCTCGGGATCGCCCGTCGGGTCGATGGTCGCTGGATCGCGACTCACGCCGGCCTCGACTGACCACTCCAGCCAAAACCGGCCGACACCACCCACCCCGAACCCTGCCCAACGCCAGGAGAAGAGAAATGCCCGACGTCCTCACCCTCGAGGGGATCATCCCCGCGATCGCCACGCCCTTCACCGAGGGCGGTGCCGCGGTCGACGACGATGCTCTGCGCCGACTCGTCCAGTTCGAGATCGAGTCCAAGGTCGGCGGCATGATCCCGTGCGGCAGCACCGGCGAGTTCATGCACATGACCCACGAGGAGCGCAAGCACGTCGTCGAGGTCGTCATCGACGAGACCGCCGGCCGGGTCCCGGTCATCCCGCACACCGCCGCCCTCACCACCAAGGAGGCCATCGAGCTCAGCAAGCACGCCCAGGATGCCGGGGCGTCGGCGGTCATGCTGATCCCGCCGTTCTATGAGCCGAACATCTGGCCGGACCTGCTGGGCCACTACCAGGCCGTCTCGGACGCGATCGAGATCCCGATCATGTACTACCACATGCCGCACGCGAGCGGTCAGCATCTGACCCGTGAGCAGTTCGAGCAGCTCGCCGAGATCGAGAACGTCCGCTTCATCAAGGACAGCAGCGGTGACGTCCTGCTGTTCGACGAGCTCGTCCAGTACTCCTCGGACAAGGTGATCCCAGTCAACGGTGAGGACAAGTTGACGCTGCACGCCCTCGCCCAGGGTGGCCGCGCGTCCGTGTGGGGTTCGGCCACTTTCTTCCCCGGCCTCGCGGTCGAGCTCTGGGACGCCGTGGTCACCAAGCAGTCACTGGATCTGGCCAACGACGTGTGGCGTCGCATTTGGCCGATCATGACTGTGATCGGCGAGACCTCCTACCAGGCCGCCGTCAAGGCCGGCTGCGAGCTGGTCGGCGTCCCCGTGGGCGACCCGCGCCTGCCCATCAACCGTGCGCCGAAGGAGTTCTACGACAAGCTCGCCGACGTGCTTCGCGAGTCCGGCGTAACCTTCGCGGGCTGACCTGGCGGTAAGTGCAGCGGTCGACCCGAGCGCCGCATCGTCGACGAAGCCCTCCCCCGAGAACCGGGGGCAGGGTGTCGTCGGATACGACGTCACCTCGACCTCGGTCGGTCACGTCATCCTGTCTCGTGAGCCGACCTGTCGAGCTTCGACTGCGAGCCTGATCAACACGCACACCTCGTCGCACCGTCGGCGAACAACGAAGAGGAAGAACCCCGATGCAGCAGCGCGTAGCACTCGTGACCGGAGCCTCCCGAGGCATCGGCCGCGCCATCGCCGTACGACTGGCCGCCGACGGATTCCACGTCGTCGTCAACTACCCGTACGACGGAGACCCGGCCGACGAGACGCTGCGGCTCATCGCCGACGGGAACGGAAGCGCCGAGGCGATCCGTGCTGACCTGCGTGACGTCAGCCAGATCCGCGCGATGTTCGCCGACGTACGCGAGCGACACGGGCGACTCGACGTCCTCGTCAACAACGCCGGCGTGTCCACGTACGAGACCCTCTTCGACATCACCGAGGAGGTCTGGGACAACATTCACGACCTCAACCTCAAGGGTGCCTTCTTCGCCTCGCAGGCAGCGGCCCGCATCATGCTCGACGCGGGCAACGGCGGAAGGATCGTCTCGCTCAGCTCGATCAGCGCCCACGTCGGCGGCGAGCTGGAGATCGCCTACTGCCCGACCAAGTCCGGGGTGCGGTCCCTGATGCAGAGCCTCGCCATCGTGCTCGGCCCCGACGGAATCACCTGCAACTCCGTCTCACCGGGAACCGTGGCCACGGACATGGTCGCCAAGCACATGAGCTCGGGCGCAGACGAGGCGCACTACGTCGAGCGCATCCCGGTCGGACGACTCGGACGGCCGGAAGAGATCGCCTCCGCGGTCGCCTACCTTGCATCCGTCGAAGCCTCGTACATCAACGGCGCCGAGATCCTCGTGGACGGCGGCGTCCTGATCAACCCGAACTGACCTGGCCCGCAAACCAATGACATCCGCACATTCGCCGATGGACCCCGAAGAGTTCGCACGACTCTTCGAGCGTTGCTCCACCTGGGGCAAGTGGGGGGAGCAAGATCGCCGCGGGGCGCTCAATCACCTGACGCCGCAGCGGGTCGCGGAGGCGACCAGGCTGGTGCGTGACGGGATCGCCGTCTCCTGCGCGCGCCCGCTCGAACTCCGCACGACCGTGGACAACCCGAATCCGCCCGCGCACCGGATGACCTCGGTTCCCGCAGAGTCGTCCACCGGATTCGCCGCCGATCACATCGGCGTCGAATGCCACGGCGAGGTGCACTCACATCTCGATGCGCTCTGCCATGTCGCCTATGAGGGCTACCTCTACAACGGCGTACCGGCCAGTCGGTTCCAGGACGCCGGCGGCCTGGAGGTAGCTGAGGCCGGCATCACCGGTCGAGGCGTCTTGCTCGACATCGCCGCCCTGCACGGCCGACAGTGGCTGGACCCAGGTCATGCGATCGGCCGGGACGAGCTCGAGGCCGCCCAACGCAGCAGCGGCGTCAATGTGCGGACCGGCGACATCGTGCTGATCCGCACCGGCCAGTTCACCCGCCGCGAGCAAGATGGACCGTGGGACTCGACACAGGCAAAGGCAGGGCTCGACGTCGCCGCCATGCCCTGGTTCGCGGAGCGTGAAGTCTCAGCCCTCGGGTTTGACGGCGACGGTGATGTCGAGCCGTCCCGAGTCCCCAGCGTCGAAGCTCCGGTGCACGTCCTCGGCATCACAGCGATGGGCCTGCACTTCTTCGACGCCCTCGGTCTGGACGACCTGGCCGCAGCGTGTGCGACGCGTCGACGGTACGAGTTCCTGTTCACCGCGGCCCCGATCAGGCTCACAGGGGCCACTGGCTGCCTGATCAACCCCCTCGCCCTCTTCTGACCGTCGAGACCATCTAGGAACAAACATGATCGACACTTGGAACTCCGCCCGCGCGACCTGGCCCAGCACGGCGCGTGTCTGATGACCGAGCTAACTCACACCTGGGTGTTCCCGGACTGCTGGCGGCCACCAATCGGTGATCCGGATACCCCCGGGCACGAGGCATTGTGCGTGCTCAATCGGACCGACGAAGACACCCAGCTCGCCGTCGACGTGTTCTTCACCGATCGGCCACCCGTCACCGTTGAGGGCCTTGTATGTGGCGCCGGTCGCGTCAGGCACTTCCGGCTCGACGACCCGTTGGACATGGGAGGTCTTGAGATCCCTGTCGGCACCGACTACGGGATCGTCGTCAGGGCCTCGGCAGCCGTCTCCCTCCAATACACGCGAGTCGACACCCGCAGCACCGCCCTTGCGCTCATGACCACCGCCGGCCAGCCAGTCGCAGCCCCCGACACCCCCACCGCGACCTGACACACCTGGAGCCGGCAGCAGGGACGGTTCCTGTAGGTGCCTACCGCCATGGTGCTCGCGTGCAGTGGGTAGAAGCAGCCGCCATGGCTGACGCAGTTGGGACGTCACTTGCGCAGACGGTCGCATCTCTGCTGACTTCTGCCTGGTCAGCCCCAGCCTCACGGCCAAGACCGTCGGCGCGGCGACAACCACAGCACAACCGACCCCAGACAGATCTCCCCAGGTAAGAACGATCACTTTCCCCTACGCCCGCCGCGTCCACCTGACGGTCCTGTCGGCGATGACGGGCTTCACCTTCCGTTGCAGGCTCACCCAGACCCATCCGGCCTCGTACGCCGTTCGTGTCCCTCGGTGCAGGGTCTCGCCTCGGGCTTCCTCCAGACCCCACCTCACGACAACGCCCTTGCCTCCGGCTCGGAGTCAGCATCACCTCTTCCTCCAGGGCACTTCCACCCCCAAGCGATCACCCATGCCGGGCGCACATCGAAAGGCCACCTCCCGATCGCGGGAGGCGGCCTTTTACCTGGGCTGAAGCCTAGGGGAGTCGAACCCCTGACTTCCTGCATGCAAATCGGCTTAATCACCTGGGAAAACGTGCCTGACCTCCACGCTGGCTCCTGGACCGGATCGACGCCCGCGAGCACTGCCAGATCGAGCAGACCCAGGCGGAGATCGACGCTCTCACCGCGCGCCTGGGCAAACTCAGCGAGGCGATCGAGCACCTGCGGATCAGCCACAAGACCCTCATCTCCCTCGCCGAGGAGGACCTCACCCCGGCCGAACCGGCCGCGCCGCCGACTGTCCCCGATCACCCCGCCTACCAGCAGATTCTCACCGTCTTCGGCGAGGCCGGCGGCTCCCTGCGCGCCCGTGAGCCGACCCTGGCCATGGACCTGCCCCTGACACGCAACGACATCCAGAACCTTCGCGCCAAACTCAAACACCTGGCCAACCGCGGCATCCTCGTCGAGACCGAGCCGGGATTGTTCACCCAGCCGCGCTCATAGCTCGGCCGGTGAGCCACGCGTTAATGCCCAAGTTGAGCGTCGTCCTACAGGGTTGTTAGCTTGCGCGCATGGCAGATCTAGGACATGTGACTTGGCCGCCTGAGCTGATCCGGACCGAGCGGCTCGTGCTCCGTGAGCCCGAGGCGCGGGACCGTACAACGTTCATCGAGTTGCTCGCCTCGCCAGAGGTGCACACCTACCTCGGCGGTCCCCGCCCGCGTGACGAGCTTGAGCGTGAGATGCCCGAGGTGCCCGAGCGATGGCCCGGGAGTTTCGTCGTCGAGCTCGACGGGGCGATGATCGGCCAGATCCTGCTCAGGAGAGCGGCCGGGCACCGTCGCCCGGCTGCCGTGGGGAAGGCCGATCTCGGTTACCTGTTCCTGCCGAAGGCCTGGGGGCAAGGGTACGCCGCCGAGGCGTGCGCGGCGGCACTCGACTGGTTTGACGGCGCCCTTCCCGGCGAGCCGGTGGTGCTCACCACCCAGAGCGCCAACGTCGGCTCGATGCGCCTCGCGGCAAAGCTGGGGTTCACCGAGGTCGAGCGGTTCCAGGCCTGGGACGCCGAGCAGTGGCTCGGCCTGCGGCCCCCGGCCACGTGATGGGGCTACGCGATTCTGGCTCTGACGCTTTCCCTGGATGCTGTTGGTGATCTTCACGATGGTGGCAGGTCGTGGATGAGGCGTTCGAACGGCCGAAGAGAGCGAAGTCGGCCGTCGGGGGTAGACGCCCGGAATGTCGTGATCGGCAAGCCGGAGAAGGTTGGTGCCCGCGGCGACGAGGACGTGCTGGCCGCGACCTCCTCGTCGAGGACGAGCCCAGATTGTTCGCTCAGCCTCGACCGTAGCCCCGCAGAGCCCTTGACCAGCACGCCATCCCGAGCGCCAGCGACGGAAGGGACATCAACTTGCGTAACGCCCTCTGAACAGTCACGCCTTGATCGCTTGCCTGTGCTTATGTGTTTGAGTGAGTCATGATTTGGATATGCGCAGACCTCTCGAACTTGTTTCGGCGAAGACGAACCCGGCAGGCGGCAGGGGGAGATACATCACGCTGGCCGTACTCCTGGGCGCGGTCCCGCTTTTGCTCATCAACTGGTACATCGTGGTGATGATCCTCGGACGCGACTGCGTCATATATGAGGGAGGCAACATAACGGGCTGCGGTGGCGGGATTTCGGAGGAAGAGATGTCCGGCGTATCGGGGCTGATCGCACTGGTGATCCTCGCCATTCAGATAGGACTGATCGTCCTGGTGAGCCGGCGCACCCGCTTCGGCCTGCAGTGAGGTTGCCTGGCCGGGCGACGGCGCGCAGCGAGTGTGGGTTAGTGCGGCGGGCGGCCCGCGTTCCCGCCGACGGCCAAGACCGGCACCCACGCTGAACGCCCGGCGTGCGGAGCGGGCGGCGGCGTGGAGCATCGTCGCCATGACAGCCTCGCCGAAGGCCAGCTCAAGAAGGCATCGGGCACGCAACGGGCACGACTGGAAGACTCGCCACATGGTCGCAGATCCGTTCGCCTTCCTTCAGACTTGGTACGCCTCATGCTGCAACGACGACTGGGAACACAGCTACGGCGTGGTGATCGACACCCTGGACAACCCAGGGTGGTACCTGAAGATCGACCTTGTGGATACGCCCCTCGCAGGCACCTCACTAGATCGCCTGGCAGTCGAGCGGACCGACGATGACTGGCTCCATGTCTGGAGCAATGGCGCCCGTTTCGAAGGAGCATGCGGTCCCCTCAACCTCGGCGAGATGTTGGGCGCGTTCCGAGACTTCGCCGGCGGTGCCGTCTCGTCTGCCCTCTGACACACCCAACTCACGGCCGGTGCTGCCACTGATTGCTTCCTTATCAGGACCGTCCGCCCCGTGATCCTGGGGCTGCGGCCTGGCTCGCGATGGTTGCCGACGGCCGTGATCGTAAGCGGTTGTGTGGGGCTGTTGCAGTACGCGTTGCAGTACCGCCCGGCCTCTGGTCCTCCTCCGTCCTCCTCGTAGCTGCCGATCCCCAGGCGAGGCCTAACACTCCTCGGCTGGCCTGCTGACGGGCCACGTGACAGGCCTCGATCTATCTATTCGGGCCGTTCACTCGAAGAGCTTGCCCAGATGCAGCCAGGTTGGAGCGACCGATCCTCCGGCACCAACAGCATCCGTTGTCCTCTGAGCTCAGTCATTTCGTTAGTAGCCGGCTCCATCTGAGCCCCAATGATCACGACTCTATGGCCGTCCCGTCGCCGTAGTTCAAGCGTCTCGCCTGGACGCCAGTCTCCCGAACGCCAGTGACCGATGACCCTGGCGTTCCCTCCTGGCTCTGCATACATCCGGATTGCCCGGAAGTGGAACGGCCCGCCTTCTCCACGAGATCCAACGCGGTACCGCTCGCCGCACTCATTGCATTCACGCCATAGCGCAGCATGATCTCGGTCTTCCTGGCGGGAGGTCATGTGTCAGATCGTAGGCATGCGAATCGACGCGCATGGGTCCACCTGCCTGATCATCCCGTCGCCGTCGTCCCACCCGTCAGGGGAGCGGGCCAGGGCCAGGGGGTCAAGGCGGAGCGCCCCGGGGTGATCAGGCTTCCACCTCAGCCACCCCTGGACCTCGGGCTTGGACCTCGCCAAAGACCAGCTCACGCGAGCATCGGGCACGCAACGGGCACGGAAGTCGAAACAGGTCGGTTGAAATGAGAAACCCAGGTCGGGAAATGTGCCCTGACCTGGGTTTTCTTGTGGTGGAGCCTAGGGGAGTCGAACCCCTGACTTCCTGCTTGCAAAGCAGGCGCTCTGCCAGCTGAGCTAAGGCCCCTCGAAAACAGCATGTGACCTGCGCGAACGCGATAGATCGCCAAGCTGATCGGCCAGTACACCGTAGCAACAGCGTAGGCTTTCGCGCCACTCGGTCTACCCACCACCACCCGGGCCACGCCCGGCTTTTCCACCCGGAGGATCCCGTGCCAGCGGACCCCGCCACCAACGTCATCGCGTTCGACCGTGCCCGCAGATCCGCATCGCCCCCCGCCGCGCAGCGGCCGCGGGCGCGCCCCAAGCCCGTCACCCCCGGCGGTGCGCCCCTGGCGACGCTGATCGAGTCCTGGCGGCTCGCCCTGGAGGAGGCCAACAAGTCGCCGCGCACCATCGAGGCCTACGTCGGCTCGGCGCACGCGCTGCTGGGCTACCTGCGCGACCATGATCTGCCCGTCCACGCCGAAGGCGTGGAGGCCGCGCACGTCCGCGCATGCCTCAAGGCCGAGCTCGACCGCACCAGCCCGGTGAGCGCGCACAAGGTGTACCGGGCCCTCAACGTGTTCTGGAAGTGGATCGCGGACGAAAGGGAGCGGCACGGCGAGTCACCGATGATCAACGTCAAGGCGCCCCAGGTGGCCACGAAGGTCAAGCCGCCCCTGTCGGAGGAGGAGATCGCCGCGCTGCTGAAGGTCTGCTCGGGCGCTGCCTTCGCCGACCGGCGCGACACCGCGATCATCCGCATCCTGGTCGACAACGGCATGCGCGTCAGCGGCCTGGCCGGGCTGCGCTACGTCCCGGACAATCCCGAGCGCAACGACGTGTGGCCCAGCCGCCACCAGCTCCGGATCCGGCTGAAGGGAGGCGACGAGCACATCGCGCCGATCGGCAAGCGTGCGGCCGCGGCTCTGGACCGGTATCTGCGCGTGCGGGCCGGCCACCGGTGCGCGGTCGAGCTGGACTGGCTGTGGCTGAGCCCGAAGGGCCGTCTGACGGTCCGCGGGATCCAGCAAATGCTGGATCGGCGCGGGGAGCAGGCGGGCATCGAAGGTCAGGTTCACCCTCACCGGTTCCGGCGGACGACGGCGCACATGTGGCTGGAGGAGGGCGGTGACCCACTCGACCTGATGCAGGTCGCGGGATGGAGGTCACTGTCGATGGTGCAGCACTACGCCGCCGAGAAGGCCGGCGATCGGGCCCGCAAGGTTCATGCCCGGCTTTCGCCTGGCGACCGGATCTGAGCGGCGGGCGGCCCGGGCGCCCGCCCGTGCCCGCACCGCGGCTCATCATTCCGTTTCATTCGATTTCCATTCCATCGCATTGCATTGCATCCCCATTTCGTTTCGCGTGAACGAAAGGAAATGAACAGATATGGAACTCGTCAGCCTGTCCGTCGCCGCTCCCACCTGTGCGTACCCCGGCTGCACCCGGCTCGCGGCCATGCCCTCGACCGGCGCCCGCCGCGGCGCCCCACGAAAGTATTGCGACCTGGTCGACGAGCACGACCGGCGCCAGCACACCGCCTTGTCGGCGTTCCGCGAGCGCGAGCGCCTCGCCCGCGCGGCCGGCGGCGGCCGCGGCCGCCCCGTCGACGACGCCCGGCCCGTCGAGTCCTCGATCGGCCGCGCGGGCAGGCTGCAGGCCGAGATCCGCGCCGACGTCGAGCAACTAGCCGAGCGCCTCGCCGGGTTCCTCGCCGAGCTCGACCGCGCCGCCGACATCGAGGCCATGGAGGCCCAGATCGAGGCGGCCCAGGCCGAGGCGGCGCGGCAGGTAGCCGAGGCCCGCGCCGAGCTCGCGCGGGAGGTCGAGCGCCGCCAGGCGGCCGAGGCCGAAGCCGCGGAAGCGCGCGCCGCCGCCCGCGAGGCCGTCGAGCGGGTGAGCGAGGCCGAGGAGGCGATGTGCGCGGCCCAGGAGGACACGCGGGAGGCGCGCGAGCAGCTGGCGCGGGGGCTGGCGGACGCGGGCCGTCAGGTCCGGGAGGCGGCCGAGGAGGTCGAGCAGCTGCGCGAGCGGGCGGCGGCCGCCGCCAGGGCCGAGGCTGAGGCCCGTGCGCAGCTGAAGGCCGAGCGCAAGGCCGCCGGCGAGCAGCGGGCGCGGGCGGAGCGCGCTGAGGCGCGGGCGGAGGAGGAACGCGCCGAGCGACAGCGCCTGGCGCTCGCGCGCGAGTCGGCGCGGCATCGGCCGGGGCGCCGGGTGCGCCGCGGTGAACGGCTCGCGCGGACGGCCGCACGGGAGATCGTCAGCGGCACTTAACGAAGTCGTATTCCGGCCATTCCGAATATCTGGCTATCCGAAAGCCGATTCTGTTAGGACTGAATTAATGCTTTTGGGCTGGTGTGGCGGCGCGAGAAATCCAGACCCTGGCGTCGTCACACCTCGGGTGGCTGGTTGCCAGCCGGCGGGGGGCGGCCCCCGTCGCAATAGGCGTGTGACGGGGGCCGCACCCGGCTAGCGGAGGGTGGTCAGGAACTCCTGCCAGGCGGCCGGCGAGAAGGTGAGCACCGGGCCGGAGGGGTTCTTGCTGTCGCGGACGGCGAACAGGCCGGGCAGGTTCGAGGCCACCTCGACGCAGTCGTTCCCGCCGCCGCTATAGCTGCTCTTGCGCCACTTCGGACCGTTGGGGAAGTCGGTCATGATCTCTCCTTGAACGTGGTGATGAACGCCACGGATTCCTCAGGGGACAGCGCCACCTGAATTAGGCGCTCAATGGTCAGAGTAAGGGAACGCACTTGGTCGGCGGCCTCGACGTACACGTCACCGGCCTGGCTCTCCACGTAACCGACCGCTGGGTCAGGTTCGTTGAACTCCAGGATGGTGAAGGGGCCCTCCAATCCTGCATGTGGTCCGACCGCCGACGGTATGACCTGGATCGTGATGTTGGGCCACGCAGCCACCTGGAGCATGTCATCCAGTTGGCGGCGCATGATTTCGGGTGGTCCGACTGAGCGGCACAGGACGGACTCGTCGATGAGCGCATGCAGGGTCGGTGTCGACCCCAGGAGGTTGATCTTGCGTGCCATGCGGGCGTCCGTACGTCTTTCCAGCTCGACCTCTGCGAGGCCGGGGCGGGCGGCCTGAATGATCGCGCGGGCGTAGTCCTCGCTCTGAAGCAGCCCCGGAATCAGGAGTGGCTGCCATGTGCGGATGGATGTGGCCTCCGCCTCGAGCGCTACATAGGAGCCAGTGAACACGTCACTGTACGCGGTCCACCAGCCGCGACGGCTGGCATCTCGGCAGAGCTGAATCAGGCCTGCCTTGATCGCAGAGTCCGCGCCGTACAGATCGCAGGCATCGGCGACGTCGACCGTGCTCGGCATCGTCCTGGCGTTCTCGATCCGGCTGACCTTCGGTCTGGACCAGCCAAGTTGAGTAGCGGCCGCATCCGAGCTGAGGCCAGCCGCTTCGCGGAGTTGGCGCAGCTCACGGCCCAGACGGCGTTGCCGAACCGTGGGGGACTTCGTAGCCATGGCGCCTAGTGTGACGGCACGGCCGCCAAACTTCTACGTGTACGGTACTTGCCGACGTGTACGGTACACGGTCATTATGGTCGCACCACGCTGCCACCAAGAGTGAGGCCATGATGACACGTCCAGCTCGAATCGCGGCCGGTGACGGCGGAATCGACAGCGTGTCACACTTACCCCTCGTCTGGTTCGCCCTGCTGGATCCACTCCTTTGGGTCCCGGGCAAAGGTCCCCAGCCCTCGGACCGAGTAGACGGCACCCTGCTGTCGCAGCTTGCGGAGCGCTTTGGCGGCTGTCGGCCGCGAGACTCCGAACTCCGCGACGATCTGATGCTCGCTCGCGACCGGCTCGTCCACCCCGTACGTGCCGTTACGGATCCGATCCTTGATCACTTCTGCGATCCGATCCGATTTCGGCTGGTTGGCGGGCCATTCTATGATCACAAGATCACCGTAGGGGCCAGCTATTCCATAGAGATACCTACTCGTGTCCGTACTTGCCTGCTGTCGACAACTAGCAGGTGTGCACACTCGTCGTGTCCTATCACTCCGCCCGGGCGGTCCACTCAGGACCCGGGCCCCTGAGCCGGTGGCGGCGGCGCGGTGAAACCAGACCTCCCGCGCCGTCGCCACCTTCCACCACAACAAGAAACGGGCCCGCCCGGCGCTAGCGACGCACGGACGGACCCTAGACCGCACATCGGAGGTGCAATCCTGATGCCCAATCCTAGGGCTGTCCCCAACCGGCCAATGCCCCGGTTAATCCGCGTACGTCACCGCGCCGACGCACCGCCCCGGCCCCTCGGGTGCCGGTGGTGCGGTCACCCGCCGTACGACCACGACGCGAGCACGCTGCCCCACCGGCGGCACCACCAGTGGGAACACCCCACCACCGCGCAGATGCGCGCCCGCCTGGACGCGCGCCGTCGACTCGGCCTGGGCGGGTCGTTCCCGGTGTGGCCGTCCCGCCCGGCGCGCGTTCACCCGGCCGTCGCCGCGCAGCGCATCGCGGCTCTGCACGAGCGGCCCGTCGCGGCCGCCGCGGCGTCGGGCCGGGGCCGCGCACCGGACACGCCACCCTGGAGCGACCGGCGCACCCCGTACCGGCGAGGAGCGGCCGCGTGAGCCGGGCCCTGGGGCGGCACCGCGACGGCACGGTGCCCGACGCCACGCCCGACAGCAAGCCGGCCACGCCGCGCCGGTGGGACCTCGGGCAGCGAGCCGCGGCCGCCGAGCTCGACCACGTCGAGTCTGGGTGGCATGTGATGTACGGCCCGTGGAGCCGCCGCTTCTACGCCATCGCGCTGTGGTCGGAGGAGCCGGTCATGGTGTATGCCCACAGCGTCGGCGAGTTGCACGAGGTGATGCGCGACGTCGAGGCGGAGGCGATGACGCGCTGGTTTCGGCCCTCGGTGAGGGCGGCATGACCGACCCGCGCAAGCCCACCGACCCGTACGGCCTCGGGCCCAACGCGAGCATCTCGGTGGGCGGATACTTCCCCAAGCTGTCCCTGGTCGATGACCTGTGGTCCGAGCCGCGGGGCCCGATCGAGCCGATCGCCCGCGGCCCGATCTACGCCGTCGCATTCGTCGGCGCGTCCGGGATCCAGCACGCCGTGCCCTGGAAGACCGCCGTCCCGCACGTGCCGGCCGCCGCCGCGTGCGCCGCTCAGGCCACCGTCGCGGCGATCCGCGGCGTGCCCATCATTTGGACGCCGACCGACCACATGGCGTGCGAGGACTGCGCCATCGCCGTCGCCGACCTGGCGAGCCGGGAGGAACAGCCGTGACGCTCACCGCGACCGAGGGCCACGCCGACCACGGCTACCACGTCCCGCGCCCGAACCGCGACGCCGAGCTCGTCCGGTGGGAGCCGGCCACGGCGGCGGAGGACCGGCGGCGCGTGCTGCGCTGGACCTGCCGGTGCCGAAGCGAGGTGTACTACCTCGTGTCGGCCGGCGGCCGTGGCTACATCGAGCGCAGGCGTGTCGGCGAGGCGAACGTGCAGACCGCGCGGATGCGACACGCGGAGGTCGCCGACCTGTGGGAACGGATCTTGCTCGGGCAGGCCCGGTGATGGCGCCCTACCCCGACACCAGCTGGCACCCCCAGCTACCGCCGCTGGTTGCCTCCGGGCTGACGATCCCTCAGGCTGCTCTGCGTCTGCACGTGAGCACGGCCACCATATGGAAACACGTACGCAAGTATCCGCATCTGCGCGCGGCCGTCGACATGGCCAGACTGGAGGCCACCCACCCCGGGATACCGCGGTTGACGTGGTACCTGGAGCGCAGCGGCAGCGTGCTGGCGGTCCCGGTCAGCAAGGACCCTGCCCGGCAGGCAGCCGCCGTCCGGCAATGGGCCGAGGCGCTCGGCCTGCCCGTGGAGGCCCGTGCGGGTGGGCTGAGTGTCGAGGTCGTGCGGGACGGCGCGCGGGTGCGTGTCTCGACGTCGGTGCGAGTGATCTCGGGGGCGGGCGCGTCATCGCGGGGCGACGCGCACGCTCCTGGTGGGTGACATACTCCGTGTTCCCCGGCCGCACAACGCGAAGAACGCCCCTCGCCCGCCTCCGAAGAGGCGAGCGAGGGGCGTTTCTCGATCGGTGTGCTTATCGGCGTACCGGGGTGCGGGTCGTGACGAACCCAGCCGTGCCCGGGTCGCCCACGGCACCGCCCGCGAACGAGGTCAGCAGCGACACGACGGCCGCGAGACCGGCCACTGAACCGACGAGCGGCCACGCCACGTCGAGCACGCCGATGGCGCCGGCACCGACCACGCCGAGCGCGGCCTGAGCCGCGGTGCGCACGGCCCGCTCGAGGGTGTCGCTCCAGAACGGGATGGAGATCCACTTCTTCATGTGCCCCTCCTCAAGGGGACAGGCCCGCCGACGGCGGGACGATCTATGGGCAGGTGTCGGCCAGTCGGCCGCGGGCCACTTCGGCGTAGTGCGCGGTGATCTCGATGCCGATGTAGCGCCGGGCCTCCAGGCGCGCGGCGACGCCGGCGGATCCGGCGCCGGCGAAGGGGTCCAGCACGGTGCCCTCGGGCGGGCACACGCGGATGAGCTGGCGAAGGACGTCGACGGGCTTCTGAGTGATGTGGTGGCGCTCGGCGCCGCGCGGCTGTGACCCTTCGACCAGGCCGGGCAGGTAGACCGGCTCGGCGTGGCGGAACGGCTGGCCGTTGCTGCCCCACAGGACGTATTCGCATTCGCGTTTGAAGCCATCCCGCTGGGGGCGGGCGATGGGCTTGCGCCACGGGATGACGCCGCGCCAGGTCCACCCGGCCGCCTGCAGGGCGTCGGAGGTGGCCGGGAGCTGGCGCCAGTCGGTGAACACCAGCGCGGACGCGCCGGGCCTGCTGACGCGCAGGCACTCGATCAGGATCAGCGTGAGCCAGGTGGTGAAGCTGCGCTGGTCGCGGTTGTCGCCAGCGAAGCCGGCGAGCTGGTGGCCGGCGTCGGTGCTCACGTACTTGCCCCGCGTCGACGGGTTACGCCGTTCGCTGCTTGTGCGGCCGCCGGAGTTGTAGGGCGGGTCGGCCAGGACGAGATCGACGGACTCGGACGGGATGGTGGGCAGGACGGCCAGGGCGTCGCCCTGGACGATCTGGTGGTGCATGAGACTCCCTGAGCGTGAGCGGGGTTAGCTCCGGGGGGTGACGATGGCTTACAGGCCCAGTAGTTCGGGCCAGGTCTTCGGGCCGACGATGCCGTCCTGGTCGAGCTTCCGGTCGGCCTGGAGGCGCTTGACCGCGTCGACGACGCGCGGCGCGTACACGGTCGGGTCCATCACCTCGGGGTCCAGGCCGTCCCCGTAGCCGCACGCGATGATCAGGAAGAACACGCGCTTGGAGAACGGCCCCTTGGCGCCGGGCTTGACGAGCGGGAGCTGGTTCACGAGTGCCTCCGTCCAGGTAGGTGCCGGCGTGATGCCCGGGTCGGCCGTCCCGGCCACGATGAGCTTCACGCGGCGCACGATCTCGGGCTTCTGCGCGATGATCCGCGGGCCCGGGCAGGCACTGTGCCCGCCCCACGCGGCTCCGCCCATGGCGTGATGCCCCAGGCCCCGGCCGGTCGGACTGGTGGCCACCTGCAGCGGCACGCCGTGCACCTTGTGGGCCCAGGCCAGGACCTGCGCGCAGCGGTCGAGCTGAGCATCGGTCAGTGCGTCGCCGCCCCGGCCTTCGTTCTCGATCGAGATCCAGTTCGGGTTGCCGCGAGCCTGGGCCCAGGCCCTGTCGGCGGTGTCGACGTACTGGTCGAGCGCGCCGGCCTTGCCGGTGCCGAAGTGGCTGGACGCCTCGGCGCGGGGGTTGTTGAACCACGCCCGGGTCCCGGCGAGGGTGCCGGCCATGATGTGCAAGGTGACGCCGAGGATGGTGCCCATCCCGCCGTCGGTGAAGTTCGTGCCGATCGGGCGCCAGTCGGCGCCGGGCATACGGGCCATGGTCAGCCTCCTACTGCTTGCCGGACGATCGCTCCGACCACTCCGCCGCCCGTAGCCGCGGCACCAGCCGCGATCCACACGAGCCGCTCCAACTTTCGGAGCCGCGTCTCGTGGTCGTCACCACGGTTGATCGCCATGTCCAGCTTGGTCTCGATCCGCACCAGCCGGTCGAGCACCTCACGGTCCTCGGTCGTGGTCACGCCTACTCCAGTCGTCAGGTCGGGAAATAGGGGGTGCCGCCCGGGGCGTGGGGTACCCGGGCGGCACGATCAGGGGTTAGGCGAACCGGCCGGCGATGACGCCGAACCTGGTCGCCGAGTTGGACGGGGACGCGGTACCCCAGGTCCAGGTGACCACCATGTCCTGATCGACCGTGCTGTTCACGGTGATGGTCGAGGTGGGGTTTTGCTCACGGACGGAGCCGACGGACGTTGCTGAGGCGAGGGTGTCGGTCACGCGGAACCGTGCGGCCCACGTGCCGCTCACGCCGGTGGTCAGGCAGACCAGGTCGAGCTCGGCGGTCCATGCCTTGTTGGCCGCGCCGGGGGATGCCGTGGTGGCGAGGGTGCCGAGGAGGGTCCCGGCGACCCCGCCGACCCGTCCGGTGAGCGTGTAGAGCGGCCCCGCGGTGACGCTGGCGACGCCGAACACGGTCATCCGGTAGATCGAACCGGGCGTGGCCTCGTTCGCCGGGATCGTGAGGGTGCCGACCACGGTCTCAGCGGTGGAGTTGACGACGGCCTGGGTCGTGGCCGGCGAGGCCTTGGCATAGGTCGTGAAATCCGACGCCCGGATGATCTGGCCTGCTTGCGGCATCGCGGCGCTCCTACAGTGCGTAGATGGCGGGTTTGAACAGCTCGACGCCGGCGCCGGGGTTGTGGCTCTTCACGACGCCGTTCACGCTGCGGGTCACCCCGAACGTCTGCGGCTGCGTGCCTTCGACCATGGCGACCGTCATCCGTTCCCCGCCGATCGTGATGTCCCACGGGAACTCGGCGTCGACGGCTTGGATGGCGGCCGGGGAGTTGATCGTCCACGCCCTGCCCTGGGCGTCGGTGAAGGCGGTGGCCGCGGCGGCCTGCCCAGCGAACAACGGCGCCGCGACGACGGTCCCGTTGATGCCGCTGCGCACCTCGGCGTAGTAGACGTCGCCGACCAGGAGTTCGCCGCCGCCTCCGCCCATGCCTCCCACCTCGGGGGCCACGGTGCCGGGGAACAGGGTGGTGACGCCGGCGAGGGTGGCGGTCGCGCCGAGCTGCGTCCAGGTGATCCCGTCCAGGCCGGTGTAGAACTTGATCTCGGTCTGGGATGATCCGTTGTCGACGTCCAGCGTGGCCCTGACCCAGTGGACGGTTCCGGCGGCGAAACCGGTGGTGAGGGTGCTGCCGACGTTGTTGACGGTGGTCCCGTCGGTCGACCAGCGCAAGCTCAGCGAGTTTCCCGCGCCCATGCGGAACCCGTAGGACGCCTGCCCGCCGGGGCCGATCTTCCCGACGAAGTACTGCGACGCGCCGGGCGCCCAGTTGTCCATGGCGAGCCGGACGCGGATGTCCAGGTCGCCGGTGATGCGCCACGCCGCGGCGTCGGGGGTGGAGGCTCGCGCCCCGGCGGCGCCGGTGCACCGCAGTTTGGATCGGGCCCCGGTGTACCAGCGCGGCCCCGACGGCGTGGCCACCGGGACGAGCGCGTCGGTGGCGGTCAGCGCCGCGGCGAGGTTGGAGCCGTCGCTGGAGTACCGGTCGCTGTTGTAGGTGGCGACCTGCCAGGGGCTTTCGGGCGCGCAGTTGAGGCTGATCGCGTGGTCGTACTGGCGCATCGACTCGGCGTAGCCCTGCACCATCTGCGTGATCTGCTCGGGGGGCAGCCACGCGGGAGGGTTGGCGATGGTGATCCGGTCGCCCTCGGCCAGCTCCAGGGCGCGGGTGGTCTGCGGGCTGGAGGTCGCGAACGCCCGGGTGGCCAGATCCAACACCAATCGGGGCATGCGGGACTCGTTGACGGTGCCCAGGTGCAGCCTCCACGACGCCTGATCGGGCAGCGCGGTGTCGGACGCCGGGTTGATCGTGACCGGTGATCCGGCGTACCGGCCGATCCCGCCGTCGCGCGGGGATCGGGTGGACATCGGCCCGGTGTCGAGGGTGGCGCGCGAGGTGGCCCCGCCGCGGCGCTGCACGGTGACGTCGTTCTTGACTTGCTGGTCGTCGTCGACCGGGTCGAACGCGTCGGCCAGGTCACCGTAGTCGAGCGCCAGGGCGGGCGGCTGGTTGTACAGGGTGTTTCGGGTCCGGTAGCCCAGGCCCACCACCTCGCGCGGCTCGAACAGCACCCCGAGGTCGGTCTCCGCTGCCTCGTAGACCAGGTTGGGCAGCGTGTCCTGGGCCTGGGCGCCCATCGGGGCCGAGGTGTCGAGGTCGCCGGTCGCCTGGAAGGTGACTCCTTCCTCGGCGCACAGCCGTTCGATCCTCCGCCCGGCCCTCTCCCCGAGGTAGGCGGCAAGCGGTGAGGCGAGACCGTCCAGCGGGGTGATCGCGTTGTGGACCGACAGGTGCCCGATGCACACCCCGGCCAAGAACTGATCTTTCGCCACGATGACCCGCTCGATGAGGCCGGCGGTGTGGCCGGTGAGCAGCGCCGTGCCGGTGGCCGCCGTGGTCTGCCCCGCCTGCAGACGGCCCAGCGTGGCGAACACGTCCGAACCGGCCTGCACCAGCTCGATCGAGATGTACAGCAGCCGCCCGTTGGTGGTTACGGCCGGGGCGAACGTGAGCACCGGGGTACCGGCGTTGTTGAAGGCGCGCAGCACCAGCGCGCCGGCGGCGTCGTAGATGAGCGCCCACCGGCGTGCCGTGCCACTCGCCCACCAGCTGACCAGCTCCTTGCCGTCGGTCGTCCCAGCGGCCGGTACCGCGAGCAGGAACCGCAGTTGGGTCGTCCCACCCACCGCGTTGTAGGGCGGCACCGGCGCGGTGGCCGACGTCGACGACGACAGGGTGGGCAGGGGCGCGCTGGCCACGAACCCGGAGAACGCGGCGAACTCCGGCGGCGCGTCCGCGGTGATCGCCAGCGGAGAGCCCCCCGGCAGGCCGGAGACGAACGTCGTGCTGCCGGCGGGGTCCTCCATCGGCCAGTACGCCACCGTACTGGTGTCCAGCGTCACCGCCCGGTACATGACCGACCTCAGCGCTTGGGCGCCCTGGGACAGGCGGCGCAGCACCCCGGCGGCCTCCACGGGGGTGTAGACGTCGTGGCCGGAGGTGTCCCACTTCTGCGGGAGTTTCGCCAGTTCGACCGCGGCCCGGGGCCGCCGGTTGGTGAGGGTGGCGGCGCCCTGCACCGTCCAGGTGTTGCCCGCCCCGTCCGCCAGCGAGGTCGCGCCGGGCGTCTGGGCGGTGAAGTCGGGGTTCGCCGCCGCGGTGCCGCCGATCCCGTTGAGCAGCTGGACGGCGTGGCAGCGACCGGTGGGGGCGACGAGCGAGGTCCCGGTGACGAGTGCCCAGCCGCCGACGGTGGTAACGGCCGTGCTGTCGTTGACGCTGGTGGTGCCTGCGGCGGTCACCGGGGCGCCGAGCTGGGTCCACGGCCCGGCGATCGCCGGCGCGACGTAGAAGGTCACGGTACGGCCGGACGCGCCGTTGTCGACGTCCAGCGTGGCCCGGACCGCCTGCCGCCTGCCGGCGGGCGCGGGCACCACCGCGGTGGAGGTGACGGCCAGCTCGTTGAACCCATTCGTCGACCACGACAGGCCCAGCGCTCCGGCGCGGGTCATGTAGAAGGCCCACGACCGCTGATCGGCCGCGTAGTCCCATTTCCCGCACAGCCACTGCGCTCTGCGCCAGTGGGCCAGGGTGAACTCGGCGCGGATGTCGATGTCCCCGGTGATGGACGTGCCCGCCGAGTCCGGCGCGGTGACCCGGTCCGAATCGCCCCCGGGCAGGTCCAGGTAGGTGGCGCCCTGGTTGACCGATAAGCGCAGCGGCACGTTCCGTCCCAAGGCACCGTAGTAGGGCCCGGTCGGGTTGCGCGGGCTGAACCGGCCCCCGCGGTTGTTCAGGGTCAGCCGGACGCCGGTCTGCTCGAGCTGCGAGGCCTCATCCGCGCGGCCACGGGTCACGTTGACCGGGTCACGGTCGTACAGGTAGCCGGTGATGTCGGTCCACACGCCCGACAGCTGCAATTCCGCCGTCAGGGCCAGGGGTGTGGAGGGGAAGGCCATCGGTTATCGCCTCCCGCCCAGCACCGTCTGCACGTTGCCGCCCCGGACCCGGACCGCCGTCCGCAGAAGCTCGACCAGCAGGTCGTCCATCCGGCTGCCGCCGGAGACGATCTCCAGGACCATCGGGCCGCCACCGCCGCGGCTCAGCGGGGTCACCTGGGCGCCTCGGGACAGGCTCACCAGCTCGGGGCCGCGCTCGCCCACCACGGCCATGCCGGAGCGCTGGATCACGCCTCCGGATGCCAGATAGGGGATGTTGGGGGTGTTCAGCGTGATCTCGGGGATGTCGATGCCGAGGATGGACCCGCCGCCGATGGTGAGCGAGAAGTCGTTCCACTTCTTGATGACCCAGTTGATCGCGGACTTGAAGGCGCCGATGACGCCGTCCCACATGCCGCGCGCGGCCTTGGAGATCCGGCCCGGCATGCCGGTCAGGAAGCCGATCAGTTTGTCCCACCAGCCGGTGACGGTCGACCACAGCCGCCCGGCGCCGTCGCCGATCTTGTCCCACACGCCGCGGATCCATGGCCACAGGGTGTCGGTGAACCAGCGGCCGACCGCCTTGGCACCCTCCCAGATGGCGGTAAACGCGCCGGTCACGATCCGGCGGAAGGTCTCGCTCTTGTTCCAGGCCAGGACGAAGATCGCGACCAAGGCGACGATCACCAAGATGATCAGCCCGATGGGGTTGGCCATCATCGCGATGTTCAGGGCGGTCTGCACGGCCGTCCACACCTTGGTGACCAGCACGATCCCGCCGATGATCACCGCGACCGGGCCGAGCACGACGCCCAGAGTCTCCACCAAGCCGGAGTTACGCTCCAGCCACCCAGCAAGCCCCGCCAGCACGTTGTTCAGGCCCATCTCGAGCTGGCGTTTGAACGCCTCGGCTTTCGCGCCGGCCGACTGCTCCAGGGTGTCGCCAGCGCGTTCGGCCGCGCCGGACACCTGCCCGAGCGCGTCCGATGCCTTGCCGACGTTCAGCGCGAACAGCGCCGCGCCGAGATCCTCCCCAGGCCCACCGAACAACGTTTGCACGGCTTGGGCGCCCTGCACCGTGCCCTGCATGTCGCGCAGCTTCCCCAGCACCGCATCCAGCGCCTGGGCGGCCTGTGGGCCGCCCGCGGCGATGGCCGGGGCGACCTTGGAAGCGCTGAGGCCGAGCGTCTCGAACGCCGCCGCGGTGCCCTTGCTGCCGTCGACCGCCCGCAGCGAGAACTCCTTCAGCGCGTCGGTCACCTTGTCGGCATTGGGCGCACCCGCCGCCAGCCCCTGAGCCACCAGGCCCAGCGCCGTCTGCCCATCAAGACCGATGGTCTTGAGGATGGTCGGGTACTCGTCCAGGGTGTCCAGCAGGTCCTGGTTCTTGTTCAGGCCCTTCTGCGTGGCGGCGTGCAGCAGGTCGAACGCCTCCTCGGCGCTGCGGGCGACGCCGGTGCGCAGCATCTGCGAGACCGAGGCCGACACCCGGCCGGCGTCCTCCTCCATCACCGTCCCCAGGTTGGTGATCTTGGAGGCGACGGCGTTGATCGCCTGGGCGGACGCGTCCCCGGGCACCAGGCCGTTCTGGATCGCCGCCCGGATCGCCGCGTTGCCGGTCTCGATCGAGTCGACCACGCCGCGCGCGTACAGATCACCGGACGCCTGGCCGAGGGTGGCGGCCATCTGCGGCCCGGCGCCGAGCTGCGCGGCCAGCAGCGCATCCGACTTGGACTTCTCCAGGGCCTGCCCGACCCCGGCGGCCAGGGCGGCGCCGATCGCCGCCCCGGCCACCGCGGCGTGCCCCTTGAGCTTGTCGAAGGTCGCTGAGGCCTTGTCGCGGGCCAGGATGTTGAACACCAGCGAGGTGTCCGACATGGGTCACCTCCTCGCCTTGGCGGTAGCCTCTTCGGCCTGACGATTCAGCTCGTCGATGTAGTCGCAGGCCCGGATGAGCTCCTCGGCCGTGAGCAGCTCACGCTGTTCCCACGGCCGGATGTTCAGGACCTCGGAGATGATGAGGGCGTACCGCTCGCGTCGCTCCTCAAGGGGGCTTTTCCCTCCGGCTCCAGCCCGGCGGCCTCCTCGCGGGCGATGGCGTCGCTCAGCGCGATGTCGAGCCCGGTCATCATCTGCTCGCGCTGCTCGTCGCTCAGCGAGACCTTGGCCACACGGTCGCGGAGCTCGGTCACCTCGGCCACCGAGTGCTCGACCAGGAGCTCCTCGGCGAAGAAGTCCGGCACGTCCTCGTAGCGCAGGTGATGGGTCAGGGTGAGCAGGTGCCACAGCAGCACCCGGCGCGCCTTCATGTTGCCGGCCTGGACCGCGGCGAGCCAGGCCTCCCAGTTCCCGCCGAACCGGCGCTCGATCATCTCGGCCTTGGACGCGCGGACCCGCTTGGGGTCGAACGTCCAGCGCTGCGTGTCCCCGTCCTCGGGGCGGTAGGTCACAAACACCGGTCAGCCTCTCTTGGCGTTGGCCGCGATCCGCGCGGCCAGATCTTCCATGGCGCGCAGCACCGCCGCGCGGAACTCGGCGCGGCGGTGGGCGAGCGGGTCGTCGAAGTAGTGCGGCTTGCCGTGCTGGACCACCCACCGGTCAGTGCCGTACACCCGGCGCCGCCACCCCTTCGGGGAGTTGAGCCGCTTGGCGGCGTTGGCGAAGTTGCGCACCGCCGGCGTCTTGCGGGCCCGGACCCGCACCCCGGCGGCGAACCCCGACAGCTTGGCCTCGGCCCTGATGCGCTTGGCCACCGCCGACCGCAGCGGCTCGCCGTCGGAGGGCAGGCCGCCGGATCCGATAGACATCAGCCCGGCCCGGATCTCGGCGACCGCCGGGGCCAGCGGCGCCTTCAACTGCTTGATCAGGTCCCTGCGCAGCTGCTTGCCGTCGGCCTCGGCCTTCAGCGCCCGGCCAAGGGCCTTCAGCGCCTCGGCGTCGACGCCCATCTCGATCATCAGGAGGTGGCCCGGGTCACCGCA
This sequence comes from Sphaerisporangium sp. NPDC051011, assembly GCF_040653595.1. Classification (NCBI taxonomy): domain Bacteria; kingdom Bacillati; phylum Actinomycetota; class Actinomycetes; order Streptosporangiales; family Streptosporangiaceae; genus Sphaerisporangium; species Sphaerisporangium sp. NPDC051011. The sequence continues at coordinate 275,714 of NZ_JBFAGG010000010.1, read as the reverse complement.
CCGGAGGTCGGGAACGACACCGACACCGACGCGTCGTCACCGACGCTGCCCGACAGCGGCTTCCATTCCTTGATCAGCACGCTCCCGCTGTACTTGGGGTTGGACGCCCCCACCGCGCCCTGGTCGGCGCGGACCTCGAACGCGACCACGGTGCCCAGCAACGGCCACATGATCGAGTCCAGCGCGGCCGCGGCGTAGTCCTGCTTGAACTCGATCGCGAGCCCGGCGGACTTCAGACCGCCCAGGACCTCCTTGTAGCCCAGGCTGCCGAAGGTCGTGACGTCCTTCTCCTCCACCTCCACCGACAGCTCGATCTTGTTGGTGTTGGAGTGCAACAGGTTGGCGTTCAGGGACAGATAGGAGGCCAGCAGGATCATCTTGGTCATGAGCTTCTCCGTTCAGGCGATGGCGAGTGCGGCGGCGAACAGGAACGACGGCGTGGTGCCGGAGATCGTCCAGGCGAGGCGGGCCCAGGTGTCGGTGATGGCCGTGCCCGCGGTGCGCAGGATCTGCCCGCCCGGCGCGTTCGCCACGGCGAACGTCAGCCGCGTGGTGGGCGCCGCGAACGCCGCGCTGGTGTCGGTCTCCACCCGGGCGGTGATGCTCGGCGTGGTGCCCGCCGCGCTCAGCACGTGCAGCGCGGCGTGCAGCCGCCTGCCGGCCGCCACCGCCCCCAGGTTGAGGCCCGTGCCCGTGCCGGTGGACGTGCGTGCCGTCCCGGGCGGATGGGCGATCTGACCACGCACCACCGGCCACGACCCCGTGGCCGTCCCCGACCAGGGGGCGACCTCGCCCACGGCATCACCGAGCTTGTAGTCCGCGCGCAACGCGTTGGTGAAGTACGCCAGATCCCCGACGCTGGCGCCGAGCGGGCCGACGGTCCAGGGGCCGATCCCGCCCAGCTGCGACCAGGACGCGTCATCGACCTTGGAGGGGTCGCCGGCCTCCCACTGCCCTTCGCCGGTGATCTCGCTGGAGGCGAGCCCGCCGATGATCTCTTTCCATCCGGCCGAGGCGTAGTTGGTGGTGTCCTTCTCCTCCACCTCGCTGGACAGTTCGACCTTGTTGGACTGGCCGGTCAGATCGACGCCGACGGCGAACAGCCGCACGCCGGTGAGCACCTGCTTGCCCATGAGGCTTCACCCACTTCCGATCACGCGGACGATCAGCTCGGCGCCGTAGTACTGGCGGTCGCCGACCTGGTAGAGCCGGTAGCCCTGCACGCGTTGCAGGTGCAGGTCATCGCACAGCCCGCCGAGCGCCGGCTGGCCAGGAGCACCGCGAGCGGCCACCAGGGCGGCCTTGACGGAGTCCGGCCCGGACCCGGACAGGTAGGAGTCCAGGGCGGCCTGGCCCGCCCGGTCATCGGCCCGCGACACCAGCAGACGGCAGGTGATCAGCAGCTCGTCCATGCCACGGCCGAACGTCTGATCGAAGTCGATCTCCACCTCGCCGGCGTAGAAGCACGGTTCGGGCACGGAGTCGGGGACGTAGCCGAAGCAACTCAGCGCGGGGATCGCCTCCCGGACGGCGTCGGCCAGTGCGGTCTTGATCTCGCTCGGGTTCATCAGCCGAACCCCGGCAGCTCGTAGGGGGCCACCAGCAGCCGCACGTCCGGGTCCAGGGGCGGCAACCGGATCAGACCCCACTCGGCAGAACCGGCCACCCCTTCGGGGGAGTCCTTGCGCCGGTACAGCCGCGCCGCCTGGATCAGCGCGGCCTGGGCGATGTCATCGGGCACCGCAGGCCACCCCCAGCGGGCGGTCACCCGTACCCGGGTCGTGCCGAATCCCCATGTGCCGGACGGCAGCACCAATGCGGTGATCGCGCGGCCCCGCGCCAGCGCGTTGTCGGGGCCCGTCTCATAGCCCGTCACCGCGGTCCACGAGCCGCCGAACCCGGTCTCCACGATCAGGCCGGCGGCGTCGCCGATGTCGTCGACCAGCAACCGCGCGCCGGACTCGTCGCACACCACCCGGCCGCCAGGGTTGTAGGTGCGCGTGCTGGCCGCGTCGTCGAGCCAGAACCGGCGGCCGGTGCGCTTGTCGATCGCCCGGCTCGCCGCGGCCCTGGCCTTGTGCAGCAGCAGGTCACGGTCCATGTCGGTGATGCTGAGAGCCAGCTTGAACGTGTCCAGGTCGAGGTATTCGTTGGCCACGGTCACTCAGCCTGCGGGGGGCGGCTCCTCGCGCGGCGAGGCTTGTCCGGCTGCGGAGCGGCAGCCGGTTCGGGCGCGGCTGGCTCCTCGTCCGGCTCCTCGTCCACCGGGGCGGCCGGCTCCTCGTCCACGGGGACGGCCATGCCGATGTTGCAGAGCTGGGCGGCCTCGTCCTCGGGGAGGTCGATCTCCCCTTCGGGGTCGGGCCAGTCCTTGCCGTCGCGGGTGCCGCTGATCTTCGCCTTCATGCGCACGCGCATCGCGTCCTCCTGGTGTCGTGGTGGTCGTTGGTGGCCGCTCGGGCGGGGCAGCAGCCAGCCCCGCCCGAGGGTGGATCAGGTGCCCGCGCCGACCCAGCACTTGATGGCGCCCGTGGTGTCCACCAGGTCGCCGTCCGCGCGGACGATCGCCCGGTAGGCGACCATGTCCGTGTCGAACAGGAAGTCGTCGGAGCGCTCGAACCGGATGCCCGCGACCTGGCGCACGAAGTACGCCGAGAAGTCGCCGAAGAGGACCGACCGGGCGAGCGCCGCCGGAGCGGCCACGTTCGGATCGGTGTACAGCGTCTTGCCGAGGATCGTGTCGGGAGTGCCCGCCAGGCCCGGCTGCCAGATGTACTGGTTGGTCGTGTCTTTGAGCTTGCGCACGCTGGCGACGGTGGTGTCCCGCATCAGCCAGCCGCACGAAGGGCTGTTCCTGTATGGCGCGATGACCGAATAGAACAGGTCGATCAGGCCGTCAGCGGTGATCGCACCAGCAGTGCCAGCAGCGGCGGTGACGCCGACGGTCGCGGCGGTGGCGACGCCGTTCGGCTGGCCCGAGCCCGACCCGGTCACCAGGTGCGTGCCGAACCAGTTGCCGATCGCGCGGCCGGCCGAGCGGGCGATGTAGCCCTCGAGGTCCACGGCCGTGTCGGTGAGCAGCTCGTTGGAGACCTTGAGCAGCACCGGGTACTTGTAGGCGTCCAGCGGCACCTGGCCGAGCGTCGGGTCGACGGCCGTGATCTGGGCGCCCTCGGCGATCGGCGCGTTCGGCGCGCCGGAGGGCACGACGTGCGCGGTCGTCTTCGGGACCTGGATCTGCTCGCCGCTGGTGGTGCGCAGCAGCGTCGGGTTCGTCATCAGGACGCCCGACACCTCGATCATGTGCTCGACGAGCCGGTGGTAGAAGCTGATCGGGACGGTGTTGCCGCCCGTGCCGCTCTTGAGCAGGCGGAACTCCTGCGGGGTGTTCGCGTCCGGGTGGATCTCGAACGCCCGCTTGCCGGACTCGCCGGTCAGCCACTTGCGCAGCTCGGCGGACCGGTCCTCGGTGCCCTTCTGCCCGGTGGCGGGCTTGCCGAGCAGCTCGGCGAACGCTTCGTCGGCGTCCTTGGCGCGCTGCTCGGCGTCGCGGAACTCCTGCGCGCGGGCGTCGATCTTGTCGAGGTCCGCGTTCAGGGCCTGGTAGCTGGCCTCTTCCTCGGCCGACAGGTCGCGCTTTTCGGCCTCGGCCGCATCCAGCAGGGCCTTGGCCTGCTCCCAGATGTTGGCGCGGCGCTCCTGCAGCCGCTTGATGATCTCACTCACGATGGTTGCCCTCCCGGGCGTGACGACGACACCCGCGGCCGGTGGCCGGAGTGCCAGATGGATTGATGACGAGGTGGGTGTCGCCCTGCCTCAGGAGATGCGGCGCTTGAGCAGATCGGCGCGCCGCTGCCGAACGGCGACCAGCGGGTGGGTTTCGCCCTGCCCGCCCGGTGCCGGCGTCTTGGTCAGGAACTTCTTCAACTCGCCCGCATCCGCGGCCGCCCGCACTTCCTCCAGCTCGGCGCCCGCCCGTTCGGCCAGGGAACGCAGACCCGTGGAGGTGTCGTAATAAGCGGGGGTGTTCACCGGGGCGACGTCGATCAGCTGCCCGGACAGCAGCGTCCGCAGCGGGAACCCGTCCTCGGTCATTGCCCAGTCGTCGGCGAATGTCCGCCAGGCGAACGATGACCGGCGGACGTCGCCGCGCTGCACCAGCTCATACACATCCGCCCGCGCGTTCGGCAGGTCGGCGCTGTAGTCCAGGCCGGTGCCGTCCACCAGCAACCGCAGCGTCCCGGCCTCGGTGGTGCCCAGCAGCATGTTGTCGTCATGGTTGTAGCGGGCCATCACCTCCGGCCAGGCGTCGCCCTCCGACTTGGCGAAGAACCCGGGGTCGATCCGTTCGACGAAACCGCCGAGGTTGCGCGACAGCTTGTTGAACTTCGCGGCGTACCCGCCGATGGTGCGCCTGTCCTCGCCGCCGGCGCGGACCTCGACCAGGCCCGGGGTGAAGCGGCGCTCAACGTTGCTCATGACGTGCCTCCAGGCTGCGGCGTGGCGCCCACCGCGTAGGTCTGGCCCTGCCCGTCCGGCAGCGGCGAAAGGTCTTCGATCGCGCGGATCTCATCGCGGTTGCGCCAGCCCTGCGACAGGGCAAGCCCGTGCGCCCGGTACCGGTCCAGCAGCGAGGTGCGCAGCATCGCGTCCACGTTGAACTTCACGAACTCCCGGCCCGGCATCAGCGCCGACAGCCGGTTCTCCAGCCGGACCAGCCACGGCCGGAGCGTGAACGTGACCAGGTCGATGCCCTCCAGCTCCACGGTCTGGTAGGTCATCGACCCGCCCGCCTCACCGCCCACCTTGGTCGGCGGCACCCCGTAGATGGCGGCGATCTGCGTCGCGTTGAGCTTCATCGTCTCCACGAACTGGGACTCTTCCGGGCTCACCTGCAGGGCGGTGAAGTCCCAGTCAGAGCCGAACACGAGCGGCTTGCGGGACCGGATCCGCGCCGACAACCGGTCGCTGATCTCCTCAGCCTCATCCGGTGCGATCGTCTTGGCCGTGTTCTTCAGCGTCGCCGGCGGCGTACCGCCGTTGTCGAACCAGCTCCGCCCGTATTCGGTGGCCTTGAGCCCGTGGCCGATCGTGTGCGCGAACGCCCCCACCGGGGACAGGCCCACGACCTTGCCCGGCAGGACGAACCACGGGATGTGGAAGATCTGCTCGGTCGGCACCTCGCGGCCCTGCCAGTAGTAGACCGGCCGCGTCGGGTGCGTCTCGTCCACCCACACCTCGTCCGGGTTCAGCCACTCGATCATCGTGGGGAACCCGAGGTCGTCCCGCTGGGTGATCAGCCCGTAGGCGTTGCCACGCAGCGCGAGCGACACCACGCACTTGTGCAGCCACTGATACAGATCATCCACAACCGCCGGTCGGAACAGCAGCTGCGGGACGTAGGAGACCGCCTCGCGGGACGAGCCGTTGCGGCGGTACAGCTGGATCGGCAGCGACGCCACCGAGTCGGCCAGGATCCGGACACTGGCGAACAGCGGGACGAGCGCGAGCGCTTGCCCTGTAGATACCGCGGTCGACGACGGCCCGCCGGACATCCACGGCAGCGAGGTGATCGCCCGCTTGGCCACCGCCCCGAACCGGCGGAACGGCGCCGCCAGCGCAGCCCACATGCGGTTCACGTGCCCACCTCCCTACAGCACCGAATCGAGCACGTCATAGTCGTCGTTCACCTTCGGGCCGACGATCAGCAGCGCCCACCTGGCCAGCACCGCGGCGAAGAACGGCGCGACGTCGGTGAGCGACTTGCGCCGGTCCAGGGCCCACGCGTCGCCGGAGGGTTTCGTCATCGCCCCGTTCACCGCGGCCGTCTGCTCGGCCTGGTCCCGGTGCACCACGGTGCCCTGACGGATCGCGTCCGCCATCTGCCCGCACGCCTCCACGATGTCCCCGGTCCGCATGATGGCCAGGTGGCCGCGCTCTGGCTTGTCCTTGTCCTTCGGCGGCTTCACCCCGGCGGCCACCAGGTCGTCGATGAGGCTTCCGGCCGGTGACCCGGTTGAGGCGATCGCGATCGCCACCGGGTTCCACAGCCGCCGTAGCCGCACGATCGCCGCCACCACCCAGTCCGTGCCCGGGCGCCGGTCCAGCACCTCGAGGTGCACCCTGCCGTCCGGCAGGAGCGACGCGACCGCGATCGACGCCCACGCCCGGTCATGGCTGACATCGATCGCGAACGCCATCTCGGTGCCCGCCTGCGACTCCCGATCGGCCAGCGCCGCCCATCCCGCCTTGGGGATGTTCGGGTCATCCGGCGGGGTGGCCTTGCGGGTGCGGTTCAGGTACGCCCGGTCGAACTCCGCAGGGTCGAGCTTGTCCAACTCGGCGCGGATGGTGTCCTCGGTCACGGTGTACCCCAGAGCTGGCAGGCACGTCCACCACGTCGCCGGGTCGTCGCGCGGCAGCTCGTCGGGGGCGAACCACTCGAAGTAGGCCACCCGGCGCCGGGTCCCGGACTCCCACAGCTCCTGGATGAGCTCGCGACCGGCCGCGCGCTTCTTGTTCAGCCACGCCGACTTCTCGGTCCCACCCGCGCTCGCCCACCACAGCTGAGCCATGGCCCGGGTCAACATGGCCGGAGAGAACGCCTGCTCCAGCCGGTCATCCTCGTGCGCGAACGCCTCGTCGATGACCCCGAGGTCCAGCGGCGGGCCATGGCCGGCCTTCTCGGTGTTGGAGGTGATGCCCAGCTTCGACCTCGTGCGACTCCAGATGATCGCCTCGTTGCCGTTGGACTTCCGGGCCCGGTACCTCCCGGCAAGGCTGGACTCATCCAGGGTGACAAGGAACTCGTCCTCCCACCGCTGACGGGCCATGCCCCGCGTCTGCGCCGCGTAGACGACGTTCTGCCGCGTCCAGGCCGCCACCCGGTGCACCATCAACCCGAGAATCTGCTGCGTCTTGCCCTGCTGGCGCGGCACGCTCAGCCCGACCTCACGGTGAGCGAACACGCCGGTGGCCGGGTCGATCTCCAGCCCGACGTCCAGGACGTACTTCTGCCACGGCATCGGAGGGAACCCCAGCCGCTCCATGACCGTCCACGCCTTCGGCCCCAGCGAGGGGAACTCCGGACGGCGCGGCGTCCCCCACAGCGGCGGGCAGGTCAGCCCGTACAGCTCCCGGCACTGCTCGGCGAACTCCGGGGGCGGCCGCCAATCCGGGGCGTCACTCAGGCTCGGCGAGGTCCCCGAGGTCGTCGTCATCCTCCTTCGCCCGCCCCTCCACCAGCTGCGCGAGCGTCGCGCGGAGCTCCCGGTTCAGCGCGGGCAGCAGCCTCCCGTCCTCGCCGCCGCCGGCGTCGATCGCGGTGGCCAGCCGACAGGCCATCTGAGCCAGCGACGGCTCCAGCCCGGTCAGATCGCCCAAGGCCTCGATGTCCTCGCGCACCGCCGCCGCCACGGACGCGTTCACCGGCGGGCCCGGCGGCGCCTGGCCGGCCTCGGCGGCCGGGGCGGCGAGCAACAGCAATGCCGGGCTGACTTCCAGCGCCGCGGCGATGGCCACCAGGTCGTCGACGTCGATCCGCCGCGCACCGGACTCGATCTTGCTGAGCACGGACGCGCTCACCGGCCGCCCGGCCCGCGTGACCCGCTCGGCGAGCTCCCGCTGATCCCAGCCGCGCTCGCCGCGGAGCCGGGCCACGGCCTCCGTGACGTGCTGGCCCATCTTGCCGATCTCCACGGGCCTGCTGGCCATCATCGCCTCCGTCCCGGCGATCGCCATCATCGCCAATCGCCCTGATCAGCCCGGGGAGAGAAAAATAAAAGGGGCGCGTGGGGCTGCGAAATGTCCGGTTTCAAAAAATTCGCGGCGTCACGGTCCGGCGTACCAGTCGCGCGAGGTGACGAGTGTCCTGACCTCGGACAACAGCTTGTTGCCCTTCTCGTTGTTGCACTTGCGCGCGCATGTCGGACATCCGTTGTCGCCGTGTATTGGTGCGAGGTTGTCGGGGTCGAGTCGCGGGCCGCCGCGCGCTACTGGGATCACGTGGTCGATGGCGTCGGCTGAGCCGTGGCCGCACAGGATGCACACGTCGGACTCGGCGAGGATGCGCGTGCGTAGCTTGCGGTAGGCGTAGCTGGTGAGCTCGGCGCGGTCGGCCACCTCCACCCCCCTCCTGGTGCCGTCGAGGGGTGGGGGGTGGGGGGTGGGGTGCTCAGATTCGGCAGGGGGGGGTGGGGGTTGTTTCCCTGACCGGGGGGTGGGGGGTCTGTCACCGCACGAGCATCTGGACGCACATCATCGGCACGGCGTCGGCGACGAGCGGCGCGGCCACCGTCGGGGCCGCCCCGGGCAGCGCGCCGGTGCCCTGGCTCCCCAGCTTGAACCCGGTGCCGACAGCCAGAGCGCCATCAGAGGCGCGGACGTTCGGCAAGGCCGGCGATGTGCCGGCGATGGTCCGCCACGTCTGCCCCGTGCCTGGCGTGACGACCTTCAATGCCATCCAGTAGAGCCCAGGGTCCAGGTAGCGGAAGAAGCTCCCTGGGCCGGATGCGGGGCACATCGCCAGCCCGGCCGCCAGGGGGACGGTGAACGGGCCGCTGGCCGAGGTGGCTTCCGCGATCAGGGCGCCCGGCTGTCCGGTCTGTCCGACGTCGTCATACAGGCCCCACCTGATGGCGGGCGAAACCGTTCCCGCGTCGAACACGCTGAGTCCGATACGTGTGGCCCGCTCCCGCCCGCCGGTCACCATGATGGGCAGCAGGAACATGTCTCCGACGACCGGCGGGTACACCGGGCCCTCCGCGCGTGCCTCCGCGGTGTACCACGCTGCGTGCAGGTGGGGCCTGACCATCGAGCCGCCCCGTGGTGCTGGGACGTTGATGGACGCCGGGCCGCCGATGAACGTCGTCGGGACGAGCCGCCGGATCGCGGCCAGGACCTGGTCCGCGCATTTGGACGCGCCCCACTCGTTGGGGTGCAGTCCGTCCAGATACAGGTTCGCCTGTTTGCTCAGCGCGGAGTCCAGGCCCGCGATTTGCACCATGCCGTCGAACTCCGCGACGAGCGTCTTGATCGCGTCGTTCGTCGCGACGATGTCAGCGTCCTTGGCTGCCTCGGTGCCCAACCAGCCCGCATACTGCGCATACCCGGCGGCGGTGAGCCGTGGGATGTCGCACACGATCACCGGCGGCGGCGTCTTGGACTCCAGCCACCAGGCGTCGAGGCTGACCGTGCCGCCGGCGTCGAGCTGGGTGACGGTGCCGACGATCGTCTGCCCTGCGTTCGCCGCCGTCAAGCTCGTGATCCGCTGCACGATCTTGGTGTGCGTCGCCGCGCCTGCCGGCAGGATGTTGCTCGTCGAGACGCTGCCGCTCACCCCGGCCGTGCCCGACCACGTGACCGTGCCCCCGGTTGCTCCGGTCGCGCCGTTGAGGCAGATCGCAATCGGCTCCCCGGCGTAGTCGTTCGGCAAGGTGATCGTGAAGTTCGCGTTGGCGAGCGCGGTCGCGTCCCTGGTGGTCGTCCCGTACGACCACTCCGAGGTGTTGCTCACCTGGGTGAACCCCGACCCGTAGGCGATCGTCGGCGACGTGTCGTCGAACACTTTGCTGGCCCGCCACAACGAGATGCAGGCCCGCATGACCTGCACGAAAGCCGCCCGGACCTGGGCCATCCCGAGCGTCGCACCGAGCACCCCAAGATCATTGATCCCGTAGCACATGATCAAGCCGCCGCCGTCACCGGTGTATGGGCCCGGCCTGGTCGTGCTCCGGAGAATCTCCTGGAAGATCCGGCCGAACCCGCCGTGCGCGCGGCCTTCCCGGACCAGCTGGGCGCCAATGACGCCGCGGGCTCGCCACCCCGTGTGGTCGATCCCCAGGGCCAGGCGGACGATCGCGTCGAACCGGCCCGTCTGGTCGAAAGCCCCGCCCGCGCCCGCGCCGTAGCTGTGCGAGTGAACCGTCCCCATGCCGAAGATGGGGTGCGCCGCCGAGATCGCCGACGATCCGTCCGCGAGGATCAGCGGGCCGGTCATGACCCCGCCGGCGGTCTGGACGTACTGCACCACGGGTGTGGGTGTCTGCTGCAGCGGCGCGAGGTCGGCCAGGTTCACCGCTCCCACGCCGGACGGCACGTTGACCAGGTAGGTACGCGTCGGCGCGCCGGTGATCTTCTCCGTGACGACGTACGCCCATCCCGCCGGAGTGATCGCTGCGTTGTCCGTGCAGGCGAGCGTCACCGACAGCGCGCCGCCGGCGTCGAGCACGGCACGCACGCCGATCGGCGCCACCAGCACGTCATCGGCCGGCGAGGCGAGGGCGACGTTCGGGCGGAACAGCACCTCGCCTGCGGCGGGGGTGCTGTCGGCGCGCTGGTAGGTGGCTGTGACGGTGCGGGTGGTCAGCGGCATGTTTCACCCCCGGTGGCTCGGGCTCGGCGGTAGGGACGGCCTGTGCGGCCCTTACTGCGGGGCACCCTGTGAGGAGGAGGTGCGCTCCACGCTGTCGGCCGGGGTGAAGTCGAGGTAGTACGCCCTGCCCGGCTCGAAGCTGACGGCGGGGTTGTCGACCGTGATGCGGAGCTCGCCGGACGGGGTGTACCTGGCGTAGCGCTGGTCTTCGGGGATGCTCGCGTCGTACTGGGGCTGGAAGCGGTAGACGCGCGGTCCGGTGAGGTCGGTGCTGTACGTCTCGACGCTCGTGCAATGGAACTTCGCTCGGGTCACTTCGGCCATGGTGTCCTCCGGGCATGCGAAAGCCCCGCTCGGTGGCGGGGCTGAGGTGTGGGCCCGGCGCCCAGCCGTGGTGCGGCACCGGGGTCTTGCATTCGTGGGCGGGGCGACAGGGAGCCACTTCGCGGTTGTGGCGACCGGCCAGCGCTGCGGCCACGGGCCGGGGCTGGTCTACCCATCCCTGAGCGTCGCCCCTGGCGGGAGTCCGTTGTCCGGGCATGCCGGAAGCGCTTTGATCATGGGTTATCCACAGGGCTGGTGTCAAGCCAGGTCATGGACGCCACTCCTCGCGGTAGTCCGGATGGTCGGCGTAGATCTGCACGTGGTCGATGAGGACGGCGCGCAGGGTGTTCACGGCTCCGGTCATCAGATCGTGAACCTCGCCGTTGGGACCTGCGTTGGCGAGGGAGACGACGGCATCTTCGTAGTGGCCCAGCAGCTTGCGCTTGGCTTCGACCTCGCGGAGCACGCGGGCCGGGTCGTGGCGGGCGATGTGCGGGGCCATGCCTCGGTCTACGTCCGCACCTCGCCATGAGTCAGCCGTCACGCTGTGGCCGAGGCGGCGCTCGTTCTCGGCCTCGTCGGGGTCAGGCGGCCACCACAGCACCACGTCGTTGTGCTCATTCACCAGCCACTCGGCGCTCGCGTGCTCGCTGGCCCGTCGCGCTAGCTGTTCGTCTTGGTCGAGGCGTGCGCGCAGGAAGGTTTGCAGGTCGGGGTTCATGATGCGATCTTTCCAGTTTGGTCGGCTTGGTGGACGCGTTTGGCGAGCCAGGTCCAGCGGGCGATGGGCCAGCAGGGCTGGCCGTACCACCACACCCCGACGTCGGAGTCCGGCGGTTCGCACTGGCCGGTGCACACGATGGCGGTCTGGTCGCCGGGCAGGCTCATGACGCGCCAGGTGTACGCCCCGCCGGCGGGGGTCTCGGGGGTGCGGCCTTGGCACCAGGGGCAGGTGACGTCGAGGACCTGGCCGTCGTAGACCATGCACACGGCGCGGGCGACCCGGTCGACCATGCGCGCGGTGATGGGCGCGGCGTGGTCGGCGAGGTCTTCGGTCATGTGGGCGGCGGCGTAGGCGAGGTAGGGCCAGGCGTCGAGGTCGGCGTACTGCGGGGGTGGCAGGACGGGCAGGCCTGCGTGTTCGGCGACGGCGGCCGCGAGGTCGTCGGCGTCGACCAGGACGTCTAGGGCGGTCTGCAGGACGGTGATGTCGACCGGGGCCGGACTGTCGGCGCCGAGCGCGTTGCGCTCGAACCGCTCGGCGCGTGCCTGGGCGTCGCGTTCGGCGCGGGCGTCGGCCGTGAGTTCGGGCTGTCGCCAGCGCCGCGCGGTGGCGAGGGGGAGCCGGGCCTCGATGAGGTCGGGCCAGTAGGCCATGACCCATTCGAGGTCTGCGACGACGTCGGCGAGGGTCACCGGCGGCCTCGGGCGACGATCGCGGAGGCGAGCAGGACGCCGACGAGGGCCAGGAGCACCGCGGCGGCCGCCACGGTCTGCGTGAGCTCGCCGGTGGCGCCGGCGTCCCAGGTGGCCCATGCGGCGAGGCCGGTGCCGCAGACGAGGACGGCGCGCCAGATGCTGCCGGCGATGTCGGTGAGCTCGGGCGTGGGGCGGTCGGGCCTGTGCGTCATGGTCTTTCCCCCTGGTGGTCAGGCGCTGACGTCCGCGAGGTCGAAGAGCGGGGGCGTGCCCCCGGCTCGGCGGGCCTCGCGGGTGCGGGCGGCGTTGGCGCGGTGGTGGTCGGCGTCGTAGGCGAGGTGGCAGCGCTGGCAGGCGGCGAACAGGTTGTCGTCGTCGACGTTCTCTGGCTGGTGGTCGCGGTGTGCGGTGGGTGAGCACGACGCGTGAGCCGGTGTCGGGGTGTGGTTCGCCGTGCTCGGCCGCGCAGGGGCCGTCGTGGCTGCCGCACTCGCCGGTGCACTCGCAGAGGCCGTGGGCCCGCTGGAAGCGGATGCGGTCGCTGATCTGGGGCCAGTTGGGCGGGTAGCGGGCGCGGTTGGCGGGGGTGATGGGCATCAGGGGTCGTCTCTCTGGGGTCGGGCGAGCGTCTGGTGGGCGGCGGCGGCCGCGTGGATGACGAGCTCGGCGATGGGCGTCTGGGCGCCGAGCTCGGCGCGTGCGGCGGCGATGCGGGCGTCCCCGAGGTCGGGCAGCGTGGCGAGGTAGTCGCGGGCCGCGGCGTAGCCGTCGGGCGGGCCGTCTCGGGGATGATCTCTGGCCGAAGGCTCGCTGTGGACGGGGGGGCGCTCTTCCACATCAGGTTGTGGGATGGGATGTGACGGAGTAGAGGGATTGGTTTTAGAGGGATAGGTCTTTAGAGGGACTAGGGTCCCTTCGTCGCGGGACCTTTCCGGCTCAAAGGTCCCTTCGTCGCGGGACCTTTGAGCCGGAAGGTCCTTCGACGGAGGGACCTTGGCGGGTGCGTCCGAGGAGTTATCCACAGGGTCCGCGGGTGGGTTATCCACAGGAAAGGTCCCTTCGTCGCGGGACCTTTCAGGCCTCTCCGGAAGCGGATGCATCGCGGGCAGAGCGGGCAACAGGAACCGCTCCGCCCGCCCGCTGGTCGCGTACACCGGACGCCCGTTGCGGTCCTCCCCGAACGGGACCCGGACCTCCAGACCGCGCTTGGCGAGACGCCCGAACACGGCGCCGACGGACTTCACGGACACTCCGACCGCGCCGGCGATGCGGTCGATGAGGTTCTCGGCGTCGCCCTTGTGACGCCACATGACCCTGGTCTGCTCGTTCGCGCGTTCGGCGATGACGAGCAGCACGAGGCGCTCGGCCTGGGTGAGGCCGACGGCTGGCGGCGTTCGCAGCCACTCGACGACCTCGCCGACGAGCCTGCCGCTCATGCTCCCCCTGTCAGGTGTTCCGTGGTTCGGGATGGGTCAAGGGCTCACCACTGCGGGTGGGCGCGCGGGTCACCTCCGCCGGGTAACTGCGCGCGGGCGGCCCGGTACTCGCTGGTGGGCGCGGTGCCGGACTGCTCGTTGGGGTGGCGCCACGCGCCGATGACGTCGCCGGGCCGGCTGCCGGTGTCGGCCGCCGTGGCGGGGAAGAGCCGCAGGATCCGCTCCCAGGGCCAGCCGGTGTGCTGCAGGTGCGCCAGGACCTGGCGGACGTCGCGCTCCTTCCAGTCGCGGCGGGTGCGGGTGAGGAGTTCGATGAGTTGGCGTTCGGCGCGCCGGGCCTCACTCATCGGTGGCCACTCCCTCGATGTGTTGTGGGTCGGGCAGCGGCTCCCACGTCCAGCCCTGGCCATCGGTCCGCGCTCGCGCCCTGTACTGGCCCGGGCGGATCGGCGGCCCGGCCAACCCCTTGACGTGGTCGTGCAAGGCGCAGTCCATGAGGGACTCGTCGAGCCGCTCGCGCAGTGGGTGGCGGACAGTGAACGTCTCCAGGCCGAACCGCACGATGTGCTCGGTCTCCCGGTCCTCCAACAGGTCGGCAACGGCCGTGGGGCGCGGGCAGTGTACGTAGGAGCAGGTGATGAAGCCGCCGTCAGCGACGAACAGCGTCCGGCCACAGCCCATCGGGCAGTACGCGGCGAGAGAATCACGCATCGGCGGCCGCCTCTCGGTGATGTCGTCGATCACCTTGGCCATGGCGGCGACCTGTTCGGGGCCCGGGGCGTTCTCGGCGAGGTCGGCGGCCGCCACGATCGCTGCAGCCCGCAGACGAGCCCCATGCGGGTGCACGCGGCCGCCCGGGGTCGATGCGAGAACGACCATGCTGCCCTCGACCCAGGCCGTGACGCGGATCTCGTCGCCATCGGGCGGGGACAGGATGCTGCGGATCTGGGCGGCGCCTGGCCGCGGGAGGATGATCGGCGGTTCCTGGCCGGTCGCGCGGTAGAGGCTCGCCACGAGCTTCGGCAGTTCCTCCGGCGGCAGCACGACCCCGCCGTCCGACGCGGCGAGGTAGACCATGCTCTCACCCTCGATGGAACGGCGGACGGCCAGCTCGTCGCCGTCCATGTCGCGGTAGCGGTAGCGGATGGTGTGGTCGACGGTCACGGCTGGGCCTCCAGGGCGGCCGTGATGGCGGCCGCGGTCTCGTGGGCGATGGCGAGGTCATGCTCGGCGCGGCGCCGGTCGAGCTCGGCCAGGCCCTCACCGCCGCGGAGCGCGAAGGCCCGGACCTCCTGCGGGTCGGCCGGGCGGAGCGCCACCTCGGCGACGGGGTGGCCGATCAGCGCGAACACGAGCTCGTGCGCGACGGCCTCGGCGTCGGCGACGGCGGGCAGCGCCTGGCCGTCCAGGACGATGCGCCAGTGCCTGTCATCGCCCCAGACCCGCGGGATGATGTCGAGGTCTGCGAGGTCGAGCGCGTCGTCGAGCGCCCGCGCGAGGTCATCGCGTCCGGCGAGGGCACCATCGCGCGCCTCCCGGTACTTTCGGTACAGCTGATCGATGGTGGTCGGCTCGGTGCGTTGGGCGGCCTCCTGCTCGGCGTTCTCGGCGGCCGCCCTGTCGCCGTCCTTCTGCTGGTCGTACTCGCTCACGTCAATCCTTCAGAGGGTGATGGTGCCGCCGCTGGACAGCGACACGGTGATAGGGCAGCGGCAGTCGCCGAAGCACTCGGCCCCGCACGTGTGGCACTTCACGCAGTAGGGCGAGCCGCCGCAGTCGCAGCAGTGATCGGGAATCCGCCAGCCGGAGCAGCAGACGTAGCCGCCGTCCCAGTCGGTCTCGCCGTCGCAGTCGCATGCCTCTGCGCCGTCACGGCAGACGCCGCAGGGCTCGCAGACGTTGCACGCCTCATCGGCGTCGCAGCCGCACTGCTCGGCGGCGGGGGTTGGGGCGGACATCAGTCCTCCCCGCCGGCGGCGATCTGGTCGCCGAGCAGGCTCAACTGCCGCCGGGCGTCCTCGGCCGAGGTGAGCTCGTCGATGGTGCCGCGCGCCGTCCTGAGTTGATACATGGCCTGCTGCGCGCGGCGAAGGTGGTCTTCCTGGTCGCGGGTGGCGATCTCGATGCCGGTGATCTGGAGGTAGACGGCCGGGGCGGCCTCGGCCTCGAGGGAGACGTCGACGCGCTTGACGGTGGTGAACTCGACGATCGCGACGATCGTCTGGTCCAGGCGGCCGAGGCGGTTCTCGTACGGCTCCAGCACGCGGGCGATCGGTTTGGTGATCTTGGATGCGAGCTTGATATCGGGCATCAGGTGGTGGCCTTTCGGGGGACGTGCTTCGAGCCCTTGCACCGCTCGTAGGGCAGCGAGGGATGGTTGCGGGAATGGGTGGTCATCGCGCCCCGGAGCAGGCCGGTGGCGAGGAGCTTCACGCGGCGGCCGCACTCGTGGCAGGTGTCACGCGTCGGCCGCACCGGCTGGGCCGTGGACTCGGTCTCGGGGATGAGGCCGAGCGCGACGCGGGCGAGCCGGGAGAAGGCGATGTCGTCGTCGTGCTGCGGGTGCGCGCAGGGCGGGTCCTGCGGCTGGCGGCGGGCGCAGTGGTGCCGGTTGGCCACGCGCCGGGCCATCACCTCGGCATCGGCCTGGGCGGCGCGCCATGCGGCCTGCCGGTCGTCGTCGAGGTATTCGACGTAGGTGAGCGCCTCAGCTCTGGCCTGGTCGACAGCGGTGTTCAGGCCCATATCGCCTGCCAGACGTGGATGACGGCGCCGGGCCGGGCCAGGGCGGCCGGGTGGCCGGGGTAGACCTTGCGGACGCGGCCGTCGACGACCTGGGCGTCGTCGCGCCACACCGAGGCCTGCGTCAGTGCGTCCCCGACCGCGCGGCCGTGGTGGTCCCAGTCGCCCGAGCTGCGCGTCGTGGGTAGTGCCCGCGGGCTCAGCAGCGGCTCGACGGTGACGACCATCAGGACGGTCAGGGCGCCGCCGTACAGGCCGTGATCGCGGCGCGGGATGCCGCACTCGGTGCACGGGCCCGAACGGCCCCGGCGCTCCTTGGTGGGCGGCTTGTGCTGGTGGGTGCCGAGCGTGGCCATTGCGGCGTCGCGCACCGCGTTCCGCCACGGCCGAAGCGTCTTCTCGTTGGTGTAGTAGCCCCGACCGGCGCTGTTGTGGGAGATCGCGCCCTGGGGCGCCGGGATGCCGTAGGCGGTGATGGAGGCGAGCGGGTCGCCCGCGGGACCTGACCACAGGTCCGCGGGCGACTCCTCCAGGGGCAGCTGCGTCACCGTGGCTGCTCGCTCACCGGCGCCGGAGCGGCGTCCATCTGGGCGGGCAGGACGCCGAGCTGCTGCAGCAGCCCACGCAGCTCGTGGGACGCGTAGACGAGGCTGCCCACGTTGCCGAGCCGGTCCCAGGAGTCCATGAGGCCGACCGCACCGGCGATGATGACCCGGACCCGGTCGGTCGCCCCGGCGAGCTGGTGCTCGGCGGATACGGCGCGCCGGGTCTGGGTGTGGAGCAGCCTGCTGAGGTTGCCGAGCTCGGTCTTCTGGATGGACACGATCTTGCGCACGTCGATGAGCGATTCGTGCGCGGCGTCAAGCTTGGCCTGCAGGTGGTCGCGCTCACGCTCGGCGCGCGCAAGGCGCGGGGCGATCAGGCGGGTGAGGATCACGAGCGTCCTCTCAGGGGGAAGCGGAACCGGCGGCGGGGGAGCCGCGCGGCGATGGCGTCCAGGGCGTCCTCCTCGCGGGCGGACATGGACGCGGTGAGCGACTCGGGGTGGCCGGGCATGTCGCCGATGTGCACCCGCGGCGTGCGGAGGCGGGCGATCTGGAGGCCGGTGTAGACGCCGATGCCGTAGACGGTGAGGGCGACCAGGCCGACCGCGACGGCGATGATCACCACGTCGGTACGCGTGAAGATGATCAACTGTGTTCCTGGGGGTCAGAACGGCACCTCGATGTCGTCCCAATCCGCGCTGTCGCGCAGCGGGGCGAACACGAGGGTGAAGGGGGCGACGGGCGGCCGCGGCTCAGGGCGGTCGAGCACGACGGAGTTGGCGTAGCCGAGGTGCAGGCGGCGGGCGATCTCGCAGCCTGTGCACTGGCACTGCAGGCGCTTATCCCACTGGCCATCCGCGCCTTCGACCCACGTGGCGTGGCCGCGCAGCATCTCCTCGAAGGCCTGGCGCACCTCGCCCATCTCGGCCCGGAGCTCGCCGAGCTCTTCGGCGACGCTGGCCTCGCGGCAGTCGCAGGCGGTGCGGTGCTGGATGCAGGCGGCGTACCGCGGGTCGAGGGTGTTCTTCGGCAGGGGCGCCAGGATCGAGATCTTGACTCTGTGGCGGGACGGCCCGAACCAGACGCCGTGCCGGATGGCGAGCTCGGTGGACGTCATCCGGCCCCGCCGCCCTTCGCGCGGCGCACAGCGCGCAGCCGGGCCGCCCGCTGGGCGCGGGCGAGCTGGGTGCGGGCGTCCTTGATGGGCGCTTCGAGCTGAGCGAGAAGGGCGCGGATCTCGGCGATCAGCTCGGGCGTGTTGCCAGACTCCGCGCACGGATGCCACTCGCCGTCGGCCGTACGGTGGTGGGTGATGTCCGCCATCGCGGAGATCACCGGGTGGACGGCCTCGATCAGCTCCTCCCAGTCCGCCGGGTCGAAGTCCTCGCGGGTCAGCTCCGGGCCGGTCACTGGTCGCCGTCCTCGACGATCTCGGGCTCCACGACCTCGTCGTCGCCGTCCTCGGCCTCAATCTCGGCCTGCTCCCGCCGCGCCCGCGTCTCGGCCAGCAGATCGCCCAGCACCACCGCGGCGTCCTCCTGGGCGGCGACGTTCGCCAGCGTGTCGATCAACGCCGACGCCTCCGCCTTCGTGAGCTCGCTCGAGGACGTCAGCTCCCGGTCGACCAGCACGCAGGTGGCGCGCAGCTTGTCGGCACGGTCGTTCCACCCGATGTCCCGGTACAGGCTGTTGATCTTCCCGAGCTGCGGCTTGCTCGCCAGCTCCGGCGGCACCCCCTGCGGCTCCGTGGACGGTGCGGGCGCCGGGTCGGCGGCGGGCGGCTCGTCGTACCCCGGCTCGCCCGGCAACGGCGGCGCCGGGACCTCCGCGCGCGGCGCCGTACGCGCCTCGGCCGGGGACGCCGACCGCGCCGACGCCTGCCCCTCGGCGGCCGGCTCCCCGCCCTCGGCGGCCGCCGGAGGCGTAGCGGAAGGCGCGCGGCGCTGCGCGGTGCGACGCCGCGGCGTCGGCGGCGCGGCCGAGGACGTGACCCCGACGCCCACCTCCGGCCCGCCGTCGACGTCCTCAAGCTCCTCGGTGGTGTACGGCATTCCGGCGACCACGTCCGCGAAGATGCGGCGGCAGAGCCGCGCCGTCGCCCGAGCGACCAGCTTGTCTTCCGGGTATCCGCCGAGATCGACTTTGGCACGCTTGAGCTGGTCGGCGGTGAACATCACCCGGGTCCAGTCCTCCTCACCGCGGCGGCGCCCCTCGACGATGCAACGGGTGTCGGTCGTCTCGGCGTAGCGGATCTGGTGCCCCTGGGCGAGCACCAGGGCGCGCATCAGCTCGGCGGACTGCCCCGGCTTCCCCTTGATCACATGGATGTGGCGCAGCGCGACCATCGGGCCGACACCCATCTCGCGGCCCGTCAGGATGGCGGCAGCCACCGCGGCGGTCCGGCCGCGCAGACTGTCGGGCACGAACTCGGTCTGTGCCAGGTCGGCGGCGAGCTGCCCGACCGGGCGAACCATCTCCGTCCAGGAGTCGATCTCCGCGCGCTGGTCGCGGATGGCGATTTCGTTGCTGGTCACGCTGCGGCCTCCGAAGGGGGCAGAAGGGCGTCGCCCTTGTAGTCACGGCACGCGGCCGCCGCCTGGGCGACCTGGCAGATGTAGAGGAACTGGCGGTGCACGTCGCGGCCCGCCTCGAAGGGGTAGAGGTCGTAGCCGTCGGCGCGGAGCCAGACCACGCCGACCTCGTCGATCTCGGGCATGGGCTGTTCGTGGCCGTCCTCGTCGAGGAAGAGGTCGGCGTACCGGTAGGCGGCGAGCTGGAAGGCCATGTCGCCGTACGGGCCCCGCGCGTTGGTCTTCCAGTCCAGGAGCCACCTCTTCCCGTCGCGCAGGGTGGCGACCAGGTCGGGCGACCCGCCGTAGCGGTGCCGGCGGGAGAACACCGGCCGCTCGACCATGAGGGCGTCGACGTCCCACTCGTCGAGGAACTTCACGCACGCCTCGACGTGCCCGGCGAGCTCCTCGGGGACGTCGACCTCCTCGCCCCGGACGAGCCGGTCGGCGAGCGCGTGCACCCGGGTGCCCCGCACGCCCGCGCTGTCGCGGACCTCGGTGTGCGCCTTCTCCAGGGTGCGGAGGCGCTCGGAGACGGGGAGCTCGGCGAGCTCGTCCCAGCCGTCGACGGCGCGGGCCGCGACGGTCTCGGCGGCCCACTTGACGAGCCCCGTCCTGGGGAACCCCTCCTTGATCAGCGTGGTGACGCCGGGGACCTTCTCGCCGTCCAGGAGGTAGGAGTGGCCGCGGCCGTGGTTACGTCGCTTCGTCTCGGTCACCTGGCGACTCCGGGCGCGCCGGGCTTGACGTACTCGACGACCTCGATCGTGCGCGTACGCCGCTCCACGGGATCGAGCTTCGCCGCGCTCTCGTCTTCCCAGGGCCTGGTCTCCTGCAGCGTGAGCGAGTCCGCAGCGGGCGTGCATGGCTGGTTGTCCGTGATGTGCTCCCAGCGGCCGTCGCGCTGGGCGACCGCCTCACCGTGAGGGGCGCACGCGGGAAGGGTGCCGGTGGTCTCGCTCATGCCGCACCTGCCAGCACGTTCCCGGCGTCGGCCTCAGCGCGCGTCGCCCAGCGCCACCCGGTCGGCAGCTCGCGGGCCGCCCACCACGTCGGCGCCTGATCCCCGGGCTGGACGGCGAGCCGGTACACCGGCGCATCCCCGGGCCGGTCCTCCCACACCCGGTAGACGCCGGCGCGGTCCACCAGCTGCAGGACGTCGACCCGGCACCAGCAGGCGTCGCCGTCCTCCCAGCGGACGTAGACCATGCCGCCCATGGCGGGCCGGTCGCGCAGCGGGATCAGTGCGATGTGCCCGGGGCGGCCGTCGTTCCAGCGAGCGGCGATCTCGTCGGCCGCCTGGACGATGACGCCTCGGATGCCGCCGCCGAGGTGGATGATCAGCGCGCCGAGGATCCAGCGCTCGGCCAGGCGCTCCACGCGCTCGTCGAGGGTTCGGGTGTACCGGTGGCGGATCGTCATGCGACCTCACCCCGGAGCGCGGCCGCGGCGCGGTCGCCCAGCTCGATCTCGGCCAGGCGCCGGCGGAAGACCGACGGGCGGAAGCGCTTGTCGTACTCCCAGGCGTCGACCTGGGCACGGACGTCGACCGCCGGGGGCAGGTGCGCGGCGGCGCTCTCGGCGAGCGAGGTGATGGCGTCGCGGCAGATCGCGTTCACGTAGGAGATGACCTCGTCGTCGGTGGGGAGCGGCGGCCGCTCGAAGCGGGGACGCCGGCGGGAGAGAATGGACATGGTGGTTTCCCTTCGGGGATCAAGGCCCCCGTGACCGCTGGCACGGTGCGCGGGGGCCGCTTCTTAGGCGAGGTCGGCTTGGGCCTTCCGCGTTCGCTTGAGCCGCAACTCGCTCATGTACGCCCGCACGGCGCTCTCGGCGGCCTGCAGGCGCGCGGTTTCCGTCATGGCCCCGTCGGGGTCGACGCGGTCGAGCCAGTACTCGACCCGACTAGGTGAGGCACGCCGCGCTGGTTCCGTCCTCTCAGCGCGGTTGGGCGTCCGTGCCCACGACTTCAGGACGGCGATACGCGCCTGCGCTGATCGCTGCTTCGTGCTCGCCATCAGCGGTCTGCCGACACGAGGCTCGCGGCTTCGGAGTCAGTCGCGATGCGCTCCCTGCACAACGCCCCCAGCGTGCACCCCAGAGCCGTCGCGATCCGGTTCAGGGTCGCCAACGCTGCTGGCTTGTTCTCCAGCTCGATGTTGCTCATCGACTGCGGAGTGATCTGGCTGGCCTTGGCGAGCTCGGTGACCGACATCCCCTTGGCCCTGCGGATCGCTCGGATGGCATCCCCGTTTTGGGACATACCCAAATGAGTCATGGCGCAACATTAGGCATTGAGTCCGCTTTTGGCAAAATCGAACATAGTTGGGAATCAACCCGGGGACCTGCACTAGTGGGGTACCCTGCTCCTGCCTGCGGTTATGCTGTTTCCTGGACAGGCGTTGACGCCTCAAGTTGATTCATGGACCATCGACCCATGACCACGCCTGTGTTACAAGGAGTGAGACCGATGACCGTAGGCCCCAAGTGGGTACGGCTCGGAGACGCGCTCAAGGCCCGACGGACGGAGCTCGCTCGAGCCATCGACGCCGACTGGCGTTTCCGTCGGCGCTTCGTTGATGCTCACCAGCTCGACTACCGGACCACGTCTGATCTGGAGGAGGCCCGGCGCGACAACTACGGCGAGACGACCTACCGCCGTACCGAGGCGGCGTACCGATGGGCTTCTGGCTCCATCGCCGCGATCCTTCAAGATGGCGATGCGACTCCGCTGCCCCTTGGTTCCACAGCGCCCAAGGACTCCCAGGAACACACGCTCCAGCGCGTCGAAGACGGGGACTTCGAATTCTTCGTCGCGGCCGCCACCGACGCACTGGAGAGGATGACCGAAGAGAACCGCGCACGGGCGGCCAGTGAGATGCTCCGAATCTTGCGTGACCTGGCGAAGAAAGATGCGTCCGATTAAGGACTTCCGCGCCCTGTTCCTGTGTAGTCCTGAAAACAGGAACGGCACCTCCCCCGGAAGGTGCCGTTCGGCCTCTGCTCGACTACGGGATGTCCCGCGCTGCGCGTAACGCATGCCGTACGGCCCCCACGGAATCGCCAGGGGACGGTGGCGGCATGCCCAAGGCCGCGTGGATAGCAGCCTGTTTGTCGGCGGGCATGTGCAGGGCAGCATGGACGGCCACAATGCGCGGGTCGAACCCAGGGCACGCCACGATTACCACTCGGTCGCGGTCGCGACCGAATGCGAACTGATACGGGTCGGGCAGAGGGGCCACATGGAATGTGACGCCCCCGTTGTTCTGACTGACCAAAGAGAACCTACCTAGGCAGGAACGGTCCAGACCTCCACTTAGGAGCCTAAAGCGACACGGGAACATCAGACGTCACAATCGTGATACATCCTCAGCTCAACCGCGTAATTGTGAAGCCGGAAAGCAGACACCTTCGGTCGGAGCCATTTCCAATAACTCGAACATCGAGTTCGAGCCAGGGGTCGATGACAGCGCCTGACTGATCGATTCTGCACTGTCGATCGAGATCGAGACGGGTCACACCACAGCGCCTTATTGGGGCGTATACCGTAAATTTCGCGCAACCCATTGACACACAAAAGGCCAGGCAGTACGGTCCTCGCCGTAAGTCGTACACCGTGTGACGTGCGAAGACTTGCAAAGCAGGCGCTCTGCCAGCTGAGCTAAGGCCCCTTGTCTGCGGACAGCTTACCGGGAGGATGTGGCGACTGGGGACTGGGCTTGGTGGCTGTCGAGGATCAAGGTGGGGAAGTCGGCGATGGAGTCGATGATCTGGTTGGCGCCGCCGCGGATCAGGCGTTCGCGGCTGTGGGCGCCGGTGAGGACGCCCGCCACGATGGAGGCGCCGGCGCGGCTGCCGCAGAGCATGTGGCTCTCGGAGTCACCCGCGACCGCGACCTCGCGGACGTCGTCGATGCGCAGGCGGAGCATGGCGGTGAGGACCATGTCGGGCCATGGGCGGCCGCGGCCGACGTCTTCGGGGCACAGGGCCAGGTCGATCTTGTCCATCCAGCCGACGGCACCGAGGACGCGGCCGACCGTGTGCCGGCTGAAGCCGGTGATCAGGCAGATCTTCACGCTGGCGGCGCGGAGCTTCTCCAGGGCCTCGACGGTGCCAGGCGCGGGGTAGAGGCCGGCACGCTCGATGGTGTCCTCGTACGAGCGCTCGAAGGTCAGGTTGGCGGCCTGGGCCTGGGCCTCGTTGCCGGGGAAGATCCCGCGGAAGACCTCGATCTTCGGGCATCCCCGGGACCGGTGCACGTGCACCATGGCCCGCGCGTACGCCCCGGTCCCGGGGACTATGCCCTGTGTGGCGATCGCCTCGGCGAACGCCCGGTCCACCATCGCGATGTCGCCGATGGTGGTGCCGGCCAGATCGAGACAGGCAAGCTTGATGGGTGAGGCGCTCGTCATGCCGTCACCTCCGCCTTGACCCAGAATCATTGACGCACCCGCACCGGCGGTTATGAGATGGTCAGTTCTCGCTGCCGGTCGCCTCGGTCCACAGGTCGAGCTCGGCGCGGTCGGCCTGCACCTTGCGCCAGACGAGCAGCCCCCCGAGGGCAACGAGCGCGAGAATGAGCAGCTTCTTCACGGTGTGACCCCACTTCTCAACGGTCTCGTCAGCCGAGGACGAGACGACGCCGGGTTCTTATCAGATGCTTGCAGCCTAGCAAGGTATCGGCTTCCACCCCGGGTCGCCCGGAAAGCGGTTGTCCACATTCTTGCGATACGGACCTGGCTTCCCGGCATCGGTCACGCGGTTCGGGCCCGGAGGTAAGAGTCCGCCATAGCTCTGAGCAGGCGTTTCTTCCAAGAAGTACCGCCCTGGGACATCTCACGGCGCAAGTTTCGTCTGATAGCGGACAATCAGCACTTGCCACATACGTCAACCGCCGACGGGGCCCTCGGGGAACGCGTCGGCCAGGTAGGCGGGGAGGCGCGGCTCGTCCGGGACGAGCATGTGCCGTACCCAGGCGGCGCGCTCGTGCTCCAGCGGGGGCAGTTCCCATACGCAGCCGATCCAGGGCTTGCCGATCTCCGAGAAACGCGCCAGGTCGGTGTCCTCGCTGCCGAGGAAGGGCACGTCGGCGACGGCCGTGCGGCACTCGATGACGTTGCCCCACACCCAGGTGTAGGCGTTCAGGTAGCAAGCGGTGTCCCTCCCCCGGTGCAGTACGGTGAACGCGGCTGGCGGGGTCTCGTCGGGGTCGGGCAGCAGGCGGGGCAGGAAGGCGTACGCCGCGCGCTGGATCTCCGTCTCGATCTCGGCGTCGGCGGTGTTCACCGAACACTTACAGCGCGGAAGCCCGGTCCTTCAGCTTCAGGGCCGAGAAGCTGACGTGGTAGCGCTTGCGAGTCCGATCACTCCGGGAACGCGAAGAAACTTCTCGTTGAAAGCCACGATTGGACGGTGCGAGGGGCACACTGACACGTATTGTCAGTGGAATGCGCGCGAGTCGCCTGCTTTCCATCCTCCTCCTGCTGCAGGCCCGCGGCCGGCTGACCGCTCGCCAGCTCGCCGAGCTGCTGGAAGTGTCCGTCCGGACGATCTACCGCGACGTCGAGTCGCTGCACGCCGCGGGTGTCCCCCTCTACGGCGACGCGGGCCCGGCCGGGGGCTACCAGCTACTGGACGGCTACCGCACCCGCCTGACCGGCCTCACCAGCGAGGAGGCCGAGGCGCTGTTCATGGCCGGGATGCCGGGACCGGCCGCCGAGCTCGGGCTCGGGGCCGTGGTGGCCGCGGCGCAGCTCAAGCTCCAGGCGGCGCTCCCTCCGGAGCTGCGCGACCGGGCGACGCGCATCCAGGAGCGGTTCCTGCTGGACGCCCACGGCTGGTACTACGACGGCGACCGTTCCCCGCACCTGGCGCCGATCGCCGACGCCGTGTGGAACCAGCGCCGTATCCAGGTGCGCTACCGCCGCTGGAAGGAGCCGGCGGAGGTGACCCGTGTCCTGGACCCGTACGCCATCGTGCTCAAGGGCGGGAAGTGGTACCTGGTCGCGCGGAGCGGCGAGAACGTCCGCACGTACCGCGTGCACCACGTGCTCGGCCTGGAGGTGCTGGACGAGACCTTCGACCGTCCGTGCGGGTTCGACCTGGCCGCGTACTGGCGGTCGTTCCTCACCGAGTTCCGCTCCCGTCTCTACCAGGGCACGGCGACGATACGGCTCTCTACCGCGGGCCGGCGGCGCCTGCGGGAGGTGATGAGCAGCGCGGTGATGGACGCGGTGGACCAGAGCGCCACGGACCCGGACGAGGCGGGCTGGGTGACGGCCGTCGTGCCGATCGAGTCGCTGGAGCACGCCGAGACCGAGTTCATGAAGCTCGGTGCGCAGGTCGAGGTGCTGACGCCGATAGAGCTGCGTGCGCGGCTGGAGGCCACGGCGCGCGAGCTGGCGGGCATCTATCTGTCCCTGTCGCCGGCCGGGCCGCCCGCTTCGTGAGCCGGCCGGTTCAGCCATGGTCGAGGTCGGCCGGTGATCGATCCTGCGGCCCAGGTCAGTTCAGCTCGTAGTCGAGGGTGTAGGAGTGCGCGCCATCGTCGTTGACGATGTGCCCCGTGCCGGTGATGCCCTGGAGGTCGCCGGTGCCCGAGTCGGGGAGGATCGTCCAGCTCAGCGACCGGTCGTCACCCTCGCTGGTGGCCTTGTGGTGCAGGACGAAGGTGCCCTCGCGCCCGTGGACGGTGCCGGTGAACCGCTCGAACCCGGCGTAGGCGGCCGAGGTCTCCGCCTGGCCGACGGCGGTGATGATGTCGGTGGTGCTGGCGCCTTCCAGGTCGCCGTGGAAGGCCTTGGTGAAGTGGACCTTGCTCAGTGTGGCGCCTTCACGCTCGTCGTAGGTCTGGGGCTCCCAGCTCTCGATATCGAAAGTGCCCTCGGCACGTGGCATGACCGTCTCTCCTCAGATCGGGATATGTCCCCCTATCGTGACTCGCAAAGCTGACGTCCGCTGTCAGGTACCACCGTCGCGTCCGACGATTCCGCCCGGAAACCGCCAAGGTTACGATGCGGACGTGGTGCGCCTCACCGCCCGCCACCGGCGAAGGCGGCACGGCGGCGTGGCCGGCACTGGCCTCCGACAGCTAGGAGCGGCAATGGCCCTGTTCGACCTGCCCCTGGAACGCCTCCGCGACTACCTTCCGGAGCGCGACGAGCCGGCCGACTTCGACGCCTTCTGGAAGCAGACGCTGGAAGAGGCGTCCGCGCACGACCTGGCGCCGGAATTCGCGCCGTACGACGCCGCGCTGAGCGAGGTCCAGGTCTACGACGCGACGTTCGCAGGGTGGGGCGGTCATCCGATCAGGGCCTGGATGCTGCTCCCTTCGGGCGCGGACGGCGTGCCGTGCGTGGTGCAGTACATCGGCTACGGCAGCGGCCGGGGTCTGCCCATCGATCATCTCAGCTGGCCGGCGGCCGGTTTCGCCGCCTTGGTGGTGGACACGCGCGGCCAGGGCGCCAAGAACGCCTACCACCCGGGCGCGACCGGCGACCCGTACGGCGGCGACTTCCCCGAGACGCCGGGCGTGATGACCCGGGGCATCCGCGGCCCGGAGCACTACTACTACCGGCGCGTGTTCACCGACGCGGTGCGGGCCGTGGACGTCGCCGCCGGACATCCGGCGGTGGACGCCGCGCGGATCGCCGTCGCGGGGGCCAGCCAGGGCGGCGGCATCGCGCAGGCGACCGCGGCGCTCCAGCCGAAGGTCGCGGCCGCGCTGATCGACGTGCCGTTCCTGACGCACTTCCGCCGCGCGGTGGAGATCACCGACGAGGACCCGTACCAGGAGCTCGTCCGGTTCCTGGCCGCGCAGCCGGAGGCGGAGGAGGAGGTGTTCCGCACGCTGTCGTACTTCGACGGGCTCAACTTCGCCGCGCGCGGCCGCGTCCCGACGCTGTACTCGGTGGCGCTGATGGACTTCGTGTGCCCGCCGTCGACGGTCTTCGCCGCGTACAACCACTGGGCGGGCCCCAAGGACATCGAGGTGTGGTCGTGGAACGGCCACGAGGGCGGCTCCGGGCGTCAGCGGATGATCCAGCTTCGCTACCTGCGCGAGCTGTTCGCCACGGGGTGAACCGGGCCCGGTCACGGGGACGCGTCCTCACCGGCTCCCCCGAGCCGCTGGACGGCTGCTCGCGGACGTGCCTGCAGCGGGTGTGGCGGGCGCAGCACTTCTCCTGGTGGATGACGACGCTCCTGCACACCTTCAACGCCGACGACGCCGACGGCTGCAGCTGTCCCACCTCGAGTACGTGACGTCGTCGGAGGCGGCGGCGAGGACGCCGGCGGAGAACTACGCCGGCCTGCCGTACGGGTCCGGCGAATGACGCAACGAAGGGGCTGAAGGCCGGATGTCAACGTGATCCGCCCTTGGCGCGACATCTAAGGAACCCACGAGCGTCCATCCCCCGTATCTCAGCCCGGAATGGGCGCTCGGCTACCAGTTCGACATCGTGCTCGGCCGTACCCCCATGGAGGCCTGATGTATCAGGAAGGCTCGCTGGACGCGCCCATGGCGCCGACCCCTTCGAAGACCTTCGGCCCGTTCTTCTCCCAGGACCTCCCGTACGACGGGGACTGGGAGCTGGTGCCCGAGGGCCACCCGGGGGCGATCGAGATCCGGGGACGGGTGCTGGACGGCGCGGGGGAGCCGGTGCCCGACGCGCTGCTGGAGCTGTGGATGGGGACGATGGGGACCCGGCGGATCCTGCTGCGGACGGGGACGGGAACCGCGGGTTTCGGGCGGTGCGCCACCACGCCGGATGGCTTGTACCGTTTCCGTACGATCCGGCCGAGTGTGCCGTACATGCTGCTGCTGGTCTTCGCCCGCGGCCTGCTGCGGCCGATGCTGACGCGGATCTACCTGCAGGACGGCCCCGACCCGCTCCTGGACACGCTCGACCCCAGGCGCAGGGCCACGCTGATCGCCCTTGAGCGGTCCGCCGGCGTCTACGGCTTCGACGTCCGGCTGCAGGGGGAGGAGGAGACGGTGTTCCTCGGCACCTGACGGCCTCTGAGCCGGGCTCATACCGCCCCCGAGCCGGACCGGCGTCCGCCCGTGTGCTTAACCTGAAATATCAGGAGACGGGAGGGATTCCCATGGCCGATCCTGCCGAGGCGAGCGTCTTCTTCATCGGAAACGCCACGACCTTGATCCGCTGCCAGGGCTTCACCATCTTGACGGACCCGAGCTTCCTGCATCGAGGACAGCGTGCCTACCTCGGCTGGGGCATCACCACGCGCCGCCGTACGAACCCGGCGATCGAGGTCGGCCATGTGCCCGAGCTCGACGCCATCGTGCTGTCCCACATGCACGGCGACCACTGGGACCGCTACGCCACCCGAGGGCTGGACAAGAGCGTGCCCGTGATCACCACCCCGCACGCCGCGGCGCGGCTCGCGCGCAAGGGGTTCATGAACGTCGTCGCCCTGGAGACCTGGAGGGAACACCTTCTGCGCCGGGGCGACGCCACGCTGAGGATCACGTCGCTGCCCGCCCGTCACGCGCCGGGCGCGGCCGAGCGCCTGCTGCCGCCCGTGATGGGCAGCATGCTGGAGTTCGGCCACGGCGACCTGGACGGCGGCCTGGACCTGCGCATGCACATCAGCGGGGACACGATTCTGGACGACCGCCTGAACGCGATCCCCCACCGGTTCCCGGACATCGACGTCGCGATCGTCCACCTCGGGGGCACGAAGATCCTCGGGGCGCTGCTGGTGACCATGGACGGCGACCAGGGCGCGCGCTGGGTGCGGCTGATCGGCGCGCGCCACAACCTGCCCGTGCACTACGACGACTACGAGGCGTTCAGCTCGGGCCTCGACGACTTCCGCCGCCACGTCGACCTGCTCGGCCTGTCCGACCGGGTCCGGTACATCGGCCGCGGCGAGACCTACCACATCCTCGGCCGCCGGGCGGGGCACGGGGCGCGCTGACCGCATGGGGGAGATCCTTCTCGGCACGGCGTCCTGGACGGACAGGACGCTGCTCGCGTCCGGCTGGTATCCGCCCGAGGTCACGACGGCGGAGGAGCGGCTGCGGTACTACGCGCGCCGCTTCCCGCTCGTGGAGGTCGACTCGACGTACTACGCGACGCCGGGGGAGGAGACCGCGCGCCTGTGGGCGGAGCGCACCCCGCCCGGGTTCACGTTCGACGTCAAGGCGTTCTCGCTGCTCACCTGCCACCCGACCCGCCCGGGGGCGCTGCCCGGGGACCTGCGGGGCGAGGTCCCCGACAAGAAGAACCTGTACATACGGGACGTGAAGCCCGAGGTCGCCGACCAGGTGTGGGAACGCTTCCTGTCCGCGCTGCTGCCGCTGTGGGAGGCGGGGAAGTTCGGGGCCGTGCTGTTCCAGTTCCCGCGCTGGTTCCCGATCGGCAAGGCCAACAAGCACTACATCCTGGAGTGCAAGCGCCGCGCCGAGCCGCTGAGGATCTCGGTCGAGTTCCGCAACCGCACATGGATGTCGGAGGAGAACAGGGACGAGACGCTGGACTTCCTGCGCTCGTACGCCATCCCGTACGTGAACGTGGACATGCCCCAGGGCTACCCGGACTCGATCCCGCCGGTCGTCGCCGCCACGGCGGACCTGGAGGTCGTCCGGTTCCACGGGCACAGCGACAAGTGGACCAGCCACGACATCCACGAGCGCTTCGGTTATCTCTACAGCGAAGAGGAGCTGAAGAAGTGGACGCCGAAGCTGCGCGAGCTCGCCGAGGGGACGTCCGTCACGCACGTGCTCATGAACAACTGCTACCGGGACTACGCCCAGACCAACGCCCGGCAACTAGCCGCCCTGCTCGCCCAGGCCGGGGCCCGGGTGCCGCCGCCGGCCGAGTGATCAGCCCGTGGGCACCGGCGGGTTCGCGACGACCGGCACCCGGTCGAGCACGATGCCGAAGTGGGTGCGGTAGGCCTCCAGGATCTCGGCGTCGCTCTCCAGCGTCACCTCCTCGCGCTCGCCGCCGACCGTGTGGATGAGCTTGGCGCCGCTGAGCGTCACCCGCCCGGTCTCGGTCAGCCGCGAGCACGTCAGCGAACGTGTGAAATGGGAGTTCGGCGAGGTCTGGTGCCACCAGCAGGTCGGCAGGTAGTCCATCAGCTCGTACGGCCGGGCGTCCAGGCGGTACTCGACGCTGCCGTTGTGGTGGACGTCGAGATCGCCGTACTCGCCACCCGGGGTGACCTGGAAGACACCGCCGGGGTCGTGCTGCTCCTCGCGGTCCGCCAGGCGCACGGGGTAGTGGGTGAAGGCGCCGAACCCGACGTCGACCAGCCAGGGCTCGTCCAGGTCGACCCGCAGGGCCATGTGGTCGAACGGGAGCCCGGGCCGCCGGTCGCCGCCGAAGACCCGCGCGGCCAGGCGCGTCACATGGTAGCCGAGGGCGGTGAGCAGCGCGGCGAGGGCGCCGTTGAGCTCGTAGCAGAAGCCGCCCCGCCGCTGGTCGACGATCTTCGCGACCAGCAGGTCCTCCTCCAGGACGATGGGCTGTCCCAGGTGGATGCTCAGGTTCTCGAACGGCACCGACATGAGATGGGCGCGGTGGATCTCCCGCAGCGCCTCGACGCCGGGAGCCGCCGGCCGCGGGACGCCGATCCGCGCGAGGTAGGCGTCCACCCGCGATTCATCCATTGACTGCTCCGCCTCCGGTCCGCCATTTCACCATTTATCCATTCATACCGCCCAAACCCCAACTTGACCCGGCCCAGAACGGGGTGATCCCGCCGCGAAATCGCAGCGGTGGCCGTGCCGGAAAAGGCCACCGGCCCGTCCCGCGCCGTGCCGGGCGGGACGGGCCGGTGGTGGTCCGTCAGGCCGTTACGGGGTGGCCTTGTCCGGACGCTCGGAGATGCGGATGGCGTTGACGATCGTGTCACCGGCCCGCTCGGCGAACCGCACGTTGAGCTGACCGTCGGTGACCTTCACGGTGTACGACCGGGTGGTGGCGGTGTACGTGCCCACCTCCAGGGCGAGGTCGAGCGCCGGGATCGCGAGCTGGCCCTCGACGATGACGTCGAAGACGCGCTTGCCCGGACGGGTGTCCTTGATGTCCGCGAAGCCCAGCTCGACGGTGTAGGTGCCGTTGGGCACCCCGTCGAACCGGTACTCGAGCATCCCTTCGCGGGCCTTCTTGAACAGCTCCTGCTCGGTGGTGCCCTTGATCGTCTTGGTCGTGGTGGCGGTCTTGTTGATGGACGCCACGTAGCCGGAGCCGCCGGTGGTGTACTTCCGGTCGGCGGTCCACCGGTCGCCCACCGCGTCCACGAGATCCTTGGTGGCGCCGGTGTCGATGGCGACCTGGTGCTTGGGCACCACGACGTTCACGGCGATCTCGATCTGCGGGTTGCGGCCGCTGGCCGAGCGCACCAGCAGCTTGCCGGTGCGGACGGTGCCCGGCTGGACGCCGGTGCTGGAGGCGGTCGCCTTCAGCGTCACCGACGCGCCCGTGGCGAGGTCGCCCGCCGCCGGGGTGACGGTGAGCCAGCTCTGCGCCGGGTCGGTCACGACGGTGTACGCCGTGGAGCCGCCCAGGTTGGTGAGCTGGACGGTCCCGCTCCGGGTGGCGTTGGCGGGCATGACCAGCGTCACATCGGCGGCCGAGGCCGTCACGCGGCCGGTGGCCAGGGCGGTGTCGACCGGGGTCACCGTTCCGGCGGTGACGGTGACGCTCTGGGTGAAGGTGCCGTAGTTCGCCTTGGACACCGTCACCTGGTAGTCGCCCACCGGGATCTGGCCGAGCCACGTGCCGCTGTCCCCGGTCGTGAAGGTGGCCAGGTCGCCGACCTTCACCGTCGCGCCCGCGAGCGGCCTGCCGTCGTTGGCGTCGCTCACGGTGCCGGACAGCAGGCCGTGGCGGCTGGCGGTGAACGTCAGGCTCTGGCCCTCACGCAGCGCGGCGACGTTGTACGAGTACTGCAGGGCGTCGGTGCCGGCGGGGTTCTCGACGCCGACCGTGGCGCTGGTGCCGGCGTGGCGCTCGCTGGTGATGCCCTTGTAGCGGTACGAGATCGAGCCGTCCTCGCCGAGCAGCGCCGAGAACGTGATGCGCAGGCTCGCGTCGGAGTAGAAGCGCGCGTTGCGCCACTCGACGACGAACGTGCGCCTCGGGGCGGTGCCGGTGGTGGCGGTGTAGACGCCGGACTGGTCGTCCAGCACCAGGTCGTCCCAGTACGGGTACACGGCCCCGTTGGGCGCGGCGGAGGAGGGCAGGGAGCCGTTGCTGGCCGCGGTGCTGCTCGCGGTGAAGCTCAGGAACCCGTTGCTGCTGACGAAGCCGCCGGTGTAGCCGGTGCCGTAGAACGGGAAGGTGAACGGCAGCGCGATCGGCTGGGCGACGTCGTCACCCGTGATCGCCTGCTTGTCGGTGCCCGCGACGAAGGGCGCGGTGGCGTCGGCGCAGGTGTAGCCGAAGGTGTCCATGCGGCGCGGCAGGTCGACGTTCTTGGTGACCGTGCCGCTCACCGCGACGTTCACGGTGAGGCCGTCGGCGCAGCGGGAGAGCGGGGTGACCTTCAGGTCGTAGGTGCCCTCCGGCAGCGTGAGCGAGTACCGGCCGGCGGCGTCGGTGGTCGCGGTCACCGGACTGCCCACGGCGGCCACCGTGGCGCCCACCTCGGGCGCGCCGGCGGCGGTGACCGTTCCCGACACCGTCCCGGAGGGCAGCGCCGTCAGCGTCACGTCCTGCGTGACCGTCTGGTCGGCGACGATGGTGACGGTCGCGGTGGCCGTCTGGTAGCCGTACTTGGTGACGGTGACCTGGTAGTCGCCGGTGAGCAGGCGCGGCAGCGTGTACGTCCCGTCCGCGGCGGTGGTGACCGTACGGTTGATCGGGCCGGTCACGCTGAGCGTCGCCGCGGCGACGGGCGTGCCGCCGGAGGTGACGGTGCCCGCGAGCCCGCCGAGCGAACCGACGGGGGCGGCCCGGACGGCGGCGTACGCGTCGAGGCGGCCCTCGCCCCAGACGTTGTTGTCGGCAGCGGTGCCGCCGCAGCGGGTGTCGTTGACGTCGATCGCGGTGCCGTCGAGCAGCTCGCGCGTGGTGTTGATGTCACCGCGCAGGCCAGGGGAGGCCGACCACATCAGCGCGACGGTGGCCGCGATGTGCGGGGAGGCCATCGAGGTGCCGGAGAAGAAGTCGTACCCGCCGGGGACGGACGAGCGGACGTTCACGCCGGGCGCCGCGATGTTGGGCTTGATCTCGCCGTTCTCGCCGAAGCCGCGGGTGGAGAAGGTCGCGATCGTGTTGTTGCTGTCGAACGCGCCCGCGCTGTAGCTGATGATGTACTGTCCCGGCGAGCCGCTGGAGTTGCAGCCCGCGCCGGTGACGTTGCCGTTGGCGAAGGCGGGGAAGATGCCCGCCGCTATCCACGCCTCGACGGTCTCCTTGTACCAGGGGTCGAAGCCGGAGCCGCCCCAGGAGTTGTTGACGATGTCCGGCGCCAGGTCCGGGCGGGGGTTCCGCCCGCTCAGGTCGGTCGGCGCGATGACCCACTGGCCCGCGGCGAGCAGCGATGCGTCGGAGCAGGAGTTGGACTCACAGCCCTTGGCGGCGATCCACTTGGCTCCGGGGGCGACGCCGATCTCGTTGGCTCCGCCGTCGGAGCCCACCATCGTGCCCATGGTGTGCGTACCGTGGTCGTTGTTGTCACACGGCGCCGAGCTGGAGCAGACACCCGCGGGGTCGAACCAGTTGTAGTTGTGGTCGACGGTGCCGTCGGCCTTCTTGCCCCGGTACTGGGCGGCCAGCGCGGGGTGAGTGTAGTCCACGCCGGTGTCGATGTTGGCCACGACGATGCCCTCGCCGCGGGTGCCGAGTTCGCTCCACACCTGGGGCGCCTTGACGCGGTCGATGTTCCACTCGACGGCGTTGACCTGGGCCACCGGCCTGCCGGGGATCGGGTCGGGCAGTTTGGTGACGTGGGTCGGCTCGATGCTCTTCACCTCGGCGAGGTTCGCGATCTCCCCGGCCAGCTTGGCGTCGCCGGTCACCTGGACGGCGTTGGAGATCCAGAACGGGGTGAAGTCCACGCCCGCGGAGGTGAGCAGCTTGCGCAGGTTCGCCTGGGACGAAGTGGCGATCTCGGTCTTGGCCTTGTAGACCTGCTGCGCCTTCTGGGTCTTGGTCGTGGCCCTGTGGGCGGCGCTGAGGTCGGCGTTGCTCTTCAGGCGGACCCAGAAGGTCGCCTTGTCGTCCGCGGACAGGTCCGCCATGACGGCTTTGTCGATCTTGTCGGGCTCGGGCGCGGGCGCGGCTTGGGCCGCGCCGTGAGGCAACATGAGCGCGAGGGTGGCGACCGCTCCGGTCAGAATCGTTCGCCAGTGCCGGGGTGTGCGTAACACACATTCTCCTTCACGCCGGGCGGGGATCAACCGCCGGGAGATGGCGTGGGCTGATGAGATCTTTACAGCCCACGTGGAGAATCGTGAATCGATCTTGTCTGCTTTGCAATGGTTGAAATCGACAAAGCACGTAATGTCACCGGATTTATCATGACAAGCTTGTCTGACATTAAGGCTGTTTCCCGGACATTAAGCACCTTTTCCGACTTTCTTACTGCACTAAGGTAACAATCTGTCAGATCGCCGGGACGTTTCGCGTGCACCCAGGGCCTCCAGGTCGGAGGAGTGCACGTGAGCACGGCGAGGCGTACGCGCGGGCCCGGATCACAGAGTTTCGGAATCCCGCTATCGGCCACCGGCGGAGGCCGAAATATGGGCCCGGCGCCGTTGACATCACGTGAAACCAGTGGTGCGCACCCCACCTACTTTCGCTTTCCGTGCACGCGAACAGCATCCCCGTGGGAGCGTGTCCACCACTCATTTAAGACGGAAATTGAAAACCCCCAGCGCCATTCCGAAACCACATTCTCGCCGAGCTGTTATTGAAGCGTTATCAAGGTCGGGTCTTGACACCCACCCCTGGCCACGGTCAGTCCCCGACAGGATCCGCCCGAGCGCTCTCCGGCCGGCAAGCTAGGAGAGCGCTCTCCAAGAGTCAGGCCACGTAGGTCTCCCCGCACAGGTGCACGTGCAGGCCCAGCTCGGCGAACAGCGCGGCCTTGGCGACGAGCGCCTTGTCGGCCGTCTCGGCGTCCGGGGCGTAGGCGACGTTGAGGTGGTTCGCCTTGTGCCGGGCCATGAACTGGTCGCGGCTCACGCCGTGCAGGACGGCGTGCATGATCGGCCACGCGGGCGTGGTCGCCTGGGAGCGGCGTTCGGTCTCCTCGTCCGGCAGCGAGACCGCCGAGGCCCGGCCGAGGTCGACGTGCAGCGCTCCCCCCTGCACGAACACCCGGCTCCAGACGATCTCGCCCGGCTTGCAGACGCCCTTGATGGTCGACCCGCCGAGCGGGAAGTAAACGGGGTCCTGCCGCCGGCCGACGGCGCCCGCGTACCCGTCGGCGAAGTGCGACGGCGGCACCGACCCGGAGATCTCGAAGACCCAGACGAACCGCCCGTCGTACTCTTCGCCCCAGCGCACGTCGTGGAGGGTGGTCGCCGGGTCGAGGCCCATGGCCGTCCACAGGCGGTTGGTCACGAGCGCGTCGACCGCGACCCCCTCGTCGGCCTCGTTGAAGTGCGGCAACGCCTGACCGTCCCACAGCACCCGCGCGCCGTCGCGCGAGGTCACCGGCGGGCGGTCGACGTTGTTGAGGATGCCCTCCGCGAGGTCGGACGCCGGCGAGAGGTCCTTCAGCCCCTGCTGGTACTGGATTCCGACCGCGTCCAGACCGAAGTCGTCGCTGATGCGCAGCGCCGCGATGTACATCTTGTACTGCCAGCGCAGCTGCGCCTCGGTGAGTTCGGTCGCCTCGTCCGTGCCGAGGCGGAACGTCATGCCCTTGTCGAGGAGCCAGCGGCCCACCGCGTCCGCCTCCTGGTCGGACACCGTCTGCATCTCGGCCCACAGCGCGCTCTGCGAGAGCCGCTCCTTGTAGATGCCGATGGGGTTGAGCAGCTCGTCGTCGATGATGGCGTTGTACATGCCCATGCAGCCCTCGTCGAAGACGCCGATGATCCTTGTCGGCGAGCAGTTGGCGGGCGAGCGCAGGACCACCGTCCGCGCCGGGCCGTCGTCGCCGGCAGCGACCTGCCGGACGAACTGCGCGAAGTGGTCTCCGCCCAGGGCACCCTCGTGCGCTCGCCCACCCTGTTCCGCACCGCCGACGGGCGCGCCTACGGTTTCGAGGGCACGCTCGGCGCCTCCACCCGGAACTGGAACGGCGACGTCGGCGGATCCTGCCCGCTCAACTGCAACCACGTCTTCAACTACGAGCAGGCCCTCGCCCGGCTCTTCCCGGACCTCGGGCTCAGCATGCGCGAGACCGAGTTCTCCGTCCAGGCGCCGGACGGGTCGCTGCCGCACCGGGTGGTCCTGCCGCTGTACCTGCCGCAACTCCACGACGTGGCCATCGGCGGGCCGGAACGCCCGGCGCTCGACGGCATGCTCGGCGCCGTCCTCAAGACCTACCGCTCGGTGCTCGACGGCGCCGGCGACACCTGGCTGCGCGAACACTGGCCCGCCCTGCGCCGCCTCATGGACCACGTCACGACGACCTGGGACCACGTCGGCGACGG
Organism: Sphaerisporangium sp. NPDC051011; assembly: GCF_040653595.1. Taxonomy (NCBI): domain Bacteria; kingdom Bacillati; phylum Actinomycetota; class Actinomycetes; order Streptosporangiales; family Streptosporangiaceae; genus Sphaerisporangium; species Sphaerisporangium sp. NPDC051011. Next base: position 238,719 of record NZ_JBFAGG010000010.1, on the reverse strand, counting down.
AGTCCTGCGCGGCGACCAGCCCGTCACCTACGACATCAGCCTGCACGGCCCGAACATGTTCGTCGGCGGGCTGTGGCTGGCCGCGCTGCGAGCGATGCGCGCGATGGCCGAGCTGGTCGAACCGGCCGCCGCCTCCGCGTACGAGGATCGGTTCGCGGTGGCGCGCGACAACTACGACAAGCTGCTGTGGAACGGCGAGTACTACTCCCAGCCGGTGACGGGCGAGGCCTACGACTTCGGCCTCGGCTGCCTGTCCGACCAGCTCCTCGGCCAGTGGTGGGCGCACCAGCTCGGCCTCGGCCACATCCTGCCCCCGGGCCGCGTCCGCGCCGCGCTCGCCGCGATCGTCCGGTACAACCTGCGCACCGGGTTCACCGAGCACGGCTACCGCGTCTTCGCCGACGGCGACGAGACCGGGCTCGTGGTGTGCAGCTGGCCGCACGGAGGCCGTCCGGTCGTGCCTTTGCGCTACAGCGACGAGGTGTGGACCGGCGTGGAGTACCAGGTCGCCGCCCACTGCCTGTACGAAGGGCTCACCGACGAGGCGCTGCGGATCGTCAGGGCGATCCGGGAGCGCTACGACGGCACCCGCCGCAACCCGTTCAACGAGATCGAGTGCGGCGACCACTACGTGCGCGCCATGGCCGGCTGGTCCCTGCTCGACGCGTACACCGGCTTCCGCTACGACGCCACGACGGCCCACCTCCAGGTCACCCGCCGCCCCGACCGCTACCCCTTCGTCGCCGGCACCGCCTGGGGCACCATCACCATCCCCCCCGACGGCCCGGCGACCCTCGAAATCCTCGGCGGCACAATGCCCCCCAACCTGACCACCGAGGTGACGGCCCCGCCCTCGGCGACCTGACCGCCTGACCATCAACGGGCGGCCTGTAGGCCTGATACTTTTCGATATTGGATTTCCAGCCACTCAGCGAAGGCGTCGCAGGTCGTGCAGGATGGCACGGCACAAAGGCGGACAGATTGCGCCGAAGGGTCCGAACACGCCTATCGGGCTTCTCGCCTTGGCACTGAAGGCTTCGGCATCGATCGTTCTCCTGACCACCTCACCCCGCCGCCACCCCACCCCGGCGGCCCACGCCTCGAAGTGATGCGGTCAAGGCGCGGGCCGTGGTCAAGGTCCACCCGGGGGATCTCCTGAATGTCGGTGGCCTCTGCTGGGATGAGCGTGCCGTGACCGACGTGTGAAGGAGTGCCCGTGGACCGTACCGCCTGGAAGCCGTTCCTGAAGCGCTGGAGCGAGGAATGGCAGATCGCGAATCCGGCCGAAGAACCGGGCGCCGATCCGTGGCTGGGCTTTCCCCCCGCCTCTCCTGAAGATGTCGAGGCTCTTGAGAGGCGTCTGGGGTGCACGTTGCCGCCCTCGTTCCGGGAGTTCCTCCTGGTCACCAACGGCTGGCGGCACGCGGGCAACTTCGTGTGGCGGTTACGTGATACCGACGAGATCGGGTGGATGCGCGACCTGGACCCTTTCATGGCCGAGCTCTACGACGATACGGACGACGAGGCCGGCGAGGGAGCGGTTCTCGCCCGGTCGCTGCTGATCTCACTGGAGGCGGACGCGGGTGTCGTCTTCCTCGATCCCGGAGACGTGGACGAGCGCGGTGAGTGGGCCGCTTACGACATGTTCTCGTGGACGGCGATGGGGCCGGAGCGGTATGACTCCTTCTACGAGAAGATGTACGACTTCTATGCCGGGTTCCACGCTCTGGACCGCCCGCGGTGCGAGACCCAGCGCGAGTGGGACACGAAGGTCGAGCAGGCCCGGCTGGCGAGTCTGGCGGGCGAGGTGGACGAACCCCTGGCGCTGCTGAAGGAGGCATCGCGCGTTGGCCGGGACCGCGCCAACTTCCTGCTGTTCCAGATGTCGGCCATGCTGGGCCACCCCGACGCGGCCAACCGGTTCGGCCATCTCCTCACAGGAGGTCACCACCTCTCCTGGACTCTGGACGAGGACCTCTTCACGGCGGAGACCCTGCCCTACCTGTTCGTTCAGCACGAACGCGCCCGTGGCCAGGGCACAGAATCCGCCGTCGCCGGTCTGATGAAACGCGGCTCCGACCGCGTCCAACGGTTGATCGCCGACCACCGGAGGCGTGCGGCCGAACCCGGCTTCCGGGTCCGGTTCGGCAACCCCGAGTTCGACGCCGCGGTACGCGCGGTCCTTGCCGACCCCGCCGGGGACGACGCCTGGCCGCTCCTGCGGGACGCCCTGTCACTGTGGCGGCCCATGAGCGATGACCATCTCGCGCCGATCTCCCTGCTGGCCGACCCCCGGACCGCCCGGCTGATCACACCGGCCCGGGGCCGCGAGATCCTCGGCACGAGACGCGCCTGCCCCCTCTGATCAGTAGTCGGCCTTCTTGCCTGAGGCGCGCGCATTGTTGGTGATGATCGTTACTTTGGCGACGCGCCAAGAGACTCGACCTGCGAAACCACAGCTCAGGGCATCAGTCGAGTTCCCCGTAACTCCCCGCTGTTCCCCGGTGTTTTCCCGCCCCATCGGGACACGCGACGGGCACGAGGCTACTCTCATCAAGGACGGTCTCCGGCATTGCGCCGCCAGGGGTACAGCTTGGCACGCCAGGCCGTAGGCGATCGGGCACGACGCCGGGAGGCTGGACAGCACCGGAGATCGTCCGCACCCCTACGTGACAGGGAACCCAACCCGGGAACCTACGTATTAAAAGCTCGGACGATCACGGTTCCAGGCAGTTCAATGCAGGTCAACGGGCATACGCGGACCACCCTGAACTGCAACCCGCGATTTCCTGAGGACCTGACTCGGGGCCGTCACTCGTCATTGGCGCGGTAGGGCTTCGGACGCGGGAGAACCACGATAAGCAGAGTTGCGATTGGCCCGAGAAAGAGAGAAATCAACCACCAACCGAAGCCTGAACGCCACTTGCCCTGCGCCAAACCAGCGTTGACCAGGGCGAGAGTGAAGTAGAAAATACCCACAAGATCATTTTTGCTTACCGTATCCAGCATGTTGGGGATTCTGTCACACAGCCCAGTTCGCTTGATGTTCCACGTGAGCTCATCTGTACAGCAAGGGCCGTCATCGCGTGGCCGTGCTCGGTGGGCCGGGACTGAGGGACGAAGCCCGGACATTCGATCGCCCTCAACCCGTACGGTGACCAACCACAGCGCGATCGGAACCTGTATGGGATTGACGGCCACCCATGCTCGGCCATAGCGGCGGGAGACCAGTGGGATAAGTTCGCGGCCCAGCCTATCCAGCTTCGAAACTCTGGACTTTGCCTAGTCCTGGCATGATGGCAATGGGACGATCATGCGCGTCTCGAAGGTGGTGCCATGGCATGGACCGTGAGGCGCGCAAGGCGCTGCTCGGATTGACGGGCTTCGTGGTGGGTTGATTCGTGATTCGCGTGGCCGACGACTACTGAAGGTCCGCAGAGAATCACCATGACATATCTGGTTGCGGTTGCTGTGGTGGCTGGCTTCTTCTGGCTCGTGGGCGTGCTGCTGTTGCATTGGTGGGTCCGCTCGCCGGACAGGGAATCTGGAGAGGGACGAGACCCACGAAGGTTGAGATGCTCCTGGTCGAGATCTTTCGAGGGCGTTCCCAGCGGCGGCGCGTGCTTGCGGCAAGATCCTGAGTGCTTGTCAGGCGACTGGTTCAGAGCAGGTGGGTGCCGTCGTGGTGGCGGATCGCCGGCGTCGGGTCGTTGCGCATGGCGTCCAGGACGCGGACGGCGAATGCCTCGGATGCGAGAGTGCGGACCTCGTCTGCGGTGACCCAGCGGAATGAGCGGGTCTCGTCGGTTTCGGTGAGGTGGCCGCTGATGAGCTTGCAGCGGAAGACCAGGGCGACGATGCCGCGGGTCATGTTCTTGTAGACGCCGGTGAGGGTGACGGGTTCGACGTCGAGGCCGGTTTCCTCGCGGACTTCGCGCAGGAGGCCGGTGATGATGTCCTCGTCGCGTTCGAGGACTCCGCCTGGGGCTTCCCAGTGGCCGTTGTCGCGGCGTTGGGTGAGGAGGGCGCGGCCTTGGTCGTCGATGATCACGCCTGCCACGCTGACCGAGTGCGTGTTGTGGTGATCCATCGGGATTACCTCCGGCGGTGCGGGTCGCTATCCTCAAGACCGTTCGGACGAGGAGCTGAGGCCGATCCGGCTGCACGATCTTCGGCACACGGCGGCGTCACTGCTCAAGAAGCTCGGTGTGGCGCCTCGGGATGCGATGGAGATCCTCGGGCACAGCCGGATCTCGGTCACGATGGAGATCTACACGCACGGGGACGAGGAAAGCCGGGAGAGCGCGATTCGCAAGGTCAACGACCTGTTTCAGGGGCCGTTGCAGTAAAACGCCCCATACGTTGATCCGTACGGGGCGTTTTGGCTGGTGGGGCTACCAGGACTTGAACCTGGGACCTCTTCCTTATCAGGGAAGCGCTCTAACCGTCTGAGCTATAGCCCCGTTGTGCGGTGCAGAGAACACTATCGTCTTCGTCGGGCTGAGGCGAATCGTCTCTCTGACAGGGAAAAGCTTACCGTGCTCTGGGGCCGCGCGCGCCAACGGGATGGAGTCGTTACCGGGCGGGCGGCCGGGGCTTGGGGGTGCCGTCGGGTGGTGATACCGGTGGGCGGCAGCCCCCTGGCCACGGGCGTTCAGGTCTACTCGGCCTCGCTGAAGGTCACCTCGACGCCGCCCACCAGGTCGGAGGCGACGTTGTAGATGACCGAGCCGAGGGTGGAGAGCGCGGTGATCAGGACGACGTTCACCGCGCCGAGCAGGGCGGTGTAGCCGAGGATGCGCACCGGCTCGAACCAGGACTTGATGTCGATGCCGCTGTTGTTCTTGCCGTCGGCGCCCGTGAGCTGGGTCACGACGTTCACGATCGAGTCGAAGACGCCGAGCGCGGACAGCACGCCGTACAGGACGGCGACGGCCACGAACAGGACCACGAAGCATACGAGCGAGACGACGAAGCTGAACTTCATCGCCGACCAGGGCTCCACCCTGCGCAGGACGAGGTGGGCCTTGCGGGGGGCCTTCAGCGGCGCGGGCTTGTCGCGCCGCTCCTGGCCGACGATCGGCTCCGGGGTGGCCAGGGCCGAGACGTTCCCGGGGGCGGGCTTGGGCGCGCCGCCGGGGCCGGAGGGCCTGCCACCGGTGGACGGGCGGGCGCCAGGGCCCCCTGGGCCGCCGGGACCCGGGCGTGGGGGCGCGGACGGCATGGAGGCCGAGGAGGGCGGCATAGGGGCGGACGGAGGCTTCTGGGAGGGCCTCGTCGGGCCGCCCCCCGCGCCGTCTGAGGAGGAGGGCGACCACGAGTTTTCGGGCACGGCGGACGAGCGGATGCGCATGGTGGCGTCCCTGCCCTCGCCGTTCTCACCCGGGCCCGCGTTGCCTCCGGGCTTCTGGCCGCCGCCGGCGGAGGCAGCAGCGTCGTCATCACTGGTCACGACGACAACTGTGTCATCCGGCGGGTTGGTCGACGCGCGGACTTTACCCGGGGCGTCCGGGCTGTTCACGCTTTCTGTTACCTGGTTACGGGTCGACGAGTTCACCGAAGAGGCCGGCCTGGGGCTCTTGGTGGTCGTCGTGCTTCGCTTGCGGCTCGGCGAACCCGGAGGTTTGCCGGAGCCACCCGAGTTGGATTGTTGGCTCATTCGGTGTCATCTCCCCCGTTGTCCGCTGAATCGCTGCTTCCTGCGTTATCGGCGTTGTCCCCGTTTTCGTCGGCGTCCAGCGATTCCGCGTTGCGGGCGAGGGCGACCACACTGTCCCCCTCCGACAAGTTCATCAGGCGCACTCCCATGGTCTGGCGGCCGGACTGCTTGATCTCGCCCGCGCTCGTACGGATCACCCCGCCTGCGGAGGTGATCGCGAACACCTCGTCTTCGGGACTCACCATGACTGCTCCGACCAGCTTGCCACGGGCACTGACAATCTTCGCAGTCAGTACACCCTGCCCGCCTCTGCCTTGTACGGGATATTGATCCGCGGGTGTCCGCTTCGCATACCCGCCTTCGGTCGCGATAAGCACGTCGTCGCCGTCGCTGACGACGTTCATCGCCAGCAATTCGTCGCCGTCCAGGAATCGCATGCCGATGACGCCGCTCGTGGCGCGGCCCATGGGACGCAGCGCCTCGTCGGAGGCGGTGAAACGGATGGACTTGGCGCCCCGGGAGACGAGCAGCAGGTCGTCTTCCTCGGAGACGAGCCGCGCGGCGATCACCTCGTCGTCCTCGCGGAGGTTGATGGCGATCAGGCCGCCGGTCCTCGGGGAGTCGTACTCCGCCAGTCGGGTCTTCTTCACCAGGCCGCTGCGGGTCGCCAGCACCAGGTAGGGCGAGACCTCGTAGTCACGCAGGTCGAGAACTTCCATGACATGTTCGTCGGGCTGCATCGCCAGAAGGTTCGCGAGGTGCTGGCCGCGCGCGTCACGGCCGGCGTCGGGCAGCTCGTAGGCCTTGATGCGGTAGACACGGCCCTTGTTGGTGAAGAAGAGCAGCCAGTGGTGGGTCGTCGTGACGAAGAAGTGCTCGACGATGTCGTCCTGCCGGAGCTGGGCGCCGCGCACGCCCTTGCCGCCGCGCTTCTGGGCGCGGTACAGGTCGGTCTTGGTGCGCTTGGCGTAGCCGCCACGGGTGATCGTGACGACCATGTCCTCTTCGGCGATCAGGTCCTCGATGGACATGTCGCCGTCGTAGGCGATGATCTCGGTCTTGCGCTCGTCGCCGTACCGGGAGACGACCTCGCCGAGCTCGTCGGCGACGATCTGCCGCTGCCGGGATTCCGACGCCAGGATCTCCTGGTAGTCGGCGATCTGCGTCATCAGCGACTCGTACTCGTCGATGATCTGCTGGCGCTCCAGGGCGGCCAGCTTGCGGAGCTGCATGTCCAGGATGGCCTGGGCCTGGATCTCGTCGATCTCCAGCAGCTCGATCAGGCCGCCGACCGCCTGCGCCGCCGACGGCGACCGGCGGATCAGCGCGATGACCTCGTCCATGCGGTCCATCGCCTTGAGCAGACCGCTCAGGATGTGGGCGCGCTCCTGGGCCTTGCGCAGAAGGTAGCGGGTGCGCCGGACGACGACCTCGACCTGGTGGGCGACGTAGTGCTTGACGAACTGGTCCAGGCGGAGCGTGCGCGGCACGCCGTCGACCAGCGCCAGCATGTTGGCGCCGAACGTCGTCTGCAACTGGGTGTGCTTGTACAGGTTGTTCAGGACGACCTTGGCGACGGCGTCGCGCTTGAGCACGATCACCAGGCGCTGGCCGGTGCGCGAGGAGGTCTCGTCGCGGACGTCGGCGATGCCGGAGATCTTGCCGTCCTTGACCAGCTCGGCGATGGTGAGCGCGAGGTTGTCGGGGTTGACCTGGTAGGGGAGCTGGGTGACGACCAGGCACTGGCGGCCCTTGGCGTCCTCCTCGACCTCGACGATGGCGCGCATGGTGATCGAGCCGCGCCCCGTGCGGTACGCGTCGTCGATGCCACGGCGGCCGACGATCAGCGCGCCGGTGGGGAAGTCGGGCCCCTTGACGCGGGCGATCAGCGCTTCGAGCAGTTCCTCCTCGGAGGCGTCCGGGTGCTCCAGGCACCAGCGGACGCCCTCGGCGACCTCGCGCAGGTTGTGCGGCGGGATGTTGGTCGCCATGCCGACCGCGATGCCGGCCGCGCCGTTGACCAGCAGGTTCGGGAAGCGCGACGGCAGGACGACGGGCTCCTGGGACCGCCCGTCGTAGTTGGGCTGGAAGTCGACGGTCTCCTTGTCGATGTCACGGAGCATCTCCATGGCGATCGGCGCGAGCCGGCACTCGGTGTACCGCATGGCGGCGGCCGGGTCGTTGCCGGGGGAGCCGAAGTTGCCCTGGCCGTCGACCAGCGTGTAGCGCAGCGCCCAGGGCTGCGCGAGCCGCACGACGGTGTCGTAGATCGACGCGTCGCCGTGCGGGTGGTAGGAACCCATCACGTCGCCGACGACGCGGGAGCACTTGAAATATCCGCGGTCGGGCCGGTAGCCGCCGTCGTACATGGCGTAGAGGACACGCCGGTGCACGGGCTTGAGGCCGTCACGGACATCGGGGAGCGCCCGGGACACGATGACCGACATCGCGTAGTCCATGTAGCTGCGCTGCATCTCGGACTGGATGTCCACAGGCTCGATGCGGTCAGCGGGGGTCCCCGGCGGGACGTTGACTTCAGTCACGGGTGATGTGTCCTTTTACGAGATGAGCGAGATGGTCCGTAAGGCTGCCGCTACACGTCCAGGAATCGGACATCCCGTGCGTTTCTAATGATGAACGACCTGCGCGCCTCGACGTCCTCCCCCATCAGAACGGTGAACATCTCGTCCGCCTGGGCGGCGTCGTCGAGGGTGACCTGAAGAAGAACCCGGGTGGCCGGGTTCATCGTGGTGTCCCACAGCTGGGCGGCGTTCATCTCGCCCAGCCCCTTGAAGCGCTGAACGCCGTCGTGCAGGCGCGGGTCACGGCGCCCCTGCTCGATGCCGGCGTTGATGATCGAGTCGCGCTCGCGGTCGGAGTAGGCGTAGCTGGCGTCCTCGCCCTTGCGGTCCCACTTGATCTTGTAGAGCGGGGGCTGGGAGAGGTAGACGTGCCCCGCCTCGATCAGCGGCCGCATGAAGCGGAACAGCAGCGTCAGCAGCAAGGTGGTGATGTGCTGACCGTCGACGTCGGCGTCCGCCATCAGGATGAGCTTGTGGTAGCGGAGCTTCTCGATGTCGAACTCGGCGTGCACCCCCGTGCCGAGCGCGGTGATCAGGGCCTGGACCTCGTTGTTCTTGAGGACCCTGTCGATGCGGGCCTTCTCGACGTTGAGGATCTTGCCGCGGATCGGGAGGATCGCCTGGAACTTCGGGTCACGGCCGCCCTTGGCCGAACCGCCCGCCGAGTCGCCCTCGACGATGTACAACTCGCACTTCTCCGGCTCGGTCCACTGGCAGTCGGCCAGCTTGCCCGGCAGCCCCGACCCGGCCTCCAGCAGCGACTTGCGCCGGGTGAGGTCGCGGGCCTGGCGCGCGGCGATGCGGGCGCGGGAGGCCTGCAGGGACTTGTTCAGGATCTCCTTGGCCTCGCCCGGGTTGCGCTCGAACCAGTCGCGCAGGGAGTCGTTGCAGGCCTTCTGGACGAACGACTTGGCCTCGGTGTTGCCGAGCTTGGTCTTGGTCTGGCCCTCGAACTGCGGGTCCGCCAGCTTCACCGAGATGATCGCGGTGAGACCCTCGCGGATGTCCTCACCGGTGAGGTTGTCGTCCTTGCCCTCTTTGAGGATCTTCTGCTCGCGCGCGTAGCGGTTGACGATGCTGGTCAGCGCCGCGCGGAAGCCCTCCTCGTGAGTGCCGCCCTCGGCGGTGTTGATCGTGTTGGCGAAGGTGTAGACCGACTCGGTGTACGAGGCGTTCCACTGCATGGCGATCTCGACGGAGATGCCGTCGCCCTCGGCCTCGAAGTCGATGACCGAGCCGTGGACGGGCTCCTTCTTCGAGTTGATGTGCTGGACGAAGTCGGAGATGCCGCCCTCGTAGTGGTAGGTCACGACGTGCGGTTCGCCGTTGACGTGGTCGGCCCGCTCGTCGCGCAGGATGATCGTCAGGCCCTTGTTGAGGAAGGCCATCTCCTGGAACCGGCGGGACAGGGTCTCGAAGTTCCAGGAAGTCGTCTCGAAGATGCCGCCGTCGGCCCAGAAGATGGTCGACGTGCCGGTCTCGTCGGTGGGCTCGCCGCGCTCCAGGGGAGCGTTGGGGACGCCCCGGGTGTAGGACTGCCGCCAGTGGTAGCCGTCCCTCCTGACCTCGACCTCCAGGCGCGTGGAGAGGGCGTTGACGACCGCCGCGCCCACGCCGTGCAGACCGCCGGAGACGGCGTACGACTTGCTGTCGAACTTGCCGCCCGCGTGGAGCACCGTGAGCACGACCTCGACGGCCGGGCGTTGCTCGCCGGGGACGATGCCGACCGGGATGCCGCGGCCGTTGTCGACGACGCGGACGCCGTTGTCGGCGAGGAGAGTGACCTCGATGTGGTTCGCGTACCCGGCGAGAGCCTCGTCGACCGAGTTGTCCACGATCTCCTGGACCAGGTGGTGCAGGCCCCGTTCTCCGGTCGACCCGATGTACATGCCGGGGCGCTTTCGAACCGCCTCAAGACCTTCGAGAACGGTGATAGAGCTAGCGTCGTAGGACAAGTGCCAAATCCTCCTGCCGTCGGACACGCGACAGAAGAGGCCATCATGGGCTGCCCCTGCCGTGCCCGTCACCGTCGTGAGTGCCTCGATGCGACCACCCGGGGGTACCGGCGCGTGGCCGGGGGTGACTCGCATGCGGACGTGTCCGGAATCCGGTTTCATTCTACCGGTCAGAAGCGCATCAGGTGGCATTGACGGCCGCTGTGGTGGCCTGTCGGGCGTTGAATACCCTCTTCGGCATCCCCCCACCGGGGATGGGGGTCACCACCGCCAACGGGATTCTGATCGGTTTCCGGGGGGCGAGCACCCCGCCGCACGGGGTTCGGCGGCGCGGGTGAGGGGGCGCTCAGCCGTACGTGTCGCCCGGACCTCTGCTTCCGGTAACGCGCAGCCCACCGGCCGGTCTTGGCCCGTTCTGCGGACCGCGTACCTTCACCCTTCGAACGGTACCGTCGCCGAGTTCCTCGTTCAGCCGCCTGACCAGCGTGGACGCCAGCATGCGCACCTGGGTGGCCCAGGCCGTCGAATCGGCCACGACCACGAGCTCGCCGTCGACCAAGGTCTCGGGCTTGGTGTGGAGGGCGTTCTCGGGGCCGACGATCTCGTGCCAGCGCCCGAAAACTCCCCCGACCGCAGCCGACTGCTCCCACCCCCGGTCGGACAGAAGATCGCGGATCGCGCGGCCGAAGAGCTGGGGATCGCCGGAGTCGCGCCGGACCGCCGAACGGCGCCTGGGCTCGCGCCGGGGGAGCCGGCCGCGCTTGGCGGCGTCCGCCTTGGCCTGGGCGAGTTTCTCGCGCGCCAGGGCGGCCCCGCGCGCGGCGAGGCCCTCCGGGGACTGCACCCCCGTCACCGCCGGCGTCTCGGCGCCGAAGTCATTTGACACGGGTGACGCTCCCTTCCGCGACGTCGAACCGGGCACCCGCGAGCTGCGCGGGGACGTCCTCGGGCACCGCGGCGGTGATCAGCACCTGCTCGGCGGGGCTCACGATGTCGGCCAGGCTGCGGCGCCTGCGGCTGTCCAGCTCGGCGAAGACGTCGTCGAGGATCAGGACCGGGTCGCCGCCCTCGGCCCTCAGCAGGTCGTAGGCGGCGAGCCTGAGCGCCAGCGCGAACGACCACGACTCGCCGTGGCTGGCGTAACCACGCGCGGGAAGCTCACCGAGGCTGAGGAAGAGGTCGTCGCGGTGGGGGCCGACGAGCGTCACGCCGCGTTCGAGCTCGGCCGACCGCGCCTCCAGCAGGGCCGCACGCAGGGCTTCCTCCAGGGCCGCGCGGTCGGCCACAGGGGCCGCCGGACCTGTGGACGGCGGGCCTGCGCCGGTATCCCCCGGTTCGCCCACCCCTGTGGAAACCGTGGACAGCGTGCCGCGGTATTCGATTCCGGCGGGGGCGGAGGCCGGGGCGAGCAGCGCGTACGCCCGCGCGACGTACGGCCGAAGCGCCTCCACCAGCTCCAGCCGCGCGGCGAGCAACTCGGCGCCGTGCCGGGCGAGGTGGACGTCCCAGACCTCCAGCGTGGACAGGGCGTCTCCGGCGCCGGCGGCCGAGAACCCGGCCTCGGCCTCCTGGTGGCGCGGGCTCTGCCGCCTGCCCGGCCGCGCCTGCATCGCGCTGCGCAGCAGGGCGCTCCGCTGCTTGAGCACGCGGTCGTAGTCGGCGCGGACGCCCGCGAAGCGCGGCGCGCGGGACACCAGCAGATCGTCCATGAACCGGCGCCGGTCGGACGGGTCTCCCTTCACCAGCGAGAGATCCTCGGGCGCGAAGAGCACCACGCGCAGCAGGCCGAGGACGTCGCGCGGCCGCGGCACCGGTGAGCGGTTGAGCCGGGCGCGGTTGGCACGGCCCGGGTTGATCTCCAGCTCGACCATGGCGCGGCGGTCGTCGCGGACCACCACGGAACGAATGATCGCCCGTGCGGCTCCCTGGCGGACCAGCGGGGCATCGGTCGCCACCCGGAAGCTTCCCAGCGTCGCGACGTAGCCGAGCGCCTCGACCAGGTTGGTCTTGCCCTGGCCGTTGGGGCCCACGAACGCCGTCACCCCGGGCTCCAGCTCCAGCTCCACGGAGGAGTAGGACCGGAAGTCGGTCAGCGACAGGTGGGCGACATGCACCTCACGAAGGTTAGTGGGCCCCTACGACAACATGGGCACAACTTGTCCCGGCGGCCTCCGCGCGCCCGGTCATGGGCCGCCGTGCCGTAGGCGCCTCCAGGGGCCTGTGGTGCGCAGGAGGGCCCTGAGCCGGCGCGCACCCAAACGGACTTGGACGATGCGCGCGCGGGAGCCCTGGGACCCTTGGAGGGCCTCAGAAGGGGCGGCCCGGCTCAGCGCTGCGCTTCCACCGGCGGGACGACGTCGGCGCCCGGCGCGTCGGCCCCCTTCGCGTGCTGGCCCTCGGCGGAGGACACGGCGTGGCCGCCGAACTGGTTGCGCAGGGCCGAGACCATCTTCATCGCGGGAGAGTCGGTCTGGCGGGACGAGAACCGGGCGTAGAGCGCCGCGGTGATCGCGGGCAGGGGCACGGCGTGGTCGACCGCGGCCTGGACCGTCCAGCGGCCCTCGCCGGAGTCCTCGGCGTAGCCCTTCAGCTCCGCCAGGTCCTTGTCCTCCTCCAGGGCGCGGACCAGCAGGTCGAGCAGCCAGGAGCGGATCACCGTGCCCGTGCGCCAGCTCCTGAAGGTGCCGGGCACGTCGGTCACGGTGTCCGTGGCCTCCAGGAGCTCCCAGCCCTCCGCGAACGCCTGCATCACGCCGTACTCGATGCCGTTGTGGACCATCTTGGCGAAGTGGCCGGCGCCGACCTTGCCGGCGTGGACGAAACCGTCCTCACCCTCGGGCTTGAGCGCCTCGAAGATCGGCATCAGCTTGTTCACGACCTCGGTCTCGCCGCCGACCATCAGGGCGTAACCGTTACGCAGGCCCCAGACGCCGCCGCTCACGCCGACATCCACGAACGAGACGCTCTTGGCCCCGAGGTGCTCGGCGTGCCTCTGGTCGTCCAGGTAGTGGGAGTTGCCGCCGTCGATGACGACGTCGCCGGGGGAGAGAAGCTCGCCGAGCTCCTCGATCGTCGCCCTGGTCGGGCCGCCGGACGGAACCATCACCCAGACCACGCGAGGGGCGCTCAGGCGCTCGACGAGCTCGCGGAGGCTGCCGACGTCGCTGGCCTTGGGGTCGCGGTCGTACCCCACCACGTCATGACCGGCACGGCGCAGCCGCTCGGCCATGTTGCCGCCCATCTTGCCAAGCCCGATCATGCCGATCTGCATGCCTGTCACCCCTCGATGAAGAAATTCATCATCCACGACGCACCGCTCGCGCCGTACCCCGCCCCGCCCTGTCCAATCAGGGCCCTGTCCAATTGGAGTCGGATCAGACGGGCCGACCGGGATCCTAGCTGGACAGCCGGATCGGCATGATGAGGTACCGGTAGTCGGGCGTGATGCCGTCGTCCACAGGCTTTCCGGTCAGGATCGCGGGCTTCGTGGACGTCGTGAACTGCAGCCGCGCGACGTCGGAGTCGATCGCGCCGAGGCCCTCGAGCAGGAACTGGTGGTTGAAGGCGATGTTGATCTCGTCGCCGTCGAAGTCGACCGGCAGCACCTCGACCGCCTGCGCCTCGTCGCCGCTGCCGGCCTCAAGGACGACCTCGCCGCCGTGGAAGGCCAGCCGCACCGGCGTGTTGCGCTCGGCGACCAGCGCGACGCGCTTGACGGCCTCCACGAACGCGGAGGTCGCGAGGTCGGCGTGCGCGGAGAACTCGGTCGGCAGCAGTGAGCGGTACTTGGGGAACTCGGGGTCGAGCAGCCGGGTGGTGGTGCGACGGCCCGCGCTGGAGAACCCGATCATGCCCTCGCCGGTGCCGCCGGTGGAGCTGAGCGCGATCTCGACCTCGGCGCCGGTGGTCAGGGACTTGGCGGTGTCGGCGAGCGTGCGGCCCGGGATCATCGCGATGGCCGAGAAGTCCGGCTGGTCCGGCTGCCACTTGAGCTCGCGGACGGCGAGGCGGTAACGGTCGGTCGCGGCGAGGGTGACGGTGTCACCCTCGATCTCCATGCGCACGCCGGTGAGCATCGGCAGCGTGTCGTCCTTGCCCGCCGCCACGGCGACCTGGGAGACGGCGGAGGAGAAGATGTCGCTGCCCACCCGGCCGGCCGCCGGGGGCATCGCGGGCAGCGAGGGATAGTCCTCGGCGGGCATCGTCAACAGGGTGAACCGGGCGCTTCCACAGGTGACCACTGCTTTCGCGCCTTCCACCACGAAGTCCACAGGCTGTGCGGGAAGGGCTCGGGTGATCTCGGCGAGAAGGCGGCCGGAGACGAGAACCAGCCCCGGGTCTCCGGTCTGCAGCTCCAGGGTGACCTCGGCGGACACCTCGTAGTCGAATCCCGAGAGCTTGAGCTGCTGCTGGTCGGTGACCTCCAGCCGCATGCCGGCGAGCACCGGCACCGACGGCCTCGCGGGCAGGCTGCGCGCGGTCCACGCCACCGCCTCTGCCAGCACGTCTCGTTCGACCCGGAACATCACGTGGATCCGCCTCCTGTTGATGAGCTGTGTATCGGTGTGTCGGTCGCTGGGCATCGCGGTCTTCGTCCCGGCTCAGGCGCTCCGCGCCCTTGGTGCAAGTCTTCACCCTCGGGCACGGGCGCACCTCCGGAACCCTTCTATGGGTCTTGAGTTCTTAGTAGAGAGAGATACAGGTCATCTAAGTAGGGGCCGTGGATACTGTGGAAGTCTACTGTCTTCCCAGCTCAGAGGCCTTTTGTTATCCACCGGGCCTGGGGATGACCGGTGGGTATCCGAGCCCGGCCTGGGGATGACGGAAGGTTACGCACAGGCCGTCCCCAGATTCGGGGCCCTTCATCCACCGGTCATCCACGAGGTTTCCACCGGTTATCCACGGGGTAGGACGGACATTTCGGAGGGGGGCTCCGACGCTACCCACAGGCCGTCCACAGGTCGTCCACGAGTAGTCCCCAGGTCTTCCCCAGGATGTCCCCAGAGTTGTCCCCAGGGTCGGTAACCAGGTTTCCCGGCCGGTCGCTTGCTTGTTCGCCTCCCGTGCGCCGATTTCGAGGCATTCATCGGCAGTGTGCCCTGATCCACAGAGTTATCCACAGGCTGTGGATCATCAGGCGCTACGGGAGTTCTGTTTGATGCGGTTCGTCAGCTCGGTGACCTGGTTGTACATCGACCGGCGCTCCGCCATCAGCGACCGGATCTTGCGTTCCGCGTGCATGACGGTGGTGTGGTCGCGTCCGCCGAACTGCTGGCCGATCTTGGGAAGCGAGAGGTCGGTGAGCTCGCGGGCGAGGTACATGGCGATCTGCCGGGCCGTGACCAGCACGCGCGAGCGCGAACTGCCGCACAGGTCGTCGATGGACAGCCCGAAGTAGGCCGCCGTCTGCGCCATGATCGTCGCGATCGTTATCTCGGTGCTGGAGTCCTCGGTGATGAGGTCCTTGAGTACGACCTCGGCGAGCTGGAGGTCGACCGACTGGCGGTTGAGGCTCGCGAACGCCGTGACCCGTATGAGCGCGCCCTCCAGCTCACGGATGTTCGTCGAGATCTTGCTCGCGATGTATTCGAGCACGTCACCGGGCGCGGCGAGCCCCTCCTGGATCGCCTTCTTGCGAAGGATCGCGATGCGCGTCTCGAGCTCGGGCGGCTGCACGTCGGTGATCAGCCCCCACTCGAACCGGTTGCGAAGCCGGTCCTCCAGGGTGACCAGCTGCTTGGGCGCCCGGTCGCTGGAGATGACGATCTGCTTGTTGGCGTTGTGGAGGGTGTTGAAGGTGTGGAAGAACTCCTCCTGGGTCTGTTCCTTTCCCTCCAGGAACTGGATGTCGTCCACGAGCAGGATGTCCACAGCCCGGTACCGGGCGCGGAACCCGTCCGCCTTGTGGTCGCGGATCGAGTTGATGAAGTCGTTGGTGAACTCCTCCGAGCTCACGTACCTCACCCGCGCGCCGTCGTACAGCCGCTGCGCGTAATGCCCGATCGCGTGCAGAAGGTGGGTTTTCCCCAGCCCCGAATCGCCGTAGATGAACAGCGGGTTGTACGCCTTGGCCGGCGCCTCGGCCACGGCGACGGCGGCCGCGTGCGCGAACCGGTTGGACGCGCCGATGACGAACGTTTCGAATGTGTACTTAGGGTTCAGCCGGGCGGGCTCGCTGGGCTTGCCGCCCCTGCCGTCCCAGCGGTTCTGCACAGGCGGCCGGTCGAAGTTGTCCGGATCCTGGCGCGGACGCGGCGGTTGTGCCTCCGGCCTGCCCGGATACGACGGTTGTGTGGCGTATCCCCCGATGGGAGAGGAGTACGGCTGCCCGGCCTCGCCTCGCGCGTACGGCTGCGGCGGCTCGACCCGGGGAAAGGGCTGTGAGGAGTCGCCCCGAGGCTCCGCCGGGTACGGCTCGGCGGCCTCGCCACGGGGAAACGGCTGGTCAGACCGGGGAAAACGCTGCTGGGCCTCGCCGCGCGGAAAGCCCTCGCCACGGGGGAAGGGCTGCGGGGAATCGCCGTGGGGATAGCGCTGCGCGGCGTCGTCACGCGGGAAGGGCTGCTCGGACGCGGCGGCGTCCTGCTGCGGGGCCAGGGGCTGGTCGAGCCCGCCCTTGCCCTGCCGGTCGAAGCCGTCCTGCCGCTGGTAACCCTCCTGTGGATAACTCTGGGACGGGCCGGCGGGCGCGTCGCCGTAGGAGCCCTCGGAGTTGTCCCCATAGCCGTAGGAGAACTGCTGGCCCTGTGGGCGAGCCTGTGGATAGTCGGTGGATATCCCCTGATCGCGATACGGCGGATGGCCCATGGACCCCTGGCCACCAGGCTGTCCGTATCCCTGCTGCGGTTGTCCACCCTGGGGATAACCCTCGCCGCGCGGAGCGGGATTCTGGGGATAACCCGTCCCCGAGGAGGGAGGCGCGTCGCCGGAGCCCGCGAGCGGGTCCACCAGGACGGCCACCCGCATCGGCCGGCCGAACTCCTGGGAGAGCGCCTGGGCGATCATCGGGCGGAGCTTCGTCTCCAGGACGTCCTTGGCGAAATCATTGGGCGCCGCGAGGATGAGCGTGTCGTTGGCCAGCCCGAACGGCCGGGTCAGGTTCAGCCACGCGCGCTGCTGGGACGAGACCCGTCCCTCCGAGAAGCTCTCCAGCGCTCGGGCCCACAACGAGCCGAGGTCGACGCCATCCATTGGTCGGCCCCTCCTCCCTCAACGCGGCCCCCGTAAGCTCGCCGCGGTTCGTTATCCACATGGACGCCCATCGGAGCAGGCTCCGTCGGTGCCGGGCCTCGCGGCTGTCCCCACAGCGTTGTCCGCAGGCTCCTTTCGGTGGTCCACATCGGGTCCACACTCTTTCCACAACCCTCGGAGGAGCCTCCAGGCACTTTGACTAGCGGGAGGGAAGGTTCCGGAGGGCCGACAGTAGCGCTGTGCACACCCCTGTTCAAGACGTTGTCCACAGCCTAGTGGCAGGTTGGGGAAGACACGATGCACATGCTGTGGATGACGGGGCGCCGGTGGATAAAGGGGCTGTGGAATAGTGGATAACCTGCGGCGGACTCGCGGGGACACCCGTCCGGTTTGACCTTTGCCCCGCCTGCCCCGTAACGTACGACGGTCGGCTTGTCGCGCGACGGCACTTCGGCGTGCCCGCGCATCCGGCAAGCTTTGCCCTGTGTTTCACTCACTCCGCACCGCGTGCGGGTGAACTCAAGCCTGGAGCCCACTCGTGAGCAAGCGTACTTTCCAGCCGAACAACCGTCGCCGCGCGAAGACCCACGGCTTCCGGCTGCGCATGCGCACGCGGGCCGGTCGCGCGATCCTCGCCGCCCGTCGTCGCAAGGGCCGCGTGGAGCTCTCCGCCTGACGGCGCGGAGCGTCCGGTGCGTGTTCTTTCGCCCGCCGGGACTGACCGGCGGGCGATAGCCGTACCCGGGCCCGTGCAGGTCTGAAAGCAGGTCCGCTCGTGCTGCCGTCCGCCTCCCGCATGCGGCGGGGTGAAGAGTTCGCGAACGCGATCCGTGGAGGGAGACGCGCCGGACGCCCCACCCTGGTCGCCCACCTGAGCACCCAGGGCGATCCACAGGCCCCGCCCCTGGTGGGCTTCGTGGTTTCCAAGGCCGTCGGCGGCGCGGTCGTGCGGAACCGCGTCAAACGTCGGCTGCGCCATCTGATGCGGCACCGCCTGCACTGTCTCCCTAGAGGTAGCCTGCTTGTTGTACGCGCCAATCCACAGGCGGCGTCCGCGCGAAGCGAGCACCTCGCCGCCGAGCTCGACGTCGCGCTGGATCGACTGATCGGGCGGCGGTCGCCTGAACGGCGGCCTCATCGTCCGGCCGCGACGGATGGACGATCATGACAAGCCCTGACACGGGGGCCGGTGAGCGGGTCGCGACGCCGGCACCGCCGCCGGGCGCCGGCGTGAGCCAACCGCCCCCGCCGGTATCCCTGGCCGCTCGGGTCCTCATCGGCCCGATCCGGTTCTATCGAGCCTTCATAAGCCCCCTCCTCGGGCCGCGATGCCGCTTCGAACCATCCTGCAGTGCCTATGGCCTCGAAGCGATCGCCGTCCATGGCGCCGCGCGGGGGCTGTGGCTGACCGTCAGGCGAATCGGGCGTTGCCACCCCTTCCACCCGGGAGGTTACGACCCGGTGCCTCCGCGCCCGGTTCGGTCCCACGACGAAACGCAAGGGAGCTAGCTCGGTGGAGCTGACATTCCTGGAGCCGCTGTATACGGCGGTCGCTACGGTGATCGCCTGGATTCATGGGGCCTACAGCGCCATCATCCCCCCCGACAACGGGCTGAACTGGGCCCTCACCATCATCACGCTCACCGTGCTGATGCGACTGTTGATCTTCCCGCTCTTCCTCAAGCAGATGCGTTCCTCCAGGAAGATGCAGGAGCTCGCCCCCAAGGTCCAAGAGCTGCGCAAGAAGTACAAGAACGACAAGCAGCGCATGAACCAGGAGGTCATGAAGGTCTACCAGGAGGCGGGCGCCAATCCTCTCGGCGGCTGTCTCCCGATCGTGGCCCAGTTCCCGATCTTCATCTCCGTCTTCACGGTCCTGCGCGCCATCGCCGAGGACAAGGCCGCCCACGGCATGTCCCAGGCGATGGTCGACAGCGCTCGTGCCGCGCACATCTTCGGCGCGCCGGTGCCGTCGACGTTCTTCACCAGCGCCCATGACATCGAGGCGTTCGGGGCCGACCCGATCATCACCAAGGTCGTGCTCGGCATCTTCGTGGCGATCAGCTCCGCCACGACCTTCCTGACGGTCCGGCAGAGCGTCAGCCGATCCATGGCGCAGATGCCGGACAACCCGATGGCGCAGCAGCAGAAGATCCTGATGTACATCTCGCCGCTCTTCGCGGTGTTCAGCCTGAACTTCGCGCTCGGGCTTATCCTTTACTGGGTCACCACCAACCTGTGGACGCTCGGTCAGCAACACTGGTTCTACAGGCGCCACCCGATGCCGATCGTCGACGCCAAGGGCAACGTGGTGCAGCCTGAGCCCAAGCCGGGGCTGCTGAGCAAGATCCTGCCGAGCAGGGCCGCCAAGGTCCAGGACGCGCCTCAGGACGCGCCTTCCGAGCCCGAGCAGAAGATCATTCGTCAGCAGCCCACCAGGCAGCCGCGCAGCAAGCGCACAGGTAGCAAGAAGTCGTAGCCGGTTGTCTAAAGGAGTCCGGACGTGACAGAAGTCAACGAGGAACAGGCCCCGCAGGCCGTCAAGGCCGCCCCCGACGTCGCCGCCCTGGAGCAGGAGGGCGAGATCGCGGCCGACTACCTCGAAGGGCTGCTGGACATCGCCGACCTCGACGGCGACATCGACATGGACGTCGAGGGCGACCGCGCCCTGGTCTCCATCGTCGACATCAAGGGCAGTGACCTCATCGGGGACAACGGCGAGGTCCTGGAGGCGCTCCAGGAGCTGACCCGCCTGGCCGTGCACCGGCGCACGGGCGAGCGCTCTCGGCTCATGCTCGACGTCGGCGGTTACCGCCAGGGCCGTCGCGTGGAGCTCAGCAAGCTGGGCGCCAAGGCCGCCGAGGACGTCAAGCGGTCCGGCGAGGCGAAGTCGCTCCAGCCGATGACGCCGTTCGAGCGCAAGATCGTGCACGACGCGGTCGCCGCCGCGGGGCTGCGCAGCGAGTCGGAGGGCGAGGAGCCCGAGCGCTACGTCGTCGTCCTTCCCGCCTGAGCGACCTGAGTGTGAACGACCCGCGCCGGGCAGGGCGGGGCGGGTCGTAGGTGGACGTACGCAGGCCGCCGATCCTGAGGGGATCGGCGGCCTGTCGGCTTTCCGGGCTCCTTCCTGTCGCGGAGGAGCCGGGCAACCCGATGCGTCCCCTCCGTTGTAACCCACCGGCCCTACGCGCCCGGCGGCGGCTCTCGCCGGTTTTCGCGATCTTTGCCCTGCTCATGACCCGCCGATGACCCGGCCTGCTCCCCCGCGCCGCCGGACGTCCGGACGTCCTCGCCCGCTCCGCGCGCCGGTTCGCCGCGGTCAGGTCCTCGTCACCTCCGTCGCGTCGGACCGACGAGCAGTGCTGGGACGGCTACCCTTACGCGGAGATGTTGTGACCGTTCTAGTTGAGTGAGTGATGGCGGAAAGCGACGAGCTGCCCGACGCGCCCGCTGTGGCGCGCGAGGTTTTCACCGGCGAGGCGTGGCCCCGCGCCCAGGATTTCGCGGAGATGCTGGCCGGGCCCGGCGTCGTCCGAGGGCTGCTCGGGCCGCGGGAGATCCCCCGCATCTGGGACCGGCACCTGCTGAACTGCGCCGTGGTGGCCGAGGTCGTGCCGGAGGCCGCGCACCTCGTCGACATCGGCTCGGGCGCGGGCCTTCCCGGGGTGGTGCTGGCGATCGTCCGGCCTGACGTCCAGGTCACTCTGCTGGAACCCCTGCTGCGCAGGACCACGTTCCTCGAAGAGTGCGTGCAGGGTCTGAAGCTGGACAACGTGGAGGTGCTGCGGGGGCGTGCCGAGGAGCTCGCCGGCAGGCGCGTCTTCGACGTCGCCTCCGCCCGCGCCGTCGCGCCGCTCGACCGCCTGCTCTCGTGGTCCATGCCCCTGCTTCGTGAGGGCGGAGAGCTCCTGGCGATGAAGGGGGAGCGTGCCGCCGAGGAATTGGAGGCCGCAAGGCAACAATTGCAGGCATATGGGGTGCAGACCGCCGAACTTGTCACGGTCGGGCGCGGTAAGGTCGATCCGCCCGCGACTCTTGTCCGGGTGGTCGCCGGACGCTCGCCAGCTCGACGCGCGCAGGCTACGCGGCGTCGGCGGAAGAGGTGACGGTTATGCCGGATACGGCAGGCGGCCTTGGCTGGCCGGGTAGTCATGTCTCCGCCACAAGCGGGAGGCCGTCCGGCCTTGGCTGGCCGGCAACCCCACCCGCCGTGCCGGTTGAAAGGACGACGGCCGTGACACAGTCCCCCCTTAACCCCGGCGATTCGCCGCTGGTCCGAGAGGCGCTCAGCTCAGTGGTTTCACGTGAAACAGCTCCGTCAGCTCCCGTGGCCGCTTCGATCGGCTACTCCTCAGGCATGTCGGAAGGCGACTGGCCCCGACCTCCGCGACGACGCATCATCACCATCGCCAACCAGAAGGGCGGTGTCGGCAAGACCACGACGGCGGTCAACCTCGCCGCGGGGCTGTCGATGCACGGCCAGCGGGTCCTGGTCGTCGACCTCGACCCCCAGGGCAACGCCTCGACGGCGCTCTCGGTCGAGCACCGCGGGAACATCCCGTCCGTGTACCAGGTCCTGGTCGAAGATCTCCCGCTCAAGGAGATCGTCAGCCCGGTGCCCGACATGCCCAACCTCTTCTGCGCTCCGGCGACGATCGGCCTGGCCGGCGCCGAGATCGAGCTCGTCTCCCTTGTCGCGCGCGAGGCCCGGCTGAAGCGGGCGCTCGAGGCATACGACGTCAACGAGCTCGACTACATCCTCATCGACTGCCCGCCCTCGCTCGGCCTGCTCACCGTCAACGCCATGGTCGCGGCGGAGGAGGTCTTGATCCCGATTCAGTGCGAGTACTACGCGCTGGAAGGGGTCAGCCAGCTCCTCCAGAACGTCGAGCTCGTGCGCGTGCACCTGAACCAGGCGCTCCGCGTCTCCACGATCCTGCTCACCATGTACGACGGCCGTACACGGCTGGCGTCCCAGGTGGCCGAGGAGGTGCGCTCGCACTTCGGCGACACCGTGCTCAACACGGTCATCCCCCGCAGCGTCCGGGTGTCCGAGGCGCCCAGCTATGGGCAGTCCGTGCTGACCTACGACGCGGGCTCCAGCGGGGCCATGGCCTACATGGACGCGGCGCGCGAGCTCGCCTTCCGGGGGGCCACGGTGGCGGGGCACTGATCCGGTCCGGCGGCCGGTGCCCTCCGCGTGGAGGAGCACGCGCCAGGCCCGACCGGTACGTGAGGATCAAGTCGAGGACGCGGCGGCAGAGGCGGCGATGACGGCGGCCGTCTCCGCGTGAACAGGCCGTCGGGCAAGGAGGAGTCGTGGGGCAGCAAAGGCGTGGATTGGGGAAGGGGCTCGGAGCCCTGATCCCCACCGGGCCGATCGTCGAGGCGCCGCCGAGCGCGGGCACGAGTACGGGCGCGGGCGCCGACGTGAGCGCGAGCGCCGGGGTGGGCGCGGTCCCGGAGACCACCCCGGTGGACGGCGGACTCAAGCCCGTCGCGGGCGCGTATTTCATGGAGATCCCCGTCGAGGCGATCACCGCGAACCCGAGGCAGCCCCGGGAGATCTTCGACGACGACGCCCTCGCCGAGCTCGCCGAGTCCATCCGCGAGGTCGGCCTCCTCCAGCCGATCGTCGTGCGGTCTCTGGGCGAAGATCGCTACGAGCTGGTCATGGGGGAGCGGCGCTGGCGGGCCTCCAAGCTCCTCGGCCTCACGGAGGTCCCGGCCATCGTCCGGAACACCCAGGACGACGCGATGCTCCGGGACGCGCTCATCGAGAACCTCCAGCGGGAGCAGCTCAACTCACTGGAAGAGGCCGCGGCCTACCGCCAGCTCCTGGACGACTTCGGCGCCACCCACGAGCAGCTCGCCCAGCGCATCGGCCGTTCGCGCTCGCACATCACCAACACGCTGCGGCTGCTCAACCTGCCGGGCAACGTCCAGCTGCGTGTGGCGGCCGGCACGATCAGCGCCGGCCACGCCCGGGCACTGCTCGCGCTCAGCGACCCGGCGGCGCAGGAGCACCTCGCCTCCCGCATCGTCGCCGAGGGGCTGTCCGTCCGCACCGTCGAGGAGATCGTCTCGATGGGGGAGGCGACCGCGGCCCCGGCACCCCGGGCCCGCCGCGCCAAGGAGGCCGCCGACCCCACGCTGGCGCACCTCGCGACCCGGCTCTCCGACCACTTCGAGACCCGGGTGAAGGTCGACCTCGGCCGGCACAAGGGCCGCATCGTCGTCGAGTTCGCCACCATGGACGATCTCCAACGCATCATCAGCGCCATGGCTCCCGGAGCCGCGGGCTCCGTGCACGGCCTGGACGACTGAACGCTCCTCGTGTAGCGGGGAGGCCCGGCCGGGCGATCCCCGCACCGTTTCACGTGAAACACAGCGCCTATGGCCGCGCCTTCGGCACGGCGGGTTCGGGGCGCCCTTCAGGCGGCGTTCTTCCGTCGTCACTCGGAAGGGCTCGCTCCTCACCCTTCCTCCCTCCTCCAGAACACCGCCGCGCCCCGAACGGGCCTATGGCCTCGCTTTCGGCTCGGCGGGTTCGAACGAGGTCAGTCCTTGAGGGCCTGGCGGATCGCCATTGCGAATGTGTCGACGTCCTCGGGTGTGGTGTCGAACGCGGTCATCCAGCGGGCGGTGCCGTCCATGACGTGGAAGCGGAAGCGGGCCTGCAGCACGGCGGTCGCCTCCGCCGGGATGGACGCGAAGACGGCGTTGGACTGGACCGGCCAGCGGATCGTCAGCCCTGGAAGGTCCTCGACGGCGTCCGCGAGCCTGCGGGCCATGGCGTTCGCGTGGACGGCGTTCCGGCGCCAGAGTTCGTCGGTGAGCAGAGCCGAGATCTGCGCCGAGACGAACCGCATCTTGGACGCGAGCTGGAGCGTCTGCCGGCGCAGGATCGGCCCGCCCTCCGCCAGCCCGGGACGCAGCACGATCACCGCCTCCCCGACCATCGCCCCGTTCTTGCTCGCGCCGAAGCTCACCACGTCCACTCCGGCGTCGGTGGTCAGCGCGCGCAGCGAGCACCCGAGGAAGGCGGCGGCGTTGGCCAGCCGGGCG
Organism: Sphaerisporangium sp. NPDC051011; assembly: GCF_040653595.1. NCBI lineage: Bacteria > Bacillati > Actinomycetota > Actinomycetes > Streptosporangiales > Streptosporangiaceae > Sphaerisporangium > Sphaerisporangium sp. NPDC051011. Next base: position 214,264 of record NZ_JBFAGG010000010.1, on the reverse strand, counting down.
CCGTCCACGTGGAGCAGCATGCCGTGGGCGTGCGCCGTCTCCGCAAGCGCGGTGACCTCCTCCGGCGTGTAGCACGTCCCGAGCTCGGTCACCTGGGAGATGGAGACGACCTTCGGCTGCACCAGATTGAAGTCCGCCGGGTCGGCGGCCCGGGCGGTCACGTCTCCGGGCGTGAGCTTCCCGTCGGGTGCCGGGACGGTGATCAGCTTGACGCCGAGGACGTGCTCGCTCGCGCCGGCCTCGTGCGTGGCGATGTGCGCGGTCTCCGGGCAGATGACCGCCTCGTAGCGCCGCCCCAGCATGAGGCTGAGGCTCACCATGTTGGCGCCGGTGCCGTTGAGGACGACCAGGCTCGTGGCCGCGTCGCCGAACTCGGCGCGAATCTGACCATCGAGGGCGTCCGTCCACGGGTCGCCGCCGTAGGAGGGCGCGTCCCCGTCGTTGGCGGCGCTCGCCGCGGCGATCACGGACGGGTGCGCCCCCGCGTGATTGTCACTGGCGAAGCTCTTGGCGTAAAAGGTCTCGATCACGCCGCCAGGCTACGCCGCCGCCCTGATCTCGATCCGGGCCGGATGGCCGGTCGCGGCGCCGCGTGATGGCACGGCGCCGCGGCGACGCCTACTCGGCCGAGGCGCGGCGGACGGCGGCGCGCAGCAGGGACGCGCAGATCGCGGACAGGTCCTCACCGGCGGCCTCCACCGCCATGGGGAGGAGGGAGGTCTCGGTCATGCCGGGCGCCACGTTGACCTCCAGGAAGTGCGGGAGGCCCTGGGCGTCGACGATGATGTCGGTCCGCGACAGGTCGCGGAGGCCGAGCGCGGTGTGCGCGGTGATGGCCATCTGGGCGCACGCGTCGGCCACCTCGGGGCGCAGCCGCGCCGGGGCGAAGAACTCGGTGTGCCCGGCGGTGTAGCGGGCGGAGTAGTCGTACACGCCCTCGTTGGCAACGATCTCGACGGGCGGCAGCGCCACCGGCCCCTCGCCGACGTCCACGACGGACACCGCGACCTCCACGCCCTCGATGTACCGCTCGACGAGCGCGGTGTCGCCGTACGCGAAGCAGCCGACCATGGAGGCGGGCAACTCGTCGGCCTTACGGACGATGGACGCGCCGAGCGCGGAGCCGCCGCGTGACGGCTTGACGAACAGCGGCAGCCCGAGCCGGTCGATGATGCGCGCCAGCACGGCGGCCGCGCCGAGGTCGTGGAAGGTCTCCTTGGGGAGAACGACGGCCTCGGGGGTGCGCACGCCGACCGAGCGTACGACGGTCTTGGCGGTCGGCTTGTCGTAGGCGATGCGGCACGCGTCCGGCGCCGCCCCGACGTACGGCACCGAGAGCAGCTCCAGAACCGAGCGGATCGCGCCGTCCTCCCCGCTTCCGCCGTGCAGCGTCACGAAAACGACATCCGGCGGGTCGGCGAGGACTGCGGGCACCAGGCTCGCGTCGGTGTCACGCGTCTCGACGTCGATCCCGGTGGCACGGAGCACCTCGCTCACCCGGCGGCCCGAGCGGAGGGAGACCTCCCGCTCGTACGACAACCCGCCCGCCAGCACGAGCACATGGCCGAGATCGCTCATCGAGGACCTTTCTTACTTCGATGGATAGAGGGAGGCGCCCCCGCCCGGCCGGGACGGGGGCATCACCAGGTGATGTATTCAGGCTAGGTCGGGTCCGGGGGTGTCGACCCCGGAGTGGGTCGGCGCCGAGCCCGTGCCGAACGTGTCGCGGATCAGCAGTTCCTGTTGGATCACGCCCGCCAGGCGCCGCACCCCCTCGCGGATGCGGTCGGGCTCGGGGTAGCAGTACGACAGGCGCATGTTGCGGGCGCCCGAGCGGTCGGCGTAGAAGCCGGTGCCAGGGACGAAGGCCACCCGCTCGGCGACGGCGCGCGGCAGGATCGCTTTGGAGTCCAGGCCCTCGGGCAGCGTCATCCACACGAAGAAGCCGCCCGCGGGCCGCGTCCAGACGCAGCCGGGCGGCATGAGCGCCTCCAGCGCGGCGAGCATGGTGTCACGGCGCTCGCGGTAGAGCTCGCGGAACGACTTGATCTGCTCGCGCCACGGCTGGGTGGCGAGATACTGCCCGACGGCGAGTTGGGCGAAGCTCGAATGGGAGAGCACGGCCGACTCCATCGCGAGCACCAGCTTGTCGCGGACGGCGTGCGGCGCGAGTGCCCAGCCGACGCGGAAACCCGGGGCCAGGGTCTTGGAGAACGACCCCAGATAGACCACGCCGTCCGGGTCGTCCGCCCTTAACGCCCGCATGGGGTCGCCGTCGAAGCCGAGCAGCCCGTAGGGGTTGTCCTCCACGACCAGGAGGCCGGCGCGGCGGCAGATCTCCATCACCTGGCGGCGGCGTTCGGCGCTGAGCGTGACGCCCGCGGGGTTCTGGAAGCTGGGGATGGTGTAGAGGAACTTGACGCGGCGGCCCTGGCGCGCCACCGACGCGATCGTCTCGGCGAGAGCCTCGGGGACGAGCCCGTGGTCGTCCATGGCGACGTGCACGACGGACGCCTCGTAGGCCGCGAACGTGCCGAGCGCGCCGACGTAGGACGGCCCCTCGGCGAGCACGACGTCGCCGGGGTCGATGAAGATGCGGGTGACCAGGTCGAGGGCCTGCTGCGACCCGACGGTGACGACGACGTCGTCGGCGTTCGCCTCGATGCCCTCCAGGCGCATGACCTCGCAGATCTGCTCGCGCAGGGCGGGATCGCCCTGGCCGGAGCCGTACTGGAGCGCCACCGTGCCGCGCCGGGCGACCAGGTCGGCGACGAGCTCGCCCACGCTGTCGAGGGGGAGGGCCGTGACGTACGGCATGCCGCCGGCCAGCGAGACCACCTCGGGCCTCGACGCGACGGCGAAAAGAGCTCGGACCTCGGAGGCCACCATCCCGGCCGCGCGTGCTGCGTACCGGTCGATGTAGGCGTCGATGCGCGACCCGTGGGCCGCCGTGCTCCGACCGTGATCCTGCTCTTGCGTCACGGTCCACCTCCTCGTCGTAGCCGACTAGGTCCTTGCGAAGACACCAGGGTACGGCAGTGAACGGCCAGGCCCTGGGTAATTACTTCACTTAGAGCGCCTTTCGCGGGCAAAGCGAACAATTTGCGCGCTGCATTGGGGGTTCCGGGCGAGGAACCCCGTGCGGGTCGAGGGCCAGGACCGCCGTACGCCGCTTTCACTCGGCTACCATGCCAGTCTGGAGACGCCCGTAATTCGTGCGCTTTCTCGCCATGACTCGCGCTCGTCTCGCAAGGATTGGGGGCCCTGAGGTGTCGCGCCGGCTCGTGAACGTCACGCTCGACAATCTTGATGATCTACCGCGCCGCTGCCGGCGGTGCGTGTTCTGGGAACTCGACCCGGTCAGCGGAGAACGCGCCCAGATGGCGGGAGACCCCGGGCTGGAAAAAGAGGCATGGATCTCCGCGACGCTCCTGGAATGGGGCAGTTGCGGGAAGATCTGCTACGTGGACGGAGTGCCGGCCGGTTTCGTCCTGTACGCTCCCCCGCTGTACGTCCCGCGCTCGGTCGCCTTCCCCACCTCGCCGGTGAGCGCGGACGCCGTCCTGCTGATGACCGCGCACATCGTGTCGGAGTTCTCCGGCGGCGGCCTCGGGCGCATGCTCATCCAGGGCGTCGCGAAGGATCTCACGCGGCGCGGTGTCCGGGCGATCGAGGCGTTCGGCGACCTGAAGTGGGAGGAGCCCGGGTGCGTCATCCCCGCCGAGTACCTACTGGCGGTCGGGTTCAAGACGGTTCGCCCGCATCTGCGCTACCCGCGTCTCCGGCTGGAGCTGAAGACCGCCGCCTCATGGCGTGAGGACGTCGAGGTGGCCCTGGAACGGCTGCTGGGCTCCATGACCCCGGAACGCGCGCTGCGCCCCGTCTGAGGCGCTCTCAGCCTCCCGGGACCCGGCCCCGACGAACCAGTCCAGAACGCCACAGAGCCCCCCGCGCCATCGGACGTGGGGGGCTCCTGGGTGGGGTGTGCCGCTCGGAAGCGGTGGTACGGCTCGTCGGAGCCGCAGGGGCGTCAGATGACGCCGTCGAGCTCGCGCAGCAGCATGGCCTTCGGCTTTGCGCCGATGATCTGCTTCACGACCTCTCCACCCTTATAGACGTTCAGGGTCGGAATCTGGAGTACGCCGTAGTCCCGCGGAGTCTGAGGATTCTCGTCAATGTTGATCTTGACGATGGTGAGCTTGTCGGCGTGCTCGGTCGCGATCTCCTGCAGGATCGGCGCCACCTGGCGGCACGGACCGCACCACTCGGCCCAGAAGTCCACGAGGACGGGCTTGTCGCTCTTGAGGACTTCGGCGTCGAAGGTGGCGTCGGTCACTGACTTGATCTCGCCCAAGGTTCTCTCCCTTAACTGGTAGGCGGTGGCGTGGCGCGCGTCAGGCGGCGGCGTGGTCCGCGAGCCAGCGCTCGGCGTCGATCGACGCGGAACAGCCGGTGCCCGCGGCGGTGATCGCCTGGCGGTAGGTGTGGTCGACGACGTCGCCGGCGGCGAAGACGCCGTCGACGTTCGTCCGGGTGGTCGGCGCGTCCACCACGACGTAGCCCTCGTCGTCCAGTTCGATCTGGCCCTTGAAGAGCTCGCTGCGCGGGTCGTGGCCGATCGCGATGAAGACGCCCGTCACCGGAAGCTCGGTCTCCTCGCCGGTCTTGAGGTTCTGGAGCTTGACGGCGCTGACCTTGGTGTCGCCGACGATGTCGGTGACCACGCTGTCCCAGATGAAGCGGATCTTCTCGTTCGCGAAGGCGCGGTCCTGCATGATCTTGCTGGCCCGCAGCGTGTCACGCCGGTGGACCACCGTCACCGACCGGGCGAACCGGCTGAGGAAGGTGGCCTCCTCCATGGCCGTGTCGCCACCGCCGACCACCACGATGTCCTGGTCGCGGAAGAAGAAGCCGTCACACGTCGCACACCACGACACGCCGCGGCCCGACAGCCGCTTCTCGCTCGGCAGGCCGAGCTGGCGGTACCCGGAACCGGTCGCGACGATCACGGTCTTCGCGTAGTAGGTCTCGGTGTGGGTCTTGACCACCTTGGGGGTCTGGGTGAGGTCGACCTCGATCACGTCGTCGGCCAGGAGTTCGGCGCCGAACCGCTCCGCCTGCTTGCGGAAGTTGTCCATCAGCTCGGGGCCGAGGATGCCGTCGGGGAAGCCGGGGAAGTTCTCGACGTCCGTGGTGTTCATGAGCGCGCCACCGGCGGTGACGGAGCCCTCGAACACCAGCGGATTCAGGTCCGCGCGCGCGGCGTAGACCGCGGCCGTGTAACCGGCCGGCCCCGACCCGATGATGATGACATTGCGGACGTCGCTCACGCTCTTTGGCCTTTCATGCCCGTGGGTGGTCACTCGCTCGACTCCCTGGTACGACCCGCCGGGACGCGTCGCCGCGACCGGCCCCGGCCTTGTTCCTACCTGTTCGTCGATGCCAGTCGCCTCAACAGATCCTAGGCGTCGGAGATTCCCGCCCCGCCCATGCGCCGCCCTGACACGGCGAAGTCCCCCGAGGGTACTCCCCGGGGGACTTCGGTGACGCGTGCGGGCGGCCGCGATGGCCGATGGTGACCGGCCGACTACTGCCAGCGGCTCACGGCCGGCGGACGCACGTTGGTGCAGTTGTCGTCGACGACGTAGACGTAGACGGCGTTGCGGAAGCGGTCCTTCCAGAAGGCCATGACGGTGGCCTCGTTGCCCTCGTAGAACCCCTGGTCGACGCCGATCGGCTTCGGCGCCTTCACGCCGAGCTTCTTGCCGACTCGGGCGGAGATCTTCGCCACGCAGCGTGTGACGGCGGCGTCGGCCGTGGCCGAACTGCCGGTTCCGGGGCCGGTCGCGCCGACGTACGTGGCCAGTGGGCCGTCCAGGACGCTGCTGGAGTAGTTGTAGTCGCTCTTGGCGACAGGGTAGTCGGCGGCCGCGGCAGAGCCAGTGCCGGTCAGGCGGCTCTTGGACGGCGCCGGGCTGTGCGTGGGCTGCGGCAGGGCGACGGGAGGTGCCGACCCTGTGCCCGAGCCGGAGGCCATCAGCATGTTCGCGGTGAGGCCCGCCCCGCCGATCACGACCGCCGCCGCGATGCTCGCCGCCACGGGCATCGCCCAGGAGCGCCGCCGGGACGTCCTGCGCGTGCGCCTGGCCGGGACGATGGAGCCGTCGTCGGCGACGATGCCGAGGGGGACGACCTCCTCGGGCCGCTCGACGGCCGGGGGCTCCACGGGCATCTCGGGAAGCGGCGCGGGCGTCTCCCAGGGGGAGTCCGCCATGATGCGGTCCCAGTCGGGCGCCTCGTCGAGCTTGAGGCCCCCTTCACGCCTGGTCTCCGCCTCGGCGGCCAGCGCCTTGTCGATGCGAAGCGCGACACCCATGGGCATCGCCGGCACCGGCATGGCCGCGAGAACCTCGCGGACCGCCGCCAGCTCGGCGAGGCTCTCGCCGCAGGGGTCGCAGATCGCGAGATGCTCGCGTACCCGCGCGGCAGTGGCGACGTCGAGAAGACCTTCGGCCAGTTCGGCGAGGACCTCGAGGTCGTAGTGCGTATCACCCGTCACGAAGTTCTGCTCCCTTCGCGGATGAGACGCGAGTTAGGTCGGATCGGTTCCGCAGATGCGAAAGAATTGGGGCGAGTTTCGCGCGACCCCGCGCGCAGCGGCTCTTGATCGTGCCGGTGGGCACCTCGAGCACCTGGGCGGCGTCCTCTACGGAGTAGCCCATCATGTCGACCAGCACCAACGCGGCCCGCTGGTCGGTCGGGAGGAGCTTGAGCGCGGCCGAGACCTCCATGGACACGTCGCGATCGCCCGTGTGGTCGGGGATCGGCGTGTCCCGCTCGGCGGCCTCGACGAGCTCGTCGTCGGCGACGGGGCGGATCGACTTGCGGCGCATACGGTCGAGACAGGCGTTGACGACGATGCGGTGCAGCCATGTGGTGACCGCCGCCTCGCCGCGAAAGCTGTCGGCCTTGCGGTAGGCGGAGACGAAGGCGTCCTGGACGGCGTCGGCCGCTTCGTCCGGGTCGCCGAGAGTGCGCAGGGCCACGGCCCACATGCGATCTCGGTGGCGGCGGACGATCTCGCTGAATGCGTGTGGATCACCGCCGATATGGCGGGTCAGCAGGTCGGCGTCGGTCGACGCGGACCCTGCGGCCTGCTGTGCCGCCGGTGGGCTATCGGGGGGAAGGTTCACAACGCGTGTCCTGTTAGGCCGATTCGGGAGAGTTCACCACTACCTCATAGATGGTGCCACGAAACTTCGCGTCAAACGCTGGAAGGCGCGTAAACCAGATCACAACGTACCGACCGGTGGTCGCCTTCTCCGGTGTGAGGGTCACCGTGCCGGAGACGTTCTCCTGCTTCGCGACCGTCCTGAGCGCCTTCAGATCGGGGCTGTCACCCACCTTGAGCTGGATGGACGCCCCGGGGCGGTCGCCCAGCGACACCACGACGTCCGACACCGGGATCGCCGTGCCCATGTCGAGCAGCAGCCCGACACCTTCCTTCAGCCCTCCCATCTCGGCGGTCTGGTAGCTCAGCGTGTGCCACTCGGTGGACGCCTTGCCGTCGATGGCGAGGTGGGCGATCTCGGGATGCTCGGTGAGGTCGTCGCCGAGCGGGTCGAAGCCCGTGGCGCTCGACGGCTTGACCGCGACGACCTTCGGTGGCGGCGGCTTGGAGGCGGACGCCGACGGGCTGGCCGTCGTCTCGCGCTTGCCGAGGCTCTGCCCCAGAGTCCACGCGCCGATGCCCACCGCGGCGATGATCAGCAGGATGACGACGGTCACCAGGACGCGGCCGGCCACGCCGCCGGAGCTGGGCGGCCTGGGCTGCACGGGCGGACGGGAGATCTCCTGCCGGGGTGGCGCGGTCATCTGGTCGCGGTCGTCGGGCGCCTCGGAGCGGAAGCCGAGGGCGGGCGGGATCGCCGACACGGGCACGGGCGCGGGCCTCGGCACCTCGGCCAGCGCCTCGGCGACGTCGGCCGGGGTGGCGAGCGGGGGAAGGCCGCGGCGCGGCTCCTGGAGCAGCGCCCGGCATGTGATCGCGTCGAGGAAGCCGGGGACGCCCGCCGTGACCTGGCGTGGCGTGCAGATCTTGCCGTCGTCCAGCGGGGCCGGGGGAAGGTCGACCTCGCCCTCGCCGGGCCAGTGGCCGGTCAGCGCGGTGTAGAGCAGGCGCCCGAGGCCCTGCGCGTCCTCGCGGGCGGCATCCTCGCTCTCGACGGCGCACAGGGCGGCGTCCACGGCGAGGCCGAGAAGCTTGACGGTGTTCCCGGCCGTCCAGATCAGGCGGTCCGGGGTGAGGCACAGGTGGGCGAGCCCGGCCTGGTGGGCGTGGGCGACCGCCTCGGCGGCCTCCGCGACCAGCGCAGCCGCGCGCTCGGGCGCCATCGGCCCCGAGGACACCATGTCGGTGAGCGTCTCGCCGGTGACCCACTCGCTCACGACGTAGGCCTGGCCGTCCTCTTCGGCGGCGTCGAAGACCTGGGTGAGGCGCGGGTCGGTGAGCCGGCTCGCCCCGCGGGCCGCGGTGACGACCTCGGCGACGCGCTCGAACTCCGGGGAAAGCGTGAGAACGCAGACGGGCCGCGCAAGCACCTCGTCGATGGCCTTCCACAAGGTGGCGCCACCCGACTCGCTGACGCGGTCTTCCAGGCGGAACCGGTCGGCCAGACGGCCGCCGGGCTCCACGGCAGGGGCGCTCATGAGGCGTTCCTCTCCCTGGACGTGGGCGATGTCCGAGCGAATATCCCCACGCCCCTCCTGCTCCTCGTCCGCCGGCCGTGCCCGGTGTCCACCGCGCACCGGCACCATGGTAGTCCGGAGTGGGTCCCGCCCGTGTTGCCCTTGGAACACGGGCGAACCGGACTTCGCGGTTCCTATGCCTAGCGGCCTACCCGTCCGGCCACAAGTCCAATGATCGAAGTGATCTCGGCGATGCGCATTCTCTGGGACGCGACCAGGTAGATCAGCCCGCCGGCGCCGCCGCCCGCGATCAGCATGATCGCCGAGCTGAGGGGCGTGATGCCGGCGATCTCCTTGGTGACCCACAGGGCGGCGAGCGCGATGACGGCCGCCGGGATCGACGCGATGTACATGCGCGACAGACCGGACGCGACGGCCCTGCCGCCGAGGCCGCCTTCCACCTTGGCGGCGGCGAGGCGCCACGCGACCGCTCCGCCGAGGACGTACGCCATCGTGAAGGACAGGGCGAGCCCCATGACGATGAAGCGCGGCGGCAGCGTCAGGTAAAGGATGAACCCCAGAGCGGAGTTGAGCACGACATTGCCGACGGCGATCAGCGCCGGGGTGCGGGTGTCGCCGAAGCTGTAGAAGACCCGCAGCAGGAGCTGGTAGATCGAGAACGGCACCAGCGCGAGGCCGAACACCTGGAGCACGTTCCCGATGTTCAGGGCGTCGTCGATGGACGTGTTGCCGTGCCCGAAGATGAGCACGGCCACGGCCGGGCCGAGCACCATGAGCATCAGCCCGGCCGGCACGATGGCCGCCGAGACCAGCCGCACGCCGGAGGTGAACTCCTGGCGGATCGCGTCGAACTGCCCCTCGTGCGCGTACCGGCTCATGCGGGGCAGCATCGCGGTGATCACCGAGACCGCGATGATGCCGTACGGAAGCTGGAAGAACTGGTAGGAGAGGGTGTACGACGTGAAGCCGGCGACGTGCGCAGACCCGGCTTTGGCGGTGGCCCCTGTCGCCAGGTTGGTGGTGACGATCAGGCCGAGCTGGTTGATCACGACGAACGCCAGCGTCCAGGCGCCCATCCTGCCCATCTCGCCCAGCCGGGCGTTGCGCAGGTCGAGGCGGGGCACGAAGCGGAACCCCACACGGTGCACGGCGATGATGAGGATGATCGCCTGCGCGACGATGCCCGCCGTAGTGCCGATGCCGAGAAGCGCGAGGTCGGAGGAGGTCACCGCGTTGAGGTCCGCGCCCGCGCGGCTCACGACGTGATAGGTGAGCCCGACGGCGATGACGACGATGTTGTTGAGCACCGGCGCCCACATCGGCGCCCCGAACCTGTCACGGGTGTTGAGGATGGCGCCCGCGACGGCGCCGATCCCGAAGAAGGCGATCTGCGGCAGGATGTACCGCGTCAGCGTGACCGTCACGTCGAACTTGACCGGGCTGAGGTTCGTGGTGATCACGTCGACCAGCGTGGGGGCGAACACCACGCCGAGCACGGCGATCGCGAGGAGCGCCATCGTGGCGACGGTCATCAGCCGCTGCTCGTACGCCCGGCCGCCGTCTGGGTCGGTCTTCTGCGCCTTCACGATCATTGGGACGACGACGCTGCTCAGCACGCCTCCGATGAGGAAGTCGAACAGCATCATCGGGATCATGAACGCGACGTTGTACGCGTCGCCCAGCGCCGCGACGCCGATCGCCGAGGCGAGCACCGCGGTCCTGAAGAAGCCGGTCACGCGGGACACCATCGTGCCGGCGGCCATGATCGCGCTGGCGCGCAGGACGCGGCTCATGAGGGCCCCTCTCGGTGCTGGGCGGGTTCGGGGACGGGTGCGGGCGCGGGCGGCGGCGCCGGTTTGCGCCGGCCGGCGGAACGCCGCGAGTGGCGTCGCAGGATGCGCAGCGTCACCGCGGCCAGCATGACGGCCAGGGCCGCGCCGACGATCACCAGCGCGATGCCGGTGTACCCGGTGGTTTGCACGGTGACCTCGACGGGGGCGCCGTACCGCACCCCCGCCGCGCTGGTGAGCTGCACCTTCACCGTCGCCTGGCCGCCGCCGCTGGCGGTCATCGGGATGTCGATGGGCCTGGTCTTGCCAGGGCTGATCGTCACCGGGGACTCGTAGGAGCCGATCGTGAGCAGCTTCCGGTTCCCGGAGGTGATCTTGACGCCGATGGTGACCTCCTGGTCGTGGAGGTCGTTGCGGATGCTGATCGGGATCACGCCGTTCTTGCCCGCCAGCATGCGGTCCTGCTCGCCGGTGGTCACCGAGATGGCTTCGGTGCGCGTGGTGACCGCCTTGTCGATCTGCTTGACCAGCGGGGACGCCTCGCCCGTGCGGCCGCGCCACGCCGAGGACGTGAGCCGGAGCAGAGCGGTGTCGAAGACCCGCCGGCGGTCCTGGGTGACGACGGCGGTGAGGTCGGCGCGCTTGCCGAGCTTCTTGACGCCCAAGAGGTAGGCCTTGCCGAGCTCGGCCTGCCGGTCCTTGTCGGTGTAGACGAGACCGGCGCGCGGGGGCGCGAGCTTGGACGGCTTGACGGAGTCCAGGGCGACCGGCTTGAGCCACGGCGCGGAAGCGGTGGCCTTCAGCAACGCCGTGACGAAGGCGGGGTCGGGGTTCCAGCGCCGGGGAGGCGCGGCGACGACCGTGCGGGACTCCTGGGGACGATCGGCGCCGATCATGACCGTCTCGGCGAGGAAGCGCTGGGTGGCCAGCGTGAGGCCGCCGGGCGTGGAGGCGCCGGACGCGAGGAGCTGGCTCAGCACGGGGTCGGCGAGGACCACGCCGACCGCCCCCTTGACCGTTTCCAGCTTGGCCCCGGCGTCCGGGGTGTAGGTGACCGGCGGGGCCGGGGGGAGGGCCGTCGCGGACAGCAGGACGGTCTTGACGTCGCCGACGGCGAGCGCGTCGAGGGCGTCGTTGTCGACCACCCCGCCGACCGGCCAGTTCACGCTGGTGGTGACCTGCTTGCCGAGGAGGTCGGTGGCGACGGTCCCGCCCATGTCCAGCGCGGTGCGCGTGGCGGAGTCGAGCCCATGGTGGCTGACCGCCGCGACATCGGGGTCGCCGTACGGAGTGGCGGAGACCGGGACGCCGGACAGAGCCGTGCGCACTCGCTGCAGCCACTGGCCCGCGGCCTGGTCGGCGGGCTTCTTGACGGTTCCGACCGAGTAGCCCTGGGACATGGCGCGCGCGTCGTCGAGCACGGACGGGTCGACGAACCAGGTGACACCCTTGGAGGGGGTCTCGGCGATCTTCAGGATCCTCCCGAGCCGGCCGTTGTCGGCGAGGGCCTGCTTCAGGCCGTCGTCCACGAAGGTGGTGTCGTCACCCCTGTGCGGCTGGTCGACGAGGGGCAGCGCCCAGGCGATCTTGGTGCGCGCGACGGGCCGGTTCGCCGGCGCGTACGGCATCAGGGTGCGCTGGGCGGCGAGCTGCTGCCCGGCGGCGTTCACCAGCTCGATCGTCATCGGGTAGACGCCGAAGCGGAACATCTGCAGCTCGGCGGGGGTGAAGCTGAACTCCCAGGGCACCTTGCCCGACGCCGGGAGCTGGCTGACCGGGATGGTGTACCGCGTCGAGTCGAGGATCTGGCCGCCGTCGGCGAAGGCCTGCATCTCGGCGCGGGTCGCGAACGGCTGGCGGGAGAAGCGAAGCCGGACCGACACCCACGACATGGTGGCTGCGCTGGTGTTCGCCACGGTGCCGGTGATCTTCACCGGCGTGGAGGATTCGCGCGGCACCGTCGGGGTGATTGAGCTCACCACGATCTGGACGTCCTGCCGGCCGGTCACGGAGGCGGCCTGCACCTGCCCGGCCGGGGTGACGGTCGCGCGCGCGGCACCGGCGACCGCCGCCGGGGCGAGGAGGAAGGCGGCGGTCAGCACAGAGATCAGGGCGGCTCCGCGGGTCACGTGCCGGCCAGGGGTGGAGTTCGGCGCACGCCCAGAATGGTATGGCCTAAAGCAGGGCCGGCGGCGATTCGCGGCGCGGGAGGCCCACCACGGGGCGCACCTCGCGCGAGCCGGGGATGCGGACGGCCTTGTGGCGCGGGGCCTGCAGGTCGACGTACCGGCCGCGGGTGAGTCCGAGCAGGTCGAGTGTGCGAAGGCGCACCGCCGTGCGGCGTTCGCCCGTGGCGATATAGACGTCGGCGTCGGGGGCGGAGGGCTCGGTCAGGCGCTCGTCGATGAGGACGGTGAGCTCCTCGGGGAGCAGGAGAGGTGACACTGATGTGGCCGCGTAGTCCGTGGCCGAATTCACGAGGAACGCGGGCGCGGGGCGCACCCGGCGGGCGCCGAGAAGGGCTCCCACGGCGCCCGGCCGCGGCGGGTCCGCGACCGTGGTGACCACGGCGACCGGCGCCCGGCCGTTGCGGGTCGTGACCTCGAACACCGTGACCCGGACGCAGCGCCCGGGCTCCACGCCGAGGACCTCCGGAAGATCGTCGGCGCACGTCAAGGCGCGCGGAAGCCGTACGATCTCATGGTGGATCTGGTGGGACAGGAGCCAACGGTGGATCGCGAGGGCGTCTTTCATCTCTCGTGCTCCTTGTCTTCGACGGGTGCCCCCGACAGATCTGCGACTGACCGTCACCTAGTGGTCGCTTGGGTTTCGCCCGGGCGGGTTACACCAGGGCTGACGCGGAGATTCTGTTCCGTGACCGAAGGACCTACCCAGCTTGTCCGTCTCAAATCTGAGCGTTAGTCAGCAGAGGGCCGTGATCGACCTATTTCGGCGGATTGCTCCGGTCGCCGACGAACTCGGCGAGCTGTTCGCCGCGCACGGGCACGAACTCGCCGTGGTCGGCGGGTCGGTTCGCGACGTCTTCCTCGGCCGCATCGGCAACGACCTCGACCTGACCACCGACGCGCGTCCCGAGCGGGTGCTGGAGATCGTCACCGGCTGGGCCGACTCTGTGTGGACGATCGGCATCGACTTCGGCACCGTCGGCGTCCGCAAGGGCGGCTGGGTGCTGGAGATCACCACGTACCGCAGCGAGTCCTACGACCCGAAGTCCAGGAAGCCCGAGGTCGCCTACGGCGAGACTCTGGAGGCCGACCTGGAGCGGCGCGACTTCGCGGTCAACGCGATGGCCGTCAGGCTTCCCGGGCACGAGTTCGTCGACCCGTACGGTGGCCTGCGCGACCTTGGCGAGAAGGCGCTGCGCACGCCCGGCACGCCCGAGCGGTCCTTCGACGACGACCCGCTCCGCATGCTGCGGGCGGCCCGGTTCGCCTCCCAGCTCGGATTCACCGTCGACCCCGCCGCGGTGGCGGCCATGACGTCGATGGTCGAGCGCATCGAGATCGTCTCCGCCGAGCGCATCCGCGACGAGCTGGACAAGCTGATCTGCGGGGCGGGGCCGCGCGAGGGCCTCGGCCTGCTGGTGGACACCGGCCTCGCGGCCCACGTCCTGCCCGAGCTGCCCAAGCTGCGGCTGGAGATCGACGAGCACCACCGGCACAAGGACGTCTACGAGCACACCCTCATCGTCCTGGAGCAGGCGATCGCGCAGGAGGCCGCCGGGCCGGACCGCGTGCTGCGCTGGGCCGCGCTGCTGCACGACATCGGCAAGCCCAAGACGCGGCGATACGAAGAGGGCGGCCGCGTCTCGTTCCACCACCACGAGGTCGTGGGCGCGCAGATGACCAAGAAGCGCCTGACCGAGCTGCGGTTCCCCAAGGACGTCGTGGCCGACGTCGCGCGCCTGGTCGAACTGCACCTGCGCTTCCACGGCTACGGCACCGGCGAGTGGACCGACTCCGCGGTGCGCCGCTACGTCCGCGACGCCGGGCACCTGCTCGAACGGCTCCACAAGCTCACCCGCGCCGACTGCACGACCCGCAACAGGCGCAAGGCACAGGCCCTCTCGCGCACCTACGACGAGCTAGAAGTACGTATCGCCCGCCTCGCCGACGAGGAGGAGCTGGCCAAGATGCGGCCTGAGCTCGACGGCAACGAGATCCAGGAGGCGCTCGGGGTCGGGCCAGGGCCCGTGGTGGGCAAGGCGTGGAAGTTCCTGCTCGACCTGCGCCTCGACAAGGGCGTGCTCGGCAAGGACGCCGCCCGGGAGGCGCTGATGGAGTGGGCGCGCGACCAGGGCCTCGTCTGAGGCCGAGCGACCGTGGTCTGGCCTGAGGCCGAGCGACCGGGGTCTGGCCTGAGGCCGAGCGACCAGGGCCGCGCCTGAGGTCGCGCGGCGGGGCCCGTCGGTCGAGGGTGCGCGGCCGGGCCCGGTCGGCTGAGGCTTCGCGGGAAGTTATCCACAGGCCGGGCCCGGGTTCCGGACTTTGTCCACAGGTGGGGCCGTGGGCGGCGTGCGGGGCCGGCGCCGGGGCTAATGTGGCCCGCGTGGACGCCGAGACGCTTCGTGAACTGGACCGCAGGCACCTGTGGCACCCCTACGCCCCCGCCTACCCGGCCACGGCCGCCCATCCCGTGGCCGATGCCGAGGGGGTGCGGCTGAGGCTGGCCGACGGCCGTGAGCTGGTCGACGGCATGTCCTCGTGGTGGGCCGCCATCCACGGCTACAACCACCCGGCGCTGAACGCCGCCGCGCGCGACCAGCTCGGCCTCATGGCGCACGTCATGTTCGGCGGCCTGACGCACGAGCCGGCCGTGCGGGTCGCGCGGCGCCTGGCCGAGATGACCGGGCTGGAGCGCGTGTTCCTGGCCGACTCCGGGTCCGTCGCGGTCGAGGTCGCCATCAAGATCGCGATCCAGTGCACGGGCAGGAGCCGGCTGCTGACCGTGCGGGGCGGCTATCACGGCGACACCTTCGGCGCCATGGCGGTGTGCGACCCGGTCAACGGCATGCACCACATGTTCACCGGCGTCCTGCCCGAGCACGTCTTCGCCGACAGGCCCCCCGGCGGCTACGGCCATCGCCCGGGAAGGACCGGCGGCGGGCACCTCTCGCATGCGGGCACGCCCGCCGTGCACATGGGAACGCCCGCTGCGCATCCGGGAGCACCCGTTGTGCCGCTCGGCGCGCACGACGGGCGTTCGGTGCCCGGGGAGCCCTCGGGGACGTACGCGGCGACGGCCGTCGAGCCGCCCGACCAGGCGTACATGGATCATCTGTCCGAGCTGGTCGCGCGGCACGCCGGGGAACTCGCGGCGGTGATCGTCGAGCCCGTCGTCCAGGGGGCGGGCGGCATGCGCTTCTACCATCCGGCCTACCTCACGCGGCTGCGCGAGCTGGCCGACGAGCACGGGCTGCTGCTCATCGCGGACGAGATCGCCACCGGCTTCGGTCGCACGGGCGAGCTGTTCGGCTGCGACCACGCGGGCGTCCGGCCCGACATCATGTGCGTGGGCAAGGCGCTGACCGGCGGCTACCTCACCATGGCGGCCACGCTCTGCACGAGCGAGGTCGCCGAGCGCGTCGGCGTGCTCATGCACGGCCCGACGTTCATGGGAAACCCCCTTGCCGCGGCGGTGGCCGACGCCTCGCTCACGCTCCTCGGCGAGCGCCCGTGGCGCGAGGAGGTCGCGCGCATCGAACGCGGCCTGGTGGACGGGCTCGCCGAGGCCGCCCGCGCGCCGGGGGTGAAGGACGTCCGGGTGCTCGGCGCGATCGGCGTCATCGAGACGCACGCGCCGGTGGACGTCCCGAAGATCCAGGACATCGTGATGGAGCACGGCGTCTGGCTGCGCCCGTTCGGGCACCTTGTTTATACGATGCCGCCGTACGTGACCGGCCCCGAGGACCTCACCATGATCACCCGCGCGATGGTCGCCGCCGCGAACACCCTGCCCGCTTGATCACGGTCTCCATGAGACCCGGTTGTGTGAGGTGGTCCGGTTCCCGTGAGGTCGTTCCAGGCCGTTGGCCTGCTCGTCGAGGACGAGCAGGCGCGGCTTGGTGAGCAGCGCGGCAGGCACCACCCGTTTCTTGTCAGGGTGCACGGTGGCCGTGGGCGTGGCCGGGCGCGGGGGTGCGGGTCAGTGGGTGACCTCTTGGGGGGTGCGGGGTTTGGCGTCGGCGGTCAGGAGGCGGTAGACGAGGGCGCTGAGCAGGTAGCCGCTCGCGGCGATCGTCAGCGTGGCGTACGACTTGCCATTGGCGGGCAGGATCAGCGCCGCGACGGCCGCGGCCAGCACCAGCATGCCGTTGAAGAGCATGTCGTAGATGGAGAAGACCCGCCCGAGGTAGGTGTCCTCGACGTCCCGCTGCACGATCGTGTCGGTGCAGATCTTCACGCTCTGCCCCGTGACGCCGAGGACGAAGCCCGCCGCCAGGAAGCCGGCCTGATGGAACGGCAGGCAGAGCAGCAGCCCGAGCACCCCGGCCGTGGCCAGCATGATCGGAATCCACCTCTCCGGGCGGAAGCGCTCGGTCGCCCACGGCGTGATCAGCGCGGCGGTGAAGAACCCGGCGCCGGAGGTCGCGAGCACGCCGGTGATGTGGTTGAGGCCCGCCTCGACGTCGGTGGTGAAGTAGAAGCGGTACAGCATCCCGGTCATCACGAGGGTCATGCCGTACAGGAACCGGTGGGCGGCCATGCCCCCGAGCGCGGTCGCGGGCGACCGCAGGTGGACGATGTGCCGCGCGCCGTCGGCGAGGCCGGTCACGACGTTGCGCAGGGCCTCGCGCGCCTGCGGCAGGCTTGGGTCGTACGAGGGGCCGAGCAGTTCGCGCCGCATCGTCTGGGCGATCAGCGCGCTGGCTCCGAAGACGACGCCCGAGGTCACCAGCAGCAGCGCCGTGCCGCCGTGGCCGGGGCCGAAGGCGAGTCGCAGCAGGTAGCCGACCCCCGCCCCGATGAACGTGGCGACCGTTCCCGAGGTCGGGGTGACCGCGTTGGCGAGCATCAGCCGCTCGGGCTGCACCACGTGCGGCAGCGAGGCGCTCAGCGCGGACAGGAAGAAGCGGTTCACGCCAAGCACGGCGAGCGCCGCGGTGTAGAAGCACCAGTCGGGCGCGCCGAGTGCGACGAGCGACGCGGCGACGATCAGCAGCGCCCCCCGGACCACCGGCGCGATCACCAGGATCTGGCGGCGCGACCAGCGGTCGATGAACACTCCGGCGAACGGCCCGAGGATGGAGTACGGCAGCAGCAGGACGGCGAACGCCACTGCGGCCTCGGCGGCGCTGGTCTGCTTCTCCGGGGTGAAGAAGGCGTACCCGACCACGGCGAACTGGAAGACGCCATCGGAGAACTGCGAGACCAAACGCGTGGAGAAGAGACGTCTGAAGTCCCGGCCTCGAAGGACGGCGCGGAGGTCGGAGACGAAGGACATGCGGGCCAGCCTAACGGCCGAGTCCGAAGCC
This sequence comes from Sphaerisporangium sp. NPDC051011, assembly GCF_040653595.1. Lineage (NCBI taxonomy): Bacteria > Bacillati > Actinomycetota > Actinomycetes > Streptosporangiales > Streptosporangiaceae > Sphaerisporangium > Sphaerisporangium sp. NPDC051011. Next base: position 196,270 of record NZ_JBFAGG010000010.1, on the reverse strand, counting down.
CAACATCGGGAACATCCCCGATGTCCCCTCAGGGATAGGCGATCCCGATGCGGTCATGCCTCACGGTATGCCGGGCCTGCACCGTGTTCGCACAGCGACGGCCACACCTGCCATTTGTTTACCAAGACCAGGACCGTCCGGGCGCCGGGCCGTGACCGGGGAGGTTGGTGCACCAGGAGTGACGGTCCGGTGGTACTCCGAAGTTTCACCAGGTAGACGGTTGGCGTACTCGGGATGAGGTTTGCCCGCCCGTGACTGATGCTTATGCGACCGTTTGCCGGTCGTGGCCAGGGCCGGGGGCTGAGCGTATCGGCATGATCACGTAATCTCGGTCGCGTGACCCATGACGAACATGTCGTGCTCGTGGACGCCGAGGGCGAAGCGATCGGCACGGCGCCCAAGAGCATCGTGCACGGTGCCGACACGCCGCTGCATCTGGCGTTCTCCAGCTATGTGTTCGACCCCGAGGGGCGGGTGCTGCTGACCCGGCGCGCGTCCCACAAGCGCACCTGGCCGGGGGTGTGGACCAACAGTTGCTGCGGCCACCCCCTGCCCGGCGAGAAGCCCGAGGACGCGGTGGCGCGCAGGCTCGCCTACGAGCTCGGCATCACCGCCGCCACCGTCGAGCTGATGGTGCCGGGCTTCGCCTACCGCGCCGTGATGAGCGATGGGACGGTGGAGCACGAGATGTGCCCCGTCTACCGGGCCGTCGTCTCCGCCGAGCCGAGCCCCAATCCCGACGAGGTCGGCGCGACGCGCTGGATGCCGTGGAAGGAGTTCGCCGACGACGTCATGAGCGGCCTGCTGGCGATCTCGCCGTGGTGCGCCCAGCAGGTGCCGCTGCTCACCGCCCTCGGCCCCGACCCGTTCGCCTGGCCCGTGGCCGACCCGGCGGGCCTTCCTCCGGCGGCCCGCACCCCTCGCTAGAAACCCCGCGTACGCGAAAGCGCCCGGTTCCACGTGAAACCGGGCGCAACGTTCTCGCGAGTGGCGGTCAGCGCTCGACCTCGCCGCGGATGAACTTCTCGACGGCCTCGCGGGCGTCGTCGTCGGAGTACTGCTCCGGCGGCGACTTCATGAAGTAGGACGACGCCGACAGGATCGGGCCGCCGATGCCCCGGTCGAGTGCGATCTTGGCGGCGCGCACCGCGTCGATGATGACGCCGGCGGAGTTCGGCGAGTCCCACACCTCGAGCTTGTACTCCAGGTTCAGCGGGGTGTCGCCGAAGGACTTGCCCTCCAAGCGGACGTACGCCCACTTGCGGTCGTCGAGCCACGGCACGTGGTCGGACGGGCCGATGTGGACGTCGGCCTTGCCCATCTCGTGCGGGATCTGCGAGGTGACGGACTGCGTCTTGGAGATCTTCTTGGACTGGAGGCGCTTGCGCTCCAGCATGTTCATGAAGTCCATGTTGCCGCCGAAGTTGAGCTGGTACGTGCGCAGCAGCTCGACCCCGCGGTCTTCGAAGAGCTTGGCCATGACGCGGTGGGTGATGGTGGCGCCGACCTGGGACTTGATGTCGTCGCCGACGATCGGGATGCCCGCGTCGGTGAACTTCTGCGCCCAGACCGGGTCGGAGGCGATGAACACCGGCAGCGCGTTGACGAAGGCCACGCCGGCGTCGATGGCGCACTGCGCGTAGAAGCGGTCGGCCTCCTCCGAGCCCACGGGAAGGTAGGAGACCAGGACGTCGGCCTTGGCGGCCTTGAGCGCCGCGACCACGTCGACCGGCGACTCGTCCGACTCCTCGATCATCTCGAGGTAGTACTCGCCGAGGCCGTCATAGGTGGGACCACGCTGGACGGTGACACCCGTGGGCGGCACGTCGCAGATCTTGATCGTGTTGTTCTCGGAGGCGACGATCGCCTCGGAGAGGTCGCGGCCGACCTTCTTGGCGTCGACGTCGAACGCCGCCACGAACTCCACGTCGCCGACGTGGTAGTCGCCGAACCGGACGTGCATCAGGCCCGGCACCCGGCTGGCGGGGTCGGCGTCCCTGTAGAAATGCACGCCCTGCACCAGCGCCGCGGCACAATTACCGACACCGACGATGGCTACGCGCACGGAACCCATCGCACTCGCTCCTTTACTCATTCGTCTTATCGGGAACGGGCCCGGCGTCCTTCGCCTGCGACCTGTCCTCTTTCGCCCGGACGGCCTGCGCACGTTCGGTATCGATCAGCTCGTTGAGCCAGCGGACCTCGCGTTCGACCGACTCCAAGCCATGGCGCTGCAATTCCAGGGTGTAGCTGTCCAGCCGCTCACGTGTGCGGGCCAGAGCCGTCCGAACACCGTCCAGGCGTTCTTCGAGGCGGCTCCTGCGACCTTCGAGGATACGCAGCCGCACTTCCGCCTCGGTGTGGCGGAAGAAGGCGAAGTGGACACCGAAGCTCTCGTCCTCCCATGAGGAAGGGCCCGCCTGGGTGAGCAACTCCTGCAGGCGCTCCTTGCCTTCGGCGGTGAGCTTGTACACGATCTTCGACCGGCGGCCGGCGAGCGGCGGGGTGACGTCCCGCGCGTTCTGTGCCGCCGAGCCGGGGGCGTGCTCGTCCGGCGGCTCCTCCGCGATGAGCCCCGCGGACAGCAACTGCCGCAGGCACGGGTAGAGCGAGCCGTAGGAGAACGCCCGGAACATGCCGAGCAGGGCGTTGAGTCGTTTGCGCAGCTCATAGCCGTGCAGGGGTGTCTCGTGAAGGGAGCCGAGCACGGCGAGTTCCAGGACCCCGCCTCTGCCGACAGCCACCGGAACCGCCCCCTCTCGCACCGATGTGTCCTGACGATGTATCGAGTCGATACATCCCGAGGATACGTCCGCTCGGCATAGTCTGCAATCGACGAAACCGTCAAGCGGATGGGCGGAATAGATGAAAAAGTCGTAGTCTGACGCTCATGTGGTCACAGCGAGGGGTCGTCGACTACGGCCTCGCGAAGCGGGCGACCCTCCAGTCGCTCCGCTCCGGTCGCATGACCAGGCGAGATGTGTGCGATGCTCACCCGTACCTCCTCCGGGCGGCTCGGTACCACGGGGAGCCCACGCAACGCGTCTGCCCGATCTGCGAGCACCGGAACGTGACCCATGTCACATACGTGTACGGCGATCAGTTAGGTCGCAGCGCAGGACGTGTAAAGGCCACGTCAGACCTTGTTCAGATGGCCCACGAATACGAGGAATTCCGCGTCTACGTGGTCGAGGTCTGCCAAGGTTGTTCATGGAATCACCTGACGGTTTCCTTCGTCCTGGGCAACGGCGGGCCTCCGAGCGGCTCCGGCACGGATGGGCGGGTCGCCGAGACCTAGCCCGTCGCGGCCGAGATTCCCGGCCGGGAAGGCATGCCCTCCCGCCCGCCGTGTGGACGTCGAAGAACCTCCGATCGCCAGATGACCCAACGAGGACGCGTGAGTTACAGCAGCTATGGCCCCGAGCCGACCGATCGCCCGGCCCCTTCCGAGGACCCCGGCGGATCGGCTCGCCCTGGGCGGCGCCGTCGCTCGCCCGAGGGGGGCGCGCCCGCCGGTGGATACCCGGCATCGCATTCCGAATCGTCTCCGGAGCCCGCGCCCCGGCGTCCCGCGTCGTCCCAGGACGGTGACTGGGGCCAGCCGTCCGGCCGCACCGGCCCCGCGCGTCCTCCTGCGGGCGATCCCCGTCAACGCCCGGGCATGGGCGACCCGCGGGCCGGTGCCGGAGACCCGCGGGCGGGTGGGCAGGGCAGGCCGCGGCCACGCCAGGCCGATCCGCGCGGCGGCGCCGGCGACCCACGCCAGCGCCGGCCGGAGGCCGCCTTCGAGGACACCCAGGGGATGGGCCAGGTGGCGCCGCGTTCCCAGGCGGCTCCCCAGCGGGAGGGCCCCGGCGTAACGCACTCGGACACGATCGTCAGCCGCGATCTGGACGGCCGCGGACGCAGGGGCCGTGGCGGCCCCCCCGAGGGGCCCGGCGGACGCGGCCCCGGTGACGGGGACGGCGGCGGTCCCGGGCGCCGGCGCGCGAAGGGCGGTGACGAGCCGCCGGGCCGTCGCCGGGGCTGGACACGCTTCCTCCCCAACTGGAAGATCGTGATGGTCAGCTTCGTCGTGCTGGCTGCGGGCGTCTTCGGCATGATCGCCGTCGCCTACGCCAACACGACGCTGCCCACAGAAAAGGACGCCCAGGACCAGGCGACCGCCCAGGGCAGCAACTTCTACTACGCCGACGGCTCCCTCATGGCCAAGCTCGGCACTGAGCGCCGGGCCGTGAAGATCGAGGACGTGCCGCAGTACGTCCGCGACGCGGTGGTCGGCGCCGAGAACGCCACCTTCTACAGCGACTCGGGCATCTCCCTGTCCGCGATCATGCGCTCGGCGTGGAGCACCGCCACCGGCGCGCAGGTGCAGGGCGCGTCCACGATCACCCAGCAGATGGCGAGGAACTACTTCAAGGGCCTCAGCCAGGAGCGCACGGTCAAGCGGAAGATCAAGGAGATCTTCATCGCCGTCAAGCTCGACAAGGAGTGGCCCAAGGACAAGGTCCTGGAGTACTACCTCAACATCGTCCCCTTCGGCCGCAACACCTACGGCATCGAGGCCGCGGCGCAGTCGTTCTTCGGCCACGGCGTCAAGAAGCTCACCCCGGCCGAGGCCGCCTACCTGGCGGGCCGCATCCAGCAGCCGGGCCGCTTCGACGACGACGAGGCGAAGAAGGACTACTCCGGCACCCGGTTCCGGTTCACCTACGTGCTCGGGCAGATGGCCAAGCTGAACCCCAAGGAGTACGGCTCCTACCCCACGACGCTGAAGTTCCCCAAGCCCAAGCCGGCCAAGGACAACGAGGCGTTCGGCGGGCTGCGCGGCTACATGCTCACCGAGGCGCTCAAGGAACTGGAGGCCAAGGGCCTGCCGCGCTCGGAGATCAACACCGGTGGGTACAAGGTCTACACCACGTTCGACAAGAACCTCATGAAGGCCGCGAGGACGGCGGTGATCCAGACGACCGCCGGGCTGCCCAAGGAGGTCCACACCGGCCTGGCCGCCGTCGACCCGACCAACGGCCGCGTCGTCGCGTTCTACGGGGGCAACGACTATCTCGGCAAGCACCCCGACCAGTTCAACGAGGCGTTCCAGGCGCGCAAGCAGGCGGCGTCGGCGTTCAAGCCGTACGTGCTCGCCGCCTGGCTGGAGGCCGGGCACAGCCTCAAGAGCTACGTGACCGGTAAGCAGCCGCTCAAGCTGGAGGGGACGACCCCGATCAGCAACGGCCACTCCACGCCCGCGTCCATGGACATCATCTACGCGACCCAGCACTCCATCAACACGGCCTACGGCCAGATGGGCGCCGAGGTCGGGCTGGACGCGGTCAAGCGCATCGCCGAGGACGCCGGGCTCAGCAAGGAGAGCATGGACGAGAGCGTCGCCAAGCACAAGTTCCTGTTCTCCATCGGCAGCGCCGGCGTGACGCCCGTCGAGCAGGCGGGCGGCTACTCGATCTTCGCCAACCATGGCAAGCACTACCCGACCCACACGGTGATCCGCGTCGTCAACCCGCAGGGTGTACAGATCATCGCCGAGGACAAGACGCCCAAGCAGGTCATCTCCGATGAGGTCGCGGCCGACGCCATCGTGGCGCTGCGGTCGGTGGTGAAGGGCGGAACGGGTACGGCGGCCGCGCTGTCCGACCGTCCGGTCGCCGGCAAGACCGGGACGAACAACAACAACAAGGAAGCGTGGTTCGTCGGCTTCACCCCGCAGCTCTCCTCCGCGGTCGGCATGTACAAGGAGGACCGCAAGACCGGGGCCGAGCTCTCGCTGGGCAACAACTTCGACGGCGGTACCGTCCCGGCGCGCGTCTGGCGGGCGTTCATGGCGGAGGCGATGAAGGGCAAGAAGGCCGAGGAGTTCCCGACGCCGTCCAACATCGGCTCGCCGCTCGACCTCGCGCCCAAGCCGGTGCCCACCCCGACGCCGACCCCGAGCAACGACCCCGGGTTCCCCACCGACGACAACTGGCCGCCTACCGACAACGGCAATGGTGACCACGGTGGCGGGGGAGACGGCGGCTGCCTGCCGTGGGACGATTCGTGCAACAACGGCAACAACGGCAACAACGGCAACAACGGCGCCGACCCGTTCAACGCGGGGAAGACGCCCGCGAACGCGGCCACGCCGACGCCGACGCCCTCGGGAGGACGCCGGCCGGAGCCCACCCCGTCCTCCCGGTAACGAGAGAACGCCATGAGCCGATCGACCTACGTCTCCGACTCCGCCGTGCCCGCGGCCCGCGCGATGCTGCCGCTGGTGCCCGTGGGGCTGTTCGCGGCCCTCGGCGCGGTGCTGGCCTACGCGTGGAAGGCACCGTGCCGGTTCGGCGGCGCGTGGAACGACGGCACACAGCAGTTCCTCAGGTTCTGCTACACCGACATCTATCCGCTGTGGTGGAACGAGAAGCTCGACCAGGGCATGGCCCCCTACTTCGGGCATCCCGTCGAGTATCCGGTCGGCATCGGCGGGCTGATGTGGGTCATCCAGAAGCTCGTGTCCGGGCTGAACGAGCCGGGGGTGTGGTTCTTCGACCTCACCGTGCTGGTCATGAGCCTGTCCCTGGTCGCCGGCGTCGTCATCATGGTGATGCTCGCGGGTGCTCAGGGACGGCCGTGGGACGCCGCGTGGTACGCACTGGCCCCCGCCGTGATCCTCACGGCGTTCATCAACTGGGACCTGCTGTGCGGCGCGCTGAGCCTCGGCGCCTTCCTCGCCTGGTCGCGGCGCCGACACGTCCTGACGGGCGTGCTCCTCGGGCTCGCCATCGCCACGAAGTTCTACCCGGTCGTCTTCTTCGGCCCGTTGTTCCTGCTGGCGCTGCGCACCCGCAAGTTCCCCGCGTTCCTCTGGGCACTCGGCGGCACCGTCGTGACGTGGGTGGTCGTCAACCTGCCGATCATGGTGCTCGCTTTCGACGGCTGGAAGAGGTTCTACGTCTTCAGCAGCGAGCGCGGCGCCGACTGGGGATCGGTGTGGTTCTTCTTCCAGCGCGAGCAGTGGCCGTTCCTCGGGGACGGCGACAAGCTGGACATGTTGGGCATCGGATCGTTCGCGGTGCTCTGCCTGGCGATCGCCGTGCTCACCTTCACCGCCCGGACCAGGCCGAGGCTGATGCAGCTCGCCTTCCTGGTGCTGGCCGCGTTCATGGTCACCAACAAGGTGTGGTCTCCGCAGTACGTGCTGTGGCTCGTGCCGTTCGCGGTGCTGGCCAGGCCGAACTGGAAGCCGCTGGTGCTGTGGCAGGTGGCCGAATGCTGGTACTTCTTCGCGATCTGGCTCTACCTGGTCACTCAGGGGGGCGACGAGACGCTCGGCATCGGCGACGGCGCGTACTACACGGCCGTGTGGGGCCGGGTGCTGACGATCGCGATCATGGCCGCGTTCGTGGTCCGGGACATCCTGCGGCCTGAGCACGACGTGATCAGGCAGGGCGGCGTGGACGATCCTTTGGGCGGCGTCTTCGACGGCGCGCCGGATCACTTCGTCCTCGCGCCGGCGCCGCGTCCCGCGACCGCGCGGGCCGAGGGCGCCGTTTAGCGGCCTGGTTCATGGGCTCATTTCAGGGGGCTCGCCACGATCGCCCGCGCGAGGGCGCTACGGGGCGGACGCGCCGTACGCTCGGTTGTGGCCAAGGATGACCCCTTATTCTCCACTGTGTGCAAACGATCCCCCCGGAGACCGTTTCGCCCGTGCGGGTGCACAGGACGGCGGGCGACGTCCTGGCGCTGTGGCTCGGGTCACGGGCGGGAATCGTCCTGGTGGCGACGGTCGGGGCGGGCGTTCTCACGCGGGACGAGGACCTGCCGTCGTTCCTCGACCGCTGGCAGCACTGGGACGCCAAGCTCCTGGTGGACATCGCGAGGTACGGCTATGACGGCGATCCCGCGGCGGACCCCGACCAGGGACTGCCCGCCTTCTTCCCGGGGATGCCCCTCGCCCTGCGACTCGTCCACGTGATCGTGCCCGACTGGTCGCTGGCCGGGCTGCTGATCTCGCTGGTCGCCGGCCTGATCGCCATGACGGCGCTCGCCCGGCTCGCCGACTTCGAGGGGCCCGAGGGCGCGGGGTGGCGCGCCGTTCTGGCGCTGGTGCTGTGCCCGACGGCGGTGTTCCTGTTCGCCGGGTACACCGAGTCGCTGTTCCTGGCCTTCGCGATCCCCGCCTGGCTGTACGCGCGGCGGCGCAACTGGGCGGCCGCCGGGCTGCTGGCCGCGGGGGCGTCCTGCGTGCGCATCACCGGGCTGTTCCTGGCCCTGGCGCTGATCGTGGAGTTCGTGGCGCAGCGGGGGAGGACGCGCGGCGTCCCCTGGCTGTTCGTCCCTTTCGTCCCGCTGGTGCTGTACTCGCTGTACCAGTACGCGCGCACGGGCGACTGGCTCGCCTGGCAGCACGCCCAGGAGGCCGGCTGGGGCCGCCAGATGGTCTGGCCATGGCAGTCCTTCTGGACGACCTGGCAGATGGCGACCGGGGACGGCCAGTTCGCCTGGGCGTTCCGGATGGAGATCGCGGGCGCGGTGGCCGGGGTCGCCGTGGTGGCGTGGCTGCTGGTCGCGCGCCGGTGGAGCGAGTTCGTGTACGTCGGGCTCCAGGTCGGGGCGCTGATGTTCTCCGCGTACTACCTGTCGATCCCGCGCGCCGCGCTGCTGTGGTGGCCGCTGTGGGTGATGCTCGGGCGGACCGGCGTGCGGCACCGATCCGTCCTGCTGGCGTACGCCCTGGTGGCCGGGCCGTTGATGGTGCTGAACACCATGACGTTCATCGAAGGAGCCTGGGCGGGCTGAGGCGCTGGGCCGCCTTACCCGCTTTCGCGCTCCCGTAATCCAGGGGATTTATCCACAGGCTGTGGATCAAAGGTGCTCGCGCAGGAAGGCGATGTCGGCCGCCTGCCCGTCGGAGGGGGTCTCCACGACGATCGGCGCCCCCGCCGCCCGGCACACCCCCAGGATCAGCTCGGGGTCGATCTGGCCCTTGCCGAGGTTGGCGTGCCGGTCCGCGCCGGAGTCGAAGGCGTCGCGCGAGTCGTTGCAGTGGACCAGGTCGATGCGGCCGGTGATCGCCTTCACCCGCTCGACGACGTCCACGAGATCCTCGCCGCCCGCGTGCGCGTGGCAGGTGTCCAGGCAGAAGCCGACCTCGAACCCGTCCAGCGCCTCCCACAGCCGGGCGATGCGCTCCAGCCGGCGCGCCATCGCGTTGCCGCCGCCCGCGGTGTTCTCGATCAGGACGGGGATCGGCGTCTCCAGCCGCTCGAACACCTTGCGCCAGTTGTCGAAGCCGATCTGGGCGTCGTCGTCCTTGTTCACGTGCCCGCCGTGCACGATCAGGCCCTTGGCGCCGATCGAGGCCGCGGCCTCCAGCTGGCCCGCGAGCAGTTTGCGGCTCGGGATGCGGATGCGGTTGTTCGCCGTGGCGACGTTGATGACGTAGGGCGCGTGGACGTAGACGTCGATCTCCGAGGCCTTCAGCGCGTCGACGGAGGCGGGGAACTCCGGCCCCTTCCAGCCCTGAGGATCACCAAGGAAGAACTGCACGACCTCCGCCTCACACAGCGCGGCGTGGGCCAGTGGGTCGTCCCGGTCGACGTGAGCTCCGATGCGAACCATGGGGACGAGCGTAGTCGTTTCGAGCACGTGAGCAGGGGCAGTGGAGGCGCCAGGCGCCCAAGCCCTGCTCGCGATCTTCCTCTGGTTCTCATCCTGCTCGGCGTCGACCTCCACATCGGGGGCTCGTGACGACGGCCGCGCACCGCCGCGTGACCGGCGCGGGCGTCTCGGGGGCGCCCCGTCGTCTCGCCGCCACGCGGCGGCTCAGGGGCGGCGGCTCAGGGGATGAACCCGCCGTGGTAGATGCCGACCGCCGTGCCGACGAACGACGCGACGATGGCGACGATGTTGAGCGAGCGCTCGGCGGTCGTCGCCGAGACGTACTGCGCGTACAGCCCTCCGATGAACCCCGCGACCCCGGCCCAGGTGGCGACCACGTGGGCGGAGACGATCAGCCCGCTCACGAACGCGATCAGGCCGCAGGCCAGGGCGGACACGGTCAGGGCGTTCTCCAGGGGATGCCTCTTGCCGTCCGTGTTGAGGGTGAGGTGGGACCGGCGCTCAGAGCCTGGGGGTTGTGACATGGTGTCCACCGTTCCTCCTTCCTACTCTTCGTGCCTTCCCGTTACCGCCCGCCGACAATCGCTCGGGGACGGTCAGTGCCCCTGGTAGACTGCTTGGGCTGCGCTTGCTACGCGTGTCACCACCGCGTGGTCGCTCCCCTTCCGAAAGCGGGTGCGAGAGCGTCGGCGTCCTCCTGTCACGGCATGGTGTCGTGACCGCGAAAGTCCAGAGGAGGTTGGAAGTCCACATGCGTCGTTACGAAGTGATGGTCATCCTCGACCCGTCCCTCGATGAGCGCACGGTGACTCCCTCGCTCGACCAGTTCCTCGGTGTCGTCCGCAACGACGGCGGCACGGTGGAGAAGGTCGACGTATGGGGTCGTCGCCGGCTGTCCTACGACATCGCCAAGAAGGGCGAGGGCATCTACGCCGTCATCGACCTGACGGCCGAGCCGGCCACGGTCAAGGAGCTGGACCGCCAGCTCAACCTGAACGAGGGCATTCTGCGGACCAAGGTGCTGCGCCCCGACATGCACTGAGCTTCGGGTCATGCCGAAGCCCGGCTTTTTGTCGGGCGGTAGCCGTACTCTGAGGCCCAACAGGCTGCGCAGATTCACGCAGGAAGGCGAGAGCGACCATGGCAGCAGGCGACACCACGATCACCATCGTCGGCAACCTTGTCGACGATCCCGAGCTGCGTTTCACCCCTTCGGGGCAGGCCGTGGCGCGGTTCCGCATCGCGTCCACTCCGCGGTTCATGGACCGTCAGACCAACGAGTGGAAGGACGGCGAGAGCCTCTTCCTGACGTGCAACGTCTGGCGCCAGGCGGCAGAGAACGTCGCCGAGAGCCTCCAGCGCGGCATGCGGGTCATCCTCCAGGGCCGGCTGCGCCAGCGGTCGTACGAGACCAAGGAAGGCGAGAAGCGCACCGTCTACGAGGTCGAGGTCGACGAGGTCGGCCCGTCCCTGCGCAACGCGACGTGCAAGGTCAACAAGACCGCGCGTCAGGGCGGCGGGGGCGGGGGCGGCGGCTTCGGCGGCGGTGACGACCCGTGGGCCTCGGCCACTCCGACCCCGCCCGGTGGCGGCGGCGGCTTCGGCGGTGGCGGCGGCGGCGGCAACTACGGCGGCGGCGGAGGCGGCGGGGGCGGCTACAACCAGGGCGGCTACGGCGGCTCGGGCGGCGACCTCAGCGACGAACCGCCTTTCTGACCCATCACGATTCATCCAGTAACCGATCGACCATTCCCGCATCACGCGGGGCTCTCTTAGGAGGAGCACCACGATGGCGAAGCCGGCACTGCGCAAGCCGAAGAAGAAGGTTTGCCTGTTCTGCCATGACAAGATCTCCTACGTCGACTACAAGGACACGGCGCTGCTGCGGAAGTTCATCTCCGACCGCGGCAAGATCCGTGCCCGCCGGGTGACGGGCAACTGCACCCAGCACCAGCGCGACGTGGCGACGGCGATCAAGAATGCCCGTGAGATGGCCCTGCTGCCGTACACGAGCACCGCGCGCTGACAGGAGGCCTGCGAGATATGAAGCTCATTCTCACGACCGAGGTCTCGGGCCTCGGCGCCCCCGGTGACATCGTCGAGGTCAAGGACGGCTACGGCCGCAACTACCTCATCCCCCGCGGTTTCGCCCTGCGCTGGACCCGTGGCGGCGAGAAGCAGATCGATTCCATCAAGAAGGCGCGCGACGCCCGCGAGATCCGCGACCTCGGCACCGCCAAGGAGGTCGCCGGTCGGCTCGGCGCCCTGCGGGTGACGCTGAAGACGCGCGCGGGTGAGTCCGGCCGCCTGTTCGGCTCGGTGACCACAGCCGACATCGCCGACGCGGTGAAGGCCGCCGGTGGTCCCCAGCTCGACCGCCGCCGCATCGAGATCACCAGCCCGATCAAGAGCGTCGGTTCCCACCGCATCTCGGTCCGGCTGCACCCCGAGGTCGCGGCGAACATCGACGTCGAGATCCTCGGCGCCTGAGCGGTGTGATCGTCGAACCTGTGAGGGCCCTTCCCGAATCCGGGAGGGGCCCTTCGACGTTTCGGCCTTTCGATGTTTCGGCCTTCGACGCTCAGGGCGAACCTCGCAGGACCGCCGTGGACGCGGGGTGGGCGGGCGTACGATCGCCGGGAGCGCCCGGTTCACGGCGGCCGGCCTCGGGGAGCCGCGGGGGCGGCTCGCCCTGATAGCTATGCTTTCTGCCCTAATAGTGATGTATGGGCGAATCCGTGGCAGCCGATATCCTGAGCGACGAATTCCCTCGGTAGAACCCCCTGTGGAGGCTTGAATGCTCCGTCCCTGGATGCCGCCGGCGCTCGGCGCCCTCGCGATGGTGGTGGTGGCGTGCGCTCCGGCCTCCGACACCACCTCCGCCTCCGGCGCGCCGACGACCGCCGCGCCCTCGGCGTCATCGACCTGCGGGAAGGACCAGCTCAAGCTGCTCAAGCCCGGCACGCTGACCATCGGCACCGACAAGCCGGCCTACGAACCGTGGTTCAAGGACGACAAGCCGTCCAACGGCGAGGGGTTCGAGGGGGCCGTCGCCGCCGCGGTGGCCGGCAAGCTGGGCTTCGCGCAGAACGAGGTGACCTGGACGGTCGCCCCCTTCAACTCGGCGTTCGCGCCCGGCCAGAAGCAGTTCGACTTCGACATCAACCAGGTGTCGATCACCCCCGCGCGGCAGAAGGCCGTCGACTTCAGCGACGGGTACTACACGGTCAAGCAGGCGGCCGTCGCCCTCGACGGCTCCAAGTTCGCCTCCGTCACCTCCCTCGCCGACCTGAAGGACGCCAAGATCGGCGTCCAGGTCGGCACGACGTCCCTCACCGCCGTGAAGAACTCCGTCGCGCCGAGCGCCGAGCCGAACGTCTACAACGAGCAGATCGACGCCGTGAACGCCCTGAAGAACAAGCAGGTCGACGTCCTGGTGGTGGACCTGCCGACCGCCTTCTACGTCACCGCCGCCCAGGTCGACGGGTCGAAGATCGTCGGCCAGTTCGGCAGCGCCGACGGCACGGCCGAGCAGTTCGGCCTGGTCTTCCAGAAGGGCAGCCCGCTCGTGAGCTGCGTCAACGCGGCGATCGGCGAGCTGAAGTCCTCCGGTGAGCTGGCGAACATCGAGACCCGGTGGCTCGGCGCCGCGGCCGGTGCGCCGGAACTGAAGTGACGCACCCGTCCGGCGGGGGGATCGCGGACGCGCCCGGTCCCCCGGCGGACGCGCCACGCGGGGAGCCCTCAGAGGGCGGCGGCGAATGGGTCAAGAGCGAGCTCCAGCGTGAACGCGAGCGCCTGCGCCGCCGCAGGGACCTGCGCTCCAGTTCGGTGGCGACCGTCTCCACGATCGTCTTCGTCGTCCTGCTCGTCTGGCTGGTCACCGCGTCGCCGGGCTGGCCGAGGGTCAAGGAGACCTTCTTCGACCTCGGCCAGTTCGGCGACGCGTTCCCCGACGTGCTCGCCGGGTTCCTGCTCAACATCAAGATCTTCCTGATCGCCGAGCCGCTGATCCTCGTCGTGGGCCTGCTCGTGGCGCTGGTGCGCACCCTGCACACGCCGGTGTTCTTCCCCCTGCGCGCCCTCGCCGTCCTGTACACCGACGTCTTCCGCGGCGTGCCGACGATCCTGGTCATCTATCTCGTCGGCTTCGGCCTCCCGGCGCTGGAGCTCCAGGGCATGCCGTCCGACCTTGCCACCCTGGGCGTGATCGCGCTGACGCTGTCGTACGGCGCGTACGTCGCCGAGGTGTTCCGGGCGGGCATCGACTCGGTGCACCCCAGTCAGCGCGCCGCCGCCCGCTCCCTCGGTCTCACGCAGGGCCAGACGGTGCGCTTCGTGGTGCTGCCCCAGGCCGTGCGCCGGGTCGTCCCGCCGCTGCTCAACGACTTCGTCTCGCTGCAGAAGGACACCGCCCTGGTCGCCACGATCGGGCCGCTGGAGGCGCTGCGCCAGGCGCAGATCCACGCGGCCGACACCTTCAACTACACCCCCTACCTGGCGTCGGCGCTGCTGTTCATCGCGCTGACGATCCCGATGGCCCGGTTCACCGACTACCTGGCGGCCAGGTCCCAGAGGCGGCGAGGCGCGTGAGCGGACCCAGGGAGACGGCGGGGCGGGCCTCCGAGGACACAGAGGACACACAGGACACAGAGGACGCCGTCCTGCGCGTCGAGAACGTCTGGAAGAACTACCACGGCCACCACGTGCTGCGCGGCATCGACCTGTCGGTGGACTCCCACGAGGTGGTCTGCCTGATCGGCGCCTCCGGGTCGGGCAAGTCGACGCTGCTGCGCTGCGTCAACCTCCTGGAGACCGTCGACGACGGCGTCATCCGCCTCGACGGCGCCGAGATCACCGACGTGCGGACCGACCCCGACGATGTGCGCAAGCGCATCGGCATGGTGTTCCAGTCCTACAACCTCTTCCCGTCCATGACCGTGCTCGGCAACATCACGCTGGCCCCGAGGAAGGTGCACGGGGTGGCGAGGGCGCGGGCGGAGGAGGAGGCCCGCGAGCTGCTGGCGCGCTTCGGCCTGGCGGACAAGGCCGGCGCCTACCCCGACCGCCTCTCGGGAGGCCAGCAGCAGCGCGTGGCGATCATCAGGGCCCTGGCCACCCGCCCGCGGCTGCTCCTGCTGGACGAGGTGACCTCGGCGCTCGACCCGGCCCTGGTCGGCGAGGTGCTGGAGGTCATCCGCGAGCTCAAGGCGACGGGTATGACGATGGTCCTGGCCACGCACGAGATGGGCCTGGCCCGTGACATCGCCGACAAGGTGTGCTTCCTGGACGGGGGCGTCCTGCTGGAGCAGGGCCCGCCCGAGCAGATCTTCACCGAGCCCCGGCAGCAGCGCACCCGCGAGTTCCTCAGAAGGGTCCTGGAGGCCCGAAGCGTCTGATTCATGGCGGTGTGGCCTCGCTACGGGATCAGGCGCCGGTCACCAGCCACGCGCGGCCGTACGCGCGCCACCCCAGCGTGGCCAGCCGCGCCGCCATCCACACCCCGAGCGCGAGCCACAGCGCCACCAGCCCGCCGCCCGAGCGGACGACCGCGTACGCGGCGGGCAGGTAGGCGAGCGTGGTCAGCGCGGACGCCCAGGCCAGGAAGCGCCGGTCGCCCGCCCCGATGAGCACCCCGTCCAGGACGAACACCACGCCCGCGAGCGGCTGGAGCAGCGCCACCACCCACAGGACCGACACCAACTCGGCGCTCACCTCCGGGTCCGCCCCGAACAGACCCGGCAGGACCGGGCGCAGCAGGACGATGGCCAGCCCGAGCACCACGCTGTAACCGACGCCCCAGATCACCATCGTCCGGGTGGCCGAACGCGTGAGGTGGACGTCCCCGGCGCCGAGCGTCCGCCCGGTGATCGCCTGCCCGGCGATGGCGATCGCGTCGAGGGCGAAGGCCAGCAGGGTCCAGATCTGGGTGGCGATCGCGTGCGCGGCGAGCGGCGCGTCGCCCATGCGCGTGGCGACCGCCGTCGCGACGATCAGTACGACGCGCATGCAGACGGTGCGGATCAGCAGCGCGATCCCGGCCGTGCCCGCGTCGCGGATCCCGGCGAGGTCCGGCCGTACCGGCACGTGGTGCTCGCGGGCGGCCCTGACGACGACCAGCACGTAGACCACCGCCCCGAGCGCCTGGGCCAGGACGGTCCCCCAGGCCGACCCCGCGATGCCCCAGCGGAGGACCAGCACGAACAGGGCGTTGAGCGCGGCGTTCAGCGCGAACGAGCCGATCGAGACGACCAGCGGGACCGCCGTGTTCTGCAGCCCGCGCAGGATGCCCGTCCCGGCCAGGATGACGAGCATGGACGGAGTGCCGAGCAGGCTGATCCGCAGGTAGGTCACCGCCTGGCCGGCGACGCCGGGGGAGGCGCCGAACAGCTCGACGATCCAGGGGGCGAGCGGCCAGCCCACGGCGATCAGGGCCACCCCGATCGCGGCGGCGAGCCACAGCCCGTCCACACCCTGCTTGACGGCTCGCGGCAGGTCACCGGCGCCCACCTGCCGGGCCACGGCCGCGGTCGTGCCGTACGCGAGGAACACGCACACGTTGACCAGGGACGTGAGAGCCGTGCCTGCGATGCCGAGCGCGCCGAGGGCGAGGGTGCCGAGGCGTCCGACGATGGCGTAGTCCGCGAGAATGAAGAGAGGCTCGGCCACCAGGGCCCCGAAGGCCGGGACGGCGAGTCTCAGTATCTCTCGGCTGCCGACGCGGGAGGCGCGTGAGGTAAGGGCCACTGGTCTATTTTGCCCCTTACGTCTCTCAGCTCGACGGCGGGCCCCGGCTTGGCCCGCGTGTCACCGCGACTTTCTTTCTTCCACAGCTAGTGGACAGCGTTTTCGCTGCTCAGCAAGGGGTTGTGGAGAAAGCTTCTCGGTTATCCACAGGGTTGTCCCCAGCGTTCCCACATGCCACGGCGAGAACTGCACACCTTATCCACAGCTCTTCCACAGCGTTGTCTACAGGACGCGTTGCCGGTTCGTTCGATACCGGCGAAACTGTCACCCCGGCTACTTCGGGGGTGCCGGGAAGCACAAGGGAGGGCGCCAGGTGAGCAGTGAGGTGGCACCGGCCTTCGACGCTCCGTTCGAACGCACCCCTCCCAGCAACATCGAGGCCGAGCAGTCGGTGCTGGGCGGCATGCTCCTCTCCAAGGACGCCATCGCCGACGTCGTCGAGATCCTGCGCTCCGACGACTTCTACCGGCCCGCGCACCAGATCATCTACGACGCCGTCCTCGACCTGTACGGGCGCGGCGACCCCGCCGACGCCGTCACCGTCTTCAACGAACTGTCCCGGCGCGGCGAGATCGCCCGTGTCGGCGGCGGCGCGTACGTCCACACCCTCACCGCCGTCGTCCCCACGGCCGCCAACGCCGGCTACTACGCGAAGATCGTCCGCGAGCAGGCGATCCTCCGGCGGCTCATCGAGGCCGGCACCCGCATCGTGTCCTACGGCTATGGCGGGCAGAACGAAGAGGTCGACGAGCTCGTCGACCGCGCCCAGGCCGAGATCTACGCCGTCACCGAGCGCCGCACCAGCGAGGACTACCGCCCGCTGTCGGAGATCATGCCCGGCGCCCTGGACGAGATCGAGGCCATCGGCAGCCGCAGCGGCCAGATGGTCGGCGTCCCCACCGGCTTCCAGGACCTCGACGCCCTCATGAACGGCCTCCACCCGGGCCAAATGATCGTCGTGGCCGCACGTCCGGCAATCGGCAAGGCATTGGCGCTCGACACACCGTTGCCCACGCCGACCGGCTGGACGACCATGGGCGAGGTCCAGCCCGGTGACCACCTGATCGGCGCGGACGGCAAGCCCACGCGCGTGACCGCGGCGACGGAGGTCATGTACGGCAGGCCGTGCTACGAGGTGGAGTTCAGCGACGGCACGGTGATCGTCGCGGATTCCCGGCACCAGTGGCGCACGACGACGCGCGCGAGTCGTCGTCAGGCGGAGCACAAGCGTTCGCTCTACTGGCCGGACGAAGCCGTGGAGCGCGTCAGGAAGGCTTACACGGCCTCGTTGGTCGAACCCGGCAGGCATGTGACCCATCAGGAGGCGCTCGCCGCCGTGGGACAAGAGTTCCGGCACGTGCTTCACACCGTACAGAGGGCGGTCGGCACAACCGGCAAGGTACCGGTCGCGGTCAGCGGACCTCGGTGGAGTTACACCTGGACCGCGCCCGCCTACCCGGCCTCGGCACTCTTTGAAGCCCTCGACGAGAGAGTGCGCAGGCCGAAGAACGCCGCGACAACGGCGCTTCACCCGGAAACCGTCACCACCGAACAGATCGCCGCGACACTCCGCTGCGGGGCCGACCGGCGCCCGAACCACGCGGTCGAGGTGGCGGCACCGTTCGAACTCGCCGAAAAGGACCTTCCCCTGTCGCCGTACGCGCTCGGGGTGTGGCTCGGCGACGGTCACAGCTCCTCCGCGCGCTTCACCACGATCGACCCGGAGATCATCGCCAACCTCGAAGCCGAAGGCCTGCGCATCACCCGAGTGGGGTCCTCGTCGGCCTACGCGATGGCGCTTCCCGAGCCGGATCCGATACCGGCGCGCGAATGCGTCGTCTGCGGAGCCTCTTTCGTTCCCCAGACGTCACAGGTGCGCACCTGCGGCCGGAGATGCGGGGGCAAGGCCCGCTTGGTGTCCGCCCCTGTTCCCGCGCCGGCGTGCCCTGACTGCGGTGGTCCGTCGAGTGGCCTGCGCCGGTGCCAGAGTTGCAGAAATCGCCACGGCAGCGTACAAGGGCCTCTTCGCACGCTCGGTGTTCTGGACAACAAGCACATCCCCCGCAGTTACCTGCGCGCCTCCGTGGCCCAGAGGCGCGATCTACTGGCCGGACTGTTGGACACCGACGGCTTCGTGAGCCGCAGCGGGCAGATCCAGTTCGCCGTCACCAACCGCAGGCTCGCCGAGGACACGCTGGAACTCGTTCTGAGCCTCGGCATCAGGGCGACCATGCGGACGAAGGCGGTTGCGGGCAGGTCGGCGGAGTCGTCGACGTGCTACATGATCAATTTTACGACGGCCGACACGGTGTTCCGGCTGCCTCGGAAGGCCGAGCGGCAGGTCGCCACCCCTCACGCGGCGACCCGGGTGAGGTACATCGTCGATGTGCGGCCTGTTCCGTCGCGTCCCGTGCGCTGTGTCGAGGTCGACAACGGCGACCATATGTACCTCGCGAGCCGTTCGTGCATTCCCACGCACAACAGCACTCTGGGGCTGGACTTCGCCAGGTCGGCCGCCATCAGGCATCACATGACCACTGTGGTGTTCTCGCTGGAAATGTCGCGTAACGAGATCACCATGCGGTTGTTGTCGGCTGAGGCGCGGGTGGGGTTGCATGCCATGCGGGCGGGGACGATGAACGACGATGACTGGCAGCGGCTGGCGCGCCGGATGAGCGAGGTCGCCGAGGCCCCTTTGTTCATCGACGACTCGCCGAACATGTCGATGATGGAGATCCGGGCCAAGTGCCGGCGGCTCAAGCAGCGGCACGACCTGCGGTTCGTCATCGTCGACTACCTGCAGCTCATGAGCTCGCCCAAGAAGACCGAGAGCCGGCAGCAGGAGGTCTCCGAGATCTCGCGTGCGCTCAAGCTGCTCGCCAAGGAGCTCGAGGTGCCCGTGATCGCGATCTCCCAGCTCAACCGCGGTCCCGAACAACGCACCGACAAACGCCCACAAGTGTCGGACCTTCGCGAATCCGGCTCAATCGAGCAGGATGCGGACGTAGTCATCCTTTTGCATCGGGAGGACGCCTACGAGCGGGAGTCGCCGCGGGCGGGGGAGGCGGATCTGATCGTGGCCAAGCACCGTAACGGGCCGACGGCCACGGTGACCGTCGCCTTCCAGGGGCATTACAGCCGGTTCGTGGACATGGCCCCGCACTAAGCCTTAACGGCTGAGGTTACGGGGGCGGAAGTCCTGGCAGGGCTTGGCCGTGAAGCCGGTGGCCAGGGCTGGGTGGTACTGCATGCATTTGAGCTGCTTCTTCACCGCCAGCGCCACCGGAATATTCCCGCGCGCCGGTGCGCGCTAAACCTCAAGTAATCTTGAGGTCAAGTGAGCGGAGCGGAGTGTGCCGGCCATGACCGATTCCCCAGCCCGGGGCATGGAGCTCAGCGTGGGCGAGCTCGCCGAACGCAGCGGCGTGAGCGTCTCGGCGCTGCACTTCTACGAGAAGCAGGGGTTGATCAGCAGCCGTCGTACCACCGGCAACCAGCGGCGGTACCGGCGCGACATGCTGCGCCGCGTGGCGTTGATCCGCATGGCCCAGCGCGTGGGCATCCCCCTGGCGGAGATCGCCGCGATCCTCGCCCTGTTCCCGCCGGACCACATCCCGACCCGCGCCGACTGGCAGCGGATGTCGGAATGCTGGCGGGAGGAACTGGACGAGCGCATGCGCAGGCTGCAGCAACTGCGCGACGAGTTCACCGACTGCATCGGCTGCGGCTGCCTGTCGATCGACCGGTGCCCGCTGATCAACCCGGCCGACGAGATGGGCAGGCAGGGCCCGGGGCCCCGCAGGCTGCTCGGGGCGCGTCAGGGTCATGGGCAGGGTCAGGGCACCACGCGGGCGTGCGTCGTCAACCTGCCGTCGTCGGAGATGACGTGCAGCGCGAACCCCGGCGGCACGTCGAAGGCGACCGGCGGGATGGCCGGCGACTCCTGCGGCAGCAGCGCCTGCGAGACCACCCCGGGCGCGACGTAGACGGGCCGCCCGGCGAACATCGTGGCGGCCGCCGTGTGGGCGTGGCCGATCAGGATGCCCACGATCTGCGGATACGCCCTGACGAGCTCCTCCAGACGCTCGGGCTCCAGCAGGCCGATCTCGTCGATGTAGGGGATGGCGATCGGCACCGGCTGGTGGTGCATGCCCACCAGCACGGGCCCGGGCGCCGACTCGACGACGCCGGCGAGCCAGCGCAGCGTCCCGTCGTCGAGGTAGCCCTCGTTCTTGCCCGGGATGCTGGAGTCGCACAGCGCGATCGTCGCGCCGCCGGCCTCCAGCACCTGGTTGACGGGCTCTGAGCCGCCGTCGGCCTCGCCGAGGAACGCCTTGCGGAACTCCGGACGGCTGTCGTGGTTGCCGGGGCAGACGATGGAGGGATAGGGGAAGCGCAGCAGCTCGCGGGCGAGCTCGTACTCTTCCGCGGCGCCGTGGTCGGCGATGTCGCCGGTGACCAGCACGGCGTCGATGGGGCCCGCGAGCCCGGACAGATGGCGAACGACCCGCTCGACCCGCTCGGCGCTCCTGGGGGCGCCGTCGATGTGGACGTCGCTCATGTGGGCGAGGGTGATCATAGCTTCGAGGATGCCACAGGGGGGTCGTCCCCGTCCCTGGTCTGTCGCCGGGCGGTCGCCATGAGGATGTCGGCGGTGCGGCGGTCCGTCACTCCCAGCGGAACGTGCGGGCCGCGAGCAGCGTCGCGCCCACGGCCCAGACGGCGAGGACGGCGAGGTGCAGCGTCTCGGGGGTCGTCCCGGCCCAGGCGTCGCGCATGGCCTGGCCGAAGGCGCCGGTGGGCGTGAAGTCGCCGATCCTCCGCAGGACCTCGGGCATGAACTCGCGCGGTACCCACATGCCTGCCAGGAACATCAGGGGGAACATCACGGCCGAGCCGATGCCTCCGGCGACGCGGCTGTTCGGGACGACGGCCGCCAGGCACAGGCCGAGCGCGAACAGTCCGCACACCCCGAGCACGAACGCGAGCGCGAACACCGGGAGCTGCGCGGGCACCCGCGTGCCGAACACCAGGTTGCCGAACACGATCATCAGCAGCGCCGCGACGACCGCCGTCACCAGGTTGATCACGAGCTGGGTCAGCAGTAGCGCCGCCGGCGAGACGGGGGTGACGGACATCCGGCGCAGAACCCCGCGTTCCCGGTACACCGCGAGCACCGAGGGGATCACCGAGAACGCGGAGACCATCACGGACAGCACGATCATCATCACGGGGAGCTGGGTGTCCACGACGCGTTCCCCGCCGAGGCTCGGGTCCGGGTCGCGGAAGCCCGGGATGGCGCTGCCCAGGATCAGCAGCAGGCCGAGGGGGAGCAGCAGCGTGAAGAACGCCGTCAGCGGCTCCCGCAGGTAGAGCGTGAACTCGGTGCGCAGGAGCGTCCGCAGGGCTGCGCGGCCGGCCAGGGCGCCGCCGGACGTCGTGCGGGTGGTGGGCGACATTTCTGGATCTCCTAGGCTTCGTCGGTGGCCGCGTGGCCGGTGATGGCGAGGAAGGCGTCGTCGAGCGTGGCCCGCTCCACGCGCAGCCCCGTGGGGACGATCCGGTGGGCGGAGAGCGCGGTGGTGAGCGCGAGCAACACGTCCTCGCCCCCGGTCACCGTCACCTCGTCGCCGTCCCGGACGACTCGCGTGATCTCGGGGACGGACCGCAGCACGCCCTCGGAGCCGGGCGGGCAGCGGAAGGTGACGCGCAGCGTGCCGTCCACCCTCCCGATCAGACCGGCGGGCGTGTCCACCGCCGCGACGCGCCCCCGGTGGATCACCGCGATCCGGTCACAGAGCCGCTCGGCCTCCTCCATGAAGTGCGTGACCAGCACGATCGTGACGCCACGGGCCTTGACCGCCTCGATGAGCTCCCAGGTCTCGCGCCGCGCGTGCGGGTCCAGGCCGGTGGTCAGCTCGTCCAGGATCGCCACGCGAGGGTCGCCGACCAGCGCCAGCGCGATGGACAGCCGCTGCCGCTGGCCGCCGGACAGCTTCGCGAACGCCGTGTCGCGTTTGGGGCCGAGCCCGACCTCCTCCAGCAGGTCCTCCCAGCGCGCGGGCCGGTCGTAGAACGACGCGTACAGCCGCAGCGCCTCGTGCACGCGCAGTTTGTCGGGCAGCGAGCAGTCCTGGAGCTGGACGCCGACCCGCCGCCGCAGCTCGTCGCGGTCGCGGCGCGGGTCCAGGCCGGTGACGGCGATCGTCCCGCCGTCGGCCGCGCGCAGCCCCGAGAGGCATTCGACCGTCGTCGTCTTGCCCGCCCCGTTGCGGCCGACGACGCCGAAGACCTCCCCCTCCTCGACGGCGAACGACACGTCGTCCACCGCCACGTGGTCTCCGTACAGCTTTCGCAGATTGGTGATCTCGATGATTGCCATGCCATCGAAGCTAGGAATCGCGCCGTTCGCCCGGAATGCGGCTGCCGCCCGGACGAGGGTGTACCTAGGTACACCCCATTCGGGCATCCACCGTCACTGGGAACCAAGCCCCTGGTGACGCAGACTGGTCCGCATGATTGTGAGGACGCTGACCGGTTTCGCCCGAGGTCTCGTGCTGTTCGGGCTGGCCGCCACGCAGGTGGTGATCCTCGCCCCGGCTCTCGTGGCGTTCACGCTGACCTTCGGCCTCGGCCTGGTCTTCCTGTTCCCGTGGAGCGTGCGGATGGTCCGCGGGCGCACCCGCCAGGCACGCCGGATCGCGGGGATGTGGGCCGGCGTGATGATCGACGCGCCGTACCGACCCGCGCCGCCGCCGCCCGTGCCCCAGCGCGACGGGTGGTACCGCGAGGGCAGGCAGCTCTACCGCACGTCCCTGATCCCCAACTTCAACCGGACCTTGGACTGGATGCTCAAGGACCCGGCGACCTGGCGCGACTACGCCTGGCTGATCGCCGAGCCGGTCGTGGGCGGCCTCATCGCCGCGTCCCCTCTGCTCATGGTGGGGTACGGCGTGCTGCTCGCCAGGGTCGCGCAGCCGGTGGAGATACTGGCCGGGCTGGTCCTCGTGGCGTGCGGCGTGCTGATCGCGCCCCACGTGCCGCGCGTGCACGGCCTGTGGACGAAGCTCCTGCTCGCCCCCACACGGCGGGCCCGGCTGCTGAACGAGGTGCGCCACCTCACCCAGGCGCGCACCGAGGCCGTCGACGCGCAGGCCGCCGAGCTGCGGCGCATCGAGCGCGACCTGCACGACGGCGCGCAGGCCCGCCTGGTCGCGATCGGCATGACGCTCGGGGCGGCGGAGGAACTGGTGGAGTCCGACCCGCGGGCGGCCAAGGCGCTGATCGCCAAGGTGCGCGAGGCGTCGGCCGCGTCGCTGGTGGAGCTGCGGCAGCTCGTCCGCGGCATCCACCCGCCGGTCCTGGCCGAGCGCGGGCTCGGCGACGCCGTGCGGGCCGTCGCCCTGGACAGCCCGCTGGAGGTCACCGTGAGCGTCGACCTGCCGGCGCGCGCCGAGGCGCCGGTCGAGTCGGCCGCGTACTTCGTGGTCAGCGAGCTGCTCGCCAACGCCGGCCGGCACGCGGACGCCCGCTCCGTCGCGGTGGACATCAGCAACCGGGGGGCCGCGCTGCGCCTGACCGTCACCGACGACGGCCACGGCGGCGCCGACCCGTCCAAGGGCAGCGGCCTCCAGGGCATCGAGCGCAGGCTGGCCGCGTTCGACGGCGTGCTCGCGCTGAACAGCCCTGAGGGAGGGCCGACCACGGCCGTCGTGGAGATCCCGCGGGCGTTCCCGGGCATCGTCGGCGGGGGTGTCGTCCCGCGGCGGAAGGTGCGGCTGATGGCGGTCTGCTGGGGACTGTTCTGGCTCCCGCTGTTCCCCCAGGGCCTCGTCGCGCTGGTCATGAAGATCTTCGGGGTCGACGAGCGGAGCTGGTTCCTGGCGCTCTACCTGCCCGAGGTCCTCCAGTTCCCGGTCATCTTCGCCATGATCGCCCTCGGCGGCGGCATGGCCGCCTACGGGATGCGCGTGTCCCGGCAGCTCAAGGCGGCCGGCGAGGCCTGCGCATGAGGGTCGTCCTGGCCGAAGACCTGTACCTGCTGCGCGAAGGGCTGGTGCGCCTGCTCGAGGCGCACGGGTTCGAGATCGTCGCGGCGGTCGAGTCCGGGCCCGAGCTGCTCAAGGCGCTGCTCGACGAGCGCCCCGAGGTCGCGGTCGTGGACGTACGCCTGCCGCCGACCTTCACCGACGAGGGGCTGCAGGCGGCGCTCGCCGCCCGGCGGTCGATTCCTGGGCTCCCGGTGCTGATCCTGTCCCAGCACGTGGAACAGCTGTACGCGCGCGAGCTTCTCGCCGACGGCACCGGCGGCGTGGGCTACCTGCTCAAGGACCGCGTCTTCAACGCGGGCCAGTTCGTCGACGCCGTACGCCGGGTCGCGGGCGGGGGCACCGCGATGGACCCCGACATGATCGCCCGGCTGCTCGCCAGCAACGCCAGGAACGAGCCGCTCGGACGGCTGACCCCGCGCGAGCGCGAGGTGCTCGAACTGATGGCCGAGGGACGCTCCAACGCCGCCATCGCGCAGCGCCTGTACCTGAGCGAGAGCGCCGTGGCCAAGCACACCGCGAGCATCTTCGCCAAGCTCGACCTCGCGCCGTCCGACGACGACAACCGCAGGGTGCTGGCCGTTCTCGCCTACCTCAACGGCACCCGGGGCTAAGCCGCCCGCCCCTCAAATGTCCGACCCAGGCGCTACCGTTTTAGGACGGACGTTTCGAAGGGGGTGGATCAGGGTGAAGTTCCAGGTGGGCCGCGATGTCCTGGCCGACGCCGTGGCATGGATCGCTCGCACGCTGCCGGCGCGCCCCGCGGTGCCCGTGCTGTCCGGCATCCTGCTCGACGCGCTGGACGACGGCCTCATGCTCTCGGTGTTCGACTACGACGTCTCGGCGCGCGCCTCGATCGACGCCGACGTCGCCGAGCCCGGCAAGGTGCTGATTCCCGGGCGCCTGCTCGCAGAGATCACCAAGAGCCTGCCCGCCGAGCCGGTGCAGATCGTCACCTCGGGCTCCGAGGCCGTGCTGACCTGCGGCGGCGCCGAGTTCGGCCTGCTCACCATGCCCGTCGAGGACTTTCCGACGCTTCCCCCGATGCCGCGGAAGGCGGGCGCGGTCGGGGGCGGCGTCCTGGCGTCCGCGATCGGCCAGGTGGCGGTGGCCGCCAGCCGCGACGACACGCTGCCCATGCTCACCGGCATCCGCGTCGACATCGACGGCCTCCAGGTCTCCTTGGCGTCCACCGACCGCTACCGCATCGCCGCGCGCGACCTTTTGTGGAATCCGCAGAGCCCCGAGGAGCGCGCGGGCGTCATGATCCCCGCCAAGGTGATGGTCGAGGTCGGCCGCTCCCTGCGCGCCGGCGAGGTGACGATCGGCCTCGGCGACGGCATCGCCGGGTTCGAGTGCGCCGGGCGCACCACCACGGTCCGCCTGCTGGACGACCAGTTCATCGACTACCGCTCGCGCCTCACCGACGAGTGGTCGAACAGGGCGAGCGTCGCGGTGGCGCCGTTCATCGAGGCCATCAAGCGCGTGGCGCTGGTCGCCGAGCGGGGCAGCGCCATCCGCCTGTCGTTCACCCAGGGCCAGGTGCTGGTGCAGGCGGGCGGCGGCGACATCGGCCGCGGCGCCGAGGCGGTGGCGGCCGAGCTGGAAGGCGACGATATTCAGATCGCCTTCCAGCCGCACTACCTGCTCGACGGCCTCACGGGCGTCGAGACCGAGAACGTCCTCGTCAACCTGGCGTCCCCGACGCGGCCGGTGCTGATCACCGACGACGGGGACGACCCCGCGTTCCGCTACCTCGTGATGTCCCTGCGGCTGGCCTGACGCCCCGGCCCCTCGGGGAAGGGCGTCAGTCCAGCAGCTCGGCGGGGTCGCTGAGCGCGATCGCGATGTGCTCCATGCAGGCGTGGCCGGCGCGCTCGGCGGCGGCCGCGTCGCCCGCGGCGATGGCCCGGGCGATGGCGTCGTGAGGGATGTGACCGTTCTCCAGCGGCGCGCCCGCCGCCGCGATGCTCGCCCGCAGCGCCGCCGAGAAGTCCTTGTACAGCTCGATCAGCACGCGGTTGTGCGTGGCCTCGACCACCGCGACGTGGAACGCCAGGTCGGCCTCCACGAAGGCGTCGGCCTCGGCCTCGGCCCAGGCCTGCTCGCGGCGCAGCAGCGCGGCCTCGATCAGTTCGATGTCGCCCTTGGTGCGCCGGACGGCGGCGAGCTTGGCGGCCTCGACCTCCAGGGCCCGGCGCACCTCGAGGATCTCGAGGTGCTCGGCCGCACGCAGCCGGCGCGCTACGGCTCCGGAGAGCTCGCTGGTCGCGCGGACGTACGTGCCGTCGCCCTGCCGGCACTCGAGCAGGCCCGCGTGCGTGAGGGCCCGCACAGCCTCACGCACGGTGTTACGGCCTACGCCGAGTTGCTCCGCCAGCACGGTCTCCGTCGGGATCTTGGCGTGCAGGTGCCAGGAACCCGAGGTGATCTGGTCCTTCAGCTGCTCGATCACCTGGTCGACGAGCGAAGCCCGCTGCGCCGTACGCAGACTCACAGTCAGCCTCCTCCGGGAAACCAATCATCCTACGAGTCAATGATTGGTTGAACTTGACTATTCCGGAGTCTACTCGCCAAATCCTGAGACCGGGCGGGGAGGTCTATCGTGCGGACACCGCGGACGTCACGGCACCGGCGACGGTCGTCCTTACACCGACCGATTCCAATGCCCTGCGGTACGCGGCCGTCTGCTGCTGTCGGTTACCGGCTCTTCCCCAAAGATCCCCCAGTTCACGCCACACGGCGGCGATCTCACGGTCGTGCGCCTGGCCCACCCCCGGCGCCCCGGCCAGAAGCGCGCCCGCACGTTCCAGGCAGGCCTCAGCCCCTCCTTCGGACCGTGCCAAAACGACGTCGGCCAGTACGAGATGCGCCAGGGCGGCGACCGTCCCCGGCTCCTCCCGCAGCAGGCCGAGGGCCTGCTTGGCGAGGAGCTCCGCGCCGCCGGGGTTGCCGGACCCGAGCCGCACGCGAGCCAGGACGATCAGGCTGCGCGCGTGCTCCGCCGACTCGGCGGGCAGGACGGAGAAGACCTCACCGGCACGCGAGACCAGCTCGTCGATGCGGTCGGAGTTTCCGACGGTCTTGGTGGCGGAGATCTCGGCCCAGCGGATGGCGACCCTCGCCACCTGGAGCGCGATCCGCGCCGGCCGCCCGGCGGAGAGTGCGTCGTCGGCGAAGTGCACCGCGAGCGCGGAGTCCTCCCCTTCAGCCGCCGAGACGCTCGCCTGCCACAGCGAGAGGATCTCCGTAGTGCGGTCGTCGGGCACGGGCACGCCGGTGGAGGCGAGCACCTGCTCGACGTACGGAAGGCCGATCTCGGCGTCGGCCAGCGCCGCCGCTAGCTCGACGGCCACCTCGCCGTGGAAAAGTGACAGTTCCATTACCTGGGCCAGTGCCTCGGCGCCGAGGTCACGTGCCCGCATGAGGTCGCCCGCCTTCTGGTAGCACCGGCACAGTGCCACCGTCAGCGGGACGTCGGCCAGCCGCTCGGGGTGCGCGGCGGCCTCACGGCGCAGGCGCTCGTACGCCTCCACCGCGCGGCCGATCTTGCCCTGTGCCTCCAGGGCCCGCGCCCGTCCAAGCCGGGCGTGTGCGGCGAGGAGCGCGTTGTCCTCACCCGCGGCCTTGACGATGTCGCCGAAGCGATCAGCGGCGAGGGCCGCGTCACCGTGGTAGAGCTCCAGCTCGGCGTGGCGAAGGCCGAGCTCGGTGTCGATGCGCTGACGCGGCTCGATGCCGTGCAGCAGAAACTCGGTCGTGCAGCCTAGGCGCTCCGCTAGCAGGCGGGCCACCACGGGCGTAGGCGTGCGCTTGCCGGACTCGATGAGAGAGACATAACTGTCGGATAGGTCGGGTCCGGCCAGCTGGGCCTGAGACATTCGCCTGCTCAGGCGCAGTCCGCGGACGCGATCACCGATGGTTCCCTGACTCGGCATGTGATCTCTTAGGGCGGGGATATGGTCAATGGTTCCGCCATGATGGCACGAAGGAGCCGAATGGGGTATACCCACGTCAAGAATCCCGAGGGTGAAGTTGTCTCACACCTCGGGATTCAGGACGAAAGTGGACTAATCATCGTCGGCGTCAGAGCTGGGGAACAGCATCTGACAGACCTCCAGGTACAAGGTCTCCGGATACGGAATGAAGGGGACCGTCGACAGTGCCTGATCTTGGCCGGCCGACTCCAGGACGAACTCGCCGTATCCGAGCATGCGGCCCAGCAACGAGCGCTGGAAGCTCATGTCCGTGACCTTGCCGAGGGGCATCATGTCCACTCGACGGGTTATCAGACCTCTTGTCAATAGCATGCGTTTCGAGGTCACCACGAAGTAGTCGACCGACCACTCCGCCACTTTCCACACGAAGCGGATCAGTAAGAGGAGCCAGGCCCACCAGACGATGACCAACGCCTGTGCGCCCTGGTTCCCTCCGAGCCACTTGCTCAGCAGTCCTGCCAGGACCAGGCCGCCGAAGACCTCGGCGACCGGTCGCAACAGCACGGCCGGGTGGCGCCGCACCATGATGACCTGGTGTTCCTGGGGGAGAAGGTAACGGTTGACCGACGACGGAGCAGAGTCCCCGTGGGTCACCAGTCTCATGTCAGCTTCGTGAAGAATAGCGCCAGCGAATCCGCGGCATTCACCACAGTGTCCATTGCTCCCTTGACCGCGCTAGCCGCGTCAGCCGGTCTGGTGAACAGGTAGAAAGCCACAAACGCGATGGCTGCGTACGTTAGAACCTTCTTGACCTGCACTGCCGCCTCCGTTAACCACTCACCCACTGCACCCACCGTATACATTACCCAGCAGTCGGGCTGGGTAAAGCGCATCCTGACCCCTCAGTCTTTAGGGGTCTGGATGTGACCTGCGTCACTCCTGCTCGGCGGCGACCACGGCGAGCACCTGGAGGTGCTTGCGTGCGATCCGCTCCACCAGGCCCGGGTACGCGTAACCAGTGACTTCCATCGCGCCGTGGTGAGCCGCTTCGATGCAGCGCGCCACCGTCGCGGCGGGATGAACCCCGGCGAACTCGACCTTAAGCACGGTCTCGACCTGTGTATAGGCGTCAATCTCGGGCCGCTGGTCCATAGCTCTCCCAGGTGCGCGTCCACGGCAGGAGATGCCGGGAACACAATGACATCGTCATCACTGTGTGTACCCACTGAAACACAGTATGTAACGAGACGTGTGTCAACCAGAGGAAGATGAAGGAAAAGGATTCGGACGACTCCGATGACCCAAGGGCGCCGAGGGCCTCGAACGCCCCAAGAGACCTAGACGACCCCGTACAGGCGGTCGCCGGCGTCCCCGAGCCCGGGAACGATGTAGCCGTGCTCGTTCAACCGCTCGTCCAGAGCGGCCGTCACCACGCGCACAGGGTTGCCATGGTCGGCGAAGAGACTCTCGACGTACGACAGGCCCTCGGGCGCGGCGAGCAGGCAGATGGCGGTCACGTCCTCGGCGCCCCGGTGGAACAGCAACTGGATCGCCGCGGCGAGCGTGCCGCCGGTCGCCAGCATGGGGTCGAGCACGAAGCACTGGCGGCCCGACAGATCCTCCGGCAGGCGGGTCGCGTACGTCTGCGCCTTCAGCGTGCCCTCGTCCCGGATCATGCCGATGAATCCGACCTCGGCCGTCGGCAGCAGACGGGTCATCCCGTCGAGCATGCCCAGCCCCGCCCGCAGGATCGGCACCACCAGCGGCGCCGGGCGCGCCAGCCGCACGCCCTGGGCCGGGGCGACCGGAGTGGTGACCGTCGCGTCGGTGACCCGCACGTCCCGCGTCGCCTCGTAGGCCAGCAGGGTGACGAGTTCGTCCGCGAGGCGCCGGAACGTCGGGGAGTCCGTGCGCTCGTCGCGAAGCGTGGTCAGCTTGTGGGCGACGAGCGGGTGGTCGACGACGAGGGTCTTCATGGCTGCCAACGGTATCTCTTGGGACCGGGTGAACGGTACGAGCGGGTCGGTACCGGCCATCGCACCCGAAGCAGGCCGTGGCCCCCCGTTTTTGATCACAATTTGCCAGACGGCCGTACAGGGGCCCGGGGATTCTGGGAGCATTGCCACCCGTAAGAACCGCGTCGGTGGGGTGAAGATGACAGACGTAGACGCTCTTGACTTCGCCATCGTGGTCTACCGCGAGGACGATCGCTGGGAAGCCGAGATGTTGCCCGTGGGCCTGACGGCCGACCTGCACGGGCTCATCCACGCGCTCCGCCAGCAGCCGAGCATGGGCGCCACGATTGGCCTCGTCGCCGTTGGGGATGACTTCTTCGTGGCATTACGGGTGTTCGGTGAGCGCGTCGACGTCTTCCTGTCCGACATCACGGCGGCATGGGACTGGCCCCTCGCCCAGCAGGTCCTCGAGTACCTCGACGTCCCGGTGCCCGAGGAGGAGGATCTGGACATGGTCCTCCCCGCGGGAGATCTATCGATCTTCGCCGACCTCGGGCTCGACGAGATGGAGCTCGGCGCTCTGTCCGGAGACCTCGAACTGCTACCTGACGAGGTGCTTTCCAGCATCGCCGCACGACTGGGGTTCTCCCAGCCGTTTGAACGTGCCGTCGACTCAGCCATCGGCTGACCTCGGGAGCCGCGAACATGCCCTCGAGACCATCCCGCAGCTCACTGTTCGCCGCGGCCTTCGTCCGCACACCCGACGGATGGAACGGGGCCGAGGTCGATCTCGACAACGTCGAGATCGCCGACGACCTCGGTGACGCCGTCCAGGACGCCCTCGGGCTGAGCGGGGAGGAACTCGCCCTCCTCTGCGTCGAGGTGGAGGACGAATGGTTCGCCCTCGTCCGGTATGAGGACGAGGCCGAGCCCCGCGCGTTCCTCTCCGATGCCCACGCCGCCGCGGGCGACCCCCTTGGAGAGCTCTTCAACGAGCTGGCCGGGGTGGTCGTCCCCGACAAGGAGGCCGACGTCGGCGTCCGCCCGGCGGGCGACTTCGAGCTGCTCCGCGACCTCGGCATGACCGCCGAGGAACTGCTGGAGCTGAGCATGGAGGAAGGCGTGCTCCCCGCCGACACCCTGTCGGTGATCGCCGAGAAGCTCTCCTTCGCCGACGAGTTCGACCGCCTCCGCTAGTCGCGGGCGGTCGCGGGCGGCGTTTCGACGCGGCGCACGGCGAGGGCGGAGAATCGCTCCTGTGAGCGTGCCATCCTTCGAGCGGCCCATGCGGCTCGCGCTCGCCGAGGCCGTCGAGGCCGGGCGGCGGGGCGAGGTACCGGTCGGGGCCGTCGTCCTCGGTCCCGGCGGCGAGGTGCTGGCCGCCGCCGGCAACGACCGCGAGGCGGGTGCGGACCCCACGGCCCACGCCGAGATCCTCGCACTGCGCGCGGCGGCACGGGCACGCGGCGAGTGGCGCCTGTCCGGCTGCACGCTGGTCGTCACCCTGGAGCCGTGCACGATGTGCGCCGGGGCCGCCGTGCTCGCCCGGGTGGACCGCGTCGTCTACGGCGCCGTGGACGAGAAGGCCGGCGCGGCCGGTTCCCTGTGGGACGTGATCCGCGACCGCCGCCTGAACCACCGCCCGGAGGTCGTCCTCGGCGTCCTCGCCGACGAGTGCGCGGCCGTCCTCACGGACTTCTTCGCCGACCGCCGCCGCTGAGCGCGCCGCTCGCGAACCTTCGGCGCGCGAGCAGTGGCCCGGATCCGGTAGGCTGCTCCGCGGTGGAGTCGCCTAGTGGCCGAGGGCGCACGCCTCGAAAGCGTGTGATGGGGCAACCCATCCGTGGGTTCAAATCCCACCTCCACCGCCACTAACGAGGGCCTTTGACCTGCAAAGATGGGTTAAGGGCCCTTCGCGTTTCAAGATCATGGGGGCGGGCCGCATGACAGGGCCCCCAACCGATCTTGGAAGCGGGTCCCGATTGTGGTGGTGCCCACCCCTGATCACAAGGGGGGCCAGACATGGCATGGTGCGACGAAGGATCAGTAAAGTGATCGTGCGGCGGCGCGAGTACCTCCAGGCCTCCCGCGTCGCCGCACCCAAGAGGAACAGCAGCTTTACCCGCGGGCAGCGCCGTTCGGCCAGATCACGGTGACTGGGAGGCCTTGCGAGCGGGCTTCTGCCACAACGTCCCCCGTTCCACCTTCACCTGTGCCCGGCACTCCGTCCCACACGGCCACGAGCTCGTCGACAGACGACAGCACCGCCTCGTTCGCCGCGATGTATGCCTCGCGGCTGGCGTGATCAAAGTCCATGACGTGGACGCGCGCAGCCTTCGCCAGCAAGGTATCGAACTGGTCGGCATGGTCCGGCTTGACCTTCACCTCCCGGTAGTCGCGGGAGGGCAGGACAACCTCCAGCGTGCCGCCTAGGTCAATGATCGCTTCGGCGAAGATGGAGTCTGCGCCGCGGGCAAGACAAGAAACGCCTACGACCTCACCACGTGCGTTGCCCAGGTGAGCGCGTACGGCCTCGGAGACAAGGGCCACCGATGGCTGAGTCAAGTTCATGTGGCCGGTTACACCGATACGCATTATGCGGGCTCTCCTTGCGAGCGAAGCAACTTCCTACCGTGCAATCGTCTCGCGGATGTGCTGACGTAGGTCCCGTACCACGGGTTCGTCCCGAGTCGCTATTTCGAGATAGAACTCGCGGAGCTGCACCCGTACGCGGTCGGACTGGACCTGTCCCGCCGTCTCCGTGGCGGCGCTGCCAACCATGACAGCCTCGTCCAGGTCACCACTGAGCAGGTGTGCATACGCGAGTCCGACCTGATCAAGCGCAAGACTGCGCCTGCTTCGGCGCTGTCGCATCTCCACCGCTCGGCCTATGTAGGTAACGGCCTCGGCCGCATACCTGTCGTCCTGCCGGGACAGTTCGAGGTATCGGCCGCCCGTCACCCCGGCGAGCTCGGCGTCGTTGAAGTAGGTGATCCAATCCGGATCCGGGTCATCTGCACGGATTTCAGTGAAGGCGTCCTCCGCCATGCCGGTCGCGCGCCGGAACGCTTCTGGTCGGGCGAGCCTCGCGTACGCCCAGGCCTCGCGAGTGTGGAGCATGGCACGTAGTCGCGGCGTGGCGTTGGTATGAACTCCGTCCAGGGCGAGGCGTACCAGTTCCAACGCATCCTGAGGTTGCTCAAGGTAGAGCAGCTGGCGAGCCATCGACGCCAGAATGCTGGCGCCGAAGGGGCGATCTCCCGCTGGCTTGGCAGCCTGAAGGCCAAGGACGTAGTACTTCTGGGCCGCAGTCTGCATGCCGCAGTCCCACGACATGGTTGCGGCGATCTTGGATAGCTGAGCCATCACGCGGTAGAGACGGATGCTGATCTCGTGGGGATGACTCTCGCGTAGCAGGTCGGCGACCTCGTTGAGTTGGCCGATCACCGCCTTCCGTGCAAGGCCGCCGCCATGCGAGTCATCCCATTTGCGAAAGACGCTGGTAGTCGCCTCGAGTTGTGCCACCTCGTCGGTGCCGATGCGACCTGCGTGCATGGTTACGGGTAGGCCGCCCGGGGTCTTTTCCAACCAGCGTTGAACGGGATCGATGAGGGGAAGGCCGGCCGTGATGGCTAGGGCCTTAACGGCATGACGACGGTCGAGCATCAGATCACTTCTGGTGAGGTCGTAGACGGCGTGGGCTGTGGATCGCGGTTCCCATACCCATGGGAGATCGGGGGTAGTCGCCACCGTAGCCACGCTGCCTCTCCGGGTGTCTGGGAGTGCAGGTGACCGACTATCGAAGAGATCATCCTTGGATACTCCGAAGGCAAGTGCGTAGGCAGTCGTCCAGTCCCGAGGGAAGTGCTTACCTCTCTCCCAGTCTCGGATTTGGCGAGCTAAAGACTCCACTGACCCGTGGTCGTGACCAGCCGCACGCATAAGTTGGCGTGCCATTTCGTATTTATTCCAGCATCGTGCCTCGCGCTCAGTTTGCAACCTCGCTGCCCACCGTGGGCGCCGCTGCTCACTCACTAGCTACACCAATCGCCGGACTTGGGCACCCGGAGAGTCAAAGTATCCGGGTCGCTTCCCGCATTCTCCGGCATTCTCCGCCTCCCGCGTTGGCATGCGCAGCACTTTGACTAGCGATATGGCCAGGAAGTTATTGGGTCCCGCGGTCTCCGGTCAGGGCCTGCCACCCCATGCACCTGGGCCTGAGCTGGTGCGGCGGCGCGGTGAAAGCAGGCCTCCCGTGCCGTCGCACCTTCCACCACAACATGAAGACGGGCCCGCCCGGCGATACCAGCGCACGGACGAGCCCTCGATCGCATGGAGGTGCGATCTGATGCCCAATCGTAGGACTGTCCACAGCCGTCGAACGCCCCGGTTGATCCGCGTGCGTCACCGTGCGGACGCGCCGCCGAAGCCGCTTGGCTGCCGGTGGTGCGGTCACCCGCCGTACGCGCACGACGCCGCCAGTCTGCCCCACCGGCGCCATCACCAGTGGGAGCACCCCACCACGGCGCAGATGCGTGCCCGCTTGGACGCGCGTAAGCGGCTCGGTTTGTACGGGCCGTTGCCCGCCGGGCCGTCCCGTCCGGGCAGGGTCCACCCGCCCGTGGCCGCCTCGCGTCTCGTCCGGTTGGTCGCGCCCGCCGTCCCCCTCGGGATCGGCCGCGCGCCGGACACGCCGTCCTGGAACAGCGGGCGCGACCCGTACCGGCGAGGAGTGGCGGCGTGAGCCGGGGCCTCGGACGGCACCGCGAGGGCACGGTGCCCGCGTCCGACGTCGAGCCGGGCGCGCCGCGCCGGTGGGACCCCGAGCAGACCGCCGCGGCCACCCACCTCGACCTGGCCGAGTCCAGATGGCACGTGATGTACGGCCTGGGGAGTCGCCGTTTCTACGCCATCGCACTGTGGTCGGAGGAGCCGGTCATGGTGTACGCCCGCACCGCCGGCGAGCTGCACGAGGTGATGCGCGACGTCGAGGCGGAAGCGATGGAGCGCTCGGTTCGGCCCTCGGTGAGGGCGGCATGAGCGGTCCCGGCAAGCACACGCGCGTGCCCGAGGGCGAGGCGGCCGAGCCTGACGGCCGTGATCCGTACGGTTTCGGGCCGAACGCAGGGATCTCGGTGGGCGGCTACTTCCCGCGGCTTTCCCTGGTCGATGACCTCTGGGCGGAACCACGGGAACCGATCGAGCCACCGGCACACGGTCCGAGCCACGCGGTGGGGTTCGTCGGGGCGTCCGGGATCCAGCACGCCGTGCCCTGGCGGACGGCCGTCCCGCACGTGCCGGCCGCCGCCGCGTGCGCCGCTCAGGCCACGGTCGTGGCGATCAGCGGCGTGCCGGTCATCTGGACGCCGACCGACCATATGACGTGTGAGGACTGCGCCATCGCGGTCGCCGAGCTGGCGAGCCGGGAGGAACGGCCGTGACACTCACCGCGACCGAGGGCCACGCCGACCATGGCTACCACGTCCCGCGCCCGAACCGCGACGCCGAGCTCGTCCGGTGGGAGCGGGCCACGGCGGCCGAGGACCGGCGGCGCGTGCTGCGCTGGACCTGCCGGTGCCAGCACGTGGTGTATTACCTCGTGTCGGCCGGCGGCCGTGGCTACGTTGAGCGCGCGGGGCCCGGTGACGCGGTCGCACATAGCCCTCGGATGAGGTACGCGCAGATCGCGGACCTGTGGGAACGGATCTTGCTCGGGCAGGCCCGATGAGCAGGCGCCGTGACACTTCCTGGCACGCGGAGTTCCTGTGCCTGGTGAACGACGGCCTGGACTTCAGGACCGCCATGAGACGGGTCGGCCGCAGCACGGCGTGCCTGCACAAGCACTTCACGGCCGACGCGGAGTTCCACGCGGCAGCCCTCCGCGCTCGCCATGGATGGCTGCACGGCCCGGCGCCCGACACTAGCTGGCACCCCGACCTGCCACCGCCGCTGGCCGAGGGCCTGTCCATCCCGCAGGCCGCGGCAAAGATAGGGAGGAATCCCCTAACCGTGCGCAATCACCTGCGGCGCTTCGCCTCGCTCCGTACGGCGGTCAACGAGGCGCTGACGGCGGCGGGCCGTCCCCCGCTCTTCCCGCTGGGGTGACCCTTGCGTCGCGAGCTGATGTTTCGAATGGTTATATGTCGTAGAAAGGTTGGGCGTATTCGAATTTGCCCTGTATGTCTGGTGTGTACGTGGTGAGGGTGCGTGCCTGGAAATGGGAGGCCCATTCCGGGACCGGCGGGGTGACTCCGTACTCCGAGGCAGGGCGGAAACCGAACCGCGGATAGTAGTCCTGGTGGCCCAGCAGGACGACGAGCGGCTCGCCGAGCGCGTCAGCGGCGCCGAGCACGGCGTGGACGAGGGCGTGGCCGACGCCGCCGCGCTGGAACGCGGGCAGCACGCCGAGCGGGCCCAGGCCGAGCACGGGAATGGCGCCGACGGCGGCGCGCGTGCACACCACGTGGCCGGTGATCGTGCCGTCCGGGGCCGTGGCCACCAGCGACAGCTCCGGTATCCACGCGTCGCACGCCCGCAGCGCGTCCACCAGGCCCGCCTCCACAGCGACCTGGCCGGGGGCGGCTCCGGGGGCGAACGCGGCGGCGTGCACGTCGCGGATGTGCGGGATGTCCGCGGGAAGCTCACGGCGTATCAGCATCCGCTCAGGCTTCCCAGGCGTGCGCGGCCCGTCAACCGATTAAACGGCCGTCCGATGGTGGGTCAGTTTTGTCCAGGACCGGGCGGAGTGCCGGAACCAAGGCTTTGCCTCTAATGGGCGGGTCGCAGAATTTCGCCCAGTTAGCGTGAGGTTTGTAGTTTTCGGGGCGTTTTGGGCTATCCCGGGTACACCAATTCGACGCTCCGTCCGCCCGGCGATCGGTCGTCCGGGCTCAGACCGTCTCGACAACGGAGTGATCTCTTATGCTCAGGCAAGCACTTGCCGCCGGTTTCCTGGTGGCCTCCGCGCTCGTCGTCCCGGGCGCGCTCGCGGTGCACTCCGCCGCCGCGGCCACCGCCGCTCCCACGTCCGTGGCCGTGGCGCCGAGCGCGGACCCGCTGACGACCTGCAAGGGCAAGCGCTGCTCGTCCAAGCACGGCCATCACAAGAAGAAGCGTGCCTCCGCTCACCACGCCAAGAAGCATCACACCAAGAGGCACGCCAAGCACAAGAAGCACGCCATGAGCCACCACAAGAAGAAGCACCACGTCAAGCACCATTAGCCACCGGCGGCCGTCCGTCCGGGAGTGAGCCCTCTTGTGGCCGCGCCGCCCCGGGAGGGTGCCTCCTCGCGGGGCGGCTTTCGTGCTCCGAGGGTGGGGGCTAACGGCCCGGAGCGCTCTCGCCGTCCCCGTACAGGGACCGCTCGTTGATCAGAAGGTCGTTGACCAGGCACAACGCCGCAGCCAGTGCGTGCCCCACCAGCCCGCCCGCGACCTCGCCGTACTCGACCCGGAACGGCGCGCCGCCGGACGGGACAAGGTCCGCCCCGGGCGCGCCCAGGAGCGAGGTCACGGCGTGCGCCTTGGCGCGGGTGACGCTCAGGATGATCGACCCGCGCTCCACGGGGTCGAGACGCACGCCCTCGCCGCCGAAGAGCAGCGCGTGCACGACGTCCCCGGCCTCCCGCAGGAGTGCCTCGGCGTCCGGGGAGCGGTGGGCGGGCGAGATCAGCGCTCCGCCCCTCGGCGGGGGATCGAGAAGGTAGCCCTCGGCCACCAGCACCTCGCGCCGCAGCGTCCGGTACCGCGCGGTGCGGCCGGGCAGGGACGCCTGGTCGAGGCCGAGGCGCCGGATCCGTGCCGCGCGTCCGTCTTCGGCCTCCACGCCCGTCATCCCGTCGTCCCAGGACGCCGGCTCCTCCGCGCCGCCCGTCCTCGGGTGCCGGTCGTCGCGTCCGCCGACGGCTCCGGGAACGTCCTCGCCGACGGGGAGGTGCGGCACGTAGGCGTCCTCGCCGGCCTCGGGACCTCGCGGCACCTGCCGGGGGATCGCGTAGGAGACCTCGCCGGACGGCAGGACCAGCGCCATCAACTGGTCGACCAGCCACTCGGTGGACTGCTCGGCCAGGCGGCGCCGCACCCGTTCGCGCAGCTCCGCGGCGAGCTCCTCCCGGAGCTGCGCCACGATCTGTGTGACATCTCGCATTTGATAACCGTCCGACGCGTGCGTTCCCGCGGCCTGTGAGCCGTGTCGCCCCTGCGACGGTCCGCAGCTTAGGAACACGGCGGGCGGTGGACGGCCCGTACGGGAAGTGTTTTACCTAAGACGTCGGGGGCTCTGCTTCCCGGGCGGTCTGAGGGGCGCCCGGGGTCTCGGAAGCGTCGACGTCGAGCACGCGGGCGTGGAGGACCGACCGCTGGTGGAGCGCCGCCCGCAACGCGCGGTGCAGGCCGTCCTCGAGGTAGTACTCGCCCTGCCACTGGATGACGTGGGGGAAGAGATCGCCGTAGAACGTGGAGTCCTTGGCGAGCAGGGAGTGCAGGTCCAGTACCGCCTTGGTGGTGATCAAGGAATCGAGCCTGACCTGGCGAGGCGGGATGCGCGCCCACTCGCGGTGGGATAGGCCGTGCTCGGGGTACGGACGTCTGTCACCGACTGACTTGAAGATCACCCTACCGAGTTTAAGAGAGTTTTCAGGTTCCGCCTGCTTCAGTGCCCTGACGCTGATGTGCGGAAGCGCCTAGATGCGGCCGGAGAAGGTGTCGCACCGAGCCGGTTCACCGGTCTTGTAGCCGGTGCTGAACCACTTGGTGCGCTGCGCTGCCGTCCCGTGCGTGAAGGCTTCGGGATCGACCCGGCCCTGGGCCTTCTCCTGGATCCGGTCGTCGCCGACGGCCGCCGCGGCGTCGAGTGCCTCCTTGATGTCGGTGTTGGTGAAGGGCTTCTCGTAGAAGCCGGTGTCCACCGCGTTCTTCGCCCAGACGCCCGCGTAACAGTCCGCCTGGAGCTCCAGTCGTACGGACGCGCTCTCGGCACCCTGGCGGTCGCCGCGGACGCGGTCCATGGTGCCCAGCAGGTCCTGCACGTGGTGGCCGTACTCGTGGGCGATCACGTACGCCTGCGCGAACGGGCCGCCGCTGGCGCCGAACTTGCTCTGCAACTCGTCGAAGAACGTCAGGTCCAGGTAGACGCGCTTGTCGCCCGGGCAGTAGAACGGCCCCACCTGCGAGGTCGCCTGCCCGCAGCCCGTGCTCACGGCCTGGGAGAACAGCACGGTGCGGGCCTTGGTGTACGACTCCTTGCCCCGCTGGGCGAAGGCGACCTTCCAGTAGGCCTGGATGCTGTTGACCACGCCGACGACGCGGCAGTTCTCCGACTGGTCGGCGTCCGAGCCCTTCCGGCACTGGCCTGAGAGGTCGGAGGACGGCTGCGCGGCCGTATCACCGCCGCCGTTCCTTCCCATGATGTCGCCCGGATTGATCCCGAATATGAGCGCGACGAGGAGGGCGATGACGCCCACCGCGCCGCCGCCGATGGCGAGCCCACCACCGCCGATTCCACCGCCGCCTCCGCGGTTCTCGACCTGAGAGGCGTCTAGGTCGACATCGTCCCGGAAGTCCATCGGCTGATTCCCTTTTCTTCTGTTTTGGGGGTCTTATCCAACCCTGCTAGTTCCCCTGGGCGAAACGATCATGCATGACCAAGGTGAACGGCCGGACAGGCCCGTTGCACGGGCGCGGCTGGAAACGTACCCGCGGTGGGCCATTCGCGAAAACGTTCCCTCAAGACCGTCACCGCCGTGTGCCAACGCTCGGCCGGGATCGGGCCAATCGGGGCGTGGTATCCACGGGCGCCGCTGAAGTGCTGATTACCGTGGCGCGCAGCCGACCACCCCGGACGGAGGTGACCTTGAGTACGCCCAGCGACGTGCCACCGCCCGCGTACTTCTACCGGAGCCTCCCGGTCATGCCGACGGGCGCGTGGCTGCGCGCGAGGCTCGTTACCCAGGGCCCGTACGCGGCCGGTCTCGTCGTCGCCCTCGCCGCCGGCTTCGGGCTGGCCCTCGGCCTGCGCTCCTCGTGCCCGCCGGCCGCGCCGCCTTTCCCGTACTCCATACGGAACGCCGGCCCGTCACCGCCCTCCTTGCTGCGCCGCCACTCCATCCCGGTGTTCCTCCAGGCGCCCGACCACCTGACGCCGTCCGAACCCGAACCCCGGCACGCACGCAAGGCGCACTCCGCCAAACATCGAAAGCCTCATAAGCGCACAAACCACTCGCGCTCCTGACGCCGTAACGGAGGAGGGCCGGTCGGGACGCGGGAAGGCGGGGAATTGTCGGGCGCGGAGGACGACAAGGCGGTCGCGGACGCGGCGCGGGCGGGGGACGAACCGGCCTTCGAGGTACTGGTCGAGCGTCATCGCGGCGAGTTGCTGGTGCACTGCTACCGGATGCGCGGATCGCTGGACGAGGCCGAGGACCTGGTCCAGGAGACGTTCCTGCGCGCCTGGAAGAACCTCGGCGCGTTCGAGGGACGGTCGACCGTCCGGGCCTGGCTGTACCGCATCGCGACCAACGCCTGCCTCGACGCCCTGGACGGCCGGGCGCGGCGTCAAGGGGAGGCCCGGAGAGGGCAAGCCGTTCGGCGGGGATGCCCACCCGGGCAGCACGAAACGTCACGCTGGACCGCCTCAGCCTCAGTGGCGCCCCGACGGTGACGAACCTCTGGTTCCGCGTCATTCGCTGAGCCGGGGAAGAGACCCGGACAGGGCGAAGGGCCCGGCTGGATCGGTCCGGGCCCTTCGTGTTCGTGCTGCTCAACCAAGCGCGGAGGCCCCGCAGGGCTCGTCTTAGTCGTTCACGGGTTCGAACCTCCAGCGCTGCGTTTCGGATCCGTCCGCGCCGCGTAGCCTCACATCGCCCCGCGGGATCACCGGGGGCTCGGCGTTCCAGAGCAGGTCCTCGTTCGGCGCCTTGATGACGTAGGTGTCGTCGCCGGCCGATTCGATGGACCAGGTCATCGGCTCGCCGCCGGCGATGACCGGCTCGCCCTCTCCGGTCTGCCGTGCCGAGGCGTAGGATGCGGGACCGCGACCGCTGAGGCCGACGTTCTTGATCGTGAAGCCGCCCTGGGTCCGGGTGATCTCCCAGAGTTCGAACGGGCCCGGGTGCTCCCGGGTGCTGGCGACGAAGATCGGCCTACCTGGGGTGTAGGTCCGCAGCGAAGTGCCGGACTCCAGGTTGAGGATCCGGTAGACGCCGGGCTCGTCGGTCGGGCCCTGGGCGCCGTCGGCGGTGGCCGTGCCCGCCAGGCCGATCATCGCCCAAGAGGTGAACAGCAGGACCACGGCCACGGCCATCCTTGCCAGGCCGCGCCCGCAGGGGCGGTTCTGGTAGCTCTCTCGCATACCACCTCTCCCTGTGATTGCGGCGGCGCGTGCGCTGATGGAGGACATGGTGAATTCCTTCCGGTGGGGGGGCATGGCGCCCGGGGCGTTCGGTGGCCGCGGGCGGGGGCGTGGCCTGAGTGGATCTCAACAGGCACTCTACGCTCAGTAGCATTATTGCTACTCACTGTCACCACGGGAAGGTGGCGGAACGGGAAGGAGGGACTGCCGCAGAGGTTACGGATACCTTGCGGACGCAACCCCGCGAATGGAAGTGCTTCTCTGGCAGGCCGACGCGGGGGAGACGCACGACGCCGGCGAGGGTCCGCAGAAGGAAACTGAGACCCAAACTGAGACCCGGACAGCACGAAGGCCCCGGCTGGATCGGTCCGGGGCCTTCGTGTTCTTGCTGCTCAACCAAGCGCGGAGGATAGGAGATTCGAACTCCTGAGGGGTTGCCCCCAACACGCTTTCCAAGTCTGTTGATCTCTATACAGCGTAGAGCAAACCGGGCCTGACCAGGTCATACGGGGTGCCACTGTACTGTGCTGAACCCCGTTGAACAGAGCTGAACTGAGACGGAAACTGAGACGGCGTCCGCATCCGTCGTTGGACGCGCATCCGCTGCTGGTGCCTGCTGCTGTGCTCCTGATGCCTGTGGAAGGCCCTCAGGTCGTCACTGTCGTGCCCGGCGCGCGAGGAAGGAGGAAAGGCTGTAACACTGGCTACGGCATCCCTAGGCGCTCTGCGCCCCACTCAACGCCGCGATCAACATCCTGGCCGCCGGACGGGCGGACAGACTGAACGCCTGTGGAGACCCGGTAAGACCACCGCTTGAGGTGGCGCGGGTCGGCGAAGCAGGAAGCCTCAGAGGTGCCGCGTGAACGCGCGGCACGGGCTGAATCCCTGGCCTTCAGGCCAGGGAGCGCGTCAATGCTGCACCACGCCGCCCGCAGGGCCGCGATCACAGGCGGGACCGCTGCGCGGAGGCGGGGATCCCCGGCCAGGCCACGTCCGCGCGCACCCCGACCGGGAGTCACTCAGGAATCGGCTCGAGAAAGAGGCGGATCGTGGTGCCGTCGAGTGTGCGGAGTCGCACGCAGTTGTCTCGGTTGAAGCACCGGCCCCGGATGATGTCCACCATTCGCCCGACCGTCATGAACTGGTCCGGGTCAAGGTACCCGATTTCCTCGAACTCACTGGTCGTGTGTTCAGTGGCTTTGTCATGATCCTGCTCTTTCGGTATGAGCGAATTCGCGCACAGCAGCGGCCACGAGCGCCGGAACAGTTCGACGGCAGCGTCCTCTACTTTTCGATAGAGCGAACCGCCTGTGTCGTACGGGTGGACAGGAACCTCCTCCTGCGAGAGCACCGGACCCGTGTCGACTCCTTGGTCGACCATGTGCAACGTCGCACCGGCCGGCGTGCCATCGATAATCGACCAGATCGCCGTCCGCCGCCCCCGGTTGTAGGGAAGCAGGGAGGGATGCAGGTTGACGATCCCACGCGGAAACGCGTTGATGAGCCGCGACGTGAATATGTGCGCGAAGTACAGGGAGATCCCCATCTCCGCGCCAAGTCCTGCGATACGACGAGGCGTCTCCTCCTTCTTGAGGATGTCACCGGTGAGCACCAGCCCTGCTCGCTCCAGGTCGGGGAACAGGTCCCTGATTTCGTCGGCTCGACGCTGCTGCCCGGGAGCGTTGAGGACGACGGCGGCGATCTCGGCATCAGGCCTGCCACGCAGCCAAGTTGCGATCTCAAGACCGGTCCGATCATTACAGAACAGGACAATCCGCATGCTTTTCTCCCTCGAGATGTGGTTTTCAGCTGTGGGGCCGCTTGCCGTTCTCCTATATCGCCATCGCGCCGATACGCTTGGCCGCCTGCCGCGACTGGACAGCAGATCGTGCCCGACGTACTCGTCGAACCGGCGACCACGCCGCCATCAACTCCCGCGATCGGATCCATTGCTTATCCGCATGGCGAACAGCCATGCCTGCTCTGTGGTAAGTGGCCGGCGGCATGCTGTCTGGGCAGGTACTCACGTACTGGATGCCCGCAGGTCCAACGATACTTCGACGGTTTCGGTTCCGGGCGTGGCGACCTTCAGATACTCCTTGGCGTTTGGCCCCGTATTGAAAATGAGATCGACAACACTCACGTGATGATGGAAGGGAGGATGGAGTTGTGGATATTCGCGATACCCTTCATAGTTGAACCACAGGACGTCGATTCCTGCGTTCCGGAGGAGTGACTCGTCAAGGTAGACACGAGCCGCCGGTCCGCTGACATATTGCGTTGCGCCCGATTTCTGGCACAGGTCGAGGAGGCGTTCGGTTTTCGATCCTGTCGCGCCGTAGTCGGCGGACGGACGCAGATTGGTGTGAATGTCAAGGATAGAGCAGATTCCTTCGAGGAAATGCCTGTTGATTTCGGATAGGTTGCTTGTTTCACATTCCAGGTACATCTTCTCCAGGACTGTGGCATATTCATCGAAATAGGGGGCCCTTCGGTATGCGTGCATGAGCGTGCTCCAGTGCTTTACGTTCCAGGCTGGATAGACGATGGTCGATTCATTGATGAGTTGACTCCGACTGCTTTGCCTGATTGGAATCGAGAGCCAACTGGGGCCCGCAGCCGTCTTTATCATGTTTCGGTTACGCCAATCCCGATTGGTGTACTGAACATCGTCGAGCAGAATGAACTCATCGACATGCGCAATGAGATCAAAATACCCTTTCCAGGGAATGTAATTCGATTGCACTATTGCAACACGCTTCATCTACTTCGCGCTTTCGCCTTTTGATGTAATTTCTCGTCCGGCCAGCATAGCGAATCTTCGATCCACCCTCAATGAAGACAGTGAGCCCGAGCGACATGACCGCGATGGGCGTCAAGCCTGAGATGTGCCAATCGTTCACCCGAAGAGTGGAAGAACCCATGCCGCGACAAGAGGTGAACGTTCGAATTTACCCGGAAACCGCCGG
This sequence comes from Sphaerisporangium sp. NPDC051011, assembly GCF_040653595.1. Classification (NCBI taxonomy): domain Bacteria; kingdom Bacillati; phylum Actinomycetota; class Actinomycetes; order Streptosporangiales; family Streptosporangiaceae; genus Sphaerisporangium; species Sphaerisporangium sp. NPDC051011. Next base: position 151,648 of record NZ_JBFAGG010000010.1, on the reverse strand, counting down.
AAAGTGCGGCCCCGCATATCCTCGCCGACTTTGCTGAAAAGCACTGGATGCGTTACCTGAAAATTGCCGGAACGGGAAAAACGATTAGCCCGGATCGTCCCATACGGCCCTGCAACGCCGCGGCGGCTACCAGGTCCGCACGTCGGCTAAGTGGATCGCCATCGGCCTGCCGATGTGCCCGGTTGGGCAGACCATGCAACTCGTCTAACCCAAACAGAAAGCCCCCGCTACGGCGGGGGCTTTCTGCTGTGCGGGGATGATGTCGATTGACGTTTCGGGGATGTTGTCCATTCGCCAGCGGCCGGGGCCGAGTGGGTGAACCATGATCCGCTTCACGTACCGGCCGAGAACCGCCCGGCGTTCGCCCAACGTGTCTAGGGAGTCGTCCGCCCACAGCGCTAGCGCGTCGTCCGCGCTGATCGCGCGTTGGTGCTCGTTCATGGCTGCTTCCGCCTGTGCAGCCCGTAGGGCGTTGATCTGCTCACGTAGGCCGGTAAGGATCTCCCCGGCGTCCGCCATTGGCATTAGGCCGTCTACGGCCGCTTGACGAGTCTCAGCGATCCGGCTTTCAAGCCTGGCAATGTCGGCCGACATGTCCCGCGTGGGGACGGCGTCGCCCGCTTCCGGCTTCGCTACTTCCTGCCGGAGCTTTTCGGCTACGTAGGCTCTGAAGTTGGGCCGAGCGGGTTGGGCCAAGCGGAGCGAGGGGAGGAGTCGTACGGCTCCGAGGGCAACTGAGACGGAGACAGCACGAAGGCCCCGGCTGGATCGGTCCGGGGCCTTCGTGTTTGTGCTGCTCAACCAAGCGCGGAGGATAGGAGATTCGAACTCCTGAGGGGTTGCCCCCAACACGCTTTCCAAGCGTGCGCCCTAGGCCAACTAGGCGAATCCTCCGCCGAGAAGCTTACCGGACTTCGGGGGCGCGCGGACCACGCCGGCAGCCACGAATCGGTCTCGGTGCATGGGGGGAGAGAGATGCAGAGGCGGCAGAGACGCAAGGGCGACATAGAGGCGCCAGAGATCGCAGAGGACTGGCAGAGACCGAGAGACGGCAGAGACGGAGATGGGGAACGGTGGGAAGGTGGAGGAGATGGGAATCGGGGGTGGGGATCCGGGCTTGGGGGCCACGAGTACTGCCGGGCACGGCTAGACTGTCACAGGACCCCTCGCGCGGCGTCATCCTGTGAACCTCCCCAGGGCCGGAAGGCAGCAAGGATAAGCGGGCTCTGGCGGGTGTGCGAGGGGTCTCTTCGCTGGGGACCGGGGTGATGTCGTCACGTGAGCGAGTCGATCGCCCGCGTGAGGCGTCCCGGGGTCTCCACTTCGCACTCCGACCCCCTAGGCGAGGAGACGGCATGAGTCTCGCTCTCTACCGCAAATACCGGCCTGGGACGTTCGCCGAAGTCAAGGGTCAGGAACACGTCACAGAGCCGCTGCGGCAGGCGCTGCGCACCGGGCGCATCAACCATGCCTACCTGTTCAGCGGCCCCCGGGGGTGTGGCAAGACCTCCAGCGCGCGCATCCTCGCCCGCTCGCTGAACTGCGAGAAGGGGCCGACGCCCGACCCGTGCGGCGTCTGCGATTCCTGCGTGGCGCTCGGGCCGACCGGCCCCGGCCACCTCGACGTCATCGAGATCGACGCCGCGTCCCACGGAGGCGTGGACGACGCCCGTGACCTGCGCGAACGCGCGTTCTTCGCCCCGGTCTCCGCGCGGTTCAAGATCTACATCATCGACGAGGCGCACATGGTGACCCGTGAGGGGTTCAACGCGCTGCTCAAGCTCGTCGAGGAGCCTCCGCCGCACCTGAAGTTCGTCTTCGCGACCACCGAGCCCGAAAAGGTCATCGGCACCATCAAGTCGAGAACCCACCACTACCCGTTCCGGCTCATGCCGCCGGCGACGCTGCGCCAGCTCATGGAGGAGATCCTCGACTCCGAGTCGGTGCCGTACGAGCCCGCCGCGCTGCCGCTGGTGGTGCGCGCGGGCGCGGGGTCGGCCCGTGACTCGCTGTCGATCCTCGACCAGTTGCTCGCCGGCGCCGACGACGCGGGCATCACCTACGCCCGCGCCGTCTCGCTGCTCGGCTACACCGACTCCGATCTTCTGGACGAGATCGTCACGGCGTTCGCCCGGCGTGACGGCGCCGCGGTGTTCTCGGCGGTCAACCGCGTGATCGAGGGCGGCCACGACCCCCGCCGGTTCGCGACGGACCTGCTCGAACGTTTCCGTGACCTGGTGGTGCTGGCCAACGTCCCCGAGGCGGGGGCCAGCGGCCTGCTCGACCGTCCGGCCGACGAGCTGGAGCGGCTGGCGGGGCAGGCGGTCTTGATGGGCCCGGCCGAGCTGACCCGCGCCGCCGAGGTGTTCAACGCGGGGCTGACCGAGATGCGCGGCGCGACGTCTCCCCGGTTGCTGCTGGAGCTGATGTGCGCCCGCGTCCTGCTGCCCGCCGCCGAGCAGGGCGAGGCCGCGCTGCTGGCCCGCCTGGAGCGCCTGGAGCGCGGCCGGGTGGTGGCCGCCGCGGCGCCCGTTCCCGGTCTCGCGCCGCCGGGGCCGCGTCCGGTGGCCGCCGAAGAGCCCGCGCCGGCGCCGAGGGCCGTCACGCAGGCCGAGACGGCGCCGCAGGCACCCGCCCAGCAGCAGCCCGCGCAGGCCGAGGGACGCCCGTCCGCCGCCCGGTCCGCAGACGACTGGCCCGCCACGTCCAGGCCTGGCGCGCCCCAGCGCGGTCCGGAGCCCGTGTCCGCCCCGCCCCCGCCCCAGGTCGCTCCGCCGGGGGGTGCTTTCCAGCAGGCCTGGCCGCAGGTCCTGGACGTGCTCAAGCGGCGCTCGCTCGCCGTGTGGGCGAACGTCAGCACGAACTCTCAGCTCGCCGGGGTCGAGGGCAACATCGTCACGCTCGGCTTCCACCAGGTCGGCGCGATGCGCAACTTCGTCGGCGGGGCCAAGGACACCGTGGTGGCGGGGGCGATCAGCGACGTCCTGGGCGGCACCTGGAAGGTGGAGGCCGTCGTCGGCAACTCCCCGGCCGCGGCGCCGCCCGCGCGCCAGGCTCCGGCCGCGCGTCCCTCGCCCCCCCAGCCCCAGGACGCGCCGCCGCCCACGCAGGCTCCTCGCGGGCAGGCCCAGAGCGCGCCCGCGCGACGGCAGCAGGGCGGTCCGCAGGCGCCGTCGTCCCACTCCGACGACTCCTGGCCCGACGCGCCGCCTCCGGACGACGACGGGCCGCCGCCGCCCGCCCGCCCGTCGACCGGCGCGGGCCGGGCAGTGGCGCGTTCGGCGGCGAACGCGGCGGCCCAGGCGGGTCCCCGGCAGTCCGCCTGGCCGGATGCCGTGCCCGGCCGTTCGGGGCCGTCGTCCTCGGAGGCCGACGAGGTCGATCCGGACAACGACGCCGACGCGGGCGCGCTGATGGGCATGGCGCTGGTCCAGCGGGAGCTCGGCGGCCAGATCATCGGCGAGATCGACCACACCTAGGCCACACCTAGGATCACATCAAGGACCAGCAGCCCCAGATCGTGACAGGCCGTACACACGCCGGAAGGCGCTGGCGATGTCTTTGCCGATATCTGGCGTTTCCTGACCGAATCCGGTGCGTCGCGAGGGCACGGGCGGGGGCGTAGGGCGTGCTCCGGGCGGGGGCGCGGGGCCGGTGTTTGCCTCGCGCCGACCCGGCCGTGAACCACCGGGAATCGCGGCCGGCGACGCCCGGCGGAGGGACGAACGGCGGCGCGCGGCGTCGTCCCGCCCGGCCGAATCGCCCAGCGCGCGCGAGGATCCGCGCGCCCGCAGGCGACGCGGGCACGCGGCCGTCCTTTCCCGGATGGCGCCTCGACCTGCGGCGGGCGGTGACCACAGCGCCCGTACGGGCGGCGTGGCCACGTGAACACCGCCGTGCGCCAGTGCAACATGCGTGGCAAACACCGTAGGCTCGTGCCACACGCGAAGCCATGAGGAGCGCACGATCGTGAATCCAGGGGATGTCAATCTGCAGCAGTTGCTGGAGCAGGCGCAGCTCATGCAGCAGCAGCTCGCGACGGCCCAGCAGGAGCTCAGCGACGCGCAGATCGAGGGGTCCGCAGGTGGAGGCCTCGTCGTCGCGACCGTCAACGGCAGTCTGGAGCTGCTGGAGCTCAAGATCAGTCCCAAGGTCGTCGACCCCGGCGACCCGCAGGACACGGCGGACACGATCGCCGATCTGGTGATCGCCGCGGTTCGCGACGCCGTCCGCGCGGCCGCCGAGTTGCAGCAGGAGAAGCTCGGTCCGCTGGCGCAAGGTCTCGGCGGAGGCGGATTCCAGCTTCCGGGGTTCTGACCGCCATGTACGAGGGGGTCGTCCAGAATCTGATCGACGAGCTCGGCCTGTTGCCCGGCGTCGGTCCGAAGAGCGCGCAGCGGATCGCCTTCCACTTGCTTTCCGCGGATCCTGTGGACGTCAAGCGTCTGGCGCACGCGCTGCTGGAGGTAAAGGAGAAGGTCCGCTTCTGCCGCGTCTGCGGGAACGTCGCGGCCGAGGAGGAATGCCGGATCTGCCGGGACGCCCGGCGCGACCCGCACGTCATCTGCGTGGTGGAGGAGTCGAAGGACGTCGTCGCCATCGAGAAGACGCGCGAGTTCCGCGGGCGCTACCACGTGCTCGGCGGGGCGATCAGCCCGATCGAGGGCATCGGTCCCGACGACCTGCGCATCCGCGAGCTGATGGCGCGGCTGGCGGACGGCCGGGTCACCGAGCTCATCCTCGCGACCGACCCGAACCTCGAAGGTGAGGCCACGGCGACCTATCTCGCCCGTCTGGTCAAACCGATGGGTTTGAAAGTCACGAGATTGGCCAGCGGTCTGCCGGTGGGCGGAGACCTCGAGTACGCGGACGAGGTCACTTTGGGCCGCGCTTTCGAAGGACGGAGGCTGCTGGATGTTTGACGAGTGGAATGCTGTCGCCGACAGTGTGGCGGCGCATACGCAGAACTACCTCGACGGGCTGACGAGGCTTGCGAGCGGTGAGGGCGGCGACGCCATGCTCGCCATGCTGCTGGTCGAGGTGTCGCAGGTCAGCCTGGCCGGTGCCCAGCTCGGGGCGATGCAGGACGTGATCCTGCAGGGCAACTTCGAGCCCGCGACGGGTCCCGACCCCGACCTGGACGGGGTGCGCACGGCCCTGGCCACGCGCCTCGGCCCCGTGGACGACTACGCGGAGGTGTTCGACCCGTACAAGGACACCGGCGTGACGCCCTACCGGCTGTCGGACGACCTCACGGCCGTCGCCGCCGACCTCGTCCATGGCCTCGGCCACTACCGCGCGGGGCGTCCCCTGGAGGCGCTGTGGTGGTGGCAGTACTCCTACTTCAACACCTGGGGCAACCACGCCGGCGCGGCGATGCGGGCCCTCCAGGCGCTCGTCGCCCACACCCGGCTCGACGTCGTGGAGGAGTCGACGATCGCCTGATTTCCAGGGGCGGAATCCTCAACAGTTATCCACAGGAATGGCCGTTCCGGCGGCGTGTCGTGTCCGGTTGTCCACATACTGGCCAATTCAGTTGGGCCTTCAGGACGCGCAAGTAGACTGTGAGCTCCGCAGACCGAACCTTTGGGAGACATCCCGTGGCGCTCGTTGTCCAAAAATACGGTGGTTCCTCCGTCGCCGACGCTGCGCGCATCAAGCGCGTGGCTCAGCGGATCGTCGCGACGAAAAAAGCCGGCAACGACGTCGTGGTCATCGTCTCGGCGATGGGTGACACGACCGACGAGCTGCTCGACCTGGCCCAGCAGGTGTCGCCGCTGCCCCCCGGCCGCGAGCTCGACATGCTGCTGACCGCCGGCGAGCGCATCTCGATGGCCTTACTGGCGATGGCGATCGCCAACCTCGGCCACGAGGCCCGTTCGTTCACCGGCTCGCAGGCCGGTGTGATAACCGACTCGACGCACGGCAAGGCGCGCATCATCGACGTGACGCCCGGCCGTATCCGGGAGGCGGTGAATGTCGGCCAGATCGCGATCGTGGCCGGCTTCCAAGGCGTCTCCCAGGACACCAAGGACATCACCACGCTCGGCCGCGGCGGCTCCGACACCACGGCGGTCGCGCTGGCGGCGGCGCTCGAGGCCGACGTGTGCGAGATCTACACCGATGTCGACGGCATCTTCACGGCCGACCCGCGCATCGTCTCCGCCGCCCGCCAGATTCCTCGCATCTCGTACGAGGAGGCCATGGAGATGGCCGCGTGCGGCGCCAAGATCCTCCACCTGCGCTGCGTGGAGTACGCCCGGCGGTTCAACCTGCCGATCCACGTCCGAAGCTCGTTCAGCAGCAGGGAAGGCACCTGGGTCGTCTCCGACCCCAACTTCGAAGGAAACGTGATGGAGCAGCCGATCATCTCCGGCGTCGCGCATGACCGAAGCGAGGCAAAGATCACCGTCGTCGGCGTGCCCGACAAGGTCGGAGAGGCCGCGGCCATCTTCCGTACGCTCGCCGACGCCGAGATCAACATCGACATGATCGTGCAGAACATCTCGGCCGCCGCCACCGGGCGCACCGACATCTCCTTCACGCTGCCCTCCGCCGACGGTACGGCCGGCGTCACGGCGCTCAAGCGCATCCAGGGCCAGATCGGCTTCGAGAAGATCCTGTTCGACGACCAGATCGGCAAGGTCTCGCTGATCGGCGCCGGCATGCGCTCCCACCCCGGCGTCACCGCGAAGTTCTTCGGCGCGCTGGCCGACGCCGGCGTCAACATCGAGATGATCTCGACCTCCGAGATCCGCATCTCGGTCATCGTCGGGCAGGAGGAGGTCGACGCCGCCGTCACCGCCGCCCACCGCGCGTTCGACCTCGACGCCGACCAGGTCGAGGCCGTTGTGTACGGAGGTACCGGTCGATGAGCAGTGGGTCAGAGCACGCCGGCCAGGAAGGTGACCTCGACGTGAACGCCGCCAAGCCGACCCTCGCCGTCGTCGGCGCCACCGGCGCCGTCGGCACGGTGATGCTGGAGATCCTCTCCGGCCGTCCCGACGTGTGGGGTGAGATCCGCCTGATCGCCTCGCCGCGCTCCGCGGGCAAGAAGCTGCTGGTCCGCGGCCGGGAGGTCGAGGTCGTCGCGCTGTCGCCCGAGGCGTTCGACGGGGTCGACGTCGCCATGTTCGACGTGCCCGACGAGGTGTCGGCCGAGTGGGCGCCGATCGCGGCGGCCCGCGGCGCGGTCGCGGTGGACAATTCCGGAGCCTTCCGCATGGACCCGCAGGTCCCGCTCGTGGTGCCGGAGTGCAACCCCGAGCAGGTCCGCGAGCGCCCCAAGGGCATCATCTCCAACCCCAACTGCACGACGCTGTCGATGATGGCTGCCCTCGGCGCGCTGCACCGCGCGTACGGCCTGCGGGAGCTCGTCGTGGCGTCCTACCAGGCCGTGTCCGGCATGGGCGTCGCCGGGCCCGAGCGGCTGTACGACGAGATCGAGGCGGTGGCGGGCAACCGCACGCTCGGCACGGTGGCCGGTGACGTCCGCAAGGCCGTCCCCGACCTGGTCGACTCGCCGTTCCCGGCGCCGCTGGCCTTCAACGTCGTCCCGGCGGCGGGGTCGCTGAAGGAGGACGGCTGGTTCTCCGAGGAGCTCAAGGTCCGCAACGAGGCCCGCAAGATCCTCGGCATCCCCGACCTGAAGGTCTCCGCGACCTGCGTGCGGGTCCCGGTGGTCACGACGCACTCGCTCGCGGTGCACGCGACCTTCGAGCGGTCGGTCACCGTCGAGGAGGCGCGGGCCGTGCTGGAGGCCGCTCCCACGGTGGTGGTTCTGGACGACCCCGCCAACGGCGTGTTCCCGACTCCGGCCGACGTCGTCGGCACCGACCCGACCTACGTCGGGCGCATCCGCCAGGCCCTCGACTTCCCGAACACGCTCGACATGTTCGTGTGCGGCGACAACCTCCGCAAGGGCGCAGCCCTGAACACCGCCGAGATCGCCGAGCTGGTGGCCGCCGAGTTCGCGTCCCGCTGAGCCGCCGCCGGTGGTGGGAGCCTCTTCCGGGGTTCCCGCCACCGGCGCATCGGGCACGCGTGCGGCGTGGGGTGGGCACCGACGATCAGAGGGCGATGTCCGCGCGCCCGGCGCGGGCTCCTCAAGGGGGTCAGCGCCGCGCCGGATGGTTCTAGAGGAACTTGATGTCCCAGTGGCTGGGCTCGTTGGCGTAGATGGTGTAGCCCTGGGGACGGCGCTCGTAGAAGATGTCGGCGCCGTCGCCGCGCACCTGTCCCTTGCGCATTTTCCGGATGAACCGATTGATGCAGTTGTTGTGCTCGATGTCCAGCTTGTAGCCCGCGCCGTGGCTGTGCGCGCCGCCCGCGTGGCCGACCTCGGTGCCCCCGGTCACGACGATCGGGCAGCCGCTGCGGCGCTTCAGGTTGACGACGCCCCACAACGTTCCGAGGCGCACGGCGTCCAGTGAGGTGCACGAGCGGTTGTGGCGGCTCGCGCAGTGGCCCGACGACCGCCAGCCCAGCCCCGCGTGGCGCAGGCGGCGGGCGGCCTGCGGGTGCTGGAGCCGTACGGCCTGGTACAGGCGGTGCTGCCGCCACAGCACGGGGCTCACCATCCCGGCCGCCCGTGCCCGCGCCGCCGCGGCGGCCTGGCCGAGCATGCCCGCGCTGGTCGAGTAGCGCGTGGAGGGTAGCGCGTTGTACAGGGCTCGAAGGCGCGGGGTGCTCGCGCCGGCGGCCCGGGTGCGGGTCACGGTACGCGTGGGTGACGCGGCGGCCCCGGAGGCCGACGCGGCCGCTCCGCGTGCGGCCGAGGCCCGGCCGCGTGCCGGTGAGGCGCTCGCGGTCCGTGCGGGTGAGGCGCCTGTGGCGCGGGCGGGTGACGCGGCCGTGGCGCGGGCGAGGGCGCCGGGGCGGGTGCGGGATGGCGAGCCGATGGCGGGCCGGGTGAGCGCGCGGGGCGTGGCGGGGCCGGACCGGGATGACGAGCCGGTTTCGGGGCGGTGGCGCGCGCCGTGGGCGGGACCGTTCGCGCCGGTGGCGGACTGCAGGCGCGTCGCCGCCGCCGAGGCGGGCCGCGCGGAGGCCAGCCCCGTCACTGTGATCTGCACGGCGAGCAACGCGCAGGCACCAAGCCACGCGGGCCCGCGTCCGCAGGGATGCAAACCCATATTCGTCCTCTGTCGCAGGGCGCCCCTCCGCCAAGAGGATCTATCCCATCCGGGGAAAGTGCTGACTCCACTACTCTGCGTGTTTTTGCGGGAAAATGGCGGACAAGCTGTTCGTCTGTGACCTTGAAGGGCTCCGGGCCGTACAGTGGCCCCGTGGTCGAATCGACGCCGAGAGCGCGTGGAGGAGAGAAGACCCGTGAGGTCATCGTCGAGACGGCCCTTCGCCTCTTCAGGGAGCGGGGGTACGAGGCGACGACCATGCGGGCCATCGCGGCCGAGGCGGGGGTCTCCGTAGGAAACGCTTACTACTACTTTTCGTCCAAAGAGCAGCTTGTCCAGGCGTACTACGATCGCGCGCAGTCCGAGCACGAGGCCGCCTGCCGTGATCTTCTGGCGACCGAGAGGAAGTTCGCGGCGCGGCTGAGCGGCGTGCTGCGCGTCTGGGTCCAGGTGTCCGATCCGTACCACGACTTCGCCGTCAAGTTCTTCAAGCACGCCTCTGAGCCGAGCAATCCGCTCAGCCCGTTCAGCGGCGAGTCGACGCCGGCCCGCGAGGCGGCGATCGCCCTGTACCGCCAGGTCGTCGAGGGGTCGGACGCGCGCATCGACGCCGAGCTCCGCGAGGAGCTGCCCGAGCTGTTGTGGCTGGCGTCCATGGGAATGATCCTTTACTGGGTGCACGACACCTCTCCGGGGTGCCTGCGGACGTACCGGCTGATCGAGGTGATGGTCCCGCTGATCGACCGGCTGGTGGGGTTGTCGCACCTGCCGGGGCTGCGCGGGGTGACCAAGGATTTCCTGACCGCCATGCGGGAGCTGCGCGCCTGACCGCGCCGGCCGGAAACGACGTGCCGCGAGCGGGCTCCCTTCCGTGAGGGTGACAGTCCTGTGCCGGGACGGGGGCAGGAACCGCCGGTGGGGGCTCACGCGTTATCGGAGTGCGCGTGGGGGTAATCGCGCGGTGACGTATCCGTGGCGACGCGGGCACAGATGAAGGGGACCATCATGATCAAGGGTCGCGGGTCTTCCGTGGGCGGGGCCGGTCGCGCGGCGGCCGCGTACCGCGTCTACCAGGAGGTCAGCCAGCCGGGCTCGCCCGGTCTGATGGCCCGGATCAAGGCGCTGCCGAAGATGATCTCCCGCGCGGTGCGCGGCGAATACCGCGATCTCGGCAGGAACAAGCTCCTGCTCATGGGGCTCGCGATCGGCTACATCATCTCGCCGGTGGACCTGATCCCCGACTTCCTGCCGATCATCGGGGTGACCGACGACTTCGGCGTGTTCCTGTGGCTCGTGGGGTCCTTGCTCGTCGAGAGCGGCCGTTACGTCGACTGGGAGCGCAAGAAGGTCACCGGCGAGGTCCTGTGACCGCTCCTGAGCCCCTCGCGGGCCCGCCCGATGGTCACGGTGTGGGGCGGGGCCCGGAAGAGCGGTGAGCGGGCCGTCAGAGCTCTTCCCTGAGCAGCCAGGCGCGTGACGGCAGCGGGTGCCCGAAGAGGCGGGCGGCGTTGCCGTAGGCCACCCGCGCGATGTCGGCGGGCGGCAGGCTGCCGAGGTTACGGGCGAGGGCCTTCTGGACGTCCGGCCAGGTCGACTCCGAGCGGGGGTACCCGCTTTCGAGGAGCACGTGCTCCAGCCCCACGGCCAGCCGCACGCCGGACAGGGCGTAGTCGTCGAGCGTGCCGAAGTAGAAGTTGCGGCGCAGGACCTCGCTGGGCTTCAGGCCGCCCTCCCACGTGGCCTCGCCCGCCACGGGGTGGTCGAGGGCGTAGTCGGCGCGGGCGGACAGCATGGGCAGCCAGCCGACGCCGCCCTCGACGATGAGGATGCGCAGCTTGGGGAACCGCAGCGGGACGCCCGACCACAGCCAGTCGGCGCAGGCGAACATCGCGCTCGCCGGGATCATCGTGGTGATGGCCTCGATCGGGGTGTCCGGCGAGGGCACCGGCGACCACGACGAGGCGCCCGTGTGCAGGCACAGGACCGTGCCGGTTTCTTCGCACGCGGCGAAGAACGGGTCCCAGTGGCCGGTGTGGATGGACGGCAGGCGCAGCCGCGTCGGGAACTCCGGGAAGACGACGGCCTTGAACCCGCGCGCGGCGTTCGCCCGGATCTCCTTGGCGGCGACCTCCGGGTCGGGGAGCCAGGGCAGCTGGAGGGCGATGATGCGCTCGGGGTAGGTGCCGGCCCAGACGTCGCAGTGCCAGTCGTTGTACGCGCGGGTGAGGGCGAGGCCGAGGTCCTGGTCGCGGGTCTTGGCGAACGCCATTCCGGACTGCACCGCGAGCATGCCGGGGAAGCTGATGGCCGCCCAGATGCCCGCGATGTCCATGTCGTTGACGCGGGCCTCGATGTCGTAGCAGCCGGGCCGCATGTTCTCGAACCGGACGGGGTCGAGGGTCCACTGCTCGCGCGGGAGACCGGCGCCGACGTCCATGCCCGCACAGGAGTAGGTGCCGCCGCCGTACCGCCAGACTTGGTGGCCGGCGTCGGTCTCGACCACCTTGGGCGCGACGTCGACGTACTTCTGCGGGAGCCGCTCTTCGAACACGTCCGGCGGCTCGATCAGGTGATCGTCGACGCTGATGATCACATAATCGCGCCGCCTTGGCTCGGGGTCAGGGGGCAGCGATGTGTTCACGAGGAAAACCGTATGCCGCAGGAATAACACCAGACAAGCTGGGAGGTCTCCGGTTGGTATCCGTTAGCACGCGGACGGCCGCCCAGCGTGGTCAACCTTCTTACGAAATCGGGTGACAAGCAGGGAGAAAAGCGGTCAGGAGGCCGTGACCTGCTGCGCGAGGCCGGGGTACCGCGAGATCAGGCCGTCGGCCCCGAATGTCAGGTCCGCCTGGAATCCCTCGCTCTCGAAGCGCACCACACCGCCGCCCAGGGGCGTGTACCGCTGTGGCTCCCGGCTCACCGCCAGGTGCGGCACGCTCACCCACGCCATCACGAAGCCGACCGGATCGCCGCCCGTGAGCATCCCGTGGCGCAGCACCGGCATGGTGTTGGTGAGGGGCGACAACCCGAGGTCGCAGTCGAGGGCGCCCGCGAGCACGCCCGGGTCGACGCCCGGGGCGGGGCCGTCCAGGGCTCCGATGGACTCGGCCGTGCACGTCCACGTCCCCCCGGCGTTCCGTTTGAGGTCGATCGCCCGCGACCACTCGGCCCCCTGTGCGCGCACGCTCAGCGCCTCGGTGACGTACTGCCGGCCGGTCACCAGCTCGTATTCGAGCCGGTAGGGCACCGGGACCGCGCCGACGGCCGTTCCCGTCGCCGTGAGGCGCCCGTCGGAGATCTCGACATGCGCGTATTCGGCCCCTTCGTCCTTCACCCACACGACCGATGGCATCGGCGCCTCCACGCGTCGAAAGCGGTCTTCGCGGTGAAGAACGGACGCCCCGTGATCGTGGTTCCTAGCGTCCGGCGCTGGGGACGACATCGGAGGTGGCCGCGGCCTTGCCTCCGGCCTTGAGATCGCGCGCCTCGCGCCGGATCAGCGCGATCCAACCACCGATCGCGATCGCGATGAACAGCCACCACTGCACGCCGTAGGCGAGGTTCAGGCCGCCGCCTCCGCCCACGTCCGGGTCGGGGACGGGCTCGGGCGCCGTCGCTGAGCTGGGCTTTTGCTCCGTCAGTTCGACGAAGCCGCCGTAGAGCCGGTACGGCAGACGCTTGGCGAGGGACGGGGTGTCGATCAGCAGCACCTGGCGGGGCGGAAGGCCGCTGCGCTCGGTGATGCCGGTGTTCTCCTCCGTCTCGGCCGGGCGTAGCCGGCCGGTGACACTTACCTCACCAGCCGGGGGCGGAGGGACCTCCGGAGGCGCGTCCGCGGTCGCCCCGGCCTTCACCCAGCCCCTGTTGACGATCACGGCGGTGCCGTCGGCCGTCACCAGCGGAGTGAGCACGTAGAAGCCCGGCCGGCTGTTCTGCGTACGGCGCCTGACCAGTAGCTCCCCGGCCGGATCATAGCGGCCGGCGGCCGTGACGGGACGAAAGCGCAGCGCGTCGGGGACGGACGCTCCGGGTCTGTCCAGGTCGGCGAGGGGAACCGGGGCCGCGGCGAGGTTGCGGGTGGCCACGTTGCTCGCCGCCGATCTTTCCTCCCACCGCCCGAACTGCCATCTGCCCAGGAAGACGAACGCGGGGATGAGCACCAGGACCAGCACGTGAAGCGCCAGCCAGCGGGGCGTGAGGAGGAACCGGTACACGCATTCAGCGTAGGCAGGGCGTGAGGTGGTCCGTCACCCGGCCGTGCCCGGCGCCGTCCGAAGCGGGCCGGGCGCGTTCCCCCAGGTCGTGGCATGGCGGAGCCGCGCGGACAGTGCTTGGGGAGGCGGTGTGCCATGAGCGTCATCAAGGACGGTGAAGGCGTCACCACCCTCCGATCATGATCTCGTGGAAGCACTCGCGGACGGCCGGGGCATGCCGTACGGTCGTCTGGGTCGCCCGCTGTGGCGCCTCCTCGCTCTGTCCTCGGGAGCCCACACGAACATGACCGCGCCCAGTCTCGCCCTGCCGCCCGCCGCGCCACAGCCGGTGATGCCGAGGCTCTCCGTCCTGGTCCGGCACGCGGCGCCCCGCGTGCTGGAGGGCATGATCCTCCCGGTCGCCGTCTTCTACGCGGGGCTGCTGGTCGCCGGCATGAACGGCGGCCTGATCATGGCGGTGGGCTGGGTGTACGGAGGGGCGGCGCTGCGGCTGGTCCGGCGCGAGTCCGTGCCCGGCACCGTCCTGCTGGCGATGCTGGCGGTCACGGTACGGGCGGCGCTCGCGCTGGTCACCGGCGACGTCGTGATCTACTTCCTGCAACCGACGCTCGGGGTCTTCTGCGCGAGCCTGGCCTTCCTCGGCACGGCCGCCGCGCCGCGCCCGCTGATCCAGCGGGTGACCACCGACCTCGTGCCGCTTCCCGAGCATTTGATGCACCACCCCCGGATGCGCCGCTTCTTCGTGCACCTGTCGCTGCTGTGGGGGTTCGTCCAGATGGCCAACGGGACGCTGAGCCTGTGGCTGCTGTTCAGCGAGTCGATCGAGACCTATCTGATCGTGCGGACGGCGGCGGTGGCCGTTCTGATGGTGCTCGCGGCGGGGGCGTCGCTGCTGGCCTTCCAGCGCGTCCTGCGCACCCTCGGCAAGCAGAGCTAGCCGGCGAGCCGGCTGCCTGGCCCGAGCCTCGGGGTCACCTCGCACGGCGAGGATCGCGGTGGTCGTGGCCGACGAGTGGCAGGGGTGGGCGGCGGCGCGCGTCGAGTGCGGTACGGTCGAGATCATCGCGCGCATCGGCCCGATCTGAACCGGGCCGCCATCCGGTGGCCGCGATCGAGGCGGCTGCACACGTTTGCAGAACAAGGTTCTGTTGAGTCACCATTGACTATGTGAAGAGCGCGAAGAACGGACGTGACGGCCGCACCCGCATCATCGAGGGGGCCCTGCGCCGCTTCAGCCAGGACGGGGTGTCCTCCACCACGCTGGCCAGCCTCCGCGAGGAGAGCGGCGTCAGCGTCGGGAGCTTCTACCACCACTTCGCCAGCAAGGAACACGTCTTCGGGGTGCTCTACGCCGAGATCCAGACCATGTACCAGCAGGCGTTCCTGGACGAGCTCTTCCAGCATGACACCGCCCGGGGCGGCATCGAGGCGATCGTCGCGATGCACATGGCCTGGTGCGGCGGCCATCCCGAGCGGGCCCGCATCATGATCAGCGAGCGCCCGCCCCGGCGCGAGGAGCCGGGCGGCCCCGAGATCGCCGAGTCGCGCCGCGCGTTCTTCCGCCAGGTCGCCGACTGGTGGCGCCCCCACATGAAGGACGGCGTGCTGCGGCCGGTGCAGCCGACGATGTGCTACGTCCTGTGGCTCGGGCCCGCGACCGAGATGTGCCGTCTGTGGTTCACCGGGGCCCACCAGCCCACCGAGGAGGAGATCAAGGCCCTCTGCGAGGCCGCCTGGCTCAGCCTCCGGACCACCTGAAGCCGTGAAGCGAGGAGCGGGCCCGGCGGCATGAGGCTAGGAGCGGGCCCGGCGGCATGAGGCTAGGAGCGGGCCCGGCGGCATGAGGTCAGGAGCGGGCCGGTCGGCGTGAGGCCTGGACCGAGGGGGCATATCGCCCGGCCGTTCTGACTGGCGTGTCAAGAATTTGGGTCTTGTCCTCCCTTCGCTGTGACCATATTCTCCGGATCACTCATTAGTTAACCTTCCTAACGAAGAGAAAGGGTGACGACTCCATGATCCGGGGGCCTCCCCATGCCGGAAATCTGGGGGGAGATGCGGATGAACACCAGCGCGCACCGGCCTCACGGCGGCCGGACCCGAGGCGCCCTCCGGGGCGCCGATCACTTGTCCTCCACCAGGGAGCGATCATGCGACATCTCGTGCGCACTCTTGTCCTGACCGCGATCTTCACACTGCTTCTCGGTCCCCTCGCGCCGGTCGGCGCGGGAGCGGCGGCGACCAGATACGAAGCGGAGAACGCCACGATCTCTCAGGGGCTCGTGGAATCCAACCATGCCGGATACAGCGGAACCGGCTTCGCCAACTACGACAACGTCGCCGGCAGCTACGTGCAGTTCACGGTGAACGCGGCGTCGGCGGGCACGGCCGCGATCACGCTGCGATACGCCAACGGCACCACGGTCAACCGTCCCATGGCCATCGCCGTCAACGGCGCGACCGTCTCGGCGAACCTTGCCTTCAACGGCACGGGCGCGTGGAGCACCTGGGCTTCCACCACGGTCAGCGCGCCGGTGAACGCCGGGACCAACACGATCCGCGCGACCGCGACGAACGCGGACGGCGGCCCGAACCTGGACTACGTGGACGTCGAGGTCACCACCGGCGGCGGGGGCGGCACGCCCGTCTCGATCAACGGGCAGCTCCGCGTCTGTGGCACCAAGCTGTGCAACCAGTACGGCAAGCCCATCCAGCTGCGCGGCATGAGCACCCACGGCCTGCAGTGGTACTACCAGTGCCTCAACGCGGCCTCGCTGGACGCGCTCGCCCGCGACTGGAACGCGGACGTCCTGCGCATCTCCATGTACATCCAGGAGGACGGTTACGAGACGAACCCGCGCCTGTTCACCGACCGCGTGCACAACCTCATCGAGATGGCGACCGCCCGGGGGATGTACGCGATCGTCGACTGGCACATGCTCACCCCTGGCGATCCGAACTACAACCTGAGCAGGGCGAAGACGTTCTTCACCGAGATCGCCCAGCGTCACAACGCCAAGAACAACCTGCTCTACGAGATCGCCAACGAGCCGAACGACGTGGCCTGGTCGCGCGTCAAGAGCTACGCCGAGGAGCTGATCCCGGTGATCCGCGCCCAGGACCCCGACACGCCGATCCTGGTGGGCACGCGGGCGTGGTCCTCGCTCGGCGTCTCCGACGGGGCGACCGAGACCGAGGTGATCAACAACCCGGTCAACGCGACCAACATCATGTACACCTTCCACTTCTATGCGGCCTCGCACGGCACCGAGTACCTGAACGCCCTCTCGCGGGCCGCCGACCGCATCCCGATGTTCGTCAGCGAATTCGGCACCCAGACCGCGAGCGGCGACGGGAGCAACAACTTCACCAGGGCACAGCAGTACCTCGACCTGATGGCGCAGAAGAAGATCAGCTGGACGAACTGGAACTACTCCGACGACTCGCGGTCCGGCGCGGTGTTCACGGGAGGGACCTGCCCGAACGGCTCCTTCACCGGCACCGCGCGCCTGAAGCCGGCCGGTGTCTGGGTCCGTGACCGGATCAGGACGCCCGACGACTTCCCGACGAGCTGACGGGTCGATCCCGGCGCTGACCGGTGGGGGCCCGTGCGGGCGGCGCGGCACGCCGTCCGCACGGGCCCTCTTTCCGGCTGGGCTCGGTTGCCAGGCGCGCGGGTTCGTGCGTATGTTCGACGGGCGCCGAAGATCAGCGGGAGGGGTCATGGGAACGGTCGTGCTGGACATCACGATGTCGCTGGACGGTTTCGTGGCCACCCCGGACCACGACACCGAGCGGCTGCACGCCTGGGTGTTCTCCGACGCCGAGCAGGCCGTCTTCGGCCCCGAGGTGCGCGAGCTGATGGAGACGTCGTGGACGGGCGCCGTGGTCGCGGGCCGGCGGACGTACGAGGTCGCGGGCGGCTGGGGCGGCGACCCGCCGGTGCCCGTCCCCTATTTCGTGGTGTCCCACGACGTGCCGGACGACGCCGGGCCGCGGTTCACGTTCGTCACCGACGGCGTGCGCGGCGCGGTCGAGAAGGCGCGGGCCGCGGCGGGCGGCGGGGGCGTCTACGTGATGGGCGGGCCGGACATCGCCCGGCAGTGCCTCGACGAGGGCCTGCTCGACGAGATCCGCATCCACCTGGTGCCCGTGCTGCTCGGCGAGGGCATCCGCCTTTTCGGGCCGCTCGGCGCGGGCCCGCTCGAGTTGGGGACGCCGCGCGTGCGCGAGTTCCCCGCGAGGACGGAGCTGACCTACCCCGTCCTCAAGTGACGCTCAGGCCCACGAGCGCAGCGTGGTGGGGACCCGCCAGACCTCCTTGTCCAGGGTGATGTCGAGGCGCAGGTCCTGCCGGCGTCGGCGCAGGCCGGGCACCCTGAACCGGTCCTGCACGCTGAAGCGGCCGCGGCGCGGGTAGCCGAAACCGATGGCGTCGGGCAGGACCCGCAGGTCGTCGCGGTTGCCGCAGCTCGGGCACGTCCACGCGACGAGGTCCATGCCGCGGTCGTAGTCGTGGCAGGCGAGGAAATATTCGTCCGGCCGGAACCGGGACTCACACGCGTAGCACGGAATCAGCATCGGAATCCGCTCCTTGCAACTCCTGGCGCGAGGTATCGCGTCCCCCTGTGTCGTACCTGTACCCCCTTGACCGCCGCTTGCGAGGAGCTTGCCCGCCCGGTACCCCAGGTGATTCGGCCCATGTCCCACATGTCCTATCAGGCGGTTTTCGCGGTGTTGATCCGGTGTTGATCGGACTTTGAGCCCGGGCGGCGAGCCTTGCGGTGCGGCACGGAACTTGGGGGGTTCGAGCTCCGTGTCATGTCCGGCCGGTCGTCATTGCGAGGCGGCCGGTCGCCGTGTGGCGTGACCGGTGACCACCGGGCCCCCAGCGTCACGCGGCGGCAGACGACCGGCCGGGCGCCTCACCACAGATCAGGGCACTTCCAAGCTCCAAGCACTTAACGGCGGATATGAGCTTTCCATATATCCGGTGGCGTTGGGTGTGGATCCGGATACTTTCCGCTGAGCCGTGCGGGCAAGTGCGGCACTCGATCAGGACACGGTAGGTCAAAGGTGATCAATCACGTGCGGATGACGAGGCTCGACGACGACCCTTTCAGCGTCCGCGACCTAATCGCTGATCTGATCGAGCTTCAGCAGGGCCCGGAGGTCGTCGGCCTCGGGGGAACCCAGCCGGGTGAAGATGTCCAGGGCCCGCTTGAGGCAGTCGCCGCTCCGCCGGACGCTGCCGAGCCCGGCGAGCGCGCGTCCTAGCACGGTCAGCGACAGCGCCTCGCCGTACGGATGGCCGATCTCCCTGCTGAGCGTGAGCGCCTGCTCGGCGTGCCGCGCCGCGTCCTGGTACCGCTCGGCGGTGATGAAGGTCTCCGCCAGCCGGCAGCAGACCCGCTGCTCCCACACCGTCTGCCCGCCCGCGCGGAAGAAGTCCAGGCACTCCGCGTGGTGGACGACGGCCTCGGTCAGCCGTCCCACCCGGGACAGCACGACGCCGAGCTGGTAACGCGCGCGGGCCGTCCCCGCGCCGCTGCCGAGCTCAGAGAACAGCGCGAGGCCGCGCTCGGCGGCGGCGATCGCCTCGTCCGTGCTGCCGAGCGCGAGGTGGTCGCGGGCCGAGTAGCTCGCCACGAGCGCCTCACCGCCGACCGCGCCGCTCTCTTTGAACGCCTTGAGCGCCGAGTCGAACCAGGCCAGCGCCTCCTCGTGCCGCCGCCTGCGCCCGGCGACGACCGCGAGCGCGTTCAGGATCTCGCCGTTGACGATGGGATCGCCGGTGACATCGGCCAGCTCCAGCGCGGTGCGGAACTCGGTGTCGGCGTCGCGCAGCCGGTTCGCCACGAACAGCACCCGCCCGAGGACGTACCGGCAGCGCAGCTCGCTCACCCTGTCCCCGGCGGCCCCGGCGGCCCGCGCCGCGGCGAGGAGGCCGCTCGCGCGCCCGGCGAACTCGCGGGCGAACGCGCCCGACTCCAGCAGCGGCTCCATGGCGAGCAGCAGGTCGGCGGCGGGCAGCAGCGCCTCGGGCGTGCGCGCGGAGTCGGACGCCTGCCCGATGGCGGCGAACAGCGTCTCGGCCTCGATCGTCAGCCACGTCACGGCCTCGTCGGCGCCGGCGAAGGACCGGCCCGCGACGCCGAGGGACACCAGGTGCTCGCTGATGACGCTGCCCTCGTACGCGAGCCGGTGCGCGGCCTGGGCGGAGGCGAGGTAGAACCCGAGCAGCCGTCGCAGGGCCTGCGCGGCGGCGTCCGCGTCATCGCTGAGCTCGACCTGCTTGCGGGCGAACAGCCGCAGCAGGTCGTGGTAGCGGTAACGGCCCGGCGCGGGGGCTTCGAGCAGGCTCACGTCGACCAGGGACTCCAGCATGTCCTCGGTCTCGAGCGTGCTCAGCCCGAGCAGCGAGGCCGCCGCCTGCACCGAGACGTCCGGCCCGTTCGGCAGCGAGAGCAGGCGGAACGCGCGGGCCTGCGCCGGGTCCAGGTGCCCGTAGCCGAGGGAGAAGGTCGCGTGGACGGCGAGGTGGCCGATGCGCATCTCGTCGAGCCGGCGCCGCTCGTCGGCGAGCCGGGGGACGAGCGAGGCGACCGTCCAGGCGGGCCTGGCGGCGAGGCGCGCGGCGACGATGCGGACCGCGAGCGGGAGGAAGCCGCAGATGGCGACCACGTCCATGGCGGCGGCGCGCTCGACGGCCACGCGCTCGGGCCCGGCGACGGCCGCGAACAGGCCGAGCGCCTCCTCCGGCTCCATGACCTCCAGGTCGACCAGCCGGGCGGACGGCAGGTCCGCCAGTTTGCCCCGGCTCGTCACGATCGCCGCGCAGCCCGCCGTGCCCGGCAGCAGGTGCTCGACCTGCTCGGCGTCGCGCGCGTTGTCCAGCAGCACGATCATGCGGCGGTCGGCGAGCAGCGAGCGGAACAGCGCGCCGCGCTCGGCGAGGCCGTCGGGGATGATGTCGACCGGGATGCCGAGCGCGCGCAGGAACGCCGCGAGCACGGACTCGGGCGCGGTCGGCTCCTCGCCGTATCCGCGCAGGTCCGCGTACAGCTGCCCGTCCGGGAACACCTCGTGCAGCGAGTGGGCCACGTGCACGGCGAGGGTGGTCTTGCCGACCCCGCCGATGCCCGACACGGCCGCGACCGGCACGCCCTCGCCGCCGCTGACGCTGGTCAGCAGCGTGCGCAGCCGGTTCACGACCTCCCTGCGGCCGGTGAAGTCGTTCACGGCGGCGGGGAGCTGCGCCGGGCGCGGCATCTCCTGGACGGACTCGTGCTCGCCGCTCTCGACGTCGGCGGCGGGCGCCTCGGCGGGTCTGACGTCCCCGTCGGACGCGGGCTTCTGGCGGACCTGCCGCGTCCTGGTCCAGGCCAGTTCGGGGTCGGCGGCGAGGATGCTCTGGTGCAGGGACGCCAGCTCGTGGCCGGGGTCGATGCCGAGCTCCTCGACGAGCGCGCGGCGGATGTCGCCGAAGACGGCGAGCGCGTCCGCCTGCCGGCCGCACCGGTAGTAGGCGAGCATGAGCTGGCCGCGCAGGCGTTCCCTGAGCGGGTGCTCGGAGGTCAGGGCGACGAGCTCGTGGACGACGTCGGCGTGCCGGCCGAGCTCCAGGTCCAGCTCCATCAGCGTCTCGACGACGCCGACGCGGCGCTCGGTGAGACGGCCGCGCTGGCTCTCGATGTACGGCCCGACGGCCCCGGCCAGCGGCTCGCCGGACCACAGGCGGAGGGCGCGGCGCAGGGTCTCGGCCGCTCCGGGCAGGTCGCCCGCGCGCCGCTCGGTCTCGGCCTCGGCGACGAGCCGCTCGAACTCGGCCAGGTCGAAGGCGCCCGGCGGGAGGCGCAGCGCGTAGCCGCGTCCGACCGAGGTCAGCAGTTCGGGACGCATGCGCGGCGAACGGTCCGGTTCGAGGACGGCGCGCAGGCGCGAGACGTACGTGCGCAGCGCGCCGAGTGCCCGGGGCGGCGCCTCGTCCCCCCAGATGGCGTCGATCATCTCCGTGGGGGACACCGCGCGGCCCTCGCGCAGCAGCAGCATGGTGAGTATGGAGCGTTGCAAGGGCGTGCCGAGCTCCAGCTCCCGGCCTTCCCGCCAGGCCAGCACTGGCCCGAGGACTGCGAAGCGAAGGCCAGCCCCATCACCATGACCAGCCATTGTCCTGAGTTCCCCACCCTTTTGCCGTTTGTAACCAAAGCATAGATCCCCCGTGGTCCCGGTCCCTATGCGATGGCGATTACGTTAATCCAGGCGTTGATTGCCCGTTGATTTCGCGTTGACCGCGCCCGCTCATGCTGAAGTCAGTCGAGCGTGGCCCCGGTGCGGGGGCGGCCACACGAGACGCGGGCCTTCACCGCCGGATCCGGTCCTGACACGGATCCGGCAGGGCCGCACATATTCGGCGCGCGATCCGGCCCGGCGGGGGCCGTCCCGGATCGAACGGGCCTATCGCGAATTCGCCGCACATGTTCGGCTCCGTCGAGAGCCCCTCGCGGTCACGGGAAAACGGCATGACCGCCTCCTTCAAGCGCCCTGCATGCGGCGTAAGGCCGTTGTAAGTGGCTGTAAGTGACTTGCAGGCGTTCGGCTCTATCACTAGGACGTACGCCCCGGGCAGCAGGAAAACCGGGGAAACCCTCAGATCAGGAGAATCAGATGCGCCGCTCGATCCGCACCATGCTCGGACTCGCCGCCGCCACGACCGTGCTCGCGGTCGGCGTGCCGGCCCTCGCCACCTCGGCGAACGCCGCGACGACCACGAAGACCGTCGCCACCCTCGACTTCGACGACAGCTGGGGCTACTACTACTCGAAGTACTACAACGGCTCCCGCGCCAAGGCCCGCGGCGACGTGTGGGAGGACGACGACGCCCGCATCCATGTCAGCGGCAAGCTGTACGACAAGAACTCCCCGAACTGGCTGTGCGGCTACGTCGAGGTCAAGTTCGAGAACACCGACGGGGACGACAGCACCTCCTGGGCCAAGAAGTGCGGCTCCAGCGGCTACCGCTCGTTCCACTTCTACGCGGACGACGTCGACACCGCGCAGGTCCGCGTGTGCTACTTCGACAACTTCCACAACAAGAAGGTCTACTGCGGCCGCTGGAACTACGTGTACGAGGCCGACGACCAGGAGTGATCCTCAGGGGTACACGGGGGGCCTGAGACGGCTGGGAGAACAGCACAGCCCGCCCGGAAGCCGCGAAGCTTCCGGGCGGGCCGCGTGTTCCATGAGTTCATCGAAGGGACGGGGATCTCACGCCGCTTCCAGGAGGCCGAGCCTCGCGAGCATCCGTTCTCGGACGCCCGGCCATTCGGAACTCAGGATGGAGTAGTACGCCGTATCTCGGACCGTGTCGTCGGAGCCTCGGCTGTCCGCCCGCCGCACCCCGTCGAGGTGTGCGCCGAGGGCTTCGATGGCGGCCCGGGAACGTTGGTTGCGTACGTCTGCTTTCAGGGTTATGCGGTGGACCTGCCAGGTCTCGAAGGCGAGCGAGAGCATGAGGTACTTGCTCTCCCGGTTCACGCCGGTGCCCTGGGCCGATGCGGCCAGCCAGGTGTAACCGATGTCCGCCACGGACGGGACCTCGCCCACCACGCCCCGCGTTCCCGGAGGCCACGGCAGGGGGCCCTGCCAGTACTCCAGGTGCATCAGACGGGTGGCACCGACGATTCTGTCGGTGTGGAGCCACCGGATGGCGAACGGCAACGTGCGGCCGTCCGCCTGCTCAGCCAGAGCCGCCTCGACGTACGAGGTCATCTCTTCCCGGCCTGCGGGTACCCGAGTGAAGGCGTAGGTGGAGCGGTCTTCACTCGCCGCGGTGACCAGGTCGTCGACCACCGCGAGGCTGAGTGGTTCCAGGCGCACGGAGCGCCCGGACAGGGTGACAAAAGCGGGCATGAGCACATGATGGGGGCTCCCCTGCATACGCAGGGCCAAATCATGTGGAACAACTTGGTGCGTGTCCGGGAAAGCGGGGACTCCGAGGATGAAATCCCAGGTCAGCGTACTGATGACCATGATCGCCAAGGCCGCCGCGAAGGTAAAGGTTCGGCAATAACGATCACGGGAAGGCCGGAGCCGGCGTCGGTGGAATCCACGCGGCGAACCTCCGCCGTTCGGTGAGCGCGTCGAGCGCCCCGCGCCGAGGTGCGCGAGTGACTCGGCGACCCAGGGAAGCTCCAGCGGGCGGTCGGCGGTCAGCGCCGCCGGTCACTGTTCCTCCGTCTCCCCGTACAGCAGGCTCGTGGCCACGCGCACGTGCGGGGCGCCGGGGCGCACGGGCTCCCGACGCATGCACGGGCCCGGACGCGCGTTCGAGCCCGGACGCGCGGCGGGGCCGCACGGCCGTGAAGCCGTGCGACCCCGCCGGTGAGCCGCGGCTCCGGTCAGCAGTCGACCAGGTCGGGGCTCTGGTTCAGGATCTGCGACCGCGCCGTGATGAACTCGGCGTGCGCCTTCTCGGCCGTCGGGTCGAACACGGCGACGCGGTGGCAGTTCTGGAAGGCGAGCCGGACGCCGAAGTGGCGCTCCAGCGCCCCGCGCATCGCGTCGCTGGCGAGGCAGCGCAGGAGCTGGCCGCGGGCGGCCTCGTCCGGCGGCGGGGTGTGGTTGTCGGCGAATTCCGCGCCGCTCTCCTGACGTTGCCGGACCAGACCGGTGATGAGCGTCCAGGCGTACGGCAGCGAGTCGCGGACGCAGGCGACGAAGGCCGCGTCGTCCACCTCGCCGGCACGGGCCTGGTCGAGCAGTTCGTTGGGAACGGTCAGCGACATGCGTGGTTCTCCTTCTCCGGAGGGGATGGATTCGACGTTAAGTGGGCGGCTTGACCGGCTGAAGGTGGCGGGACGGCGACAGTCACGTGGGACGCCGGCCCGCCGCGCCGCGCGTCACGTGGTGGTGAGCGTGGGACGGCGGCCGTACACGAAGTCCGGGTCGATCTGGTGGAGCAGGTCCTGGCCGGTGGCGCGGTTGGCCCAGGCGTGCGCGTTGCGCGTGTGGAACTCGATGGTCTGGCGGCCGAACTTGGTCCAGTCCTTGGCCTGGGCGTCCAGGTGGTCGCGCAGCACGCCGAGCGCGTGGTGGCCCTGGGGCTCCAGGTCGTCCAGCGTGAAGGGGCGGCCCTGCTCCATGGCGCGGATCGCCGGGGAGTGCGGCAGGGCGACCAGCAGGTGGTCGCCGACGTGCTCGCGCAGGAACGCGATGTCGCCCTCGGAGTGGATTTTGTTGCCGACGACGGCCAGCGGGACGTCGAAGTCGCGCGCGTGCTCGCGGTACTGGTTGTAGACGCCGATGCCCTGGCGGGTGGGCTCGGCGACGAGGTACGTCATGTCGAAGCGGGTGAACATGCCCGAGGCGAAGGAGTCGCCGCCGGCGGTCATGTCGACGATGACGTGCTCCCCGGGGCCGTCGACCAGATGGTTGAGGTAGAGCTCGACGGCGCCGACCTTGGAGTGGTAGCAGGCCACGCCCAGGTCGTCCTCGCTGAACGGGCCGGTGACCATCAGCCGCAGGCCGGGGACGGCCGGGACGGTGGTGGTGTGCTCGCGGGCGAAGTAGGGGTCGTCCAGGGTGATCAGGCGGGAGCCGGAGCCCGGCGGGGTCGTCTTCACCATCGCGGCGGCGGAGGGGATGCGCGGGTTGTCGCCGCGCAGGTAGTCCTTGATCTGGGTGATGGCGAGGCCCATGGGCGGGGGGAGTTGGTCGGAGCCGAGTCCCAGGGCGAGGCCCAGGTGCTGGTTGATGTCGGCGTCGATGGCCACCACCGGGCCGCCCTGGCGGGCCAGGTGCCGGGCGAACAGCGACGACAGGGTGGTCTTGCCGCTTCCACCCTTGCCTACGAACGCAACTCTCATGACTCGGAATCCAATCTGATTATGAAAACCATTGCAAGTACCGCCGGTCACTATCCTGCCATGCGCGCTGATCGCCCCGGGTCGCCTTACGAGGTCATGACCCTGAAGTGAGGGAAGTGGCCTGCCGATGCGTCTCCGTGGAGCGGCGGAAATGTAGTGGGCGGATAGGAGGTGCCCTCGATGGTCGAAATGACCGTCTTGCCTGATATGTTCCTTTATCGCACACGCCGGGCGAGGCGAGGATGGACAAAGGGGCGCGGATTTTCGCGGCGAATTACGGAAATCCGACAACCCCTCAGTTTCGGTGGCCGATTCCGGACGGCGTGACGTGCGGAGGTCCGGCTCCCGGGCTGGGACGGCGGAGGCGCGTGGGCCGGCGCGGATTTTCGTGGACCCTGGTGCCTATCCGCCCACCGCCGCCTGTGCCCGTTGAGTAGGGTTCCTGGCATCCTGTGGTACTTGGACAAGGGGTGACAGGTGGCGGCCACATCCTCTCCGCCGTCGAGCGGGGAACGCACCGACGACAGACTGCGTGCTTGGCTGCTGCACGGCCTGCTCCAGTCCGATCGCCGGTCCGTCGGGCACCACGCCGACCCGGCGCCGCACGAGCAGCACCGCTGGTGGCAGGTCATGTGCCTCACCGGCGTCGACTACTTCTCGACGCTCGGCTACCAGCCCGGCATCGCCGCGCTCGCGGCCGGGGCGCTGTCCCCCGTGGCGACGCTGCTGCTGATCGCGCTCACCCTGTTCGGCGCCCTGCCGACCTACCGCGCGGTCGCGGCCGAGAGCCCGAACGGCCTCGGCTCGCTGTCGATGCTCGAAGGACTGCTGCCCGGGTGGCGCGGCAAGCTGCTGGTGCTGTTCCTGCTCGGCTTCGTCGCCACCGCGTTCGTCGTCACGATCACGCTGTCGGCCGCCGACGCCACGGCGCACATCCTGCAGAACCCGTTCGTCCCCGACTTCTTCGACGGGTGGAAGGTCCCGCTCACGCTCGTCCTGATCGCCCTGCTCGGCCTGGTGTTCCTCGGCGGGTTCAGCGAGGCGATCGGCCTGGCCGTCGTGCTGGTGGCCGTCTACCTGCTGCTGAACGTGGTGGTCGTGGCGACGTCGGTCGTGCGGGCCGTCGCGAACCCCGAGCTGGTGGGCGACTGGCAGAACGCCCTGACCGCCGAGCATTCGGGACCGCTCGCCATGATCGCGGCCTCGCTTTACGTGATGCCGAAGCTCGCGCTCGGCATGTCCGGGTTCGAGACCGGCGTCGCGGTGATGCCGCTGGTCAAGGGCGATCTGCGGGAGCGCGTGAAGGGCGCGCGGCGGCTGCTGACCACCGCCGCCCTGATCATGAGCGTCTTCCTGATCGCCAGCAGCTTCGCGACCAGCGTGCTCATCCCGTCCGAGGAGTTCAAGGAGGGCGGCAAGGCCAGCGGGCGCGCCCTCGCGTACCTCGCGCACGAGTACCTCGGCGACCTGTTCGGCACGTTGTACGACCTCAGCACGATCGCCATCCTGTGGTTCGCCGGGGCGTCCGCCATGGCAGGGCTGCTCAACATCGTGCCCCGCTACCTGCCGCGCTACGGCATGGCCCCCGACTGGACGCGCGCCGTCCGTCCCCTGGTGCTGGTGTTCACCGGCATCGCCTTCGCCGTCACGCTCTACTTCCACGCGGGCGTGGAGGAGCAGGGCGGCGCGTACGCGACGGGCGTGCTGGCGCTGATCCTGTCGGCGGCGGTCGCGGTGACGCTGTCCGCCTGGCAGAAGCGCAGGAAGGGCAGAGCGGCGGCCTTCGGGGTGGTGTCGCTGATCCTCGCGTACACGGCGGTCGCCAACATCATCGAGCGGCCCGACGGCCTGAAGATCGCGTTCTTCTTCGTGGCCGCCATCGTCGTCACCTCGCTCATCTCCCGCGCCACCCGCTCCACCGAGCTGCGGGTCAGCGCGATCGAGCTGGACAAGAAGGCCAGGAGCCTCATCGACGTGCCGGGCAAGATCCGGATCATCGCCAACGAACCGGACGCGCGGGACGCCAAGGAGTACGCGGACAAAGACCACGAGACCCGGCGCAACCACCACCTTCCCGAGGATGAGCCGCTGCTGTTCCTGGAGGTGACGGTGGGGGACGCCTCGGAGTTCCACTCCGAGCTGTGCGTCCAGGGCGAGGAGCGGCACGGGTACAAGATCCTGCGGGTGCGGGGCGCCACGGTCCCGAACGCCATCGCCGCCGTCCTGCTGCACATCCGGGACGAGACCGGCAAGCTGCCGCACGTCTATTTCCACTGGTCGGAGGGCAACCCGATCGCGGCGCTGCTGCGCTACCTGGTCTTCGGCGGGGGCGACGTAGCGCCGGTCACCCGCGAGGTGCTGCGCCAGGCCGAGCCGGACGACACCCGCCGCCCGCCGGTCCACGTCGGCTGACGACCCGGACGGCCCAGACAGTCCAGACGGACCGCCCGGGAGTCCCTGGCGGGTCAGCCGTTCGTGCCCGGCGGCCGGTAGTACTTGAACACCGACTCCATCGTCGGCCTGAGCCGTTCCCACTGGGCGGCCGTCGCCGACCAGTCGATGACGCTGATCCGGTCGCCGGTGACGATCATGCGCTGCAGCTCGCGGTAGGCGACCCCGCGTACCGCCCACGAGTGGTACCCCGGCCCGGTCCAGGTGCTCTCCCACTCCGCGACGACGGTCCCCCGCTTGGACGGCACCCTTTCGAGGCGGACGCGGTGGTACTTGCGCACCGACCGGGACATCGAGGCCTCGACCTCTTCGAGCACGTCGGCCGGCTTCCTCCCGAGCGTGGGGATCACCTCCAGCCCGAGGTGGGCGATGCCCTCGGGCTCGGACCAGGTGTAGTAGTCCTCCTGGATGGACAGCCGCCAGCCCCTCGGCACCGCGGCCTTCCATCCCGCGCCGTTGTCGTACCACTTCAGCTTGAGCCGGACGGGCGCCGCCACCGGGGTCGGCGTGGGGGACGGCGCGGCGGCGGTCGTGGGCGCGGCCGGCGCGGAGGCGCCGACGGGACCGGCGTTCGCGGGCGCGTCCGGGCGCAGGACCGCCCACCCGCCGATCGCCACCGCGGCGGCCGTGGCCGCGGCGACGACGGCCAGCACTCGCCCGCGGCGTCCCGCGCCCCGCACGGGGGCCGGGGCCGGGGAGACGAGCGCGTCGAGCAGCCGCTTGGCCTCGGCGGCGCCCATGCGCTTGGCGGGGTCGGTGGCGAGCAGCCCGGCCAGGACCGGCCGCAGCTCATCGGGGGCCTTGGCCAGCTCGGCGTCCTGGGTGAGCAGGGTGGACAGCGCTCCGCGGGTGCCCTCGAAGGGCGGCTTCCCGACGACGGTGGCGAACAGCGTCGCGCCGAGGGACCACAGGTCGGAGGCGGGCCCGGCGGGGGTGCCGCCCGTGCGTTCCGGGGCGAGGAAGCCCGGTGAGCCGGTCGCGCCGCCGCCGCGCGCGGCGTGCGGGTCGCCGGGAGAGGTGGCGATGCCGAAGTCGCTGAGGACGACCCGTCCGTCGTAGCCGATGAGGATGTTCGCCGGTTTGACGTCGCGGTGGACGATGCCCGCGGCGTGCGCGACGGACAGGGCGGTGAGCACTTCGGTGGCGATCGTCGCCGCGCGGGTCACCGACAGCGGGCCCTCGCCGGCGATCACCCGGTCGAGCGAGCGGGACGGGACGAGTTCCATGATTATCCACGGACGGCCGTCCTCGTCGGCCACGTCGAAGACGCCCACGATGTTGCGGTGGTTGAGCCGCGCCGCCGTGCGGGCCTCGCGCGCCGTACTGTGGATCATGCTGAGCCGCTGCCGCGAGTCGAGCGTGTCCGGGATCAGGACTTCCTTGATCGCGACCGGGCGGTCCAGGAGCGTGTCGTGCCCCTCCCAGACCATGCCCATGCCGCCCTGGCCCAGCGCCCGCATCAGCCGGTACCGCTTGACCACGAGCTGCCCAGGACTACCCATTGGCGATGCCCCCTCGCGGGCGATGAAGCGATAATTCAGCAAATGCGCAGTCTTCCACATGCGCCGTGGCCATCGGGCTCAGACAGGCCGCGACGGCATCACGAAAGGGGCGGCAGCGACCCGCTGGCGATGTGCGCCAGGGTGATCTCCGTCAGCGTCGTGTTCTCGTACGCGCGCAGCGCCGTCCACACCTCCGCCAGCGGACCGGCGACGCCGGGGAACCTCTCGCTGTGCGAGGGGACGCCCTCGACCACGATGATGATGTCGGCGAGCGTGATCTCGGTGGCCGGCCGGGCGAGCCAGTAGCCGCCGTCGGGGCCGCGCTGGCTCTCGATGAGCCCCGCGCGCCGCAACTGGAGCAGGATGTTGTCCAGGAACCGGCGAGGGATGTCCTGGGAGCTGGCGATCCGCTCGGCGGGCACGGGGCCCGGAGGAGCGGCGGCCAGCTCCGCGGCGGCGCGCAGGGCGTACTGTGTCCTGGCTGAGATCCGCATCAGCCCACTGGTTGGTCGAGCCCCCAGCGGCGCCGGAGGGCACTGTCCGCGGCGCCGAAACACATGTCGACCACGATGCCGATGACCAGGATCACGATCATCGTCGCCAGCAGGCCGGGCGCGTCCGACAGTTCGCGGGCGTTGTCGAGCTGCTCGCCGATCGAGGTCTGGTGGGCGATGATCACAAGGAGCTCGCCCGCCATGAGGGAGCGCCACGCGAACGCCCACCCCTGCTTGAGCCCGGACAGGAACGACGGCAGCGAGGCGGGGAGGATCACATGCCGGTACAGGGCCAGCCGCCGCAGGCCGAGGATGTGCCCGGCGCGCAGCAGGATCGGCGGGGTGTAGTCGACGCCCGCGATCAGCCCGTTGGCGATGGACGGCGCCGCGCCGAGGATCACCACGAACAGGATCGCGCTCTCGCTCAGCTTGAACAGCAGGATCGCCAGCGGGAACCATGCGATCGAGGGCATGGTCTGCAGCCCGGTGATCAGCGACCCGAACGCCGCGCGCAGCGGCCGCACCCGCGACACCGCCGCGCCGACGATCAGCCCGACCAGCACGGCCAGCGCGAACCCGAAGATGGCGCGGCGCATGGTCACGAAGATCGCGTCGTAGAAATCGGGGTCGCCGAGCCGGGTCCACAACTCGCCGAGGACGGTCACGGGGCCGGGCAGGACGTACTCGGGCCGCCAGCCGCTGAGCACGACCAGCTCCCAGATCGCGAAGACCAGCACGATGGCGGAGAACATCGGCCACGCCCGCGACCAGATCCGGGACGCCAGGCCGCGCCGCTCGCGGGTGGACAGCTCCAGCGCGTCCAGGCCGGCGATGCTCTGGGAGATCTCGGTGGTCGTCATGGCCGCTCGTCCTCCCTCGCCCCGGCCGGGACGGGCTGCCGCGCCGGCTTGGCGTGACGCAGGACCTCCTGGCGCAGCCGGTCGGTGATCGTCGCGGCCAGCGCGGCGACCTCGCCGGAGTCGGTGCGCCGCGGCCGGTCCAGGGTGATCGGGAACTCCTGGATCACCGTGCCGGGACGACTGCTCAGCAGGACCACCCGGTCGCCGAGGCGCACGGCCTCGCGCACGTTGTGCGTGACGAACAGGACGGTGAGCTCCCGCTCCCGCCAGATGCGCTCAAGCTCGTCGTGCAGCAGGTCGCGGGTCATCGCGTCCAGGGCGCCGAACGGCTCGTCCATCAGCAGGATGTCCGCCTCCTGGGCGAGCGCGCGGGCGAGGGCCACGCGCTGGCGCATGCCGCCGGAGAGCTCGTGGGGGCGCTTGGCGCCGAAGCCGCCCAGGTGGACGATCTCCAGCAGCTCGGCGGCCCGCTCGCGGCGCTCCTTCTTGGTCGTGCTCCGGCCCTTGCCGGTCACCCGGAGCGCCAGCTCGATGTTGGCGGAGACGGTGAGCCAGGGGAACAGCGCGGGCTCCTGGAACATCATCGCGATGCGCCCGCCCTTGGTGTCGATCTCGCCCGCCGTGGCGTGGTCGAGGCCGGCCACGAGGTTGAGCAGCGTGCTCTTGCCGCAGCCCGAGGCCCCGAGCAGGCACACGAACTCGCCGCGGGCCGCCGTCAGGGTCACCCGGTCCAGGGCCAGGAGCTCCCTGCCGTACACCTTGGAAACCGCGTCCAGCCGGACCGCGGGCTGGTGCCCGTCGGTCCGGCTGGAGCGCAGCTCCTTAGTAGGAGCTGTCACTTCGACTCCTCACCCGGCGCCCGCCCCGTGAGGGATCGGGGGCGCCGCTTCGGCTGTTGTGGTACGCCCGTGGCGTGCCGGGTCACTTGTCGCTCACCGCCTGCTGGCCCTTCGCGGCCAGGACCTCGTTGAGGATCGTGAGGTCGTAGATGCCGTTCAGGTCCACCGGGTCGAGCAGGCCGACCTTCTGGGCGTGGTCGGCGCTGGTGATCAGCGTGGAAGCGAGCGGGTCGTTGGTGAAGGTGATGTTCTTGAAGGCGCTGTCCAGGACCTCGGGCTTGAGCGGCTTGCCGGACAGGTCCTGCAGCTCGGCGTTGATGGCCTCCTTGGCCCCGGCGGGGTCGGAGTTGATGTAGGCGTTCGCCTCGACGTGCCCCTCGATCAGCTTCTTGACGATGTCGGGGTGCTCCTTGAGGAACTGCTGCCGCACGATCAGGTGGGTGATCACGAACTGCTTGTTCGGCCAAAGGTCGGACTCGTTGACGAGGATCTTGCCCTTGCTCTCCTGGATCAGGCGGCTGGCGAAGGGCTCGGGCACCCACGCGCCGTCGATGTCGCCGGTGGCGAAGGTCTGGAGGGTCTGGGCGTTCTCCTGCGGGACGATCGACACGTCGCCGCCGCCCTTGGTGTCGGTCTTCAGGCCCTGCTCCTGCAGCCAGTAGCGCAGCGCGACGTCCTGGGTGTTGCCGAGCTGCGGCGTCGCGATCTTCTTGCCCTTGAGGTCGGCGGCGCTGTTGATCTCGGGCTTGACGATGAGGAACACGCCACCGGACGCGGAGCCCGCGACGATCTTGATGGCCTGGCCCTTGGACTTCGACCACGCGTTGATGGCCGGGTTCGGGCCGATGTACGTGGCGTCGATGGCGTCGGAGAAGATCGCCTCGGTGGCGGCCGGGCCGGCGTTGAAGGTGGCGGTCTTCAGCGTCACGTTGCTGCCGAGGGCCTTCTCGAAGAAGCCCTTCTTCACGCCGACCAGCGCCGTGGAGTGGGTGATGTTGGGGAAGAAGCCGAGCCGCAGCTCGGTCTTGGCCGTGTCGCCCCCGGCGCCGCCCGAGGCGGTCGTCGTCGTGTCGCCGCCTCCGCCGCAGGCCGCCGCGAGGGCGGTCACCGCGACCGCGGCCAGTGCCGCCGCCATCCCCCGGAGCCTGCGTACTTTCATTGACCTCTCCTTTAATTCCTACTTAATAAGTCGGGTAGGTGTATAAGACGACATGTCCGTGCTTGCTGTCAAGCGGGAGTGACCGGTTGGGCACACGTCGTTACCGCATCGTGTCCGCCGGGCCGTCGGCCGGAAAGGCGGCGGGCGCGCCGCGTTCATGTCGTTCACCTGGCTGACGACGGTGATCACCGGTCGGCCGATCGGACGGCCCCGTAAAGACGGCCCCGAAAAGAGGATCGACGCGCCGCGTGGGCGCGTCGATCGCGATCAGAAGGTGCGGGCGCGGGTCACCAGACGACGGGCAGCGCCTCGAAGCCGCCGGTCACCCGGTCCACGCGCATCGGGACCTGCTCGAAGGGCACCGCGAGGTCCAGGGCGGGGAACCGCGTGAACAACGTGCCGAAGACACTGCGCAGCTCCACCCGCGCGAGGCTGGCGCCGATGCAGTAGTGCATGCCGTGGGCGAACGCCAGGTGCGGCTCCTCGCCCTGCCGGTGGACGTCGAACGTGTCCGGATCCTGGAAGACCCGCTCGTCCCGGTTGGCGGCCATGGTCGAGATGATCACGGCCTCGCCCTTGCGGATCGTCACGTCCCCGACCTGGACGTCCGTCCGCGCCCACCGCGTCACGCCGAAATCGGACGGCGCCGACATGCGCAGGATCTCCTCCACCGCGCCCGGCACCAGGGAGGGGTCCGCCACCAGCGCGTCCCGCTGGGCGGGGTTGGTCAGCAGGTACGAGACACCGTGGTCGATGCGGTTCACCGTGGTCTCGTGGCCGGCGAACAGCAGTACCGCGCCCAGCTCGGCGATCTCGTCGTCCGCGGCGTCCATCGTGGCCATGTCCGAGAACACGTCCTCAGCGGGGTTCCGCCGCTTCTCGATCATGAGCTCGTGGATGTACCCGCTGAGCTCGTCGAGCGCGGCTTGGGCCCTGCCCGGGTTGGCCATGTCGGTCATCGTGTCGGCCAGCGCCCGGAACCGCTCGCGGTCCTCGCGCGGGACGCCCAGCAGCTCGGAGATCACGAGGGCGGGCAGCGGCACGGACAGGTGCGCGTGCAGGTCCGCCGGCGGCTGCTTGGCGGCCAGCTCGTCCAGCAGTTCGTCCACGATCTCCTGGACGCGGCCCGCCAGCATCCGCATGCGCCGCGCGGAGAAGGCGGGCGCGAGCATCTTGCGCATCCGCTCGTGGTCGGTCTTCTCCTTGTCGAAGTCACCCCTCGGCGCGCCCGCGATGATCGCGTGGGACACGCGCGGGGCGTTGGCCGGATCCGGATGGGTGCGCCCGAGCCGCTCGTCGCCGATCAGGGACCGTACCTCCTCGTAGGAGGTGACCAGCCACGCCTCGTCACCCGTGCTCGTCCGCACACGGGTGATCGGCGAGATGGCGCGCAGTTCCCTGAACACCGGCGACAGGGCCAGGCGGTCGCGTCGCGGGAACGGTAACTGGGGGAGATCGGACACGATGGGCGCCCCTCTCGTGCATGAACGTCTTCGTCGCGAGCGTCGCGAACGGCTCTCTTTCGACCGTCGCACCTGGGCGACGCATCCGCAATGCCAATTGTCAGGACTTGTAAGTATTTGTGGTGACTGGCGCTGAGGATTTCGTGCAGACTCAGGGCTTTCGCGGCCTTCATCCGTATTCACCGCCGCCCGGGGTGCCCGTGAGCAGGGCGTTCACCAGGACGCGGCGCCCCGGAACGAGGTGGGGGCGGGCCGGTAGCCGAGACGCTCCCGCGCCGCCGAGATGTCGAGCGTGCGCTCCACGGCCAGGTGCCCCACGGCGTACCGGGTCAGGCGCGGGGGCTCCGGGCGGCGCAGGACGCGGAAGACCGCCTCCATCACCCCCGCCACCGGCATCACCAGCGCCGCGGGCAGGTAGAACGGCTCGGCGTCGATGCCCCGCTCGCGCAGAATCCAGCGCAGCGCCTCGTCCAGGACGACCGGCTCGGCGTCCGTGACGTTGAAGACGCCCCGCGCCACCGGCCCCGACGCGGCGAGCAGGCACGCCTGCGCCAGGTTGTCCACCGAGGTCAGGCTGACACGCTGACGTCCGTCGCCCACCGCCCACAGGCGGCGTCCCCGCACCGACGCCAGCACCCGGGGGAGCAGCGTCGGATCGCCCGGCCCGTACACGGCGTGCGGCCGCAGGATGATCGCCGACTCGCCGGCCACGCGCTCGGCGAGGGCCTTGGACGCCCCGTAGGCGTTGGCGTACCGCCGCGCGTGGCACTCGTGCTCGCGCGCCATCACGGTCGGGCGGAACGGGTCGTACACGCTCGCGGTGCTGATGTGGACGAACCGAGCGTCCGGGAACGTCGCCCGGACGCGGGCGGTGCCGATGACGTTGACCCGCCTGAACTCGCGGGACGGCCCCCAGTCGCTGACGGTCCCCGCGCAGTGGATCACCGCGTCCACCTCCGGCGGGTCGACGGGGCCGGGTCCGGTGACGTCCCAGGAGCGGTACGGCACGACGCCCGCGCGGACGAGGCCGCCGAGGTCGCCGGTAACGCGGCTCGGGGGGCGGCGCCCGAACGCGTGCACCCGCCACCCGCGCGCCACCGCCGCCCGCACCACGGTCCCGCCCGCGAACCCCGACGCCCCGGTCACCGCCACCCTCATGACACGCCGTGCCCGTCCGGGAACCCCGGTGGCCCGTTCATGGACGGGCCCCGCCGATCACCTCGCGGAGGCGGGCGCGGTCGAGTTTGCCGTTGCGCCCGCCGCGCGGGAACGCCTCCACCAGCGCCAGCCGGTCGGGCAGCGCTCCGGCGTCCACGATGTCCGGCAGCGCCCGGCGCACCGCCGCCGCGTCGAACCCCTCGTCGGCGACCAGGGCCAGCACGACCTCCTCGTCGCCGGTCCCCGGGTCCGGCACGCCGATGATCGCCGCCTCGGCCACCCCCGGCAGCGCCGCCACCGCCGGTTCGTACAGGCCGGGGTAGATGTTCACCCCGTCCCGCAGGATCATGTCCTTCTTGCGGCCGAGCAACACCAGCCGCCCGTGCGCGTCGAGGCGGGCGAGGTCGCCCGTCGCGACCTCCCGCAGCGGGGTCTCGCCGAGGTAGCCGCGGGCGAGCTGCGGCCCGGAGACGAACAGCTCGCCGTCCTCGCCGATCCGGACGGACACCCCCGGCAGCGGCGGGCCCAGCAGGTCGCCGTCCCGGCAGGTCAGCTTCTGCTCGGCGGAGGCGACGGCGATCGGCAGCGCCTCGGTCATGGCGTACACCGAGAGGATGTCCGCGTGCGGCGCGGCGGCCCGGGCGCGCCGCAGGACGGCCGGCGGGCTGGGGGCCGTCCCGAGCAGCAGGCAGCGGAGCGTGGCGGGCAGCGCCGGGTTCGCGCGCAGGGCGCGGTCCAGCCGGACGGGGACGCAGAACGCGTGCGTGGCCCGGCGGGCGGCCAGCTCGTCCGCGAGCGGCCGGGAGCCCGGCAGCGACCACGTCGCGCCCGCCATCAGCGCGGGAAGGCCCAGCATGAGCTGGTCGGTGTGGACCACGTCCCCCTCGCCCAGCGGGACGGCCGCGCGGAACAGGGCCGACCCCGCGGCCAGCGAGTTCCGCGTGTGGACGACGCCGCGCGGGCTCGCGGTGGTCCCCGAGGTGAACGCGACGACGGCGGGCTGCCCGGACCCCGCGGCCTTCCCCGTCACGTCGGCATCCCTGTCACAGCCTGAGGTGGGCGCGGCGCCGTTCGGCGCGCGTTCCAGGGCGCGCAGGCTCAGGGCCCCGCGCGGGACGCCGGGGAGCCACGGACCCGCGTACAGGTGGTTCACCGCGGATCCCGGAACCGGCTCGCGCAGGTGGGGCAGGTGCAGCCCGCGGCGGCGAGCGAGGCGGCGCAGCGGGCCGCTCAGGGCGTAGACCAGCGCGTCGGCGACCACCCAGCGGGGCCGGGTCAGCGCCAGCCGGGCGGCGGCCACCTCGGGCGCGAGGCCGGGGTCGGCGAGGACGAGCATCCCGCCCGCGGCGACCGCGCCGAGCGCGGAGGTGACGGCGTCCGGCCCCGGGCGCACAGCGAACAGCACGCCGTCCCCGGGGCGCAGCCCCGTCATGGCCCCGGCGACGGCCCGGACGCGGCGGCGCAGCTCGCCGTACGTCAGCGTCCGCCCGCGCCCGTCCACCATCGCGACGGCGCCCGGCCGTCCGGGACCGTCCAGGATGCCGGCCACGATGTCGGTTTTCCCAGCCATCCACACGTCATCCACAGGTTATCCACAGGTGTTCATAGGTGGGGATGAGCACGCCCCGCGCCGCCTTCCGCCTGGTCACGCGCGGCCGGAGCGCCAGCAGCGTCCCCGCCACGGCCCGGATCTCGGCCATCGCCAGCGGGTAGCCGACGCAGAAGTGCGGCCCGGCCCCGAACCACAGCCGCCGCAACTCGGGCGGATGCTTCGCGACCGGGTCGAACGGGCCGAAGGCGCGGGCGCAGTTGTGGGTGACGATGACCACCCGGTCCCCCGGCCGCACCCGCACGCGGCCCACCCGCGCGGGCGCCGCCACCGAACGCAGCATCACCGGCGTCGGGGTGGTGACCCGCATGGCGTCCTCGATCGCCCGGTCCAGTTCCTCCGGCCCCTCGACCCGGACGCCCGCGTCGTCGAGCAGGGCGACCAGCCGCGGGACGAACGTCGCCACCGTCTCGGTGCCGGTCAGGAAGAACGCGCCCGCCGCCCCGCGCGCCTCGGCGGCGGACAGCCCGAGCGCGCGCATGCGTCCTACGACCGTCGACTCGTCGCCGTCGTCGTAGGCGGCGGCCGCGATGGCGCCGACGCGGTCCAGCACCCGGCGGGCCACCGCGACCTGCCGGTGCGACAGGCGGCGCGAGCGCAGCGAGACCATCGACACGACCCGCTCGCCGTCGGCGAACAGGGACCGGGCGTCGCGCGCCGAGACCTCCCGCATGCCGATCAACCGGCAGATCACCGCGCCCGCCATCAGCCGCATCTCGTCCACCAGGTCCACCGACTCGCCCCGCGCGAGCCGCGCCGACAGCTCGCCCAGCGGGACCTCCAGCACGTCCGCCACCAGCGCCTCGACCTGCGCGGGCGCGAACAGCGGCGCCAGCTTGCGCCGCAGCTCGGTATGCCCCTCGCCCTCCATGTTGAGCAGCACCGACGGCCCCAGCACGGGCGTCCACAGGTCCCCGGGCGAGCCGGGGCCGTCCTTGCGGAACCGCTCGTCCGTGAGCACCGCCCGCGCGGTCGCGGCGTCGTTCACGACGACCCCGAGGCCGGGCGCCCGCACCACCGGCCCGAACCGGGCGAGCAGCCGCATCAGGGGGTAGGCCACCGGATGGGCGGCCAGGTACAGGCGGTTCTCGGCGGCCATCGCCCGCCCGGCGCCCCGCGGCCTCACCGGACGTCGACCACGTCGGGACGGTAGTGGTGGTCGGCGTACCAGGCCAGCGTCCCCGCCAGCCCGTACGCGCGCAGCCGCCGCACCGAGCCGTAGACGACGACGTCCCGGCGCGTGCCGTACGCGCGGGTCAGCGCGCGCACGCGGTTCACCAGCGCGCGGTCCTCGTGGACCTCCTCGATCGCCGTGCGCGGGAACCCGCCCGCCCGCTCGTACAGCTCCGCGGTGATGCCCACGGTCGCGCCCGGCATCATCACGTACGGACCGAGATAGGCGGCGTCGCGGTTGCCCGGGCGGACGCGCCCGAACGCCGCCGCCACCTCCACCACGAACGGCAGCAGGCGCCGCTCCCAGAACTTCAGCGGGAACTCGTCGGTGCGGGGCCGCAGCAGCCCGCCGACCATCTGCAGGCCGTCGGCGAAGCCGCGCTTCATGGCTCGCACCCAGTCGGCGCGCGGCAGGCAGTCGGCATCGGTCCGCAGCAGGTGGGTGGCGCCGCGCGCGATGGCATGCCGCATCCCGGTGTCGGAGGCCGCGCCCGTGCCCTTGTGCGGCTCCCTGACCAGCTCGATCCTCATCGACGACCCGGCGGCGTACGCCGTGACGATGTCGGCGGTCGCGTCGGTGCTCATGTTGTCGACGATGACCAGCGTGAACGCGCGGTCGTCCTGGGCTTCGAGCGCGCGCAGGGTCGCCTCGATGCCCTTCGCCTCGTTGTAGGCGGGGATGACCACCCACAGGTCCATCAGGCCGTCCATCACAGGTCCGCGAACAACA
This sequence comes from Sphaerisporangium sp. NPDC051011, assembly GCF_040653595.1. Taxonomy (NCBI): domain Bacteria; kingdom Bacillati; phylum Actinomycetota; class Actinomycetes; order Streptosporangiales; family Streptosporangiaceae; genus Sphaerisporangium; species Sphaerisporangium sp. NPDC051011. Next base: position 112,995 of record NZ_JBFAGG010000010.1, on the reverse strand, counting down.
CGCCGAGGCTGATGCCGCCGCCGAGGCCGAGCAGCGCCACCCGGTCGCCCGGCGCGGCGCCCGCCGCCGCGAGCTGGAGCGGCAGGGTGGCCGAGGCGCAGTTCCCGTGCTCGGGCAGCGTCACGACGAGCCGGTCGCCGGGGATGCCCAGCGCGCGGGCCAGCACGTCCAGGTACGGCATCGCCACCTGGTGCACGGCCACGACCGAGAAGTCATCCCAGGTCAGGCCGGTGCACTTGAGCGCGTCGAGGAACAGGTCGGGACCGACCAGCTCGAACGCCTCCTTCAGCCGCCGGCCGTCCCCGCTGAAGTAGGAGTACTCGGGGTCGCGCGGGTGGGCCGAGCCGCCGCCGGGCAGCGTGCCGGCCGCCCAGGCGGTGGAGCCGGCCGAGAAGGCGCGGTAGAAGATGCCCCGGCCGGGGTCGGCGGCGAGCAGCACCGCGGCGCCCGCGTCCGACAGCGTGTACCCGGCGAAGGCGTCCGCGAACTGCGCCCGGCTCGCGACCCGCCACCGGACGGCGCGGGACGGCATCTCACCGGTGCAGACCACCACCTTGTGGTGGACGCCGGTGCGGATGAGTGCCTCGGCCACCTGGATGCCGTTCAGCATGCTGTTGCAGGCGTTCTTGACGTCGAAGACCGGGCAGGTCAGGCCGAGCTTGGCCGCGACGATGTGCGCCGTGGCGGGCTCCACCATGTCCTGTGACGCCGACGCGAAGATGAGCAGGTTGGCGTCCTCACCGCCGGGGAGGCGGCGCACCGCGGCGACCGCGAGGTCCGACGCCTGCTCGTCGTCCGCGGCGACGTGGCGCCGCTTGATCCCCGTGATGCGCTCGATGACGCCGCGGGAAGGGACGTATCCCTCGATCCGCGACTCGACCTCGCGACTGGTCATGGAGCGTTCCGGCAGATACGCCGCGACGCCCGCGATACGGGCCTTCATCCCGCCCCCTGTGTACGTTTGTCGTGAAACTTCCCCCAAACGGCAATCTACTTGCTCTTTACCTGCGCGGCATGAGCTTCTCGGCTCAGGTCCGGTACTCAGACCGGCCGGGAAGACGCCCGGTTGTCAGGGGCCGCCCGGGCGCTGCGGCCGGGCCCGGACGGGCTACTTCCACGGCCGATCCGCCGAGTGCCGCACGACCGTGTGCGCCGAGCCCGGACGAGGCGGGGACAGGGCTCGGACAGGGCGCGGGGCGGGCGCGGGGCGGGTTTGGACAGGGCTCAGACGGCGGTCGGTGAACCGGACAGCTCGCGGGCGAGCTCGGGCATGCCGCACTGGCGCACGCCGTCGATCATCATGCGCAGGTCCTTGGCGACCCGCGCCGACTGGACGTCCGAGGCCAGGACGACCGCGCGGCGCGCCTCCTCGGCGCCCCCCTCGCGGTCGCCCTCGCGGATGCGCAGCACGGCCATCCGCGTCAGGCACCGAAGGCCCGTGCGCGTGCGGTTCTCGCCGAGCCGCTCCAGCGCGGCGCCGAGGCGGACGCGCGCCCGCTCGTCCTCGCCGAGCTGGAACAACGCCAGGCCGAGCGCACTGTCGTGGTGGCCGGGAGAGACGGTGATGTGGCGCGCCCAGTCGGGGGCCAACGCGGGCTCGGCCCGGGCGAGCGCGTCCTCTGCCAGGCCGATGTGGCGCAGGCCGGCCGGGCGGTCACCCGCCGCGGCGCAGTGGCGGGCGGCGACGGCGTGGACGTTGGCCCGCTCGGCGCTGGAGATGCGCTCGTCGCCGAGGGCCATGCGCAGGATCTCGACGCCGTCCCGCGGCCGTCCCATGTCGGCGAAGGCGACCGACAGGTCGAGCATTGTGTGCGCCCGCAGGTCGCGGTCGGCGCCGCGCGCCGCCGAGTCGAGGGCGAAGGTGAGCAGACGGGTCGCCTGCTCCAGCCGGCCCTGGTCGTAGGTGGCCCAGCCGACGCGGTCGGCCAGCAGCCCGATGGCCGAGCTGAGCCGGTCGCGGACGGGCTCGGCCATGGGACGGTCGCGGAGCTTCACGGCCCATTCGAGGGAGCCGCGTGCCATGGCGGTGGCGGCGTTGCCTCCCCGGGCGAGGTCCATGCGCATGTAGAGATCGGCGGCGGCTTCGACCGCCCGCACTTCGGGCAGGCCGACGAGACTTGGCGCCTCGGTCGACAAACTGTCAAGCAGCCGGGTCAGGGGCTCGCCCGTGGCCACCCCCACCGAAGCCGCGGCGATGACCGAGAGTAGGCCTCTGCGCTTCATGTCATCGAAGGTACACGTGCCGGGGTCTCCGGAAAGGGGGGTTTCGGTTGCCGGGAAGGGAACCGCCGGGGCGGCCAGAGCGACCTCGTAGTGCCGGACCACCGCCGGGGTCGCCTCGCGCTCACCCCGCTCGATGCGACTGAGATGACCTGCGGAAACGCCTGTCATCGTGGCAAGCCGGCCCAGACTGACCCCCGCGCGCCTGCGTGCCGCGCGAAGATCTTCGCCTATGGTCATGGTCACTCCACGTGTTGCGGCAACGACGGTGCGGCACCAAGGCAATGGTGACACGGTGTTATCGGAGCCTCACACTGACCGTAGCGCGGAACTCACTCGCGCAGACCGATGACGTGATAAATGGCAGACCCATAAGGGCGATTCGTGGTGCTTACGGGTCTTCTGATGCGAACCGAGGTCGGGCCACGTGCGAAAGATCAGAGCTCTCCCCGTCATCCACCGCCACACCGGACGACCGTCCGCCGGGGGGGTGGCGCCGCCGTACCTATGGCCTCGCTCCGCTCGGCGGGTTCGGGGCGCCCCTTTGGCGCCCCGACCCCCGCGCCCCGCGTGCCGCCGAGGGGAGGCGTCATGAACCCCGCGCCGGTCGCCCCCGCCGGGTGGGTCGTCTTCCGCTCCGACGCGGGCCGCTTCTGGGCCACCCGCCTGAGGTTCGACGACGCCACCGAGGCGGCGGGGGTGTGGCGCACGGTCGACGCCGACGACGCCACCACCCTCACCGAACTCATCGCCGAGCAAGAACAGCGCGCCCGCTCGGCCCCCTGATCAGACGTCGACGCGGGCTTCTGGGTGCTCGGGGCGCTCCCACTGGGTGTGGTAGACGCCGTCACGATCCACGCGGCGGTAGGTGTGCGCGCCGAAGTAGTCGCGCAATCCCTGGAGCAGCGCGGCGGGCAGCCGCTCGGCGCGCAGGCCGTCGTAGTACGCCAGCGCGCTCGCGAAGCCCGGCGCGGGGATGCCCCGCCGGGTGGCGGCGACGGTGACGTCCCGCCAGGCGCGCTGCGCGGTGGACAGCTCGGCGGCGAAGGACCCGTCGGACAGCAGCGTCGGCGTGTTCGGGTCGGCCTCGTACGCGGCGCGGATGCGGTCGAGGAACCGGGCCCTGATGATGCACCCGCCCCGCCAGATGGTCGCCATGGCCCCGAGGTCGATGTCCCAGCCGTACTCGGCGCTGCCCGCCTGGATCTCGTTGAACCCCTGGGCGTAGGCGACGACCTTCGAGGCGTACAGCGCCTCCTCGACGTCGTCGGCGAACGAGGACGGCAGGTCGTCGTCGGTGGGGCCGGGGAGGACGCGCGCCGCCTCGCGCATCTCGGCGTGGCCGGACACCGCACGGGCGAAGACCGCCTCGGCGATGCCGCTGACGGGGACGCCGAGGTCGAGGGCGACCTGGACGGTCCACCGGCCCGTGCCCTTCTGCTCGGCCTGGTCGAGCACCACGTCGACGAAGGGCTTGCCGGTCGTGGCGTCCAGGTGGGAGAGCACGGTGGTGCTGATCTCGATGAGGTAGGACTCCAGCCGGCCGGTGTTCCAGGTGCGGAAGGCCTCGGCGATCTCGGCGGGGGACATCCGCGCGCCCTGGCGCAGAATGTCGTAGGACTCGGCGATGAGCTGCATGTCGGCGTACTCGATGCCGTTGTGCACCATCTTGACGAAGTGCCCGGCACCGTCCGGGCCGACGTACGTGCAGCATGGCACCCCGTCCACCTTGGCCGCGATGTCCTCGAGGATCGGCCCGAGGTACGTGTACGCCTCCTTGGGGCCGCCCGGCATGATGCTCGGCCCCTCCAGCGCGCCCTGCTCGCCGCCGGAGATGCCGCACCCGACGAAGTGGATGCCGCGTTCCCTCAGGGCCTTCTCACGACGCCGGGTGTCCAGGAAGTGGGCGTTGCCGCCGTCGACCAGGATGTCGCCGGGTTCCAGAAGAGGGGCGAACTCCTCGATCACCGCGTCCGTCGAGGCGCCCGCCTTCACCATGATCACAATCTTGCGTGGACGCGACAGCGAGGCGACGAACGCCTCGGGCGTCTCGGCGGGGATGAAGACCCCCTCGTCGCCGAACTCCTCGATCAACGCCTTGGTCTTCGCCTCCGTGCGGTTGTGCACCGCGACGGTGTAGCCGTGCCTGGCGAAGTTGCGCGCGAGATTTCGGCCCATGACCCCGAGACCGGTGACACCAATGACCGCGTGCTCTGTCGTCATGCCCGATCACTCTCCTTCTGATCTAGCAATACGCCGTGGAGAGCCACCCGGTTCGACGGACATCGCGACGTTCACCGCCGGGCGGCCTCCGCGCACCTGGCGCGGGACCACCGGCCGCACATCGCGATCTGTCTGCATTACTCCGCTTTTCACGGCGCCTTCCGGGGGCAGGGTCCAATTGTGAAGGAACCGCCTGAACGACGTGTCACCGAGGTGGCCCCGAGCGGATCCCGGGGGCTCGGCGGGGCCGGGGTCAGCGGTCCAGGAGGCGCGCGAGCGGGCTGTCCTCCAGGTGGTACAGCAGGTCGCGGCAGTCCTTGTACACGGCCTCGGCTCCCGCGTCCCGCAACGACTCGCTGTCGATGCCGCCGGAGCGGACCCCCACGCATCCGGTCTTCGCCGCGCGGGCCGCGAGCGCGTCCCAGACGCTGTCCCCCACCATGATCGCCTGGTCGGCCGCGATGCCGGACTTGTCGAGCGCCTGCCGCACGGGTTCGGGGTGGGGCTTGGACTTCTCGACGTCCCCGGCGTGCACGAGCACTTCCACCGCGTTCTCGGCGCCGGTGATTCCGACCAGGTGCTCGGCCTCGTCCTTCGGCGCGCTCGTGACCACCACCACGGTCAGTCCGCGGTCGGCGAGCGCCTTGAGCAGTTCTCCCGCCCCCGGTACCGGGCGCACATGGTCGAGGCGCGGTTTGTACGCCGCCGCGTGCGCGTCGGAGATCGCCTGCGCCTCCTCGTCGTCGACGTCGGGCAGCAGGTAGTCGATCAGCGCACGGTCCGCCCGCCCGATGGCCCCATGGATGTCGACCATGAGCACATCCCGCCGCCGTCCGCGGAACCCCTCCCACCAGGCCACGACATGCAGATAGCCGGTGTCCACCAGGGTCCCGTCAAGATCGAATATCACGCCACGCCGCATGGTTCACCACCCCGGAATCCGGCCGGACCCCCTGCCCGGCCTGCATGAGCGCATGCCTAAGAGGAACAGGCGCCATGTGTCCGGTTTCGTACCCCGGAGAACCCGCCTCCAACAGAAAGCGCCCCCGACGAGGGACCGCGCGGGTCAGGCGTCGGAGCAGGAGTCCTGGGTGGCGTCGATGCCCTTGATGTCGCTCTCGGACACCTGCATGGGCTTCAGGCCCTTCCAGTCGGCGCCGATCACCAGCACGAGCCGCGTCGTCGTGGTGTCGGTGACCATGGAGTTGCGGGAGGTGACCAGGTCGCCGGCCAGCGTGGGCACGCGGGACTGGCCGTTGGAGGAGTACCGGATCGTCGTCTTGGGGTACGGCTTCACCTTCGCGTCGCCGACCTTGGCGACGCTGTAGCCGCGCTGTTCGAGGGCGGCGGCGACCTGGGAGCCGAGGCCGGCCTGGGTGGTGCCGTTCTGGATCGAGATCTCGATCTTGGACTTGGGCACCTTGGCCTCGCGGCCGGTGTTGGACTTGAGATTGGAGCTGTTGAGCTTGGTGTCGGTGGCGACGAGCTGGAAGAGCTGCCTGGCCTGCGGCTGCACCCACTCGACGCGGCCGGGCTGGCTCAGCGAGTAGCGCCACGGCGTCGTGACGAAGCGGATGTTGCCCGCGGCCAGGCCCTGGGCGCTGGTCGCGAGGTCCTTCATCACGCCGATGGTCAGCTCGGGGTCGGTGGTGACGGACTTGGTGGCCGCGTCGAGGAAGTCGAACAGCTTGGCCGGGTCGGTCAGCGTGGACCCGCTCATCGCCTTCTTGATCATGGAGGCGAGGAACATCTGCTGGCGCTGGATGCGGCCGATGTCGGAGCCGTCCCCGAGCGCGTAGCGGACGCGGACGTAGCCGAGGGCCTGCTCGCCCTTGAGCGTCTGGCGCCCGGCGGGCAGGTGGAGCAGGGCCTTGTCGTCGTCGATGGGCTTGGGGACGCAGACCTCGACGCCGCCGAGCGCGTTCACCATGCTCTTGAACCCGGTGAAGTCGACCTTGACGAAGTGGTCGATGCGGATGCCCGTGAGCGTCTCGATGGTCTTGTACGTGCAGGCGATGCCGCCGAAGTTGAACGACTCGTTGATCATCCCGACGTGGGAGCGCTGGCCGGGGAGGCCGTTCTTGGCCCGGCAGGCGGGGAGCTGGACGAGCGAGTCACGCGGGAAGCTGATGAGCAGCGCGTTGCCCCGGTTGGGCGAGATGTGCGCGAGGATGATCGTGTCGGTGCGCTCGCCGAACTCGCGGTGGCCGTACTTGATGTTCGCGCCGGCGCGCGTGTCCGACCCCACCATCAGGATGTTCAGCGCCTTGCTCACCTTGGCGGGGCGCGCGCCGAGGTCCCCGGGGTCCACCGCCACGTGCTTGATGTTGTTGCTCAGCTTCGTGTAGGCGCCGACCAGCGTGGCGCTGGCCGCGACGGCGATCCCCGCCACGGCCGCGACGAGGCACCAGAGCCACGAGGCCCACCACCGCTTCTTCCGACCGCTCGCCGGTTCGTCCACGGGCTGGACAGGGCGCGTATCGACAAGCCCGCCGTTCATTGTCCCCACGGAATGGCCAGGGCTGGTGGCCCCAGGCCACGCGCCGACTACAGGTGCCGGATCCGACCGCCCGGCAAGCCGCTGGTCAGTCTAGCGAGGGGAGGGATGTTTGGGGTCCCCTGTCGCGGTATTCGCACGAAATACTCATTTTTCCTGGTGAAACGGCTACCGCACCGGCCCCTCACCGCCCAGCGGAACCGCGCGCGCCGTCGCGGGCGGCCGAGGCGGCGCCGTTCGGTCCGTGAATCACGACGTGAGGCGTCTTTCCTGTGAACCGTCACCGGAAGCCTCCTGGTGGGCGTGGTGGAGGAGCCCGGTGAGCACGTCCTGCAGCGTCACGACGCCCACCACGTCCCCGGTGTCGTCGCTGATCCCGGCGAGCTGCGCCCGCCGCTTGCGCATCGTCGCGAGGACGTCGGCCAGCGAGGCGCCGTGGTGGACGATGGGCAGCGGACGGGCCGGCAGGGGCCGGCCGGGCGCGTGCCCGTTCAGCGCGTCCAGCACGTGCAGGTAGCCGGACAGCCCGCCGGGGCCGTCGCCGCGCACCGGGAAACGGGAGTGGCCGTGCCGCCCGGCGTACTCCTGCAGGTCCGCCGCGGTGGTCGTCGCGGGCAGGGTCACGACGTCGGCGCGGGGCACCATGACGGACGTGACCGGCCGCCCGCGCAGCGCGAGCGTGGCGATCATGCGGTCGTACTCGTCCTGGTCGAGCAGCAGGTGCCGGCGCGACTCCTGGATGACGGCGGGCATCTCGTCGGAGGTGTAGACCGACCGGATCTCGTCGGTGGGCGGGATCTTCAGCACCCGCAGCACGCCCGCCGAGATGGCGTTGATCGCGACGAGCAGCGGCCGGGTGGCGCGCGCGACGGCCCGCAGCGTGGGGACCAGCCAGAGCGCCGCCTGGTCGGGACCGGACAGCGACAGGTTCTTCGGCACCATCTCCCCGATGATCACGTGCAGGGAGACCACCACCAGCAGCGCCAGCGCGAACGCGGCCGGGTGTACGAAGCCCTCCGGCACGCCCAGGGTGTGGAACAGCGGCTCAAGCGCGTGCGCGAGGACCGGCTCGCCCACGGCACCGAGGGCCAGCGAGGCGAGGGTCACGCCGAGCTGCGCGGCGGCGAGCATGAGCGGGACGTCGTCCATGGCCCCGAGCACGGCGCGGGCCCGCCGCGAGCCCTCCTTGGCCAGCGGCTCGATCTGCGTGCGGCGCGCGGAGATCAGCGCGAACTCGGCGCCCACGAAGAAGCCGTTCACGCCGAGCAGCACCACGATGGCGAGGGCGTCCAGGAGGGTCATCGGGCGGCCCCGGGGGTGTCGGCAGGGTCGGCGGGATCAGCGGGATCAGCGGGTTCGGCGGACGTGGTGGACGCGGTCACGAGGTCTCCTCGGACGGGGCGGTGAGGGTGATGCGCTCGATCCTGCGGCGGCGCACGACGTCGGCGCGCAGCTCCCAGCCGTCCACGGCCACGCGGTCGCCCGCGTCGGGCAGGCGGCCGAGCCTGCTGATCAGCAGCCCGGCGAGCGTCTCGTACGGGCCCTCGGGCATCTGGAAGCCCGTGCGCTCCTCGACCTCGTGGGCGCGCAGCCCGGCGGGCACGGTGGCCGACGTCCCGGCGGCCAGCATCGCGGACGCGGGCTCGGCCGAGCCCTCCTCGGGCAGGTCGTACTCGTCGGCGATGTCGCCGATCAGCTCCTCGGCCAGGTCCTCGACCGTGACGATCCCGGCGAACCCGCCGTACTCGTCGACGACGACGGCCATCTCCTCCCGGGCCGCGAACAGGCGCTCCTGGAGGGTCGCGAGGTCCAGGGACTCGGGCACGAGGACGGGCGGGCGCCGGATCGCGGAGACCGGCGTCGTCGCGCGCTCGCCCTCGGGCACGGCGAAGGCGCCCGTCACGTGCGCGACGCCGACGATGTCGTCCAGGTCGCCGCCGGTGACGGGCAGCCGCAGGTGCCGCGCCTGCCGGGCGAGGGCGAGGAACTCGATGACGCTGGCGTCGTCGGCGACGGTCACGCAGTCGGTGCGGGGGGTCATCGCCTCGTCCGCCGTCCGGTCGCCGAACCTGAGCGCGCGCAGCAGCATGGCGGCGGTCCCGCCGGGCAGGGCGCCCGCCTGGGCCGACGCGCTCATCAGGAGGCTCAGTTCGTCGGGCGAGCGTGCGGAGGCCAGCTCGTCCTGGGGTTCGGCGCCGAGCGCGCGCACGATCCCGTTGGCGATGGCGTTGCATGCCTTGATCAGTGGGGCGAAGACGGCCGAGAACGCCCGCTGCGGCGGCGTGGACATGCGGGCGACCAGCATCGGTTTGGACAGGGCGGCGTTCTTGGGGACGAGCTCGCCGAGCACCATCTGGCCCACCGTGGCGATCAGCAGCCCGAGGACTGCGGCCACGTTGTCGGCGGCGCCGAGGGGCAGGGCGGGCACGGCCTCGACGGCGGGACGCAGCAGCCCGGCGATCGCGGGCTCGGCCGTGACGCCGAGCAGCAGCGAGGTGATCGTGATGCCGAGCTGGGCCCCGGAGAGCTGGAACGACAGCCTCCGGATCGCCGCCTGGATGCCCTGGGCGCCCCGGTCGCCCACGGAGGCGAGGCGCTGGACCTCGCCGCGCTCGACGGTGACCAGCGAGAACTCGGCCGCGACGAAGACGCCGTTCGCGATGACGAGTGCCAGTGCGCCCAGCAGAAAGAGCAGTTCGACGATCACGGTGCCGCCTCCCGCGAAGCCCGCTACACCAGTAGATCAGACCGTGCGACATGTTCAATTGTTCGCCGAAACCGTATCGGACCGGATCCGGCGCCGGTCGTCCGCTCCGGATACCCCTGGGGCCGAGCTTCGAACCCGCGGCCTTCGCCCCCCACCCATGTGGAACAGAACGGTAGGGGGGTATCGTTTACGGACATATAGGCTGGTCGCGATCGGCGTACGCCTGGAGACGTCGCGCACCAGGGAGCAGGAACGGGAGACGCGTACATGGCGGAGGCCACCATGAGACGGCCCGCCGGGGGCGAGATCGAACTCGCCATCGGCGGCATGACGTGCGCCTCGTGTGCCGCCCGCGTCGAGCGCAAGCTGAACAAACTGGACGGCGTCCGCGCCACGGTCAACTTCGCCACCGAGAAGGCGAAGGTCGTCCACGACGGCGGCGTCACCCCCGCCGAGCTGGTCGCCGCGGTCGAGAAGGCCGGGTACACCGCCGAGCTGCCGAGCGCCGCCCCCGGGGCCGACGACTCTGCGCCGCTGCGCAGGCGGCTGCTGCTGTCCATCGCCCTGAGCGTCCCCGTGGTCGCCATGGCGATGATCCCCGCGCTCCAGTTCCGCGGCTGGCAGTGGCTGTCGCTCGCCCTGGCCGTCCCCGTCGTCCTCTACGGCGGGTGGCCCTTCCACCGCGCGACGCTGGCCAACCTGCGGCACGGCGCGGCCACCATGGACACGCTGGTCTCGATCGGCACGCTCGCGGCGCTGGGCTGGTCGGTGTGGGCGCTGCTGTTCGGCACGGCGGGCACGCCCGGCATGCGCCACGGCTTCGAGCTCACCACCGGCGATGGCGGCACGTCGAACATCTACTTCGAGGCCGCCGCCGGGGTCGTCACCTTCATCCTCGCCGGCCGCTACCTGGAGGCGAAGGCCAAGAGACGGGCGGGTGGCGCGCTGCGTGCCCTGCTGGAGATGGGCGCCAAGGACGTCGCGGTCCTGCGGGACGGCCGCGAGGTGCGCGTCCCCGTCGAGCGCCTGGCCCTGGGGGACGTGTTCGTCGTCCGGCCGGGCGAGAAGATCGCCACCGACGGCGTGGTCGAGGAGGGTGCCTCGGCGGTCGACGCCTCGATGCTGACCGGGGAGTCCGTCCCGGTCGAGGTGCGTCCCGGCGACACCGTCACCGGCGCCACCGTCAACGCCGGGGGCCGCCTCATCGTGCGGGCGACCCGGGTCGGCGCGGGCACCCGGCTCGCCCAGATGGCCCGGCTGGTCGAGGACGCCCAGAACGGCAAGGCCGAGGTGCAGCGCCTGGCGGACCGCGTCTCGGAGTTCTTCGTGCCGATCGTGATCCTGCTGTCGCTCGGCACGCTGGTGGTCCGGCTGTACGCGGACGCCGGGGCCACGGCGGCGTTCACGGCGGCCGTGGCCGTGCTGATCATCGCCTGCCCCTGCGCGCTCGGCCTCGCCACGCCCACCGCCCTCATGGTGGGCACCGGGCGCGGCGCGCAGCTCGGCATCCTGATCAAGGGGCCCGAGGTGCTGGAGTCGACCCGGCGCGTGGACACCGTCGTCCTGGACAAGACGGGCACCGTCACCGCCGGGCAGATGACGCTGGTGGACGTCGTGCCCGCCCCCGGGGAGGACCGCGACGAGGTGCTGCGGCTCGCCGGGGCGCTGGAGGCCGCCTCCGAGCATCCGATCGCCCGGGCCGTGACGGACGCCGCGGGCGAGGGGCTGCCGGGCGTGACCGGTTTCGCCGCCCTCGAAGGGCTCGGCGTGCGCGGCGTCGTCGAGGGCCGTTCCCTGCTGGCCGGACGTCCCGAGCTGCTCGCCGAGCACGGCCAGAGCCTGCCCGCCGAACTGGAGGCGGCGGTCGCCGGGGCGCGGGTGCGGGGTGAGACGGCCGTGGCGGTCGGCTGGGAGGGCCGGGCGCGCGCGGTGCTGGCCGTCGCCGACGTAGTCAAGCCGACGTCCGCCGAGGCCGTCGCCCGGCTGAGGGAGCTGGGGCTGCGCCCGGTGCTGCTGACCGGCGACCACCAGGCGGTGGCCGAGACGGTGGCCGCGTCGGTCGGGGTACCGCCCGAGGACGTGATCGCCGAGGTCCTGCCCTCGGGGAAGGTGGACGTCGTCAAGCGCCTTCAGGCCGAGGGCAAGGTGGTCGCCATGGTCGGGGACGGCGTCAACGACGCGGCCGCGCTCGCCCAGGCCGACCTCGGCATGGCCATGGGGACGGGGTCCGACGTCGCGATCGAGGCATCCGATCTCACGCTGGTGCGCGGCGACCTGCGCGTGGCGGCGGACGCGATCCGGCTTTCCCGCCGGACGCTCCGTACGATCAAGGGCAATCTGTTCTGGGCGTTCGCGTACAACGTGGCGGCGATCCCGCTGGCGGCCTCGGGCCTGCTCTCGCCGATGGTCGCCGGGGCGGCGATGGCGTTCTCGTCGGTGTTCGTCGTCACCAACAGCCTGCGGCTGCGCCGCTTCGCCCCGCTCGCGGCCGGCCGGGACTGACGTCCGCGACCCGGCCGCGCGTGGGAGGTCCGGTGCGGGCCGTCAGGGAGCCATGTGGATCACGTGCTCGGGGGTGACGCGCACGTTGATGCGCTGCTCGCCCGGCTGCCGGTAGGGGTAGCTGTCGGCGCCGAGGTACTTCTTGGCGAGCCGGTCGACCGTCTCGTCGGCGCCCTCCAGCTCGAACTTCGCCGTGCCCGAGACGCTGACCAGGTGGTGGGCGTGGTCGGGGTCGAGCACGCTCACGGACACGCGCGGGTCCTGACGCAGGAAACGCTCCTTGGCGCGGCCCACGGCCGTGTTGAACACGACGTCGTCACCGTCGAGTTCGATCCACACGACGGTGCTGTGCAGCGACCCGTCGGGGCGCAGGGCGGTCACCCAGGCGTGCACGGGCCGGTCGATCAGGGCCTTGGCGTCGTCGTTCAGCTTGCTCATCGGTGTCTCCTGAAGATCTTGCACAGAGGGGTTCGACACACCCGAACGCGACGGATCCGCCGATCATTCCTCGCGCCGGGGGCCTTATTTGAACGTGGTGTCCACTTTTCGCTCCTGCGGCGCGTCGGCGAAGACGCTCGTGGCGGGTACAAAACCGCTGGACACCGATGAGCGCGGAAACCGTGCGGGCGAGCGCTACATGACTGAATGACCGGTCAACGTATCAACGAAACGCTGATCGCTTAGCACGATGAACGACTTAGCAAATAAAACAAAAGCCTTCGAATCGGTTCGCGAATCGGGGAACGGAAAGGTCGAGGGCCGTACGCGCGCGGGGACGGACGGCCCGGAGGGAGGTGCCCATGCCCGACGGCAGGCTCACCGAGGCGCGGTGGACGCACATCGCGCTGCCCAGCTCCGACCTCGACGCGGCCGTCGAGTTCTACACGACCATGACGCCGCTCGTGCTGGTCTCGACCCACGAGGACGAGCACGGCCGCAATGCCTGGCTCTCCAACCCCGGGCAGGTGGAGACGCCGTTCGTCCTCGTCCTCGTGGAGTTCGCCCAGGATAAGGGCAGGCCGTGCCCGCAGCTCACGCCGTTCGCCCACCTCGGCATGGAGGTACCGCGCCGCGAGGACGTCGACGAGGCGGCCCGGCGGGCGCGCGAGCGCGGATGCCTCCACTGGGAGCCGGTCCTGCTGCCGCCCCCCGTGGGCTATGTCTGCGCGCTGAAGGACCCCGACGGGAACGTCGTCGAGATCTCCCACGACCAGAAGGTCTACGAGGAGGTCCGGTCCCTGTGGGGAGGACTGACCCCGGACTGACCCCCGCGGGCGCGGGCCGTGTCGGGTCGTGCGCGGCCTGTGAACCGCTTCACCTCCACCGGTTCCGACCAGCGCCTCCTTCCCCGCCGTCGCCTGCCCTGCCCCGGAGTTGGGCAGGTGAAACCGCCTTCGGGCGTCTTCGCAATGAAACCGCCGCCCTTTCCTTCGCATCGGCACTACCGTCGACTTCCACCGATGCGGGACTCTTGGCGCGGAGAAAAGCCGGTTATTGTGAATGAACCGGCATGGGCGTTTGCCGGATCATTCGAGCGGCACAGGGCATCGAAAAGAGCGTCAGGTCCTTCGTACGTCACCGGAACCGTCGTTCCGGTGACAGGGGAAAGGAAGCACCGTGCATCACACCTTCGCCGTGGGGGCAGGCGATCCGGATGCGCTGAGCCGGGTCGTTCCACCGCGGCCCACCCGTCACGGACCCGTCGCGAACCGAGGACGGCCCGCTCGGGCCGCCACCAGGGGGCGACCCGCTCCAGGCCGGGGTCACTGAGATCGATGACGCGTTGTCCGGGCATCCCATCGCCGCCTCCAGACGGCGACATCTGGAAATCTCTTCACAAGAGGTGATCGATACCGTGGTTCCGCCTACCACCGCGATCGCGGACGTACTTCAGTTGCGAGGGCTCACCGGGTGGCTCAGCCCGCCGCTGCGTCCCATATACCGATCGCTCGGCCTGCTGGGCAGGGCCCGCACCGTACGACTCGCGCCGGGGCCGGGGGACGAGGGCCTGGAGCCCCTGCACCGCATGATGGACGAGGATCTCGAGGACAGGGTGATCGTGGTCGCGGGCGCGGAGGCGGCGGCCGGGGCGGTGTGGGGCGAGATCCTCACCCGCGCCGCGCTCGCCCGGGGCGCGACGGGCCTGCTGGTCGAGGGCGGCGTCCGGGACGTGAACGCCTTCCGCGACCTCGGCCTGCCGGTGTGGGCGCTGTACGAGGCGACGGCCGGGCCGGGCCCGGACGTCCACGTGGCGTCCGTCGGCGGCCCGGTGGAGATCGCCGGGGTGGTGGTGGACGAGGGCACGTGCATCGTCATGGACGGCGCCGGTGTGGTGGCGCTGCCCTCGACGGACGTGTTCCCCGATTCCTACATGTACGCCGACGCCGAGGAGGACGTGGTCAGGGCGCTACGCGACGGCGCCACGCTGGCCGAGGCCAACCGCTACAAGGAGGACGTGGTCCGCACCCTGCGGGGCGGGTCCTCCCTGGACACCCCGCCTTCCATGGACCCGGCCGAGGTCCGCGCCCGGGACCACGGCGGCTACGGCTCGTACGGAGGCCACGGGGTCCACCGGGGCTACGGAGACTATGGGGACTATGGGGACTACGAGGGCATCCTCGGCGAGCTGCGCCGACTGTAGCCGCGGTCCGTCGTAGCCGAACGCGGTCGATCTCCTGCCGCCGTGCCGGTCGGGCTCCGGCACGGCGGTGGCGAAGGCTCGTACGCGAGGCCCCCGCGGTCATGGTCGGCGTCAGCGCTTGAACGCGTCCTTGACGTTCTTGGCCGCGTCCTTCACGCGCTCGCCGGCCTGCTTGGCCTTGCCCTTGGCCTCGTCGGCCTCGCCCCGCGCGCGCATCTCGTCGTCGCCGGTGACGTCGCCCGTCGCCTTCTTGGCCTTGCCCTTGATCTGCTCGGCCTTGTTGGCCATCTTGTCTTCGGCGCCCATGATCTGCCCCCTTGGTTGTGTGGGACCATCCCGTACTTGCCCTCTCCGGCGAGCGATGGGGAAAAACGCCGCAGGGGTGTCACGCTCCCCCAAGTCATGACATGGGCGAATAAAGCCCCTGTGGTCGCGGGAGTCCCCACGAGGGTCTCGCCGTCACGGCCGAATCCGGTGATACTGATCACAAGTGAACAGATGACCCGTGCGTCCCCCGAAACGAGGAAGTCTGGATGAGCTCTCTCCGGCGGCGCCCGGCCGTGTTCGCGCTCATCGTCGTCGGCGCGTTCGCGGTGCTCCTCGCGGCCATGTGGTTCGGAGGAGGCTGGCCGCAGCCCGAGATCCCCGGCCTGCCCTCCCCGGGACTCCTCACCTCCCTCGGCCTCCCGCTCGTCCGGCTGGTCCACGACGCCTGCGCCGTGGTGACGGTGGGAATGCTGCTCGCGGCCGTGGCCCTCGCCTCCGACGCCGACGCCAAGCGGGCGATCACCCGCACCGCCGGTCAGTGGGCGCTCGCGTGGGCCGTCACGGCGGTGATGACGCAGGTCCTGACCCTGTCCGACCTGCTCGGACTGCCGGTCGGCGAGGCGCTGGAGTCCGGCTTCCTGCTGACCTTCAGCACGGAGGTGCCGCAGGGCGAGGCGTTCCTGCTGGTGACGCTGATCACCCTGCTGATCGCCGCGGCCACCACCCTCTCGCTTGGCCCCGCCGGACGGGCCACGCTGCTCGCGCTCGCGGTTTTCGCCGTCCTGCCCCCCGCCTACGTCGGCCACTCGGCCTCGGCCGCCGACCACAACCTCGCCGTCTCCAGCCTGATGCTGCACATCGGCGGGGTCACGCTGTGGGTGGGCGGCCTGTTCGGGCTGGTCACGGCCCTGCGCCGCTCCAAGGACCTCCTCCCGGCCGTGCGGCGGTTCAGCGCGCTCGCGCTGTGCTGCTACATCGCGGTCGGCTTCTCGGGCGCGGTGAACGCCTGGATCCGCATCGGCGGCCTCGCCGAGCTCTGGCAGTCCCGCTACGGCCTGCTGGTGCTCGGCAAGCTCGTCGCGCTCGTCGCGCTCGGCTGGTTCGGCCTGCGCCACCGCCGCCGCACGATCACGGCCCTGGAGACGGGCGCGATCTCCCGGCCGTTCCTGCGCCTGGCCTTCGCCGAGGTCGGCGTGATGGCGCTGACGATCGGGCTCGCCGTCGCCCTGTCACGCACGCCGCCCCCGCGCGCGGGCAGCGCCCACTCCTCCCACGAACTGCTCGGTTACACGCTCCGGCCGTTCACGGCCGGCCGTCTGCTCATCGAGACCCGGCCCGACCCGATCGCGATCCTCGCCGTGCTCGGCCTGGCCGCCGCCTACCTCCTCGGCGTGCGCCGCTGGACCGCCGCCGGAGGCACCTGGCCGGCCGGCCGCATGGTAGCCGCGCTCGCGGGCCTGGCCGTCCTGCTGTACGCGACGGCGGGCGGCGTGGCCGCCTACGGCCCGGCGGTCTTCTCCCTGCACGCCCTGCAGTACGCCCTGGTCGGCACGCTGGTCCCCGCGCTGATCGCCCTGTCGGCGCCGCTCGTGCCGCTCCGCGAGGTGTGGACGCCGCTGCGGCGGGCGTCCGAGAGCGACGCGGCCCAGCGGCTCAGCCACCCGTGGGTGGCCCTCGGTCTGTACGCCGGGCCCTACCTGATCTTCTACGCGGTGGGCCTGTTCGAGCCCGCCCAGTCGAGCCTCGCCGTGCGCCTGGCCGTCTGGACCGTACTGCTGCTGACCGGCACGTGGTTCTTCTGCGTCGTGCTCGGCCTCGACCCGCTGCCGAGGGCCATCGGCGCGGGCACGCGCATGCTGACGCTCGCGGTCGCGCTGGTCGTGCAGGCGTGGATGGCTGTGGTCTTCCTCGCCGGGCCGGTCCTGGGGCAGGACTGGTACGACCAGCTCAAGCTGGCCTGGGCCCCCGACCGGGCCTCCGACCAGGTCCTCGGCGCCCTGCTCGGTCCCGCGCTCGCCGCCGCGACGATGGTGGTCCTGCTGGGCGTGATGGCGGTCCGGCGGCGCGGCGCCCCGCGGCGGATGTCGGCGGACGCCGCGCCCTCGTCGGCCGCCGCCGCGCGACGGTGACGCAGGGTTACGTCTCTGAACGCGTAGGGTGACGGTATGGCGCCGCCACCGTTGCCGGGACCGCTGGCCGATCTCGCCCCGCTCCTCGACCGCTACGGCTATCTCGCCGTCGGCGCGCTCGTCTTCCTGGAGGACTTCGGCATTCCCGTGCCGGGGGAGACCGTGCTGATCGCCGCCTCGGTCTACGCGGGGGTCGGTCGGCTCGACATCGTGGCCGTCGCCGCGGTCGCGTTCCTCGCCGCCGTCCTCGGGGACAACCTGGGCTACCTCATCGGCCGCACCGGAGGCCGGGCGCTGGTGACCCGCTACGGCCGGTACGTCTTCCTCACCCCGGAGCGGTTCCAGGCCGCGGAGGGGTTCTTCGAGCGCCGCGGCGCCCCCATCATCGTCGTCGCCCGGTTCATCGACGGGCTGCGCCAGGTGAACGGCCTGGTCGCGGGCACCACGGGCATGCCGTGGCACCGCTTCCTCCTCTACAACGTCATCGGGGCGGTGCTGTGGGCCGGGACGTGGGCGGGCATCGGGTACGCGGCCGGGTTCCATATCACCGCGATCTACCGGGAGTTCTCCCAATACCAGACGTACTTCCTGATCGCCATCGGGGTCGTCGTCGTGGCGCTCATCGCCCGCCACCTACTCCGCCGCCGCGCCCGCAGGCGCACGACCCCGCACTGACACGCGGTGCCGGCCGCCGGCCTGGTGGTGTGGGCCGTACGCGGGGGCGCTCAAGCGACGCTGACGCGGCGTTGGTCTGCCCCTGGATTAGCCAAGCTAGGTCAGAAGGGAGTTGTAGGCGACCGAGTGCTGCTGCCCGGACATAAAGGACAGGAACTGCCTGACGAAAGCGCTGCGCGAGTAGCTGTCGCCTCTGCCGGTCAGATCGCGGTGGAAGGCCGTACGGAACAACGTCTGATACTCCTGGGCGTCGATCGTCTGGTCGTCGTCGACGTCGGTGACATCGAACAGCACGTCGGCGATCTTGACCAGTTCGGAGCTGGGCAGAGAGGCGGCCGAGGCGGCGTATTCCTGGCGCGTGACGCGTCCGTCGCCGTCGGTGTCGAGATTGGTTCGCAACTCCCGCCACCAGGCGGCGTAGGCGTTGTAAAGCCGCTCCTCGTCCTGTTCGTCCAGGTCGAGACGAGTGGCGATCTCTCTGGCCATAGCGGCCAGGTCGGGCCAGGCGAGGTGGCCGTCCCCGGTCTGGTCGAGGACCTCGGCGAAGAACCGGTCAGCCGAGCGTGTGGCTTGATCGACCTCGTCGGGAGCCGGCGTGATGAGTCTGAGCATGGCCGCGGCCTGGCCGGCCTTGCGGCGTACGTTCTCCCACGGTCCGGAATCACCGGCGTGGTCGGGATCCAACAGGCTCATGAACGAGCCGACGCGCACCCAGCTGTTCGGAAGCAGGCGGGTGGCGAATCCGGTGGTCAGATAGGCCCCGTGCATGAGCGCCCGCGCTCCTGGGAGGTCGGGAAGGGCGACACGTCGGCAGAAGGATTCCGGCAGCGACGCGATGGTGACCGCGGCGGCCACAGGGCCTGCCACGGCCCGGCCCGCGGCCCACACCGCGGGATGCCCGCGCAGCAGGGGTGGCGCGGGCACATTGGCGAAGAGCTGGTAGAGGATCACGCGTACCGCCTCGGTGCCCTCTATGCGATGGTCGATCATGTCGTCGTAGTAGGGCCAGAACTCCCGCAACGTCGCAGGGAGCTGGTCGCTGTTGCCCTCGATCAGGGCCAGGACCGTCCGGAACTCGGTGTAGAGCTGTTCCATCGCGGGCCCGTCGAGCGACTCACCACTCAGCCGATACATCGTCACCGCCGACTCGAACAGGGTCGCCACCACCCAGGCGCGCGCTTCTGCGTCCATCGCGTCGTAGTGGCGGCCGTGCGGGTCGGTGCCCGAGATGCGGGCGTGCAGGCGGTTGAGGCGAGCCGCCTCCCGGCTGCGAACGTGCCGGTCCGGGTCGAGCATCCGCTGCGTGCTCACCACGGTGTTGCGCAGACGCCGCCACGGATGCGTCACGAACGTCGAGTTGCTGATCAACGCCGCGCCGATCTGCGGGTGCGCGGCTTCCAGAACCGTGGCGCGGGTCACCGCAAGGCCCCAGCGTGCCTCGTTGACGAGGCGGCGCAGCATCGAGTCCGGCCCGAAGACGTCGACGGTCTCCTCTGCGGTGGTCTGGTTCATCGAAGTCCCTCTCCCGTGGTGGCGGTCGGCCGGCGGACATCGCCGAATCGGCGCTGGCGCCGCCGGTAGGCGTCGAGGCATTCCCAGAGGTGGGTCGCGCGAAAGTCGGGCCACAGCACCTGCGGGAAGACCCATTCGGCGTAGGCCACTTGCCAGAGCATGAAGTTGGAGATCCGTTGCTCTCCGGAGGTACGAATGACCAGGTCCACATCCGGCGTGTCGGAATATGGGAGATGCCGGGCGAAGGTGGCCTCGGTGACCTGCTCGGCGGGTACGGCGGCGCGGATCAGCGAGCGGGCGGCTTCCACGATGTCGCGACGCCCTCCGTGATCGAAGGCGATCGTCAGCGTCATTCGCCTGTTGTCACTGGTGAGCGTCATCAGATCGGTGATGTCCTGAGCCAGCGGTGGTGGGATCCGCGGATCGGCCATGCCCAGGAACCTGCACCGGACACCTCGCGCGTGCAACGCCGGTGCATGCTTGCGGATGGTCCGGCGCACGAGCCTCATCAGGATGTCGACCTCGCCCGCCGGCCTCTGCCAGTTCTCGGTGGAGAAGGCGTACAGGCTCAGCCACTTGATGCCGGCCGAGCGTGCCGCCTCGATCGTGTCGATCACGGCGGCCTCTGCCGCCTCGTGGCCCGCGGTGCGCGGCAGCGATCGCCGCGCGGCCCACCGCCCGTTCCCATCCATCACACAAGCCACGTGACGCGGCAATCCGCTGATAATCTCCATAGCTAATCGTGACTGTAGCATTACCAAGAGTATTGCCGAGTTCGTAACGGCCAGATAGCGGCGGAGCTTCGGGTGCCCTGTTGGGCAGGATCACCCCCGCGATCGGCAGGGCCGGCGCCACGACGACGCCCAAGAGTGGGTCCGGCCGAGGTGCGGCCAGAAGCTCGTCGGCCCCCGAAGACCTTGCCGGGGCCGGCTCAGAAGAGCCAGTCGAGCAGGCCGCCTCGCTTCCTGGTCGGGGTCGGATCGGGCTGCGGCGCCTCGGTGGTGGGCGGCGGCGGAGGAGGCGTGGGGGACGCCGACTTGGTCGGCTCGGGCTCGTCGGACTCCTGCGGATCCGGGACCTGCGGCTCTGCGGTGCCCCGCGGCCGCTGCGGGTCCTGCGTCTGCTCGCGGGTGCGCGTGGGGGACGGCTTCGTCGTCGGCGGGTGGGTGACCCGCGCCGGGGCCGTCGTCTGCGGGGCCTGAGGGGTCTCGCTCGGCGAGGCGGTGGTCTCCTCCGGCGTCGGGGTCGGCTCCTTGGTGGGGGCGGCGGTCGCGGGGTCCGGGGTGGGCTCGGCCGTCGGGCTGTCGCTCAGCGCGGGCAGCGGGTCGCCCGCCGGGGCGGCGCACTTGGACGGCGGCGCGCACGCCGCCTGCGGCGTGGAGCCGACCGAGGAGGAGACGATCCACCCGCCGGAGACGGCGAGGACGACGATCGCGACCATGGCGAGGATGAGCCGCCGGTTCTGGCCGCCCTTCTCCTCTTCGTCGGGGTCGTCGTCGCCCGCCCACCCCGCGCCGAGGAAGCCCGTGCGAGGCTCGGAGTCGGGGTCGTGCTCGGTGCGGTCGGGGCCCCAGCCGTCGTCGTCCGGGCGCGCGTAGCCTTCGGGCCGGTCATAATCCTTGGCGCTGTCGTAGGCGTCGTAGGCGCGCTCGCCCGTCTCCGGCCCGTCGCCGCGCCCGTGGTTGTCCGCCGCGTAGGACCCGGTGGTCTCGTAGCCGGAGCCTTCGAAGGCGGCGCCCTCGTAGCCGGTGCGGTCGTGGCCGGCGGCCTGCTCACGGTCGGGCGCGCCGTCCCCGGGCACGTGGGGGGCTTCGTGGCCGGGAGTCCAGCCGTCGGACAGGACGTCGCCCGCCGCGGGCTCCGGCTCGCCGGTCCGCGCGACGCCCAGGGGACCGGTCTGCTTCAGAGGATCCTCGTCGTGGGATCTCGGGGTGCCGTCGCGGTCCATACCGAGCCTCTCTGGTCTACATTTCGGCCGCGCATCTTCTTAGCAGCTCCGACAGCGCGGTGTCCGGAAACTTCACAGATCTTCCCATGAATCGCAACGTTTTCATGACTCCCTCCTGACACATCCGTCAGCCTCGGTACCACGGGAAACGGGACCTGACCGGCGGAACCTGAGAAGCTTGATCCCGGTCCCCGAACGCAATGGAGCCGCCGTGTTCGACGAAGATCGTCCCGGTCGCGTGCTGGCCGGGCTGCGCGAGTTCTACGACGCCCGCCCGGCCGCGACCCCCGGCCCCGGCGCCGAGACGGCGCTGGCCCTGTTCCACGACGTGGCCGCGACCGTCCCCGCCTACGGGAGCTTCCTTCGCGGCCACGGGATCGACCCGGCCGCCGTCCGCACCGTCGAGGACTTCGCGCGCCTGCCTCTGCTGGACAAGGAGTCCTACCACCGCCGCCACCCGCTGCCGCAGTTGTGCCGGCACGGGCGGCTGGACGCCTGCGACATGGTCGCGGTCTCCTCCGGCTCGTCCGGCTCGCCGACCGTCTGGCCGAGGTCCGTCCTCGACGAGCGGCACGTCGCCGCCCGTTTCGAGCAGGTCTTCCGCGACGGCTTCCACGCCGCCGAGCGCACCACCCTCGCCGTCATCTGTTTCGCGCTCGGCAACTGGGTGGGCGGCATGTACACCGCCGCCTGCTGCCGCCACCTCGCCGCCAAGGGCTACCCGATCACCGTCGCCACGCCCGGCAACGACATGGACGAGATCCTGCGCGTCGTCGGCGAGCTCGGGCCGCACTTCGACCAGGTCGTGCTGCTCGGCTACCCGCCCTTCGTCAAGAACGTCGTGGACGCCGGGCTCGCCCGGGGCGTCGACTGGCCCGCGTACGGCATCCGCCTCGTGCTCGCCGGCGAGGTGTTCAGCGAACAGTGGCGCGACCTCGTCGGCCGCCGGGCGGGCATGACCGACCCCTGCCACGACTCGGCGTCGCTCTACGGCACCGCCGACGCGGGCGTGCTCGGAAACGAGACGCCGCTCAGCGTCCGCGTGCGCCGGTTCCTGGCGGGGCGTCCCGACGCGGCGCGCGAGCTGTTCGGCGACTCGCGGCTGCCCACCCTCGTGCAGTACGACCCGGTGAGCCGCTACTTCGAGGCGCGGGACGGCACGCTGCTGTTCACCGGCGACAACGGTGTCCCGCTGATCCGGTACCACATCGCCGACGAGGGCGGCATCGTGTCGTTCGCCGCGATGCTGGAGTTCTGCCGCAAGTACGACTTCGACCCCACCGTGGGGCACTGCGGGCGGGACGCGGCCGTGTCCGAGCTGCCCTTCGTGTACGTCTTCGGGCGCTCGCTGTTCACCGTGTCGTTCTTCGGGGCGAACGTCTACCCCGAGAACGTCACCGTCGGCCTGGAACGGGCCGACATCGGCGAGAAGGTCACCGGCAAGTTCGTACTGCTGGCCGAGGAGGACGCCGACCGCGACCGGCGCCTGTCGGTCGTCGTCGAGCTGGCGCCCGGCGTCCGGCCGGATCCGGCCCTCGTCCCGGTGATCGCCGAGTCGATCAGGAGCGAGCTCCTGCGGCTCAACAGCGAGTTCGCCCACTACGTCCCGCCGGACTACCAGACGCCGTCGGTGGTGCTGCGCGAGACCGGCGACCCGGAGTTCTTCCCTCCCGGGGTCAAGCACCGCTACACCCGCCCGGCCGGAACCAATTAAGCCCAGGAAATTCAGGTACGAGTCCGACATGCGGCCCGTCTGTGAGGTGAGTTTTGGATTTCTTTGAGCTTTCCGGCCCGCAGAGTGGGCAGTTCACGACCAGATCGTCACCAGCGGCGTGCCCGCGTGCGCGCGTGGCGCTCCGTCGGCGGGCCGGTATACCACCAGCCCCCGCGGCGTCGTACTTTAGGGGTTAGGTGGTCACCATGCGTAGGAACGCGCAGGTGGCGGGCAGGGTCGAACGTCCCGCCGCGAGACGTCGTAAGACCCTGCCGGGTCGCTCGTCCGTAGCCGACGCTGGATGAAGATTCCCTGACAGGGAGGTGCACTATGCGATCCTTGGCCAGGTGGACGACGCGGTGTGTTCGCCGTTATCGGTTCGACCACAACCCGCTGCGCC
Organism: Sphaerisporangium sp. NPDC051011; assembly: GCF_040653595.1. Taxonomy (NCBI): domain Bacteria; kingdom Bacillati; phylum Actinomycetota; class Actinomycetes; order Streptosporangiales; family Streptosporangiaceae; genus Sphaerisporangium; species Sphaerisporangium sp. NPDC051011. Next base: position 89,560 of record NZ_JBFAGG010000010.1, on the reverse strand, counting down.
GGCGATCTGATCGGATCGAGGCCGTCGCGGTTCTCATCACCCTGCTGGCCCTGGTGCTCAGCCTGTGGCCCGCCCTCGTGGCCGCCGGCGCCGTGTACCAGCGAGGCCTGATGGCCGAGCGTGTGGAGCCGGGCCTGCGCCAGCCCGTGACGGCCGTCCTGCTGGAGGACGCCCACAGCACGAGCCCCGTCTCCTCCCAGGGAGCCGTGCTCGGGGTCAAGGCCAAGGCCCGCTGGATCCTGCCCGACGGAAGCGCCCGCGAGGGCGTGATCTCGGTGCCCCCGCACGCCAGGGCGGGCTCCTCGCTGGAGATGTACGTCGACGGTTCGGGCAAGCCCACGGCCGCCCCGCGCACGCACGCGCAGACGGTCGCGGACGCCACCGTCGCGTGCTTCGGCGTCGTCGCCGGGGCCGGGGGGCTGCTGTTCCTGAACCTCTCGCTCGTGCGCTGGATGCTGGACCGCCGCCGCTACGTCGAGTGGGAGAACGAGTGGAACGCCGTCCACGACCGCTGGCGGCGTCCGAGGCAGCCGTGAGCGACACGTCCCGGTACGGCCGGGAAGCGACGCCCTCGGGGTAGCAGCCGGGCCGCGGGGAGGAGGCACCATGAGTGGACACGTCACCGTGGGCGTCGACGGCTCGTCCGCCTCGATGGCCGCCGCCCGCTGGGCCGCCGACGACGCGCTGCGCCGCGCCGCCGGGCTGCGGCTCGTCCACGTCAGCGAGCCCTGGGCGTACATCCAGCCGCTGGCCGCGCCGCCAGGGTTCGAGGACTCCCTGGCCGAGGCGTCCCGCACGCTGCTCGCGCGGGCGGCCGTGGTGGCGCGCGAGCGCGTCCCGGGCCTGGAGGTCGAGGTGGTGCCCCGGCTGGGCGACATCCGCACCGAGCTGCTGCGCCAGGCGCGTGACGCCGAGACCCTGGTCGTGGGCCGCAGGGGGCACGGCGGGTTCCTCGATCTGGTGCTCGGCTCGGTGTCCATGGGCGTGGCCGGGCACGCCGCCTGCCCGGTGATCGTGGTCCCGCATCCGGACGACGGGCCGGAGCTCGAGGAGGCGCCCGCGGAGTACGGCGAGATCGTCGTCGGGCAGGACGGGGCGCCGGAGTCGGAGCCCGCGCTCCAGTACGCGTTCGAGGAGGCCGTGCGGCGGCGATGCCGGCTGCGCGCCGTCTACGCGTGGCAGGAGTCCGTCTTCCTGCCCATGATCGCCAGCTACACCCCCGACCTGGAACGGCTGTACGACCTCGGGCAGCGGGCCGCCAGGGAACAGCTCCTGCCGTGGGAGGAGAAGTACCCGCAGGTCGAGGTGCAGGAGTCGATGCTCCAGGCGCATCCGATCGAGGCGCTGTCGCTGGCGTCGGCCACGGCGGACCTGGTCGTCGTCGGGTCGCGAGGCAGGGGCGCGCTCGGCTCGGCCCTCCTCGGGTCCGTCGGCCACGGCGTGCTCCACCACGCGCGGTGTCCCGTCGCCGTCGTCCGGGTCTGCCGGGCTCCCGGCGACGACGCTGACGCCTCGCGGGGGGACGAGCGGAAGGAGGGCCAGGGCACATGAAACAGAGCCTGCGCCTCGGCCGCGTCGCGGGCATCCCCGTGGGAGCCCACTGGTCCACGCTGCTGATCGTGCTCCTGATCGGGGGAGTGCTGGCGAGCACGGTGCTGCCGCAGGCGATCCCCGGCCAGCCCCCGGCCCGCTACTGGGTGGTCGCCGCCTTCACCGCGCTCCTGTTCCTGGCCTCCCTGCTGGCGCACGAGCTGGCGCACGCCCTCGTCGCCCGCCGCAGGGGCGTGCCGGTCAACTCGATCACCTTGTGGCTGCTCGGCGGGGTCACCGAGTTCGCCGGGGAGTCCAGGACGCCGAGGGACGAGTTCCGTATCGCCGTGTCCGGGCCGCTGGTCAGCCTGATCCTGGGCGGCGTGTTCCTTCTCGGCGCCACGCTGCTCGCCGGTCCCGCGCTGATCGTGGCCGCCGTCCGCTGGCTGGCGCTGATGAACGGCGTGCTGGCCGTCTTCAACATGTTCCCCGGGGCGCCCCTGGACGGCGGGCGGGTGCTGCACGCCGCCCTGTGGCACCGGAGCGGGGACCGGGCGCGCGCCGACCGGGCGGCCTCCCGAGCCGGGCAGGGCCTCGGCATGGGGCTGATCGCCGTCGGAGCCGCGCAGCTCGTCCTCGACGCCTGGACGGGCGGCCTGTGGATGATGCTGATCGGCTGGTTCCTCGTCAGCGCAGCCCGGGGTGAGGGCATGATCAGGGCCGCGCAGCAGGGGCTCGAGGGGTGGCGGGTCCGCGACGTGATGACGCCGTCGCCGGACGTGGCCCCCTCCTGGCAGGACGTCGACGAATTCATCGCCACCACCGCGCTGCGCTCCCGCCAGAGCGTGTTCCCCGTGGTCGACTTCGCCGGGGGGTCGGCGGGGGTGCTCACGCTGCAGGCCCTCACGCAGGTCCCTCCCGAGCGGCGGCACGACCTGCGGGTCGCCATGCTGGCGCGCCCGCTGACGCCCGAGCACCTGATGTCCCCGGACGACGACGCCGGGCGCATCCTGGAGCGGTCCGCGTCCTCGGGTGAGCTGATGGCCGTGGTCACCGAGGCGGGTCACGTCGTGGGCATGGTCACCAAGGCGGACTTCACCCGCGCCCTCCAGCAGGCCGTGCTGCGGATGATGACCGGTCCCGAGCGCACGCCGGACGCGCGGCCCGGCCAGCAGGGCGAGGCCCTGCCCGACGGTCCCGGCGGCTGAGGCCCGTCCCCCGGTGGGACATGTTCTCAGCCGCTCGGGGTCACCCGTCGCGGAAGCGGAGCAGCAGCATCGCCGCGTCGTCGTGCAGGGGAGCGTCGACGTGGTGGACCAGGTCGAGCCTGAGCGCCTCCAGCGCGGCCTCCGGGTCGTCGTCCTTGAGCAGGAACGCCCGATCGGCGAGGGGGTAGAACCGTCCGGCGCGGTCGCGCGCCTCGATCACCCCGTCGGTGTAGAGCAGGATCTGGTCTCCGGGGCCGAACGCGACCTGGTGGGGGTTCGGACCCTCGACCTTCAGGGAGGCGAGGCCCAGCGGCGGCGCGTTGTCCTCCGGCTCGGCCAGCGTGATCTTCCCGTCCGCGTGGATGATCAACGGCGGCGGGTGCCCGTAGTTGAGCAGGGTCAGCTTCCCGGCCGGGTCGGCGTCCACGAGGATCGCGGTGACGAACTCCTCGCCGGACAGCCGCCGGTTGAGCGCCTTCTCCAGGCGGCCGCTGACGCCGCGCAGGTCCGGCTCGTCGTGGGCGGCCTCGCGGAACGCGCCGAGCACGAGCGCGGCGGTCTCGACGGCCTCCAGCCCCTTGCCCTGGACGTCGCCGACGATGGCGCGCACGCCGCCGGGGCCGGTCACGACCTCGTACAGGTCGCCGCCGATGCGGGCCTCGGCGTTGGCCGAGGTGTACGAGACGGCCGCCCGTAAATGGCCGGCGCGGCGGGGGACCGGCCTGAGCAGCACTCTCTGGGCGACCTCGGCCACCGAGCGGACGGTCGCCAGCTCGCGCTCGCGCCGCTGGCGGCCCACCGTGGCGAGGATGCTCGCCGCGGTCACGCCGGTGGTGCTGACCAGGCTCATGTTGCTCTGGCGGTCGCCGAGCAGGCCGTTGTACCACGCGAGCAGCAGCGAGGTGATCAGCGCGACCACGCCGATCAGCACGGTGCGGCGCACGCCGCCGACCAGGCTGGCGAACGCGGGCCCGACGGCCAGCAGCGACAGATAGCCGAGGTCCGGGCCAGTCAGGACGTCGACCGCCGCGACGACGCCCAGGGACGCGAAGGGCAGCGCGCCCATGAGCCATTGCGTTGTGCGGTTCACCTCGGTCATCGGCACTCCACAGCCGTGACGGTCGGGGGGCGATTCAGGTCGCTCGTCACAGGGTGCCTCCGCGGGATTGGTCATTTCGGTCGAATGTCGACCAGACTTCCCGGTGCTCCGCGGCCACTGTAACAAGACCGGGAATCGGCGAACAGCAGGGCGACCTTACGTACGGGTCACAGGTATGAGCGGCGTGGACCGGATCGCGACGGGCGGGAGCGCGGCGCGGGACCGGAAAACCGTGTCGGGTGGGGCACGGTGTCGTCCGCATATGCCAACGGTGAATGGGATGAAAGTGGGGTAACTTTGACCATTTCGCGTCTACGTGAGCAAGCACTCGACGACCTCACAGGACCTACGAACCGGACGCCGGTGGGCGTCTGAAAGCCGGACCGAGCCTGCCCGAGCGCGATTCGCGCCGGGAGGTCTCTGAAGGGCTCATGAATCGAACCTTACTCTGGGATCAGCCAACTGGGACCGATTCGATATAGGTCTTGAAGTTTCCACGCACAGAACGGGGCCTATAACCCGATGCTGCGAAATATGTGGATCAAATGGGAAATTGCGGTGAGATCATTCAGGACGTCACCCCGTCCCGGGCCACGGGCCTGAGGTGCAGGTCGTTTAGCAGGGCCTGCGTCGCCACCGCGATCGTCTCGACGGCGCGGTCGAACGCCTCGGCGTTGCGGGCGGATGGGGCGCGGAACCCCGAGATCTTGCGGACGTACTGCAGGGCCGCGGCCCGCACGTCCTCGTCGGTGACGTCGCTGGTGTAGGGCTCGCGCAGGGTTTTGATGCTTCGGCACATGGAATGGACCGTACGTCATCCGAGGCGGTTGCCGCGGTTCAGGCCAGGCGGGTTCGGGCGGGCGGCGTGGGTTCGGGGCGGCCGGGTTCGGGCAGGCGGCCCGGGCTCAGGGTGGCCGGGTTCGGGTGGGCGGCCCAGGCTCAGGGCAGCCGCGCGGTGCCTGCGCGCGTCCGGGGACATACCACCGGAATCCGGAAGGAGGAAAGTCCAGGTCAACCGGGGTTACCGGACAGGTCGGCAGGGGGATGTCCTAATCGTCCAGACTCAGGAGGCTCGCCATGGCGCAGACGACGACCGCCGCCCCACCCCGCCAGACGCGTGCCCGGACGGCGGCCACGACCCGGCGTACCCCCTCCGGCGCCGCCCCCACCCGTCGGCACCACCGCCTTCCCGTGGGCGTCATGTACGAGTTCAGGCTGCCGTTCATCGGCACAGTGGTGTCGATCCCGTCGATCGAGAGGCTCACGTACTACGCGGCCCTCGCGGCGCTGGTGGCGTTCCGGCTCATCGACTGGCGGCTGGCCCTGATCATCGGCTTCGGGCACGCCCTCGCCGAGCAGAACCTGTTCCGCTCGCTCAAAGGCATCGGTCAGGCGGCCGAGGCCGTCTAGGAAGGGCCGGTGCGGCCCATGAGCGGATCGTCCGTCCGCCGGCTCGTCGCGGCGGGGGCCCTGGCCGGCGCGGCGGGGACGACCGCGCTCTACACGGTCACCTACCTGGACCAGATCGCTCGGGGACGGCCTTCCAGCGGCCTGCCCGCGCAGACCGCGCGGAAGCTCGCCGGGACGGTGGGCGTCGACTTCGGTGAGGACGAGCGCGCGCGCAGCCGCGAGGAGGGTGCGGGCGCGCTGCTCGGCATCCTGGTGGGGGTCGGCCTCGGGGTGGCGTACGGGCTGCTCGGGGGCATCGTTCAGCGGGTTCCGGCGCCGGTGGCGGGTGTGGGGCTCGGCCTGGTGGCGACGGTGGCGGCCGACGCGCCGATGACGCTGCTCGGGCTCACGGACCCGCGTACCTGGGGGGTCGGGGGGTGGCTGTCGGACCTCGTCCCTCACGTGACGTACGGGTTGGTGACCGTGTACGCGTTCCAGATGATGGCCGGGGAGCGCGGCGGTCGCCGCGCGGGCGGGGGCGGTAGGGGGCCGTCCTAATGAGGGCGCGGCCGTAGTATTCACGACTTTCCCTGTTTACGGCGATCTGGAAGCGTGTGCGCGACCCCTCCGGGGCCGCGCACAAAACCGCTCAGCGGCCCTCCTTCTTCCCCATTGCCTTCCGGATGACGTCCCGGGCCCGGTCCATGATCGCGGCCGGCGTCCCCATGACGATGTTCTTCGTCGCCGACTCCCTCCCGGGATGCGGATGCGTCGGGGCGAGGGACTCGGCCGCCTTGACGCCGAGCGCCATGGTCCGGCGCTCGCTGTCGCTGGTCTTCCTGACCAGCTCGGCGAACTCGTAGCGCTCCTCGTTGTCCGCGTGCTCGATCACGGACGTGCGCAGCTTCGTCAGGTTGGCGGTGAAGGACGCGTCGTCGGTGCCCTTCTCCTCCATGATCGTGAGAAGCTGCTTGGTCTCTTTCTCCTCGCGCAGGCGTGCCTCCACGATGGCGTCCCCGTCGTCGATCGTCCGCCGGGCGTACGGATGGACGATCTCCTCCTCGGCCGTCTCGTGCACGGCGAGCAGGCGGACGAGCCGCTCGAAGGACTCCGCCCGCGCGCCGCCGGTCGCCCGCTCCACCTCGTCGAGCAGGCCCTTGATCATCTCGTGCTGGTGGATGAGCAGCGCGACGACGTCGTTCTCGTCCATCAGTTCAGGAATCGTCTTGCCCTCTGCCATGAGATCCCCCCGTAGTTCACTGCTGTCGTGATGGAACGGCCGGTTTCCTGGCGCGGCCGGTGTCATGGTGGAACGGCCGGCAGCCGCCGCTGGTCCGGTGGCCGCCGGCCGTCACCCGGCACGATGGTGGGCGCCCGGCCTACTTGGTGCTGTCCGCGAGGTCGGTGAGCGCCACGGCGGTGCGGAAGTATTTGTTCCTGCCGAGGTCCCCGACCGTGTTGATCCTGAACGCTTCCTTGAGGAGCTTGGCATCGCCGTCACTGACCCCGGCCAGCGCCGATACGGGCGCCTTGACGATCTCCGGGAGGGTCTTGTCCTCGTACTCCTTGTCGAGGAGCTTGGCCAAATCCGCCGTCACTGCCATGGATCCCCCACTGATGTTCCCGTCCCGGCGGGAGTGCCGGGCAATGGAAACCTTCCCCGCCGGGCCGGGAAACAGGGATATGTCCTGATAAGAGACGGCAAAGAGGCAGTAGTGAGGAGGGTTGTCAGGAACAGGTGTAGTCGGTCGGAACCTTGGTGTCGCCGTCCGGTCGGCTTGCCTGGAACCCGAAGCTCGCCGAGGCATTCGGCGCCAGCGACCCGTTGTACGCCGCGTTGCGCGCCGTCACCGACTGCCCGGACACCGTCGTCTGCGTGCTCCACGAGTTGGAGAGCGTGTGGCCGGCCGGCAGCGTGAACTTCACCGTCCAGCCGGTGATGCCCGCGGTGCCGGTGTTGGTGACCGTCACCTGCACGACGTAGCCGTTGCCCCACTGGCTCTGCGTGGCGGCGTTGACCGTGCAGGTGCCCCCGCCGCCGCCTCCGGCCGTGGTGGTGAACGTGACCAGCGCCGAATCGGGGGACACGTTGCCCGCGCCGTCGCGCGCCCGCACGTACACCTGGTACTGCGTGCTCGGCGTCAGCCCGGTCAGGGTGATCGAGTTCGTGGTGCTCTGCCCGAGTCGCGTGTCGGTGGCGCCCTGCTCGCGGTAGACGTCGTACCCGGCGAGGCCCGAGCCGCCCGCGTCGGTGGAGGCCGTCCAGGTGAGGGTCGCGCCCGTGGAGGTCACGGCGGAGGCCGTGGGCGTGCCGGGCCTGGTCGGAGGGGTCGTGTCCGGCGTGGTGCCCCCGAAGATCGTCGCCTCGCGGGAGGTCTGCCTGATGCCGTCGGCGCCGTTGAAGATGCGCTGCCCCCACGTGGTCAGGGCCGCCGCGTTGAAGTTGGTGACCATGTCGAGGTACTCGACGCCGCCGCCGTTGCCGCTCCACGACCAGCCGATGTACCCGACGCCGCGCGCCCGGGCCTGCGCCATGATCGTGTCCTCGTCCGGGTTGCCGTCCGAGTGCATGTCGCCGAACTCGCCGATCACCAGCGGCAGCCGGGCCGTCCGGAAGGCGTCGAGGTAGGCGTTGATCTCCGCCGCCGTGTCGAAGACCCCGTACATGTGAATGGAGAAGACGGTGTTGTGCTGCGGGTCGGCGTTGAAGACGCTCGCCGCCGTGTCGCGCATGGTGAAGCCCCAGTCCTGGCCCCAGTTGGGCGCGTCCATCATGAGCAGGTGCTGGAAGCCGGCGTTGCGCATCCGGGTGATGGCGCTGGTCGTGGCCTGGGTCCAGTTCGGGGTGACGGCGTTGTTGCCGAACGGTTCGTTGCCGATGTTGATGACGACGTGGTTCTCCTGGCCGGTGAGCGCGCTCTGGACGCTGATCCAGTAGTTGACCGCCGCGTCCAGCGTGATGGCGCCGCTCTGCTCGCCGTACCCGGTCGTGTCGTGGTTCTCCAGCACGCAGATCAGGCGGTTGGCCTTGCACTGGGCGACCACGTTGGCCACGTCGGCGGCGTTGTTGGCGGGCCACCGCCCGCCGCTGAGCACCACGCGCACGGTGTTGGCGCCGAGGGACTTGATCCCGGCGAGCGAGGAGGTCGTCTGGGAGGTGTACCAGGCGTGGGGGTGGCTCACGCCGCGCATGAGGAAGGTGCTGCCGTTCGCCTCGACGATGTCGGTGCCGCTGACGCGAAGGCCCACGGCGGCGTGGGCCGGGCTCGCGGCGGCGAGCATCGAGACCAGGAGGGCGAGGGCAGAGAGCAACGCTCCCCCCGCCGTCCGGAGTCGTGGTGTCATGGTCGCCTTTCCTGTGCATTAACCGGTTACGTATGGGAGCGCTCCCATCCTGGGGAGGAGTTACGGGGAAGTACAGAAGCCCGGGTCCGCGAGGCCCGTCCCCGGCATGAGCGACCCGCCGCCGCGACCCGTCCCGCCTGCGCGGACGCGTTCCGCGCCACGGCGGTGACCCGCTCGGCCCAGCGCGAAACGCTGAAAGTTTCAGGTGCCGGGAGGTGCCCCTTAGGACATCCGCCGATCCGGGCCAGGGTGCGCACGCGGGAAGAACCACGCCGTGGAGCCCGGTGTTAGCGTGATCGTGATCCGGACGAAGGGGGACGATTGCCGTGTCCAGATCCCATGAACAGTGGCAGACCGTCCGCGCGACGGTGGAAGAGGTCGGCGACCGCTTCGCCCGCCTGCTGACCGCCGCCCCGCCCCAGGCGATGGCGACGCGCGACTGGACCGTCGCCGAGACCGGCGCACACGTCGCGTCCATCGCGCGCCTCTACACCGCCATCGTGCGCGACGACGGCTCCCCGCACCCGTACCCCGAGCTCGCGGGGCCGATCGCGAACACCAACGTCGACACCGTGGCCGACGTCAACGACCTCGCCCTCCGCTCCTACCCCGAGCGTGACCCCGTCGAGCTGGCCCGGCGGCTGCGCGCCGACCTCGCCGAGGTCCTGCGCATCACCGAGCACCTGGACCCGGAGACGCCCATCCCCTGGCTCGGCGAGGCCCGCGTCCCGATCGCCGGGGTGCTCGCCCACATCGTCAACGAGATGCACCTGCACGGCTGGGACATCGCCCGCGCCGTCCGCGTGCCGTGGACGATCCCGCCGCGCGAGGCCGCCCTGTTCTTCGACCTGTTCCTCATCGGGATGATCCGCGGGGACTACGGGCGGCTCATGGAAACGGCCGGGCCCAAGCGGCGCGGGCGCATCGCCGTCCAGTTCCACTCCCGGTACACCGCCCCGGCCACTCTCGTGCTGCACGACGGACGGGTGTCGGCCGTGGACCCCGGCCCCGGAACCGACATCCACCTGCGCTTCGACCCCCCGACCCTCAACCTCATGCTGTTCGGCCGCGTCAGCCGCCCGAAGGCCGTCCTCACCGGCAAGATCGCCGCGTGGGGCCCCCGCCTGTGGCTGCTCCCGCCGTTCCTGCGCGAGGTCCGCCTCCCGGCCAACCGCCGCCCCCGCCGCCACTACGCCACCCCCGAAGCCGCACTCGACACCTGATGTCCCGAACCCGCCTCCGGGGCGCGGCGGTGCTCTGGAGGAAGAGCGAGGAATGAGCCCTTCCGAGCGACGACGGGAGAACATCGCCTGAAGGGCGCCCCGAACCGCCATGCCGGGGGCGCGGCCATAGACACGGCCGCCGCATTCTGGAAGATGTAGGGATCACGGCTCTGGTAGGGAACCCGCCTGCTCGGCCCTGTGGTCATCCTTCGAACCGGAGAATCTCCTCAACCCGCGTCGCGAGATCGGGCTCCGCCGTCAGCAACCCGATGAACGCAAGCCCGCGACCTTTCACAGGACGGGCTCCCGCTTGCCGAAGGAACTCGTCGGCGGCGGTGCGCAGGTCGGGGAAGCGGCCCAGATGGTTTCTGACCGTGATCGGGCTCTTGCCGAGCTGCTCGGCGGCTTTGGGGATGGACAGCCCAGCGGCCAGGAGTGGTGGCAACCTGGAGTGCCAGCTGGTGTCCGGAGCGGGCCCGTGCAGTCCGCGGGCCCGTACGCGCGTCGCCTCTTCGTGGAAGGCCTTTTCGGCGCGGAAGTGCTGGTTGAGGGTCGCGGGACTCACCCCCAGCTTTCGCACCGCCGCTCTGAAACACAGCCCGTCCTTCACCAGGCGCAGGAACTCCGCGTGCCAGCCGGTGTCTCGACGCCTGGCCATCACCGGGCCTGGCCCAGCAGGATGCGCTCCCACAGGTCCGCTACGTCCACGTACGGCAATCGGGAGGTCTGGACCCTCGTCTCACCGGGGCCGGTGCGTTCGACGTAGCCCCGGCCGGCGGCGGTGACCAGGTAGTACACGACCGGGCGGCACTCGCACGTCCAGCGCAGCACCCTGCGCCGGGCCACGGTCCGGTAAGCGGGCAGCCAGTCGATCGCCTCGCTGTCGGGTCCGGCATCAGGGACGTGCGGACCGTGCCCGGCGGTGCCGTCCGTCGCCTTCAGCGCCGTCACCGCCCACCGTCCTCTCTCCGCTGGCCGCCGCCCTCGCTTCGCCGGCCGTCCTCTCTGCGGCTGTCGGCGACCACGGCGGCGCAGTCACGGCACATCAGTACGCCGGGCATCCAGATGACGCGTGATCCGGAAATGTCGACCACCCGCGCCCGGGTGTCACAGGCCGTGGAGGCCAGGGCACCGGGTACGGCGGACGACCATGGCACTGCGTGCTCGATCCAGGACAAAAGGACCATTGCCACGGCGAACAACCGGCCGCCGTCAGCCGTACGACCCGCGCCCTCCGCCGGCGCCGACACCGGGGGCACGCTGCCGCTGGGAAAGTAGCCACCAACCGAGATACCCGCGGACGGCCCGAACCCGTACGGATCGCCCGCCTCATGCTCGACGGGCTCGGGCAGTTCTCTCTCTGTGCCGGTCATGCGACCCACGCCCACGGGCCGCCGACCTTCACCATCGCGCCGAGTTCGGCCTCGCGCATCAGCTCGCGCAGCTCCTCCACGGACGTCGCCTCGACGCGCAGGGGTTCCGGGCTGCGCCAGGCCGCGATGGCGAGGAAACGTCGGCTGCCCACACCGTACGAGATGCACCACGCGGGCTCCATCTGGTCGAGCTGGTGGGCCGCCGCCCGTTTCGCCAGGTCCCAGCGCCGTGAGTCCACCTGGACGGGCGGCGTGCCGACCCGATGCCGTCCGGGCTCCCGGCTCACGCCGCCACCCCACGGCCGTACCCATCCCGCCGGTACGCCTCCTGCTGGTTCGGCCCACGCGCGTACGGCTCCCGCTGCTGGTACGGCTCCCGCGCGTACGGTCGGGGCCGGTACGTCTGAGGCCGGTACGTCTGGGGGCGGTACGACTCACGCCGGACGGCCGGCGGCGGGTCCTGACCGTGGGAGGCGGCGACGGGGACGGGTCGTGCGTGCCTTCCGGAATACGGGTCGGCGGACGGAGGGACCATCCTCGGGCGTACGGGCGCCGCCGAGGGGAGCGAGTCGCACAGGCCGAGCCGACGCCGCGCGTCCAGCCGGGCACGCATCTGGGCAGCCGTCGGCTGCTCCCACTCGTGGTGACGCCGATGCGGCAGGCTCGCGGCGTCATGAGCGTACGGCGGATACCCGCACCACCGGCACCCGAGCGGCATCGGCGGAGCGTCGGCGGGGTGCCGCAGACGTATCAAACGCGCAACTGGCCGACTACCCAGAGTGGGGGCTTGGGGCATAGTCGCAGCTCCGATGTGATCAAGGGCCCGACCGGTCGCATCCGGCGCACGGGCCCGTCATTTCAGGGGGTGGATCTATCGAACGCTGCGTAACGTCGTTGCGACAGAGGATAACTTCGGATGGGTTGGCATATCCCCTGCATCCGTGTGAGGTGCGCGAACATGAACGAGCTCCCCACCTGGGCCGTCCGGCTTCGTGACCAGCGGCAATCGCGTGGCTGGTCCCTCCTCGACATGGCCCGCGGATTGTCCGAGGCCGCCGACGCCCGTACCCGGACCCACCTGCCGACGCGCGAGTCTTTGGTGCGAATGATCCGCTCTTGGGAGGCCGGAAAACACCGCCCTAGCGAGCCTTATCCAAGATTGTTCGCCGAGAGCTTCGCGATCCCCGAGGCGGCCCTCTTCGCGGATAACCCGGATAACCCGGATACGCCAGGGGAGGATACGTATCCGGGTTATCCCTCGCGCGAGACTCACCGGCTCCCCGAGGGCGTGCGTAGCCTGGACATAAGTCTCCCTACATGTGTGGACATGAGTGACATGCAACGTCGTGCAGCGATACAGCTTCTCGCCGCGATAAGCGCCGGGGCGGTCATCCCCGCCGGGGTCATGGAAACGGTCCTGTCCGGGGTCGAAGACGCTCTCAGGGACCACGCGGATGTGGACACCTGGGAGTCCGTCGTCGACGAGTACAACCACTTGGCCGACAAACGGCCGGTCGGTTCACTGATTGCGGATCTGACGGCGGACGTGGTCGCTGTCGGGCGGTTGATGAACAGAGGAAATCCGCCGCTGGTGCAGGCGGGACTGCTGCGTGTCAGCGCCGGCCTGGGGTGGATTTTGGCCTCGCAATTGGAGGACATCGGTGAGCGGCGAGCGGCCCGTGTCACCTGGAGTACTACCCGCCGTGCAGCTGATGCCAGTGGCGATCGGGACCTGATGGTGTGGGTGCGGGCCAAGGAGGCCAGCATGGCCCGGTGGAGTGGCCGGCCCGATTCCGTCACCCTTGCGCTGACCGACGAAGCGATCAGCCTCGCGAACGGCCACCCCTCCAGGGGACTCGCACGTGCTTGTGCGGTACGTGCGTCCCTCGCCGCGCGAAGGGGCGAAATGGGTGCCCAGGATGCATATGCCGCACTTAACGCTCTCTCGGACGCGACGAATCGCGCCGGGTCGGAAAGGAGCGTCTACTGGGCTCAGGCTTATGTGTACGTGCTGCTCGGCGACGGTCGTGCTACTTCAGCGATGGAAGCGGCATTCGACCCGGTCAGTCCAGAACACGTCTCCGAGTTGCACATGCTGCAAGCTCTGGACCTTGTGCGTCGGCGAGAAGTAGGGGAAGGTCTGCAGCAGGCCCTCGCAACCGTTCAGGCAAGACCGGCGAGCGTGGCACGACGTCATATGGCGGGCCAAATCCTCACAGCCTTGCCGGAGAAAGCCCGCAACCTGCCCGCCGCCCACGAACTGCGCGCGCTGACGGCGTGACGTCGCCCCTGCGAGGGCTTCCATGTTGCGTGTGAAGAGCGGTCACTCGCCAAGGTGGGCCGTGGAGCCGCCCGTTCGCGCCCACCTCGGACGAGGGCTCGCGAGGCGTGAACACCTCACGCGGCACACGGCACGAGACCGGCGCTGTACGAGACCCGCGCGGTACGCGAGCTCACGCAGCACGAGGGCGTGGGCCGCACGAGAGAGTGCGTGGCGTGGTGGCTCGTGCAGACTGGCGCCATGACCGTCATCGAGCAGATCGGCCAGGGCCGGAACGTCAGCCTGACCACGTTCCGCCGGGACGGGCGGAGCGTCGCGACCCCGGTGTGGTTCGTGGTGGACGGCGGGGAGCTGCTGGTCCTGACCAGGCCGGACAGCGGAAAGGTCAAGCGGATCCGCAACGGCGGCCGCGTACTGGTCGCCCCCTGCGACGGCCGGGGCCGCATCGCCGAGGGGGCGCCGTCCGCGGAGGCCACCGCGCGGATCCTGGACGAGGCGGGCACGGTCCACGTGCACGACCTGATGGCCCGCAGGTACTTCCCGGTCCGCCTGGCTGACCTGCTCGACACGCTGCGCCGACGCCGCCGTCCCCTGATCGGCATAGCCGTGACCGTCTGACGTCAGGCAGGTCGCACGCGGGTTGGGCTTAGTTCGGGGCGCTGAGAGAGCTCTCGATGACGGTACGGAACGGTGTGGTCGGGCGGCCCAGCAGCGCGGGGAGGGTCGGGTCGGTCGCGGCGAACTCTTTGTTGCGGCTCGCCGCGAAGAGACCCACAAGCATGTCGCCCAGGGCTTCGGGCAGGCCATGGGACGTCATGTTCGCACGGTACTCGTCGTCGCTGATGGTGACCCGGCGGACGGGGCGTCCGAGGACCTCCGAGGTGATGGACACCATGTCGTCGAGGTCGAGGGCCTCGGAAGCGGTCAGCGCCGGCGTGGGGCCGTCGAAGCGCCCCTCGTCGGTGAGGATGATCGCGGCCGCCTCGGCCAGGTCGGCGTGCGCGGTCCACGAGACCGGGCCGTCCTGAGGCGCGGCGACCTCACCCGTCGTGAGAGCCGCCCGCAGGTGCATGATCCCGGAGGACGCGTAAAAGCCGTTGCGCAAGGAGGTGTACGCCATACCCGACTCGCGCAGAATGGCCTCGGTGGCGGCGTGGTCGGGCATCGGTGGGAAGGGGGACGACGGGTTGGCCCCCATGTGGCTGGAGTAGAGCACGCGTCGCGCCCCGGCCTCGCGGGCGGCCTCGATCGCGTTGCGGTGACCGCGGACGGCTTCCTCCCCGATGGAATTGGCCGACACGATCAGCACCTGGGTCGCGCCCTCGAAGGAATGCACCAGGCTCGCGGGGTCGCTGTAGTCCGCCTGACGTACCCGGACTCCCCGCTTCCCGAGGTCATCCGCCTTGTTCGGGTCCCTGACGCTGACGCCGATGTGATCGGCGGGGTGGCGGGTGAGCAGTTGCTCGACGATCTGCCGGCCCAGCAGGCCGGTGGCTCCGGTAATGACGATCACGCAGTTTCTCCTAGTCAGTGGTGAGCGGAGCGAAGGAAACGACACGCGGCCAGGAAGGGGCGGCGCCCCCTGCCTGCGTCCGGCCGGATGCGTTTCGTGGGCGGCCCGAGCGAGGTGAGGGCACGTGCCAGGGCAGCGGAGAATAGGCCTGATACGCCGCGATCACCTTTCCTGGGCCGTCGAAACGGGGCTTCACAAGACCTGGAAGTCGGGATTCATCCTCAGGCCCGCCCCGATGAAACGGAATGACCAGGTCAGTCGAAGTCGTTACCCTGGAGGTAATGGACGCCTCCGCTGTGGACTCCCGCCTCCTGCGCTACTTCGTCGCGGTGGCCGAGGAGCTCAACTTCACGCGCGCCGCCGAGCGGCTCCACATCGCCACGCCGCCCCTGTCCCGGGCGATTCGCAAGCTGGAGGCGGAGCTAGGCGTCTCCCTCTTCCACCGCACCACCCACACGGTCGCGCTGACCCCGGCAGGCGAGGTGCTCCTCAAAGGGGCGAGGGTCGCTCTGGACGCGTTGGAGGCGGCCGTACGCCGAGCACAACGCACTGCCGACCCTCGGTTGGTGCTCACCGTCAAGACGGACAATGACGCCGGGCTGCTGGAAGCCATCCTGTCCAGGTACGCCTCGTACGCGTCGAGCACGAAGGCGCCGCCCGTCCACGTCAGGCTCAGCGGCTGGCGCGAACAGGCGCGGCTCGTCCGCCGGGGCGAAGCCGATGCCGCCCTCCTTTACGAGCCGTTCGACACGACCGGACTGGACCACGAAACGATCACTGTGGACCCCTGTGTGGTGGCGCTTCCCGCCGCGCATCCCCTGGCGTCCCAGCCGGCGGTCACGCTCGGGGAGCTGGACCTGCCGGGAGTCGAGGCCGGCCGTCCCGAGACCTTCCACAAGTACCTCGATACGATCGCCCACGAGCACCGCCTCCAGGACCTGACCCAGCTCCTCAAGCGCGTCGAACTCGGCGAGCTGATCACGCTGCTGCCCGCGTCCGTGGCGTCCCACTACCCTCGGCCGGGCATCGCCTACCGGCCGGTGCCCGACGCGCCGTCGGCGCGCCTCGCCATCGCCTGGCCCAAGGAGTCCCGTTCCCCCGCCATCGCCGCCTTGGTGCGCGCGGCCACGACATCCGCACGAGCCACGAGCACCGCCGCGGAGCAGCCGCCGGCTTGAGGCGCCGCTGACAGCTGCTCGCCGATCTGCGGAACCGGCAACAGGCTCAAGGGAGTGCTCACCGATCGGGACATCGTGGTCAAGGTCCTGGCGAAGGGTAAGGAGCCCAAGGCGTGCCTCGCCGGCTCCCTGGCCCGGGCCGAGGCGGTCACCATCGGTTTCGGCGAAAATCCGATCCAAGAAGAACCCCGTAGCGGTACATGCCGCCCGGGTTCTTTCAAAGAGGACCTTTCTGTCGGCTGCTGACTCGAGTGTGCGCTGGCCATTCCAAAGTTAGCGATTGGGGACAGTTCGAGCGATGACGCCAGATCGGTAGGGCAAATCGAGGCCACAGGATTTTCTCCCCTCAAAGGTGCATACAGGTCCAAACGTAGTAGGCGCCGAGAGTGAATGGACATAATCGAGCATCGCCTCACACCATGTAGGCGTACTCTCTATGAGGCCCTAAAGGAGACGCGTGGCGTGATTACCTGTGGAGGAGTGCGTGGAGATCTGGGAGCGCGCGTCGATCAGGTTCATGCTCAATGCGAAGCTCGATGAGCTTCATGGGGAAGGTTTCGAGGAGTTCTTCCACAGGGTTATGTGTACTTTGGACCCAAGCTTCCTGAACGTGCGGACCGCCGGTCGTCGTGGAGATCAAGGAGCGGACGGTCTTCTACTGTCTGGCGGCAAGCTGTACGCCTGCTATGCGCCGCAGACAGTGGCTTCCGCCAAGCTCGCCGGCAAGTTCGAAAGTGATCTCGCTAAGGCACTAAAGAAGCGCAGAGACGAGTTCGGTACCTTCGTCTTCGTCCATAACGATCGTCGAGGAATCCATCCAGAGTTAGCTTCGTTGCTGGCCACCGCGCGCAACGACCATCCGCAGTTATCCTTCGAGAACTTCGGGCGGACTCACTTCTACACCCAGTTCTGCAGGATGGAGAGATGGCAGGTAGAGGACTTCCTGGGCCCCTTCCCCGCAGCCCCGGTTGCTGTCAGCGTCGTCTTGGACGATTTGGTGCCACTCTTGGATCACTTGGCCAAGTACCGTCGCCCGCTTGAAGACTTGCCTCCAATCCCCAGGCCACCCATGACGAAGATGGACTACAACGGGTTCTCCTGGGACGTACGGCACCGCATGCGTCTTGCCCTGCCGTATGTCAACCATGTAGAGGAGTACTACCGTGGTCGGCTTGACCCGAATGAGCGCGACGAGGTGGCGGCGGGCTTCCGCGCTCACTACGAGTTGATAGCTGAGACGAGCGACGTGGCTGATGACATTCTTTGGCATCTTGAGCGCCACATCCTCGGCAACGCTTCGCAAGTGTCCCCTATGGAGCTCAATGCGCTCGTCGTCCTGATGTACTTTTTCGGGGAGTGTGAGATCTTCAAGGTGCCGCCGGATGGCTGGGTTCCTGCGACTGAGTTGGGGGTGGCCACGTGATCGTTCCTACCAAGGGCGTCGCGCCGCAGCGGGCCCTGCTCGCTGTTGGTGCTCAGGTCGTGCTCGCTACCGAGCGTCAGCCTGTGACCATCAGCCAGGCATGGCGACGCCTCCTGGCATGGCGCGAAAGTAACAATCATCACTCGCCGCTGACGTTCTCATGGTTCGCCCTGTCGTTGGATCTGCTGTACGCCATGGGCTTGGTTGAGCTAGAACAAGATGTACTGATCTTCCGGGCACGTGACGATGCTGCATAGCCTGACGTCCAACGATGAGAGGTTCCAATCGGTACATTTTGGCCCAGGCCTCAATATATTGGTGGCGGAACGTACAGACATATCCACCGACACTGATAGTCGCAATGGCTCGGGCAAGTCAAGTGTAATCGAACTCATTCATTTTCTTTTTGGTGCCCAGGGGGGCAACAAGTCTCTCTGGGCGAACGAGAGTCTTGGTCGTCACGTATTCACGCTTGAGTTGGATTGGCCCGGGCTGCGAGAGGTGCTAACGGTCACGCGTGCCGCTGGTCGCCCAAATAGGATATCGGTTTATCCGGATGTCACCAGAAGGGCGCCGCAAAGCCTCTTTGAGCAGGCCGCCGAGATATCACCGAAAGAGTGGCAGTGGCTGATCGAGCGTGATCTGTATGGCTCGTCCGCCGAGAACGCCGAAATAAGCGGAAGAACGCTGATGTCGTTCACGGTTCGACGTGTTGGTTCCGGTGGGTTTCTAGAACCTACGAGAACTTTCGCTCAACAGTCTCCCCATGACGCGATGGTCAATCTCTGTCATCTGTTCGGCCTTGATGTCGGCCTGGCTGCGAGGTATCGACTTCTCTCGAATCAGGAGTCGACCAGGAAGAAGCTCGTCGAAGCCGCCAAAGACCCGGTTTGGGGCAAGATTGTTGGTCGCTCCGCAGAGCTCCGGGGAGAGATCGGAGCTGTAGAGCAGCGTCTGACCGAGCTCGAGCGGCAGATCGCCGACTTTCAAGTGGTTCCCGAATACGAGAACATTCGCCGTGAAGCCGACCGTATCGATCAGCAGATCAGGGCCCTTAGAGCTTCGGAAGCCATCGAGCGTCGCAATCTCCAGGACCTGGAGCGCGCGATGGAGGATGTGGCTGAGCCTGATGATCGCTACATGGAAGCAGCCTACAAGCAGTTGAATATGATTCTCGGCAGGGAAGTGCGGCGGCGATTTGACGAGGTGCGCGCGTTTCACCAGACCGTGGTGAGGAATCGCGAGAAGCAACTAAGCGAAGAAGTCGCTCGCCTCCGAGAACTTCTCTCGGAGCGCGGCAGGAGGCGCCAGGAGCTGGGCGAAAGGCAAGCTGTGCTGCTGCGGACCCTGAATTCCGGTGGTGCGCTTGACGCACTTACCTCCCTTCAATTTGCCCTAGCTCGCGAACAAGCACATCTGGAGTCACTCAGACACCGATTCCAGGCGGCGCAGGCATTAGAGGCGAGTCGGCGTGATATCGATGCGCAGCGGTTGGAACTGGAACAGGAGATGATAGTAGATCTCGAAGATCGGGATGCTGCCACCCGTGAAGCGAATGCGCTTTTCAATCGGTATGCTCGACGGTTGTACGGGGATGGCAAGAACCCCTATCTTGCCTTCAGCCCGACCAAGCAGCGAATGCGGATCGAGCCGAAGATCGAAGACGATGGTAGCAGAGGGATCCATAACATGGTCATCTTCTGCTTCGATCTCACCGCTTCGGTCATCGCTCACAGATCTGGACGAGGTCCCGATTTCCTCATCCATGACAGCCATCTTTATGACGGTGTGGATGAGCGGCAGGTCGCCCGAGCCCTTCAACTCGCGGCTGAAGTCTCCGAGGCCGAGGGTATGCAGTACATCGTCACCATGAATTCCGACGACCTACAGAAGGCGATTTCAGTCGGATTCGTCGCGGACCCTTACATCATTGAGCCCCACCTGACCGACCAGCCATACGGCGGGCTCTTCGGCTTCCGCTTCTAACGAGCGGTCCTAGTACTCCAGTCGCACTTGGAGATCTCGGTCTGATCGAGGCCCAGACATGAGATGGCCACCGCTGTGATCATGTGGGTGTGTACGAACCATACGATCGGCGGTGGCCGTGCCGCCTACTGTAATGGAGATCGACCCGGTTGTCTGGGGTGACGGGTTCGATGAGCTGTTATCTCAACCGCTACTACACGCCTGCTCGGCTACCTGCTGAGCACCGTCATTACCGCACTGACCGGGGCGCCGTCGGCGCAGGAAACGGCGAACGTCGCCTCCGGATATCTGGAGGCGACATTCGCGATCGTCAGATCAGTGCGCGAGAGCGTACCGCTTGGGGTTGCTGATCGTGGTGCAGTAGTACCCGGCGGGGGCCAGCTTGAGGTCGATCTCGCAGGCCCGAGCACCCTCGGTGGTGTACGGATAGGTCTTGATGACTGTCTGCGCCGACGCTGCGCCCGAACGGAGGACGATGCCGGCCGCGGCCGCGGCCATCCACGGCTTCTACTTCTTGTTGGGCGGCGTGATCGGGCGTATGAACGACCTGATCGAGGAGATCGGGCAGGAAGCCAGGGCGGCTCTCGGCCGTGGCGCGGCCGACGTGTGGTGATCTTCTCCTGGCTTGCTGTGGATTGCCCCGAATCATAAGAATTCGGGGCAAATGTGATGCTAATATCACCAAGATCCGCCATCGTAGAGGCGTGCGAAGGTGGCTCAGGGCTCAGCTCAGGAAACGGCAGGGTACGTTCGGCCTACTGCTTCCCTCTGTCGCGCAGTGTTCGGTGGGCGCCGCGCTGGCCTGGGTCGTCGCCGTCCAGCTGCTCGGTCACAAGCACCCCCTCTTCGCGCCCATCTCCGTGATGATCTGTGTGGGCGTGGGGCTAGGGCAGCGGCTGCGCCGGGTGGTCGAGCTGGTGGTCGGCGTCAGTCTCGGCGTGGGAATCGGCGACCTGCTGGTGTCCTGGATCGGCTCGGGCCCCTGGCAGATGGCGCTCGTGATCGCGCTGGCGATGACCGTCGCCGGGCTGCTCAACAGTGGCGAGCTGTTCGTCTCACAGGTCGGATCGTCCGCCGTGCTGGTCAGCATGCTGGTGCCGGGCGTGGACGCCGGCGGGCTGAACCGGATGGCCGACGCGTTGGTCGGCGGCGTCGTCGGCATCGCCGCGGTCGCGCTGCTGCCAGCCAGTCCGCTCAGCATCGCGGGCAGGCATCTGTCCGGTGTGCTGGACGCCTTCTCCACTCTGCTCGAGCAGGCGGCGGAGGCGATCGAGAAGGGCGACATGGACGTGGCCGCCGAGGCCCTGGAGTGCGGACGCAGGACCCAGGCCGTGGTGGAGGAGTTCGCGGCGGCCCTGGAGAACAGCAAGGAGATCATAAGGATCTCGCCGCTGCGCCGGCATCACCGGGCCAGACTGGCCAGGTACGAGACCGCCGCCGTACCGGTGGACCTGGCGCTGCGCAACGCACGGGTGCTGGCCCGCCGCACGCTCGCGGCGCTGGGGGAGGCCGGCACCCCGCCGGTCGTGCTGGCCGAGCTGATGCGCGAGGTCTCCGAGGCGGCGCTGTTGCTCCAGCTCGAACTGGGGGCCGGGCGCGAGCCGTCGGGAGCGGCCCAGGAACCTGGGTTTCTCCGCGAACGTCATAATCGCGCAAATGCGATCCATCGCCGTCGATCTGCTGGAGGCGACCGGCATGGGTCACGACGAGGCCTCGGCCGCGCTGACCCCGCTGCACTAGCCGAGCGACGAGCGCGCGCGGGGCTGAGGCCTGCGCGTTGCTGTCGTCTGGGGCGTCGAGTCAGGCCGGGTGGGAAGGGGTGTAGGTCTGGGCGTAAAGATTGTGTCAAAAGTTCGCACGTGGGCGTAGGGAGTGCGTCAAGGGGAGCAAAAACTCGTGAATCCGGCTATTTCCTGGCTTTGAGGCTGTCCGAGGTGGACAGCCAAGTGCTTGTAAGTCCGGAAATCGAGGAGTGGGGATGGCCGACGTCATCTTCGTCGCCCTGACGATCGCGATCTTCGTGGTCCTCGGGCTCGTCGTCAAGGCGGTGGAGCGCCTGTGAGCGCTGTCAACGCCGCGGGGCTGGTGATCGCCGCCGGCCTCGTGATCTTCATGGTCGCTGCCCTGCTGTTCCCGGAGCGCTTCTGATGTCGTCGACCGGCGCGGGGATCCTGTTCATCGGGTCTCTGATCGTCGCTCTGGCCGTCACGCACCGGCCGCTGGGCGACTACATGTACCGCGTGTACACCGGGACGCGGCACCTGGCCGTGGAGCGTGTGCTCTACCGGCTGGTCGGTGTCCACCCGGAGGCCGAGCAGCGGTGGAGTGTGTACGCCCGCTCGGTGCTGGCGTTCTCGGCTGTGTCGATCCTGTTCTTGTACGCGTTCCAGCGGCTGCAGGACAAGCTGTTCCTGAGTCTCGGTTTCCCGGGCGTGACCGATCACGTCGCCTGGAACACCGCGGTCAGTTTCGTCACCAACACCAACTGGCAGTCGTACTCGGGTGAGTCCACCATGGGCCACCTGGTGCAGATGGCGGGCCTGGCGGTGCAGAACTTCGTGTCGGCGGCCGTCGGCATGTCGGTGGCGATGGCGCTGGTGCGCGGGTTCGCCCGCAGGAACACCGAGGAGCTGGGCAACTTCTGGGTGGACCTGATCCGTGGCACGGTCCGCATCCTGCTGCCGATCGCGTTCATCGGCGCGGTCGTGCTGGTGGCAGGAGGCTTGATCCAGAACTTCGCCGAGCCGCACACGATCACCACGCTGACCGGGGCGAAGCAGGCCATCACGGGCGGCCCGGTGGCGAGCCAGGAGATCATCAAGGAGCTGGGTAACAACGGCGGTGGCTTCTACAACGCCAACTCCGCCCATCCGTTCGAAAACGCGGCGAGCTGGACGAACTGGATCGAGATCTTCGCGATCCTGGTGCTGCCGTTCGCGTTGCCGCGCACGTTCGGCCGGATGGTGGGCGACAAGCGGCAGGGCTACGCCATCGTGGCGATCATGGGCATTCTGGCGCTGGCCAGTGTCTCCGTGCTGACCGGGCTGGAGGTCGCCCACCATGGGACCGTCCCGCAGGCGGTGGGGGCGGCGATGGAGGGCAAGGAGGTCCGCTTCGGCGTGCCGAACTCCGGCACCTTCGCGGCGGCCACGACGCTGACCTCGACCGGGGCGGTGAACTCCTTCCACGACTCCTTCACCGCGCTGGGCGGCATGATCACCATGGCGAACATGATGCTGGGCGAGGTCGCGCCCGGCGGGGTGGGCGCGGGCCTGTACGGCATGCTGGTGCTGGCGGTGGTCACGGTGTTCGTCGCGGGCCTGATGGTCGGCCGCACGCCGGAGTATCTCGGCAAGAAGATCGGTTCGCGCGAGATCAAGCTGGCCTCGCTGTACTTCCTGACCACGCCGGTGCTGGTGCTGATCGGCACGGCCCTGGCGATGGGCTCGCCGGCCGAGCGCGCGAGCATGCTGAACAGCGGCCCGCACGGCCTGTCGGAGGTGCTGTACGCCTTCACCAGCGCCTCGAACAACAACGGCTCGGCGTTCGCGGGCCTGACCGTCAACACCCCCTGGTACGACACCGCGCTGGGCCTGTGCATGGCGTTCGGGCGGTTCCTGCCGATGGTGTTCGTGCTCGGGCTGGCGGGTTCGCTGGCCAGGCAGGCGCCCGTGCCGGCGTCGGCGGGCACGCTGCCCACGCATCGGCCGCAGTTCGTCGGGATGGTCGTCGGTGTGACGGTCATCCTGGTCGCGCTGACCTTCCTCCCCGCCCTGGCGCTCGGGCCGCTCGCAGAAGGAATCCGGTAATGGCCACCCCAATCGTCCACACGCCGGGCCGTCCCTCCGTGCCGCACAGGAACGGCAAGGTCGGAGGTGGCCTGCTCGATCCCAAGCAGTTGGTCAGGTCCCTGCCAGACGCGCTGCGCAAGCTCAACCCCGCCACGCTGTGGCGTAACCCGGTCATGTTCATCGTCGAGATCGGCGCGGCGTTCACCACCGCGCTGGCGATCGTCGGACCGTCGGTGTTCGCCTGGGCGATCGTCGTCTGGCTGTGGCTGACGGTGGTGTTCGCCAACCTGGCCGAGGCGGTGGCCGAGGGCCGGGGCAAGGCGCAGGCCGCCACCCTGCGCGCGGCCAAGCGCGACACGATGGCCCGCCGGCTCACCGGCTGGAGCCCCGGCAAGACCAGGGTCGTCGAGGAGTCCGTGGGCGCCCCCGAGCTCAAGCAGGGCGACATCGTCGTGGTCGAGGCCGGCGGGATCATCCCCGGGGACGGGGACGTGGTCGAGGGCATCGCCAGCGTGGACGAGTCGGCCATCACGGGCGAGTCGGCGCCGGTGATCCGCGAGTCCGGCGGTGACCGGTCGGCGGTGACGGGCGGCACCCGGGTGCTGTCGGACCGGATCGTCGTCAAGATCACCCAAAGGCCGGGGGAGAGTTTCATCGACCGGATGATCGCGCTGGTGGAGGGCGCGAACCGGCAGAAGACGCCGAACGAGATCGCGCTGAACATCCTGCTGGCCGCGCTGACGATCATCTTTCTGGTGGCCACGGCCACCATGCAGCCGCTGGCGATCTTCTCTAAGGCGCAGAACCCCGGCATCCCCGACTCGGTGGCCCTCACCGCCGACGGCGTCACCGGCATCGTGCTGGTCTCGCTGCTGGTCTGCCTGATCCCCACCACCATCGGCGCGCTGCTGTCGGCGATCGGCATCGCCGGGATGGACCGGCTGGTGCAGCGCAACGTGCTGGCGATGAGCGGCCGCGCGGTCGAGGCGGCCGGGGACGTGGGCACGCTGCTGCTGGACAAGACCGGCACGATCACCCTGGGCAACCGGCAGGCGTCGGACTTCTCCCCGGCGGCGGGTGTCGCGGCGGACGATCTGGCCGCCGCGGCGCAACTCGCGAGCCTGGCGGACGAGACCCCGGAGGGGCGTTCGATCGTGGTGTTCGCCAAGCAGGCCTACGGTCTGCGGGAACGCGAGCCGGGTGAGCTGGCGCACGCCGAGTGGATCGCGTTCACCGCCCAGACCCGCATGTCAGGGGTGAACCTGGCGAGCAGGCAGGTGCGCAAGGGCGCGGCGACCGCGGTGATGAAGTGGGTGCGCGACTACGGCGGCCACCCCAC
Source organism: Sphaerisporangium sp. NPDC051011 (assembly GCF_040653595.1). NCBI lineage: Bacteria > Bacillati > Actinomycetota > Actinomycetes > Streptosporangiales > Streptosporangiaceae > Sphaerisporangium > Sphaerisporangium sp. NPDC051011. Next base: position 64,882 of record NZ_JBFAGG010000010.1, on the reverse strand, counting down.
CGACGAGGTGGGGCATCTGGTGGACGGGATCTCGGCCTCGGGCGGCACGCCGCTGGTGGTGGGCGAGGTGCTGGACGGCAAGGCCCGCGTGCTGGGCGTCATCCACCTCAAGGACGTCGTCAAGCAGGGCATGCGGGAGCGGTTCGACGAGATGCGCCGGATGGGCATCCGCACGGTGATGATCACCGGTGACAATCCGCTGACGGCGCGGGCCATCGCCGAGGAGGCGGGGGTGGACGACTTCCTGGCCGAGGCCACCCCGGAGGACAAGCTGGCGTTGATCCGCCGTGAGCAGGCGGGCGGCCGGCTGGTCGCGATGACCGGGGACGGCACCAACGACGCCCCGGCGCTGGCGCAGGCGGATGTGGGGGTGGCGATGAACACCGGCACCTCGGCCGCCAAGGAGGCCGGGAACATGGTCGACCTGGACTCCAACCCGACCAAGCTCATCGAGATCGTGGAGATCGGCAAGCAGTTGCTGATCACCCGGGGCGCGCTGACGACGTTCTCCATCGCCAACGACATCGCCAAGTACTTCGCGATCATCCCGGCGATGTTCGCCGCCGTCTACCCGGGCCTGGACGCGCTGAACGTGATGCGCCTGGCCAGCCCGCAGTCGGCGATCCTGTCGGCGGTCGTCTTCAACGCGATCATCATCGTGGCGCTGATCCCGCTGGCGCTGCGCGGCGTCCGCTACCGGCCCTCGACCGCGTCCAAGCTGCTCAGCCGCAACCTGTACCTGTACGGGCTGGGCGGCATCATCGTCCCGTTCATCGGGATCAAGGCCATCGATCTGATCATCCACCTTCTTCCGGGGATGTCGTAATGGAACGCCTGCCTGGCTGGATCCGCCAGCACCTCGCCGCGCTGCGCGCACTGCTCGCTCTGACCCTGCTCACCGGAGCGATCTACCCGCTGCTGGTCACCGGCATCGCCCAGGCCGTGTTCAACGGCCACGCCAACGGCTCGATCGTCCAGAAGGACGGCAAGGACACCGGCAGCGCCCTCGTCGGCCAGCTGTTCACCGACACGGAGGGCAATCCGGTCAAGAAGTACTTCCAGAGCCGTCCGTCCGCGGCCGGCGCCGGGTACGACCCCACCTCCACCGGGGCGAGCAACCTGGGCCCGGAGGACATCGTGGACACCCTGCCGGTTCCCGGCGCCAAGAACGACAAGGGCGAACCGGACACCGGCCGGCAGAGCCTGCTCACCCAGGTCTGCTCTCGAAGCAAGGCCGTGGGCGAGTTGGAGGGCGTCAGCGGCGCCCGGCCGTACTGCACGCCCGACGGGGTGGGCGCGGTGCTGAAGGTCTTCCCCGCCGTCGGGACGCCCACGCGGGCGGTCAGCGTCAACCAGGCCTGCCCGGCCGCCCCCTTCGTCGCCTCCTACCAGGGGGTGAAGGTGGAATGCGGCAAACCCGGGGAGGACTACGCGGCCGGGCGCACCGTCCCGATCCGGGGGACGGGCCGGGCCGTGGTGCCCGCCGACGCGGTCACCGCCGGCGGCTCCGGCCTGGACCCGCACATCTCGGTCGCCTACGCCGACCTGCAGGCCGCCCGGGTCGCCAAGGAACGCGGCCTCACCAGGGACCAGGTGATGACGCTGATCAAGCGGAACACCACCGGCCGCGCGCTCGGTTTCATGGGCGAGCCGGCGGTGAACGTCCTGGAACTCAACCTGGCCTTGGACCGGCTCACGCCGTAAGGACACTGAACAGGTAAAACCATTAGCGAAAGGACAGGGCGATGAACGCGGCCCGCGGCCGGTTGCGGATCTACCTGGGCGCCGCCCCTGGCGTGGGCAAGACGTTCGCGATGCTCGGCGAGGGGCACCGGCGCCTGGCGCGCGGGACGGACGTGGTGGCCGGGTTCGTGGAGACCCACGGGCGGCCCCGCACCGCCGCCCTGCTGGACGACCTGGAGGTCGTCCCCCGCAAGACCATGGTCTACCGGGGGACGACCTTCACCGAGCTGGACACCGATGCCGTCATCGCGCGGGCTCCCAAGCTGGCGCTGATCGACGAGCTGGCGCACACCAACGTGCCCGGCTCGCGCAACGTCAAGCGCTGGCAGGACATCGAGGAGATCCTGGACGCGGGGATCGATGTGATCTCGACGGTCAACATCCAGCACCTGGAGTCGCTCAACGACGTCGTCCACGAGATCACCGGCGTGCCGCAGCGCGAGACCGTCCCCGACGAGGTCGTCCGCCGGGCCGGGCAGGTGGAGATCGTGGACATGGCGCCGGAGGCGCTGCGCCGGCGTATGGCCCACGGCAACATCTACTCGCCGGAGAAGATCGACGCGGCGCTGTCGAACTACTTCCGCGTCGGCAACCTGACCGCGCTGCGCGAGCTGGCGCTGCTGTGGGTGGCGGGCAAGGTGGACGAGCAGCTCGACCTCTACCGCGCCGCGCACGGCATCTCGGGCACCTGGGAGGCTCGCGAGCGGGTGGTCGTGGCGCTGACCGGCGGGCCGGAGGGCGACACGCTGGTCCGGCGCGCGGCCAGGATCGCCGCCCGCACCAAGGGCGCCGACCTGCTGGCCGTCCACATCACCCGTTCGGATGGGCTGCGCGGCGCCGACCCGGCGAACCTGTCGCGGCAGCGCACGCTGGTCGAGAGCCTCGGCGGCACCTACCACCAGGTCGTCGGCGAGGACGTCCCGCACGCGCTGCTCGACTTCGCGCGCGGCGTGAACGCCACCCAACTCGTCCTCGGGGCCTCGCGGCGCGGCCGGTTCGCGGGGCTGTTCTCGCGCGGCGTCGGGGTGACCACCACCATCCTGTCGGGCGCGATCGACGTCCACATGGTCACCCACCCGGAGGTGAGCAAGGGGACGTGGCGGCGGCGCTCGCGGGCCCCGCTCACCCGCACCCGCCGGATCGCGGGGTGGGCGATGGCCGTGCTCATCCTGCCCGTGCTCACGGCGGCGCTGCTCCCGTACCGGGGCGAGCTGGCGCTGCCGACCGAGATCCTGCTGTTCCTGCTGACGGTGGTCGGCGTGGCCCTGGTGGGCGGCATGTGGCCCGCCGTCACCGCGGCCGTGGCCGGGTTCCTGCTGCTCAACTTCTACTTCACGCCTCCGGTCGGCCGGTTCACGATCTCCGAGCCGGAGAACCTGCTGGCGCTCGGCGTGTACGTCCTGGTGGCCGTGATGGTCAGCGCGGTCGTGGACGTGGCGGCGCGCAGGACCCGGGAGGCCGCCCGCGCGGGCGCCGACGCCGAGGTGCTGTCCACCCTGGCCGGACACGTGCTGCGCGGCGAGGCGGCGCTGCCGTCCCTGCTGGCCCGGCTGCGCGAGACCTTCGGCCTGTCCTCGGTGACCCTGCTGGAACGCACCGGCGAGCCCAGCCCGGACGACCACACCGAGCCCGAGGCCTGGCGCATCGCCGCCATGTCCGGCGCCGCGCCCTGCACGTCCCCGGCCGGCGCCGACACCGACGTGACCATCGGCGACGACCTCGTGCTGGCCGTGCGAGGACGGCTGCTGGACGCCTCCGACCGGCGGGTCCTGGAGGCCTTCGCCGCCGAGGCCGCCATCGCGCTGCGCCAGGAACGCCTGCGCGCCGAGGCCGAGCAGGCAAAACCCCTGGCCGAGGCCGACAAGATGCGCACCGCCCTGCTCGCCGCCGTCAGCCACGACCTGCGCACCCCGCTGGCCTCGGCCAAGGCCGCCGTCGAGAGCCTGCGCAGCACCGACATCACCTGGAGCGAGGAGGACCGCGGCGAACTGCTCGCCACCGCCGACGAATCGCTCGTCAAGCTCGACCGCCTGGTCGCCAACCTGCTCGACATGAGTCGCCTCCAGGCGGGCGTGCTCGGCCTCACCCCCGAGCCGACCGCCGTGGACGAGATCGTCCCGCGCTCGATCGACGACCTCGGCCCGATCCGGGACCGCGTCGAGAGCGACATCACGCCCGGCCTGCCCGAGGTGGACGCCGACCCGGCGCTGCTGGAGCGCATCCTCGTCAACGTGATGAGCAACGCCGTCCGCCACAGCGAACCGGAGGACAAGGTGCTGGTCACGGCGAGCCGGCACAGCGGGTACGTGGAGATCCGGGTCATCGACCGGGGGCCGGGCATCCCGCCGGAGGACCACGACCGGGTCTTCATGCCCTTCCAGCGCATGGGCGACCGCGACAACCACACCGGCGTGGGGCTCGGTCTCGCGCTGTCACGGGGCCTGGCGGAGGCGATGGGCGGCACGCTCGTCCCCGAGGAGACGCCCGGCGGCGGGCTGACCATGGTGATCACGCTGCCGATCGCGGCCCGGCCCGGCGCGCTACCGGTGGAGGAACCCGCGTTTACCGGCGACGCGGCAGGAGACAATGCGAATAGTCACCTGTGAACACGCTATGTCACTGATTCGTGGAGCATGAACATGATCAAGACTCTTATCGTCGCCACGGTGCTCGCCGTCGCGGCGCTGCTGACCTTCGGCCTCGTCTCCGGCTTTCGGGAGAACTCCAAGGCCAAGGCGAAGCGTCGCTGAGACCCGTCGAAGACCGCCTGCCCTCCTGTCCGGCGAGGACTCTTGTCCGGCGAGGACGAGGGCAGGCGTCGCCGTTTCCAGGGGCCGGGCGGGCCGGTACGCGCTATGCGGGCTTTACCGGCGTACTGATCGTCGAACTGGTAGAGGCTGATCACGGTGTCTGCAGGCGCCTCGCGTTGCTCGGCGATGAAGGCGCGCAGCCCTTCCTCGGTCGCTTCGGGGACAGCAGCCATGGAAAACGACCGGTCCAAAATGATCGAGATGTGACGCATGGCGAGACCTTTCATCCACGGGTGAGATGTGTGTCAGGGGTGCCCCGTCCTTGGTCCGGGCCGGTCGCGCTTTCCGAGGCCGGCCCGAGCTGGGCGCCGCTATCGGAAACCCGCGGGTTCTCGGAGCGGGGAAGGCTCGCCCAAAGGGCGACCGCGCGCAGCGCGGCCCCGGCCTTCCCCGCACAGAGGTTCCGCGGGAAACTCCTCTAGGCGCCCAGGTCAGGCCCGACCTCAAGACGAGGTTTGCCTCATGGCCAGGGCCGTGCACGGCCTGCAAATGCACCGGTCTGGCTGCTCCTCCACCCCCGCCGACGCAGACGTTCACCGCCGGGTGTGCAGGCCACTACCGAGCGGCCGCTCAGGGATACTCGCGGCCGTGGTCGGCGTGAATCCGCGCGTCACTCCCCACTTCTGTGGTTGCCACCGTCCGCGAGGGCGGGATTTCCTGACCGCCTGGTGGTGCTCACCTCTGAACGCGTCCTGCGACACAATTCCCTATGACGAGCTGCAGGACCTCGCCGGCGCGCACGAGGAGGACCTGCAAGCCCTCGCCGATGCCCTGACTACCGCTGCTCGCGCGGGCCGCGACGGCGAAAGCGACAACGAAGCTGTCTCAGTCCGAGAGTGTCTCAGGCGAAGACGGATCACATCAGGCCCGAGTGTCTCTGCCTGGATGGACGGTCGGATGGCCTTCAGGCGAGGAGTGACGTTTGTGCCTCCGGGGGCTTAGATGATCTTCTTGATCCTGGCTGCCGCGGGTTCGTCGAACCCGTCGGGCAGGAGGCGGAGTGCATGGAGCCGGGCTTGAACGCCCTCGCCGTAGTTCTTCACCTTGCCGTCGTAGTGGCGGTTCTCGTCGGCCTGAACCTCTAGCAGGCCGAAGAGTTGGAGTGTCTTGTGCGCTTCGTAGGCGTCTCGCCCGATGCCGTAGTGGAGGAGCCGGCACCCGCTTGGGATCTTGACTGACTTGCCCGTGCCGAGTGGCGGGGAGGCGTGGGCGACCATCATCAGGAACGCGAGTTCGGTGTCCTCTAGCAGGTGGATCCAGCCGTTCCTGAACAGGCCGACGGGCAGGTCGAAGGTGACATCGGTTGTCTTGGGCACGAGATAGTCAGGGACATCGCCGTCGGCCCGGACGCCCCCTTCGTCGCAGAGCTGGAAGGCTTCGTACTTGCCGGAGTTCTTTTCCTCGTTGGGCAGGCGGACCAGCTGCACCTCGGCGTTGGAGAGGCTTTGGAGAGCCGTGATCACCTGCCGCTGCTTCTTGCTCGATCGGCTGGCGCTGAATTGGCCCGCCCGTTGCGCCTTGACCGGCGCGGCGATCAGGTCGATCCAGCCCGTCTCGTCGCCTCCGGCCATCAGGGGGAGGTCGTTGCTGGGCCGTTCACCGGCCCTAGCCCGCATCTGGGCCGCGCAGAGCGCGATCAGATAGAAGCGAAGGGCGATACCCCTCGGGCTGAACACCCGGGCCGCCGGGGGGCGATGCCGCCGCTGCGGCAGACTGCGATCCGACGCATCCTCCGGAGCGGGCTGCGACTGGTAAACGAATCGGGACCGCACGCGCACCCTCTTGGGCCATCCACGTCCCAGAGCCCCCAGCTTGGCCACCGCACCGTCGATGAACGGCTCGGTCACATCCAGCCGTCCGCGACGGCGGACGAGCCGCTCCCGCTCCTTGTCAGGCAGCGCGAAGATCCACAAAGAATCAGAAAACTCGATCATGACCTTCTGTCCTTAACGTCTTAACCCGCCTGAAAACCGATTATCCATTTACGAATCCTTCGCCCTGGCGGGTCAAGGCGTGCCGCCAGTCTACTCGCCACCGCGGTGTCCCACCCGAATCATGGACAGCGAGGCACCGCCGGACATGTGCGGCATGAGGGAGTGGTCCCGGGTGCAAGCCGGGACCCGCTCCGTGCGGCGCCTCATCACCTTGGTCACGTGAAGGAACCCGAGTGAAGGATCACCGCATGTCTAGAGTACGACCCCCTGCAGAACGGCCCGAGGAGCTCACCGAGGCAAACGCCGCGCTCTTCACCACGCGCGCCCTCATGATCGTCGCGCTATCGATCATGGCGGCACTGATCATCGGGCTGGGTGCCGGGCTCACCGCTGCGATCTTGGCGAAGAGCGCCGGTCCGGTGTTGGCGACGGCCATCGGCGGTGTGGTCGGCCTGGGAGCCGCAATCACCGGGGGTCTCACGGTCGCCGGCGGGTTGAACCAGTTGGTGGCCAACAAGTCCGGCTAGTCCGACGGCGGGACGACGCCGTCGACACGCAGAGACCTCAACGGGCTGTTCAGAGGGGTGACGTTGTCGGCGGCGCGTTCCAGCCGCGTGCGAAGTATCCTTTCCTCCTCCAGTTCGGCGTTGCGCAAGGTGAGGACCTGGATGTGGTCCGCGTAGGTGCTCACCGTGCCGGTCAGCTCCCGGGTCTCGTCGGCCTTCTCCGAGCGCAGCCGGTGATCGTCCTTCCACAGGCGGGTGATCTCCGCCTTGAGCTCCTCAATCTCGGGCCGCGCGATGGCGGGTGCCGCCAAGATCTGCTTGACCGCGGCAGCGACCGGCGAGCGGTAGTAGGAGGCGCGGGACACCCCGGCCTCTGTGCAGACGTTGCTGACCGACACGGTGCCGTCCGTGAGCTCCGGGCGGCCGAGCATGAGCCGTTCGAAGGTGTCCATTAGCCGCCGATCCAACTCGGCCAGGCCGGGGTTGTCGCGGGTCAGGCGGGCGAAGACGGCCTGGAGGTGCCGGTCGCTGTCACGGGTGGTCATGCGCGGAGGTGTCCGTCGTGGAGATCCCGCCTCGCGTCGTCGATGACATCTGCGACAGGCTCCGCCAGAGGCCCCTCCGGCTGTTGGGACCGAACAGGCCCATGTCGAGTCTCCCCTTCTTGTAACCCGCGTGCTTGATTCGGTTGGTCGTCGAGTTCGTCGCCCGTCGCCGAACGCTGGTCGGCTAGGCCGGCAGCCAGCATCGGAAAGGGAGAGCCGAGTGGATGGTGAAACCGCGCAAGTGCGCGCTGGCCAGCGTGCCGCTCTACTTGGTGATCGACACCCTTCAAGGATGCGCGCGGCTGATGAGCCGCCCCAGTCCCAGCGGCTATGCCGAGCAGATGCCCGTGACGCTGGGGGAGTGCCTGATGCTTCCGGACCCCTGGGACTTGAAGATCGACACAGGGAAACTCCTGGCGTAAGAGAAGACCACTCCCACTCGGTGCGGGTGCGCTGAACCCGCCCTGCGGCCGATGTCGCCCGGCCATGCGAGTCAGCTGGCAGCCCGGCTCTCACGGCTCTGGTTGTCCGGTAACTCCTCGATCAATTTCTGCCGTTTCGCGGCACTGTGGCGGCCGGCTTCACGGGCTCCCCGGCGAGCGGCAGCCGCACCTCGAAGCGCGCGCCCCCGGCCTCCGACCGCTCCACGCGGATGGTCCCCCCGTGCGCGCGCACCACGTTCTCCACGATCGCCAGGCCCAGCCCGGTGCCGCCGTGGTCGCGGCTGCGGGCCTCGTCCAGCCGGGTGAACCGCTCGAACACCCGCAGCCGGTCCGCCTCCGGAATCCCCGCGCCGTCGTCGCTCACCGTCAGCAGCGCCTGCTTTTCTTCCCTGCGCACCTCGACCTCGACCTCGTTCCTGGCGTGCCGCTGCGCGTTGTCGAGCAGGTTGGACAGCACGCGCGCGAGCTGCGGCGGGTCGGCCAGGACCGCGACCCCGTCCGACAGCACGAGCCGTGTGGGCAGCCGGTCCGCCCGGCCGCGCAGCTCCGAGCGCACCGCGCCGGGGAGGTCCACCCGCTGGCGGGTGTCCGGTGAAGCGTCTTCCGCGCCGGTGAGATAAAGCAGGTCGGTGACGATCGCCTGAAGCCGGTCGACGTCGCCGAGCGCGCGGCCGATCAGATCCTCCAGCTCGGTGTCCTCGGGGTGCATCCGGGCCTCCTCCAACTGGAGGCGCAGCCCGGCGATCGGCGTGCGCAGCTCATGGGAGGCGTCGGTGACGAACCGCCGCCGTACCTCGACGGCGTTCTCCAGGCGCGTCAGCGTGCCGTTGACCGTACGGGCGAGCCGGGCGACCTCGTCGTCGCCGGGCGGTTCGCGGACCCGGCCGCTCAGATCCTTGAAGGTGATGTCGGCCAGTTGCGCCCTGATCGCGTCGACCGGCCGCAGCGTGTGGCCGGTGACCTGCCAGGTCGTCCAGCCGACCAGCGCGATCAGCGCGACGGTCTGGGCGGCCACCGCCGTGTTGACGACGCCGGTGGACAGCATGCCGCCGATGCGCCCGGCGTAGACGACCGGCGAGTCCACCTCGGGGCCGACCCTCAGCGCGGTGAGGTGCAGGCATCCCGGCTCCGGGTTGAGACAGGTCTGCACGTCGTTCAGGGGGTCGTCCGCGGTGGGCCAGACGGTGCTCATCGGGGGGTGTCCCCAGGCCCCGGCGGAGGAGGCGATCACATGCCTCTGGGGGTCGAGCACCTGCACCATGTCGATGCCGGGCACGACCGAGGTGATCTTGCTATGCAGGTGTCCCGTACGTATCGTCACGGCGACCGCCATGGCCTCGGCCCGGGTGTCGTGCCAGATCGCGTTGGCCAGCACGCGTTGGATGGAGGCGTTGAGCACCAGCGCCATCGGGACGAGGATCATAGCGGTGATCAGGACGGTCAGGAGCGTCACGCGCCCCCGGATCGACCGTGGGCGCAGTTTGTAAGGACCACGGCCCATACACCCAAGCTATGCGACCTGGCGCCCGGTCACGAATCCGGCGGGGAGGCCCAGCCCGCATTCGGACCCGGCCGCGTCGCCCGGCGGCGTCCGAACAGTCGCAGGCCCGCGAAGAGGACGAACCCGGCCGCGAATCCTCCGGCGGCGTACCAGATCTTGATGGGCCCGTCCTCGCCCCCGTCCTCGCCCCCGGACACGACCGGGGACGCCTGAGGCGTGGCGGAGCCCACCGGAGCCGTTCCCGAGGGACGCTTCGGCGTGCCCAGGGCGGTGATCAACGCGGCATCGACCTGGTCCCCGGACACCACGGGGTCGCCGGGACGCAGCGGGTCCGTCCCGGTGCCGACCTGCCGGTTTCCCGAACACTGGCCCGTGTGCAGCGGTACTCCGGGGACGGGCGGCACCAGGCCCGTCGGCTCGGAGGAGGCGAACACGAGGTACCGGCCGCCGGTCGTGAACTGGTACCCGCACGCGGGGGTGTCGGCGTTGGAGGTCACCTCGAACTGGACGACCGGGTCGCTCTTGTAGACCTGGTCGGCGCGGAAGGTGTAGACGATCGGGGGGCGCGGACCGAGCGGGTCGCCGCCCTCGGCCTGGCGCGAGGCCACGACCGTGCCGGTGAAGACGGCCGCCGACCGCTTCATCTGGTCGGCGGGCGGCTGGGAAGCGCAACTGCACGCGCACGCCGCGCTCGGGGCCGTGACGAGGAACCCCGCAGCGAGCAGCAGGACGGCCGTCACTCGACTTCTCATGACCTCAGAACGTATCCAGGGCCCCGGCGGTTCGACTCGCGCGGCCCGGGCGACGGCACGCGGAATTCCGCACAGCCCGGGACGCGCGTCGGCCGGCCTCGCGCGGCAGGGCGGCGGAGGTCACCGCGGATCGGGCCTCGTTCGACGTCCCGCCGCCCACATCACCGAACGTCACCGTCCGGCATCACCCATGGTTTCACGTGAACCATTCCTCCAGGCGCGCCCGGCCGCGTGGACCAGCAGTGCGGTCCCCGCGCCGGCCGCGTACCAGAACAGGTCCGGCGCGTTGAAGGTCGACCCGAGGACGAGCCGCGCGAGCGCGCTGTGCCGGGACAGCTCCGCCGGCACCCCGCTGAGCTGCGCGAACTCGACGATCCAGCTCACGGCCAGCGCGATCCCCGCCGCGGTCACGGGCCTCACCCGGGGCGCGGCCAGGACGACCAGCCCGTACACCAGCACGGTGTAGAGCGCGTCCCCGGCGTACTTGGCGAAATCACCTCCGGCGAGCGCCCGCACCCCGAGCCCCGCCACCACCGTGCCCGCCACCACCACGGCAGCCGTCAGACGCGTCCGCGCCTCCGCGCCGCCCCATCGAACCAACCGCAAGTCGGACACGCAGGGCATTGTATGAGCCGCGTTCCTGTCGCGGTGCGATCACGGCCCTCGCATCCAGGAGGGCCATGATCATGTGCTCACGTCTCGAAGAGATGGAACGAGCCGTTGCTCGCCTGCTTGGTCCGGGCCGATTCGCCCAGTAGGTCGGCCGCCCGGTCCTTGATCATGTCTTCGATCCGGGACCGGGCCCACGCCGTGTCCTGCCGCCGGTCCATGTCGATGCTCTGGCGCTGCCTGCGCAGCCGCTCCGTGGTGCGCTCCCGTTCCAGCCGCTGGGCTTCGACCTCCGCGTGCTCCCGCGTGCGCACGATCTCGGCGTACACCCGCTCGCGGCTGCCGTTCTCCAACTCCACGAGGCGGTCGTAGACGTTCGTGCCGCCCAGCAGCTTGACGAGCACGGGCATGCAATCGATCATGATGAGGAGCAGCCGCAGGAGCCAGGTGATGCCGAGCAGGAAGCCGTTCTGCGCGGTCATCTCGTCGAGAGCCCTCGCCCGCTCCAGAAAGCCGATCGGGGCGCCGGGCGCGGGCAGCTCGGCCTCTCTCTTGTCGATCGCCGCGTCGATCCGCCGTCGCACATCGCCCTGCGTACCGGCGAGCTCCTCGCGGATCACTTCGTTCCGCTTCTTCAGCATGTCGAGCTCGCGGCTGCGCTGGACGAGGCGGTTGTCCGCGGCGTACGCGTCGGCCTCGTCGTAGAGACGGTAGCAGCGGGGGCCCTTGCCCTCCTTGCCGCTCAGTCCCGCGCCCTCGTCGCCCGCGCACTCCTTGCGGGCCAGTTCCCGCAGGCGGCGATGCTCTCGGGTCTGCGCGGCCAGTGCTTTCTCCCTCGCGGCGGCGTCGCGCTCGGCCTCTCTCAGCTCGCGGACCTTCTCTTCGCTCGTGGAGGCGAGCAGCAGGCCACCCTGCCCGCAGTCGCTCCGCGACGGCGTGGCCGGAGGCAGGGGGTTGCACTCGACCAACTTGGCGCGCAGGGCGCGCCGCGCCTCGACCCGCTCGTCCACGACATGCTGCTCTACCGCCGTCTCGAACGCCCTCAGCACCATCGGCTCGGCGATGATGAACCCGAGCACCACCGCGAGGAGCAGGCGGGGGATCAACATCACCACCCTGCGCTGCCACATGCCGCTCGACTTGGAGATGAGCCAGCGGTCGAGGTTCAGGACGATCAGGGCCCAGATCAGCACGGGGACGATGGCCGCGATCGAGTACCCGTCGAGCATCTGGCCGAGGAAGAACCACATCGACACCGCAGCGACCGCCGCCGTGCCCAGGACCACGCCACCGAGCCCCGTGTAGAGAGTGCGCTCCAGCGGCACCCGGTCGAGGATGGTCTCGTTGACGCCCGCCAGGACCCGCAGGCGCCGTCCGAGCCCGCCGGGACGCCGCGGCACGGCCCCCTCCTCGGGCGGCCTGTCAGTCATCCCACTCCTCCAGGCCGAGCGGGCGTGGGCCCTCGTGGCCTCCGAGCTCACGCCGGTCCCCGGCGTCGAGGCGTGGGGGATCGGCGGGCGGTGACGCGTCGATGCCCGTGTACGACCGCTGGAGGGTCTGGATGAGCACGTGGGTGTCGATGGGGAGAAAGTCCAGTGCCCCCTCGGGGAGCTGCTGGAGCCACTCGACGATGTTCCTGTTGCGCTCGGCCTCCGCCGTGGCCTGCATCGACACGGAACTCCCGACCGAGATCTCTCTGCGGCTGACCCCGAGGGCAAGTCCTGCGGCGGTCCCGCGCCGGAGTATCCGCTCCAGCCGGGTGACGTCCTTGTCCTCGACCGCGCCGCGCAGTTCCAGGAGCTCCTCGCTTCGCAGGATCCCCTTCACGCCCCTCGCGTGGGCACGCACGTCGGAGGGCAGCAGCACGTCGACGCCCGACAATAGGACCGACATCCCGTCGATGCGGGGCGGGAAGAACTCCAGGTATGCCTTGACACGGGCGATCACCTGGGGGCGGAGCAGGTGGATCTGTTCGATCTTCGAGTCCATCCCCATCTTTTGCAGTTTGAGGTCATCGCGGAGATGATGCGTCAGCACGGCGGCCACATCGCGCAGGCCGTCGGCCACCACGGTCTGCGGCTCGGTCACGATACAGCGGAAGGTCGCCTGTACCGGGAACTCGTGGGCGAGGTCGCACGAGGGGATCGTCACGGTGGCCGTGACGAAACGGCTCCGGACCTCGACCACGCTGACGGCCACCGCGCAGACGACCGCGTCCTCGGACCCGCGCAGGTGCCGGCGTTCGGTGAAAGCCTGGTAGCCGCCGTTGACTTCGAAGACCAGGACGGTCCCCGGCCGCTGCTCGGGCAGGTCGGCGGGATCGCGACGCCCCGGGCGCAACCATTTGCGGGGGACGGCGGGCAGAGAGCGCTCCTCGACGATCGGATATCCGGTGGACATCATGGGTGTTCTCCTGTGTGCGGATGTACGGACGGGCGGGTCCTCCCCCGGACCCGCTAGACGGCATGGCCGGGCCTGAGCCCGAGTGCGTGGCGGCCAGGTCTCCTCACGGAGGCGAGCAGCGCGTTGACGAGATCGCGGGTCAGCCGGGCGTCCTCGCCGCTGCCGGTGAGGCCCCGCCGCAGGTCCCGCTCCACGATCGACACCCACTCGGGCGGGAGCGCGGACCAGACGGACGCGCCGAGTGCGGCCGCCAGGGGAACGGCCCCCTCCCGCCCGTCGAGGGCCTGCAGGGTGCGGCGCAGGGCGTGCACGGCGGGCGCGCGGTGGGCGTTACTCGCGAACGCCCGGGCCCACAACGTGCCCAGCGGGCCCGCGACCTCCTTGGACGTGATGAGCAGATGGGCCGGCAGCGGGTCGTCGGCCTCCAGGGATTCCGCGGACAGCAGGTCCACAACGGCGTCCAGCGCGGTACGGGTCCGCCGCGTCCCGCCACGCCCGGTCATTTCCTCGTCCACGAGGCCGACAAGGAGGCGAACGACCGTGAGGGCCTCGCCCTGTCCTGCCGCCTGGCGGAACAGCAGGACGAGGCAGAGCCGTGCCACCGCCCGCACCCGCTGGCCGCGGAGCGCGAGGTACCACAGCCAGTTGAGGGCGTCGGTCGGGTAGCGGATCCAGACACCGGTCGCGAGGGCCAGCGCGGCCGTCATGGCGCGCTCCTGCCCGGCGTTGTCCGCCCAGATGAGCACGAGGTTGAGGACCATCGGCGCGGATTCGTCGTCGGCGCACATGAGTGCCAGCACGTTGGCGGCGGCCAGCCGCTCGTGCATCAGGCCGGCGGCCCAGGGGTCCAGGAAGGACTCCATGACCTCCTGGGGGGCGACCCGGGCGAGCAGAGCGACGCCGACGGCGGCCTGGAACTGCACGTCGATGTTGTCGTCGGCCAGCGACCTGATCCACTCGCGGAGCGGTTCCCAGAGCTCGTAGCCGTACTGCTCCGCCAGCGCCTTGACGACCTGCTCGCGGTACTGCTCGCTGCGGAACACCACCCGGCGCTCACCGGCGAATCCGGCGCCGCCTTCCGCCTCGACCGTGATCAGCGGATGCTCTCTGCTCCATGACGCTCTCGTGCGTGGCAGCGTCTGGGCGTCCTCTCTGCGCACGTCCAGCCCCTGGACCGCCGCGAACTGGTCCCGCACGGACACGAGCCGCGCCAGGAGCCGTTCGAAGACACGCTCGGGGGCGCCGTGCGCGAACGCGACCACGCAGACGACCAGGACGTCCGTTCTCTGGATCGAGCCGGCGAACCATCGGGCGACGACCTCGTCCTCGACCTCGGCGAGCAGTTGTGACGGTGAGCGCTCTCGCCGTATCACCTGCTCGGCGAGTCTGGTGACACGGCCGGGGGTCGCCGCCTCCACAGCGCGCGCCCGCAACCGGCGTAGGTCGTCACACTCCGCGTCCGGAAAGTCGATGCCCTTGAGGTAGGAGTCGAACAGCAGGCCCGGATCCGGTCTGTCCCAGGCCACCTCGATTTCGTCGAACGGCCTGCGCTGCGCGTCCCGGCGAACCGTCACCACCAGGTAGGCGCTGATCTCGGCGACCTTCCGTGTAAGGTTCGCGAGCTCGAAGCGGCTGACCGCGCTGCCCAGGCCGGCCTCGATCCAGTCGTGGAGCATGTACCCCCGGCCCGGGCGGAACGGCGGCTTGGTGAGCAGGTCGTTCAGCGGGGTGGCCGGGGAGTACATCCACACCCCGTCGCCCTTGAGATTCATCTGGGCGAGCGCGGCGATGGCTCCCGTCCACCGCCCGCTCTCCTCGGCTCCGCACAGCACCACGACGTGACGCGTACGCAGGATGTCCACCGCCTTGGCGAACATCGCGGGGGCCATGAAGCGGCGGAGCGCGACCTCGATCTCCTCGGCGGGCAGGCGGCCCACGGCGGCGCGGGACGAGCGCCGTCCCCCGGCTCCCAGGTTCGCGTCGGACAGGTGTGCCTTGGCCCAGAAGTTGTTGATCACGGTCGCGTTCTGGTCGAGGCGTCCCTCGTCGAGTGCGTCGTCCGTGTCGTCCGTGTCGTCCCCGGACGGCGGTCGCTCCGGCGTGCCATCGCCGGGGGACGCCTCTTCGTTCCCCTCCTGGCCGTCGCGGCGGTCGGCGGGAGGCGGATCGGTGGCCACTTGAGGGGCCGGCCTACTCGCCGCGTAAGGCTGATCGTTTTCCCGTGTCACCCGTGTTCCCGCTTATTCTTCGTGTTAATTGATCACGCCGAAGTTGGCCTTGTTCAGCCGTATCCGCTCGTTGAAGTTGTTGATCACAGACGCGTTTTGAGCGACGGAGGGGGCCGTCTTCTCCCCGGCCTCCTCGCCCGCCTTGGGATCCGTGAGGGCGGCCAGCCGGCGCACGTCGACATCCGGCGACCAGACCCAGGCCTCGCCCTGGAACTCCTTCTCATGGACGGCCACGCGGAGGAATGTGTCGATCTCGTGTGAGGTGTGGCCCT
The DNA here is from genome assembly GCF_040653595.1 of Sphaerisporangium sp. NPDC051011. NCBI lineage: Bacteria > Bacillati > Actinomycetota > Actinomycetes > Streptosporangiales > Streptosporangiaceae > Sphaerisporangium > Sphaerisporangium sp. NPDC051011. The sequence continues at coordinate 49,136 of NZ_JBFAGG010000010.1, read as the reverse complement.
GGCGGATCGTCTCGTCGAAGACCCGGTTGGAGACGATGAGCACGAGGTTCATCTCCGGGGCCTCCTTCAGCGCCCGCTTCAGCGGCTTCCAGTCGAGGAGTCGGCTCACCTGTACGACGGCGTGACCGCCGAGCCCGTTGGGGGCCGGGTACACGACGCCGAAATGCACTGCCACCCGCAGGCGCAGCTTCTCGTCGACGGGGAGGCCGGCGTTGCGCTCGCCCAGCTCGGCAGCGAGGCGCCGTACGTAGCCGTCGACGACCGCGGACTCCGGCTCGGTGGGCGGGAGGACGACCAGTTCTCCGTCTCCGGCCGGGTGCCTCTCCCATCCATCCCGGTGCAGGCCGGTCGCTGCGGCCGCACGGTCATGTGTCGCGATGAACCCAACTTGCAGTTCTTCGCGTATTTTGTCGGATCTACTGCCGTAGTCCGCCGTATCGCTGGAAACAAGCAGCTTGCGGGTGTGTTTGTCGTTGCCCATAGAGCTTCCCGCCTCTCTTGCCCGACTTTCGGCCACTGACAAGCTAGCGGCGCGACGCCGTTCGTTTGCGGGAGCTAGGCAAGATCTGCTTGGAAATGCCACAGTAATAGGGGATCTGGGCCTAGAAACAGGGAACCTTATCCGCTTATGTGAGGATCTATCCTCAGGACGCACGTCCTGGATAGCCGCGGAGCCTCTCGGCATCCGTGAGAATCACCCGGCGGTAACGCGTGATGATCAGACCGGCGTCCTTGAACTCGCGCATCGCCTTGCCGACGGCGGCCTCGCCCGCGCCGACCAGCCGTCCCAGTTCGTGCTGGGCCAGGGACACCCCGACGTCCCTGCCCTCGGGCACGACGTGGCCGTGGCGGTCGGCGAGGTCCACGAGCACCCGCGCCAGGCGGAAGGGGACGTCGTATCCGATCATGTCCAACCGGCGCCGGTCGGCCCACTCCAGGCGGTCGGCGATGGTGGCCGCGAGCGCGGACGCGAGCGAAGGAAGCGTGCCGAGCAGTGCCAGGAACGCGTCCGAGGGAATCCGGTAGACCAGAGTGCGCGCGCACAGGGTCACGGTCGCGGATCTCGTCGCCCGCCGGAGCACGGCCATCTCCCCGATGAGGTCGCCGCTCACCATGATCCCAAGCAGAGCCTCGGGCCTGCCGCCCCTGCCATTGATGGTGTGTGCGTCGTCGAGGCGGACCGTGACCTTGGCGCAAATGCCCCTGCGCGGTTCCTGGAGCAGGTAGACGTACTTCGGATCGGTTTCGCCCTGGCGGATCAGCACGTCGCCCGGGGGCTGATAACGCCAGGTCGCCAGCCCGAGCAGCTTCATCTGAGCGTCCTCGTCCAGGCCGGCCATCATGCTCCCGGCCGACCACGGACGTTTCCGCCTGCGGCGGGTCTGCGCTCCGTCAGATGGCATGGGCCGCTCCTCGCAGAGACTCCGTCGAAAACGACGGTAACAATCACAGGATTTCGCCGCATGCGGCGTGGCGGAATCCGGCACGTGGAGCGGTGCCGCTCGCAGGCGAGGCCGGCGAGGAAAGGCCGTCGTCCACGCCATGGGGACGGAGCCGCCCTGCGGCCCCTCGCCGGGAGAGGACGACGGGCCGGGCCGACCATGGCGCTGCCGGGGCCCGGGGATCGCATAATCTGACCAGGTCAGATGGGTCTTCACGGGGCCGTCGAGGGGGGAGCCGCGCATGGTCATCGGGCTTTCCCTGGCCGCGGCCTGTCTGCTGGGCCTGGGCTTCGTCGCCCAGCAGCACGCCGCGTACCGCGAGCCCCTGAGCCAGATACTGCACCCGCGCCTGCTCCTGGACCTCATCCACATGCCCCTGTGGCTGGCGGGCATCGGCCTGATGTTCTGCGGGCAGATCCTCAGCGCGATCGCGCTCGGGCAGGCGAGCGTCGCGGCGGTCGAGCCGCTCCTGGCGACGAGCCTGTTGTTCGCCCTGGTCGCGGCGCACATGATCTACCAGCAGCACTTCTCCTGGGTCGAATGGCTCGGCGCGGTGCTGGTGAGCGGCGGCGTGGCACTCTTCCTGGCCTTCGGGGAGCCGCGTCAGGCGCGGGGGCACGACCTCCCCGATCCGGGCTCACCACGCTGGCTCGCGATGCTCCTGGCGGTCGGGCTCACGGCCGTCCTCGTGGTGATCGCGCTCCGGGTGTCCCTCCAGGTCAAGGCCATGCTCCTGGCCGCCGCGGCGGGCGTGTTGTACGGGATGCAGGACGTCCTGACGCACAGCACGTTGATCACCCTGGACAACGGCGTGGGCGCGGTCGCGCAGACCTGGCAGCCGTACATCGTGCCGTGCGTGGCCATCGTGGGGCTTCTGCTCAACCAGAGCGCGTTCGACGCCGCGCCGCTGCGGGTCTCGCTGCCGGCCACCACCGCCACCGAGCCGGTGATCGGCATCCTGCTCGGCATCGTGATCTTCGCGGAGCGTCTGCATGTCGCTCCGGGTGCGCTGGCGGCCGAGGTCGCCGGTCTGACGGCGATGGTGACCGGCATCCTGCTGCTCGGGCGGTCTCCCTTCCTGGCCAAGCGGGAGAACGGCGCACTCCAGCGGCAGGCCGGGGAGCGGTGATGTTGCCGGTCATCCTGGCGCTCTGCGCCGCCGCGAGCAATGCGTTCGCCTCCGTGCTCCAGCGTCGCGCGGCGCGCACGGTGCCCGCGCAGAAGGCGTTCCGGCTGTCGCTGTTCCTCGCGCTTATCCGTCAGCCGGTCTGGCTGGCCGGAATCGGCGCGCTGATCGCGGGGTTCGCCTTCCAGGCCGCCGCGCTGGCCTTCGGGGCGCTGGCGCTCGTCCAGCCGACCCTCGTCATCGAGCTGCCGTTCACGATGGTCCTCATCTCGTGGATGTTCGGCATCAAGCTCGACCGCCGCTCGTGGGCGGCGGTCGGGGTGATGACCGCCGGGCTCGCGACGTTCCTCGCCAGCGCCGCGCCCGGACCTGGCCGCCATCCGCCCACCTCCGCGCTCTGGCTGATGGCGGGCGTCGTCACGGTAGGCACCATGATCGGGCTGGTGGCCGTGGCCCGGCTCCTCTTGACCGGCGCGGGCCGGGCCGCGGTGCTGGGCGTCGCGGCCGGCATCGGGTTCGCCTTCACCGCGACGTTCATGAAAGAGAGCACGTCCATCTTCGAGTCCGACCCGGGCGCCCTGGTCACCTCGTGGGAGCCGTACGCGATGGTGCTCGCGGGGTTGCTCAGCCTGTTCCTGCTGCAGAACGCGCTGCAGAGCGGGCCCCTGGTGGCGGCGCAGCCGGCGCTGACGATCAGCGACCCGGTGGCGAGCATTCTCTACGGCACCCTGCTGTTCGGCGAGTACGTGCGCACGGGGCCGTGGATCATCCTGGAGGCCGCCGGCATCGGGCTGATCATCTACGGGAGCTGTCTGCTGTCCAAGTCGCCGCCGATCCGGGCGCACGCGCGCGCGTCGTCCGCGGCGCGGGAGCGCGCCTGACCGGCGTGCCGGGCTTGCTGTCTGGCAGGGGGGTCGGGCGGGGCGCCGATCAGGGTCTCGGCGGGCGGCGACGCGAACAGGGCCGCGGCGCGGGCGACCTGGCGGGCGCGGTGCCCGTCGTCCGCCAGCCGGTCGAGCGCGCGCAGCAGGTCCGCGCCGCGCCGGGCGTGGACGGTCACCCCGGCCCGCGCCATCGCCCGCACGCCGTCGCGGCCGTGACCGGCGATGGGACGGTAGGAGATCACGGGAAGTCCCGCGGCGAAGGCCTCCTCGCAGGTCAGCCCGGCTCCGTTGTCCACCAGCGCGTACGCCGCCGCCATGAGCGCGGGCACGTCGTCACGCCACCCGAGGGCCGGCCCGTCCCCGGCGGCCTCGAGGCGGCGGCGCAGGGCGGCGTTGCGCCCGCACAGGACGACCGGCGTGTACCGCCCGGACCGCGCGAGGACGCGCGCCGCCCGCGCCACCGGCCCCACCCCCCACGACCCCGCGGAGATCAGCACCAGCCGGTCCCCGGGACGCGCGCCGATGCGGGCGCGCGCCGCGGCGCCGCCGTCCGGGCGCGTGAACGCGGGCCGCACCACCGGGGCGCAGGGGACGGCGGGGCGGCCGGTCGCGGCCGTGATCGGGCCGGTCAGCGCCGGGTTCGGGCAGAGGTGGCGGTCGTTGCCCGGGTGCAGCCACATCCGGTGCACGGCGAAGTCGGTCACCAGGACCGTGCTGCGCGTCCGCAGCCGCCCCCGCTCGCGCAGCCGCCCGGTCGCCTGGGCGGCCAGGTGGAACGTCGAGACGACCTCGTCGTACCGGTGCAGGCCGGGCAGGCGGCCCAAGCACGCGGCCGTCAGGACGGTCAGCGGCGAGGCGGACGGCGCCCGTTTGGCGATGAAGAAGACCTGGTAGATGACGTCATAGAGCCAGGGCGCCCGCGTGATCACCCACTGGTACCCCCGGCGCAGCAGCGATCCCAGCCCGAGGGGGAGGAGCTGGAGGACATCAACGATCTCCGCCTCGGCGCCGTCCTCGACGAGCCGCCGGGCCAGCTCCGCGGCGACCCCGTCGTGGCCCGCGCCCATGCCCGCGCTCAGGATCAGCACCCGCCGCCTGGTCACGGTCCCTCACCACCGCGGGCCGTCCGGTGATCCGCCTGGCGCTCGCGGGGACGGCCGCGGGGCTGGCCGCCGTGCACGCCGGACCCGCCGCGACCTGGCTGCCCGGCGTGCGGCGGCTGCTCCCCGGGCTCGCGGGGGTGGGCAGGCCCGGCCACGTCGCGCTGACCTTCGACGACGGCCCAGACCCGGCCTCCACGCCGCACTTCCTCGACGAACTGCGGCGGCTCGGCTGCCGGGCCACGTTCTTCGTGCTCGGGGAGATGCTCGAACGCCACCCGGAGGTCGGCCGCCGCGTCGTCGCGGAGGGTCACGAGCTCGGCGTGCACGGCTGGCGGCACGACAACGCCCTCGGCATGCGGCCGGGCCGCGCGGCCAAAGAGATCGGCGCCGCGTGCGACCTGGTCCACGCGGTCACCGGCGTCCGTCCTGCCTGGTACCGGCCGCCCTACGGCGTGCTCAGCGCCGAGACGCTGGTCGCGGCCCGCGCGCGGGGCCTGCGCCCGGTGCTGTGGACGGCGTGGGGCCGGGACTGGACGGCCACGGCGACCCCCGCGTCCGTGCTGGCCGCCCTGGCGCCCGGCCTGCGCGGCGGCGCCACCCTGCTGCTGCACGACTCCGACCACACCTCCGCCCCCGGCTCCTGGCGGGCGGCGCTCGGCGCGCTGCCCGCGCTGGTCGGCCGCTGCCGATCCCTGGGGCTGCGCGCGGGGCCGCTGCGCGAGCACGGCGTCGCCCGGGCCGGGCGGCGTGCCCCGGACCCGGAGGTACGGCGATGGGCTCGTCACGGCCGCGCTCCTCGATGACGGCGTCGAAATGAACGTCTCCGGCGGCCGGTACCGGTAAAGGCGCGATCGCGCCAATGCTCGCCATGATGGCGGGCGGCGGAACTCACGGCCGCCTTTACCGGCGGAGCGGGCCCGTCCCGGCAATCCGCAAATTCATCGTCGAGGGAACGCAATAGGTGCCTGTGAGCAGGTCGTTCCTCGTTTGATGGCGTCTGCGGGTGGAAATTCCGTACCGGTGTCATCGCGGCAGGACGGCAAATACGACGTCGTACCCAGGGCCACCGGTGAAAATTTTCCGGTGGCCTTACGGTTATTGCCGCGCGCGTATCGTGACCACCTTCTCGCGGTTTACGGATTCGCACGTTTCGTCGACGACATCGGTGACGAGGCAAAGCCGGGCGATCGGATGTGGCTGCTCGACCTCGTCGACGCCGACCTCGACCGCCTGTACGCCGGGACGGCCCCCTGCCTGTCCGCCGTCCAGGCGCTCGCGCCCACCGTCGAGGCGTGCGAGGTCCCGGCCGAGCCGTTCCGCAAGCTGGTGACGGCCAACCGCCGCGACCAGACCGTCATCCGGTACGAGACCTTCGACGACCTGCTCGCCTACTGCGAGCTGTCGGCCAACCCCGTCGGGCACATCGTGCTGCGCGTCTTCGGCCAGGCGAGCGCGGAGCGGCTGCCGCCGTCCGACCGGGTGTGCACGGCGCTGCAGGTCGTCGAGCACTGCCAGGACGTCGGCGAGGACCACCGGCGGGGCCGCGTCTACCTGCCCGCCAAGGACCTGCACGACTTCGGCTGCGCCGAGGACGACCTGGCGGCGGCCACGACGTCGCCGGCGCTGCGCCAGGTGGTGGCCCTGCAGACGGCACGGGCCGCGCGGCTGCTGGAGGAGGGCCGCCCGCTCGTCGCGACGCTCACCGGGCACGCGCGCCGGGCCGTCGCGGGCTACGTCGCCGGGGGCCTCGCCACGGTCGCCGCGCTGGAGCGGTCCGCGTACGACGTCCTCGGCAGGGCCGTGCGCCCGCGCCGCGGCCGGTGGCTTGCGTCCTGGCTGCGGCTTCTGGCGACCGGCGTTCCGGCCCCGACCACTAGCGAAGGGAGGTGAACGGGTGACCGTCGCTCTCGCGTACCGCCGCTGCGAGCGGATCGTCCGCACCCAGGCGAGGAACTTCTCCTACGGCATCCGGCTGCTGCCCGCCCCCAAGCGCCGTGCGCTCAGCGCCGTGTACGCCTTCGCCCGCAGGATCGACGACATCGGCGACGCCGGCGGCCCGGCCGCCGAACGGCTCGCCCGCCTCGCCGAGGCCCGCGCGGCGATCCGGCCACCCCATCCGGCCGTCGAGCCGGACCCAGGTGATCTGGTCCTGGTCGCCCTGCGCGACGCGGCCCGCCGCTACCCCATCCCGCTCGGCGCCTTCGAGGAACTGGTCGACGGGTGCGCCGCCGACGTGCGCGGGGCCGCGTACGAGAGCTTCGACGACCTGCTCGCCTACTGCCGGTGCGTCGCCGGATCGGTCGGGCGGCTGTCCCTCGGCGTCTTCGGGGCGCGCGACCCCGGTGTGGCGGCGCCGCTCGCCGACGCCCTCGGCGTGGCGCTGCAGATCACCAACATCCTGCGCGACGTGCGTGAGGACCGGCTCGCCGGGCGCGTCTACCTCCCCGCCGAGGACATCGAACGCTTCGGCTGCACGCTCACCCTGGACTCCTCCGGGGCGTTCGCCGACCCGCCGCACCGCCTGGCGAAGCTGATCCGGTACGAGGCCGAGCGGGCCCGCGAGTGGTACCAGCGCGGCATGCGGCTGCTGCCCATGCTGGACCGGCGCAGCGCCGCCTGCACCGCGGCGATGGCCGGCATCTACCGCAGCCTGCTCGAACGCATCGCCGCCGAGCCCGAGCGGGCGATGGCCGCCAGGTCGTCGCTGCCCTCCTGGGAGAAGGCGATGGTCGCCGCGCGCGCCCTCGCGGGAGCCGGACGATGAGCGCCGCGCCCGTCGCGATCGTCGGCGGCGGCCTCGCGGGCATCGCCGCCGCGGTCGCCCTCGCCGAGGCGGGCCTGCCGGTGACGGTGTACGAGGCCCGGCCGCGGCTCGGCGGCGCCACCCACTCGTTCCGGCGCGACGGCCTGACCGTGGACAACGGCCAGCACGTGTTCCTGCGCTGCTGCACGGCCTACCGGGGCCTGCTCGACCGGATCGCCGCCCCCGGCCAGGTGCGCGTGCAGGACCGGTTCGACGTGCGCGTCCTCACCCCGGCGGGACGGGCGGGACGCCTGCGCCGCGCCGCGCTGCCCGGCCCCTTCCACATGATGCCCACGATCGCGGCGTACTCGCTGCTCGGCCCCGCCGACCGGCTACGCGCCGTCCGCGCGTCCGCCGCCCTGACCCGGCTCGACCCCTCCGACCCCGCGCTCGACCGGGTGGCCCTCGGCACCTGGCTGGCCGCGCACGGGCAGCGCGCCCCCGCCCGCGAGGCCCTGTGGGAACTGTTCACGGTGGCGGCGCTGAACGTCCCGAGCGGCGAGGCGGCCCTCGGGCCCGCGGCCAAGGTGTTCCAGACGGCGCTGCTCGGCCGCGCCGACGCCGCCGACATCGGGATCCCGGCCGTGCCACTCGGCGTCCTGCACGGCACCGGGGCCCTGGCCGCGATCCGGCGGCGCGGCGGCGAGGTGCGCCTGTCGGCGAAGGTGACGGCCGTCGAGCGCGGCCCGGCGATCATCGTGGACGGCGCGCGGGTCGCCGCGCCCGCGGTCATCGTGGCCACGCCGCACGAGCAGGCCGCCCGGATCACCCCGCGCGACGCCGCGCCCGACAGGGACCGCTGGAGCGGCCTCGGGGCCGAGCCGATCGTCAACGTGCACGCCATCTTCGACCGGCCGGTCACCGCCCTGCCGTTCGCCGCCGTCGTGGGCTCGCCCGTGCAGTGGGTGTTCGACAAGACCCACGTCGCCGGGCTGGACCGGGGCCAGTACCTCACCGTCTCGGTGTCCGCCGCGAGCCGCTGGATCGACATGCCCGTCGCCAAGCTCCAGGCCGAGTTCGTCCCCGCGCTCGAACAGCTCTTCCCCACGCGGGCGCGGCTCATGGACTTCTTCGTCACCAAGGAGCGGCGCGCCACCTTCCGCCAGAGCCCTGGCAGCGGCGCGCTCCGTCCGAGGGCCGCCACCCGGTGGCCCGGCCTGTACCTCGCCGGCGCGTGGACGAACACGGGCTGGCCCGACACCATGGAGGGCGCCGTGCGCAGCGGACTGGAGGCGGCCCGCCTCGTAAGGCGGCATCTTCGGCAAGGAATTCCCACGTGAGCCCGGTCGTCCCGGCGGCGGTGGAGGCCGCCCGCGAGATCGTCGACCCGGTGATGCGCGAGGCCGTCGCGCGGCTGGACCCGATCACCGCGCGCGTCGCCGCCTACCACCTCGGCTGGGCCGACGCCGCCGGGCAGGCCGTCGCGCACGGCGGGAAGGCCCTGCGTCCCGCGCTCGCCGTGCTGTCGGCGCGGGCCGCGCGCGGCGGCCCTGACGTGGGTGCCGACGCGGGTGCGGTGGCGGGCGCCGCGGTGGAGCTGGTGCACGCGTTCTCGCTGCTCCACGACGACATCATGGACGGCGACCGGGTGCGCAGGCACCGCCCCGCCGCGTGGACGGTGTTCGGCCGGTCCGAGGCGATCCTCGCGGGCGACGCCCTGCTGGCGCTGGCCGGGGAACTCCTGATCGAGCGCGGCACGCCCGGCTTCGTGGACGCGGCGCGGGCGCTCGCCCGCACCACCCGCGGGCTGATCGCCGGCCAGGGGCTCGACCTGGAGTTCGAACGGCGCGACGACGTGACGCTCGAGGAATGCCTGCGGATGTCGGCGCGCAAGACCGGCGACCTGCTGGCGTGCGCCTGCTCCATCGGCGCCACGGCCGCCGGGGGGCCGGGGCCGCTGGCGTCATCGCTGGCGGCGTTCGGCATGGAGGCGGGCGTGGCCTTCCAGCTCGCCGACGACCTGCTCGGCATCTGGGGCAGCCCCGAGGCGACCGGCAAACCCGTCCTGTCCGACCTGCGCGCCCGCAAGAAGAGCCTGCCCGTCGTCGCCGCCCTGACCAGCGGGACGGCGGCCGGCGAACGCCTCGCCCGGCTCCTCGCGTTGCCCGGACCGCCGGCCGAACCCGACCTGCGCGACGCCGCGCGCCTGGTCGAAGAGGCAGGCGGCCGGGACTGGGCCGAAACCGAGGCCAAACACCGGCTCGACGCCGCCGGACTGCACCTCGACGCCGTGGACATGCCCGCCGACGTGCGCGCGGACTTCCTCGACATCGTCCTCTCCCTCGCCGCCCGGGACCGCTGACATGACGGCCTACATGACGACGGTCGACGTCCATCTGCCCGCCTCCAGCGCCGGGCTGGCCCTCGGCGCCGCCTGCGACCACCTGATCCGCCTGCGCTCGCCGGAGGGCTGGTGGAAGGGCGAGCTCCAGACCAACGTGACCATGGACGCCGAGGACCTGCTGCTGCGCGAGTTCCTCGGCATCCGCACCGAGAGGGACACCGCGGACGCGGCGCGGTGGATCCGCTCCGAGCAGCGCGACGACGGCACGTGGGCCAACTTCCACGGCGGGCCCGCCGACCTGTCCACCACCGTCGAGGCCTACGTCGCGCTGCGCCTCGCCGGGGACCCCGTGGACGCCGCGCACATGCGCGCGGCCGCCGCGTACGTCCTGCGCGCCGGAGGGATCGAGGCGACCCGGGTCTTCACCCGCATCTGGCTGGCCCTGTTCGGCCGGTGGCGCTGGGAGGACCTGCCCGTGATGCCGCCCGAACTGATCTACCTGCCGTCCTGGGCGCCGCTCAACGTGTACGACTGGGCGTGCTGGGCCCGGCAGACGATCGTCCCGCTCACGATCGTCAGCGCCCACCGGCCCGTGCGCCCGCTGCCGTTCCGGCTGGACGAACTGCGCACCGGACGGCCCGTGCCCCGGCGCTCGGGCCTCGGCTGGGAGGGCGTGTTCGGCGGGCTCGACCGGCTCCTGCACCGATACCAACACAGGCCCGTCCGCCGGGTACGGGAGGCCGCGCTGCGGCGCGCCGCCGAATGGATCGTGGCGCGCCAGGAACTCGACGGCTCCTGGGGCGGCATCCAGCCGCCATGGGTGTACTCGCTGATCGCGCTCCACCTGGCCGGATACCACCTCGACCACCCCGTCATGCGCCGCGGCATCGAAGGGCTCGACCGGTTCACGATCCGGGACGCGCGGGGGCGCAGGCTGGAAGCGTGCCAGTCCCCGGTATGGGACACCGCCCTCGCCGTCAACGCCCTCCTCGACGCGGGCGTGCCCGCCGACGACCCTGTCATCGCCAAGGCCGCCGACTGGCTCATCGGCGAGGAGGTCCAGGGCCCCGGCGACTGGGCCGTACGCCGTCCCCACCTGCCGCCCGGCGGCTGGGCGTTCGAGTTCGACAACGACGGCTACCCCGACACCGACGACACCGCCGAGGTCGTCCTCGCGCTGCGCCGCACCCGCCGACCCGGCGCGCGGCCGGCGATCGACCGCGCCGTGCGCTGGATGGAGGGCATGGCCTCGCGCGACGGAGGCTTCGCCGCCTTCGACGCCGACAACACCCGCACACTCTGCACCAGGCTGCCGTTCTGCGACTTCGGCGCGGTCATCGACCCGCCGTCCGCCGACGTCACCGCCCACGTCGTCGAGGCGCTCGCGCACGAACGGCCCGCCGGATCCGCCACCCTGCGACGGGCCGTCGTCTGGCTGCTGAAGGCGCAGGAGCCGGACGGCTCCTGGTTCGGGCGGTGGGGCGCCAACCACGTGTACGGCACCGGCGCCGTCGTCCCCGCCCTGGTCGCGGCAGGTGTACGGCCGGAGAGCGCCTGCGTGCGGCGGGCCGTCGCCTGGCTGCGCCACCACCAGAACGACGACGGCGGGTGGGGCGAGGACCTGCGCTCGTACAACGACCCGGCGTGGATCGGGCGCGGCGAATCGACCGCGTCGCAGACGGCGTGGGCGCTGCTGGCCCTGCTCGCCGCCGGGGAGCGCTCGGAGGAGGTCGACCGGGGCGTGCGGTGGCTGGTCGAACACCAGCGCCCGGACGGCACGTGGGACGAACCGTACTTCACCGGCACGGGCTTTCCCGGCGACTTCTACATCAACTACCACCTCTACCGGCTGGTCTTCCCGATCAGCGCCCTCGGCCGCTACCTCCACGCCCGCGAAACCGACGCCGCGGCCCGCGCAACCGCCACAGGCGTCCCCGTCCGCGAGGGCGACACGGTGATCATCCGCCCGGCGGACGCGGCGACGCCCGCCCACGCCAGCGATGGGAGAGCCGTTACTCCGGAAGAGGCGACGGCCGTTGGGGCGGACGACGGTGCGGTCGCCGTTCGTCCCGGGGAGGCGACGGCCGTTCTCGCGGGCGATGGGGCTGCCGTTCGTCCGGAAGATGTGCCGACGGCTGTTGGGCCGGACGAGGATCTGGCCGTCGGTCGTCCAGGAGAGGCGGCACGGGAGCGGGCGTCGTGACCCGGCTGCTGGTCTGCGCGGCCCTCGGCGTCGAGGCGAGGGCGCTGCGCCGCGGCCTGGCCACCGTGGATCTCCCGCGTGGCCTGGCCGAGGTACGCGTGGTCAGGACCGGGGCCGGGCCACGGCGAGCCGCCCGCGCGGCGAGCACGCTGCCGCCGTACGACGCGCTGGCCGTGGCGGGGTTCGGCGGCGCGGTCGATCCGTCCCTGCGGCCTGGGGACGTGGTGGTGGCCTCGGAGGTCCGCTTCGGTGACCGCGCGTACCCTTGCCCGTCCGCGCCGCTGCTGGCGTCTGAGCTGGCCCGCGACGGGCTGCGTACGCACGTCGGACCCCTTCTGACCTGCGACCACGTGGTCCGGGAGGCCGAGCGCCCGCGCCTGGCCAGGCTCGGGGCGCTCGCCGTCGACATGGAGACCGGCCCGCTGGCCGAGGCGGCTTATGGGGATCCGCCGGCCGCGGCGGCGCACGGGGATCCGTCGGCCGAGAGTGTGCACGGGGATCCGCCGGCCGAGACCGTGCATGGGGATCCGCCGGCCGAGGCGGCGCGCAGCCGTCCGATCGCGGCCGTGCGTGTGATCGTCGACGCTCCCGGGAAACCCCTGCTCGGCCTCGCCGTCGTCCGCGCCGGCCTGACCGCCCGCCGCGTCCTGCGCCGCGTCGCCCCGGCCCTCGCCCGCTGGGCCTCCTCCGCAGCCCCGCCCGATGCCTACCCGTCCCCCGCACACCTGCCCGACACGGCCCCGTCCACCACCGCCTTGTCCGATACGGCGCCGTTCACCGCCACCCCGTGCAACGCCACCGCGTGCAACGCGGCCCCGTCTGACGCTCACCCGTGCGCTCCTCTCCTGTGCGACGGGGCCTCGTCCGACACGGCCCCGCCCGCAGATTTCCCCCGCCGGAACACGCCCCCAGCGCTTCGGCCGACCCGCGCCGAGGACACCGTCCGGTTCCCACCTCCCGGGGAGGTGCTGTTATGACGATCCCGGTTCGTCAGAGCCTTCGCGTCGGCGGCTACATCCTGCGCCAGAAGCTGCGCGGCCGCGACAAGTTCCCGCTGCTGGTCGAGCTGGAGCCGCTGTTCGCCTGCAACCTGGCCTGCGCCGGCTGCGGCAAGATCCAGCACCCCGCAGGCGTCCTGAAACGCCGCATGCCCGTCGAGCAGGCCGTCGCCGCCATCGAGGAGTGCGGTGCGCCGATGGTGTCGATCGCGGGCGGGGAGCCGCTCATGCACCCGCAGATCGCCGAGATCGTCCGGCGGCTCGTCGCCCGCAGGAAGTACGTCTACCTGTGCACCAACGCGCTGCTCATCCCCAAGAAGATCGACCAGTTCACGCCATCGCGGTACTTCGCGTGGACCGTCCACATCGACGGCCTGCGGGAACGCCACGACGCGTCCGTGTGCAAGGAAGGCGTGTTCGACGAGGCGGTCGCCGCCGTGCGCGAGTGCCGCAGGCGCGGCTTCCGCGTCACCACCAACACGACCTTCTACAGCGGGGACTCTCCGCAGACCGTCATCGACGTCCTCAACTACCTCAACGACGAGCTACGCGTGGACCAGATGATGATCTCCCCGGCCTACGCCTACGAGAAGGCCCCCGACCAGGAGCACTTCCTCGGGGTCCGGGAGATCCGCGACCTGTTCAGGAAGGCGTTCGCGGGCGGCAACCGCCGCAGATGGCGGTTCAACCACTCGCCCCTCTTCCTGGACTTCCTGGAAGGGAAGATCGACTTCCCGTGCACGGCCTGGGCGATCCCGTCGTACTCGCTGTACGGCTGGCAGCGGCCGTGCTACCTGATGGCCGACGGGTACGCGCGGACGTACCAGGACCTGGTCGAGAAGACCGCGTGGGACTCCTACGGGCGGGGGCGCGACCCGCGCTGCGAGAACTGCATGGCCCACTGCGGCTACGAACCGACCGCCATCTTCGCCACCCTGAGCTCCCTGAGGGAATCCCTCCGCGCCATCCGCACCCACTGACAGAGATGATGTAGGTGAGCACCTCCCGCCCCAGGCCGGAGCATCCCTCCGCGCCGGATCCGGGGCCGGTCATCCGAAGCGCCGGGCGAGCGTGCGGAACAGGCCGGGCGCCGAGCCGCGTAGTCGTGCCGGGACCCGCAGCCAGACCGGAACGTATGATTCGGCCCGCCCGCGTTCGACCGCCGCCAGGACGCATCGGGCCGCCCGCTCCGGTGTGATCGGCGCGGGCCAGGTCCGGTCGTAGGGTGCCCCTCGCCTGTGGAAGAAGGGCGTGTCCACCACGCCTGGAAGCACCACCGACACCCCGATACCCGGGACCTGCCGCACCTCGTCCCGCAGCGCCTCCGCGAACACGAGAAGCCCCGCCTTCGCCGCGGAGTACACCGCCTCGCGCCCTACCCCGATCGCCCCCGCGATCGACGCCACGAACACCAGGTGCCCCCGTCCCGTCTCGATCATGTGGGGCAGCACCAGCCGGGTCAGGTGCATCGGCGCCGTCAGGTTGACCGCCACCAGTTCGTCCAGCGTGTCCGGCGGCATGTCCGTGAACGACCCCGCCCACCCCGTGCCGGCGTTACTGACCAGCACATCGACCTTCCCCGCTTGCTCGGCCAGCAGCTCCGGGTCCTTCGTGACGTCGCCGACCACGGCCCGTCCCCCGGTCCGCGCGGCGACAGCCTCCAACCGCGCAGGATCCCGCCCCACCAACACCAACTCGGCCCCCGCCGCCGCCATCACGCTCGCGGTAGCCGCCCCAATGCCCGACGAGGCCCCCGTAACCAGCACCCGAGCCCCATCCAGCCGCATAACCGCAGGCTAACCCCATACCCGCGCCCCTCCGAGGACCAGAGGACGCACGGCGTGCCTCTCACCGGCACCGATCGTCCAACAGGTAACGACCTCTCCTCGGAAGAAGGATGAGGCTGCGGCCGGAAATAGGTCCTCACTCCGGGCCTTGGCGGCCCTCCGGCTCGGGCTGTTCTCCCCAGGGTCTCCCGCCCCCCAAACGAGGGGCTCCGCCCCTCGCGCTCCCCGGCGGCGCGAACCCGTTGAGCATGAAACATCACAGCTGCCGGGCGGGCGGTTCTCCCGCCCGTACGCTCAGGCCATCAGGTCGAGGAAGTCTCGGACAATGGCGGCACCGGCTGCTGCTCGTGCCCTCAACGGTCGAAGACGCCTACCCCCGCGTCATCGTGGAGGCCGGCCTCGCCGGGCTGCCGACCCTCGGATCCGCACGGGGCGGCATCCCCGAGGCGATCGCGGACCCCGCCCTCGTCGCCCCGCCAGACGATCCCGCCGCATGGATGGCCCTCATTGACAGCCTGACCCCGGAGCGGCTCGCCGGCGCCGGGCAGGCGGCGTGGCGCCGCGCCGTCCCCATGACCCGGCGGTGCCTTCCGGAACTGGCCGCGGCGGGCGTTCTCCCATGAGCGGCCCGCCCCTTAGTCAGCGGCGGGCGGTGAAGGCCACCGTGACCTGGTCGCGGCGGGGGGTCCACCAGTGCAACAGCCGCTCACCGGAGACCCACAGCTCGTCAGGGCCGTGGTCGCCTTTGTCATAGTGCCACTGCAGCTGCCAGAAGTCGCTCGCGCGTTTCCACCACAGCCGCCTGACCGCATCCGCGAGGTCGCCGTCGTCGAGCGGCACCACCGCCCGGTACCCGGCGGTGAACGCCGCGACCAGGACCAGGTCCAGCCGCCCGTCGCTCGTGGTGAACTGCACCTGTGCCGTGCGGACGACCTCCTCGCCATAGGGGCGGACGGCGAGCCGATCCCAGTCGAGGATCGCGCTGACGTGGTCGTTGTCCCACAGGAGATTGAGCGGCTGGAAGTCGCCGTGAGTCCACCCCACCGGCCCGGCAGGGACCTCGTCACCGGGCCGATCATCGGCGTGGGCGACCAAGAGTTCCTTGCGCTGTTCCAAGGCGCGGGCGGCGGCGCGGTCGAATGTCTGAGGCTCATCCAGGGCGGCGATCAGCTGGAGGAACCGTTCGGCTTCGGCCGCGGCCGTCTCCGGGGTGGTCACCCTCGCCTGCGGCCGTCCAGCCGGAGACTCCAGCCCTGTGCGACTGGCGGCTAGGGCCTGGTGGGTCCACCCGAGCAGCCGACCAAGCTCGGCGGCCTCCTCGGCGGTCAAGCTCGAACCCTCACGGTGGACGCCGTGCGCCCAAGGTAGTAAGCAGTAGGCGCGCTCGTCGACCTCCAGCACCGAGTCTCCATGCGGCGTCAGGTGCGGCGAGCACACGGGCAGGCCGTCGGCCGCAAGGGCCCGCAGGACGTCCAGACTGCGGCGGGCTTTCGGCACCGGCACATCGACGAGCTCCTTGAGCGCGAACACTCCCTGCTGGGTCTCGACCCGCCAGTTACGGTTCATCATCCCCGAGGGCAGGTACGACACCGAGGACGCCTGTCCCAGGCCGAATCCTTGCATGACGTCGGCGAGCCGGCTGCCGGCAATGCCGCCACGCCCTGCTTTACCGGCGTCTGCTGGTTCACTCACCCCAGGATGCTATGCGACACCCTCGGAGCTGTCCGGGTCTTCGCCCCCAAGCCAGCCCTCGCCTGAAATCGGGGAGGTGGCTGCTATCGAGGAACCTCCGGCGTCTCCGTCGGCGCCGGAGGTTCCTCAGACCATCCGGGTCCTAACGGATGGCGCCCGCGGGGTCGCCGGCGGCGACCGGGGTTGGGGAGGATGGGCGGTCGGATTGGCAGCGGAGTTTCTCGGCCGGGGTCATCGGGCCGGTGCGCTGGTAGACGCGGTCGGAGAGCGTCGTCGCGGCGTAGTCCAGCACGGTGTACAGCCGCCACTCGAAGTTCGGGTCCGCGGCGGGCGGGGTCTGGGTGAACCAGCCCTCGGTTCGCTGGCGGCCCGCCTGGGTCTCGATCCAGGACGCCTCCGACGGCTGGACCACCTCGGTGACGTTGCGCGTGTTCGTCGTGGTCCAGTCGGGAGAGGTTCCCGTCCCGGCCGAGAACTGCTGGGCCATGTTGCTCACGGTGGTCCCGCCACCGGGCAGACCCGCGTTCGCGGGCAGGTCGCCGTAGGAGCGCCCGGCGAACGTGACCGGGCGGGCCCGCTTCAGGACGTTGCGCGTGCAGTTGATGTAGGTGTCGCTGTTGACCTGCGCGGGCTCGTAGTAGGAGTACGAGTAGTCCTTGTCCGGGGTGAACGCGCATCTGCCGGCCCCGCCGGCGCAGTAGTTCACCGCGTCGGCCACCGGCCTGCTGTCGTTGCCGTAGAACGCCAGCGACGACGGCAGGGCGGTCTTCGGGATGGTCTTGTCGACCGGCGGCGGGACCTGCGTCGCCCGGACGGAGGCGATCAGGGGGCCGCAGTATCCGTTGGCGTTGGCAGAGTTGGGCACCTGCGAGGTGAACGTCAGCAGCGGTTCGTACTCGCTCGCGGTGAACGTGTAGGTCTGCCCGGCGCGCCAGACGCCCTTGCCGAGCGTGTTGGCCTTCTTGTCCGGGTCGGGGGCGGTGGTCCGCGTGCTGACGGCGCCGCCCGCCCCTTCGACGGTGTACGACTGTCCGTCGGCGACGGAGGCCGGGGTGCAGTTCGTCGCGATGCCGGGGCTGTCGTCGAAGGTGACGGAGACCTGCGCGCCGGGGCGCACGCCGCGCAGCCGCTGCTTGAAGGCGTAGTTGGGCAGGGGGTAGCGCAGCATGACGGCGGTCTTGCCGGCCGGGTGCCCGGAGTTCGCGCCAGAGTAACGCGCGACGCCGGAACCCGTGCCGGATCCGTTGGTCGAGCCCACCGACCAGCCCTGCACAGCCGCCCAGTTGGGCTCGTTTCCGGTGATGGGGGGCTGGGTGAACTCGCCGTTGATGACGTTGACCTGCACGGGCGCGTACGCGGTGTCCGGTGCGCTTCCCGCGTGCGCGGGGGCTGCGGCGGCGGCCAGCCCCAGGCAGAGGGAGGCGGCGACGCCGGACGTCCGGACGGCGGCGGGCCAGGCGCGGGTATCGCGGACGTGGCCTATGTGACGTATGTACGGTCTCTTCACGATGATCTCCACGGGGTGAGTGCTCGGGCGGGCCGGTCAGGGACGTTCGGCGGTGAACACCACGTGCTCCTTCGGCCGCGAGCCCGGCGGCACCGCGGCGAGTGGTGTCAGCAGTCCCCCGTCCCGGGCGACGGGCGCCAGCCGTCCCGGGTCGCCGGCGAGCCGCTTGGCGGTGTCGTCCGCGGCGGTCTTGCCCTGGGGACGCAGGCGCTGGCACGTCCCGCCCGGCGCGGTGTAGGTGTCGGCCACGAAGGAGCTGGTGTTGACGCTGGACGGGCCGTCGACGACGACGTTGCGCACCTGGAGGCCGCCCACGGTGATCGTCCCGGCGACCCGCTGCATGGCCGAGCTCGCGCCGAACGTGAGGACGTCGCCGGACTGCACGGTCACGTCGTAGCTGGTGGACTCGGTCTGCTCGGTGGTCCAGGTGCGCTGGTACTGCAACCGGAACGCCCCCTCGAAGGCGCCCTTGACGCCGAGCGCGCCCGCGAGCTTGCCGCTGCCGTTCGCGCCGGCCTTGGCCCCGACCGTGGCGGACGGGCCCTGCTGCTTGTTCGGCGTGTCGAAGCTGCCGCTGCCCTCCGCGGTCACCCCGGCGGTGACCTCGCCGGACGCGTTGATCGTCCCCTCCGCGGAGATCTTGCCGGTGATCTCGCCCCCGAGATTGTCCGAGCTGCTGGTGCGCAACGTGACCTGGCGGGTCACCTTGATGGGGTCGATGGTGCAGTTGATGACCGCGTTCCCGAGGGACTTGACGGCGCTGCGGAACTCGCCGGACGCGTCCGCGTCGATGGCGAACCTGCAGCCTTCCGGGTGTTCGGCGCATTTCTTGATGGCCTTGTCCGGTGAGGCGAGCGGCTTGTCGCCGTCGAACGCGCGTGCGGTGGGCACCTCGGGCAGCGGCGTGGCGGACGCGGCGGCCGGAACGAGCGCGACCAACGCGGCGGCGGGAAGCAGGGACATTCGGCCGATACGGGACCTCTTCGTGATCATCACTTCATCAGCTCGCAGATGCCGGTCAGCAGGGCGGGATCTCCCTGGAACAGAGGGGTCAGGTCGGCGGCGAAGGCGCCGCACGTCCCGGCGACGGCCGTCGCGGCGTTGTCCGAGGGCGCGGGCTTGAACTCGCTCAGCGCCCGCCTGGTGTCGTCCAGCCCCTTCTGCTGCTCGGCGCCGTCCCCGATGAGGTTCGTCATGCAGCCCTTGGACTCGCTGGAGTCCGGAGCACACTTCTCGGCCTTCTGCTTCGCCTCGGCGATGTCCTTCTTGGCGTCCTCGCCGGCCTTCTTGGCCTCCTGGCGCCCGGACTCGACGCCGCCCCGCTCCTCTGCCGGAGCGCCGCAGGGCTTCGGCTCCCCGCCGGGACAGGGCTGCTCCTCGGGAGGCGGATCGACGGCCAGGACGGCGTGGGCCGGCATCTGGACGGGCGTGCCGGCCTCCGCGGACGCCGTGCCCGCCGGGCCGAGGCCGCAGACGGCGGCGACGGCGGCCGTCGACACGAGCGTGACCAAACGACCGGTCAAACGAATTCTGCGCATGTCCTTCTTTCGGCTTGGAGTGGATCGATCGGTGGCATCGGAAAGACGCATGCACAAGGTAGTGATCTCGACGCGTAGAGTCATGATCGCCACGCCCGGCCGTGTCGCGCGGCGTCAATCGCCACTACGTTCCGTGACTTCGTGCTAATAAAGGGCTGCTGATCTTCCGGCCGCTCCAGGGGGTTCGATGTCTCTCGTTCGTGCAGGTCAGGGCCTGGTCGTCGCCGCCGCTCTCGTCGCGGGGCCGTTCACGGCGGCCTCGGCGGCCTACGCGGGGACAGTCGCCGGGCCCGAGGCCCGCGCCGCCAAGTTGTCCGCGACGCTGGTGGCCCGGCACAGCGGCAAGTGCCTGGACGTGGCGGGTGTGAGCACCGACGACGGCGCGAACGTCCACCAGTGGACCTGCATCAACGGGCAGGCCAACCAGGAGTGGACCTTCGTGGCGACCGGCGGTGGCTACTACAACCTGCGCGCGTCCCACAGCGGGAAGTGCCTGGACGTGGCCGGGGTCAGCGGCGACGACGGCGCCAACGTCCATCAATGGACGTGCATCGACGGGCAGCGCAACCAGGAGTGGCGGCTCGTTCAGAAGGACAACGGCTACTTCTCGCTCGTCGCCCGGCACAGCGGCAAGTGCCTGGACGTGGCGGGCGTCAGCACCGACCAAGGGGCCAACGTCCACCAGTGGACCTGCATCAACGGGCAGCGCAACCAGGAGTGGCGGCTCGCCTGAACCGGCCGCCGGGCGGCGGAGCGGGGAGGTCGCGAGGGTCGGTGCCTGCCTTCCAGGCTCGGTACTTGGCGGGCAGGCAGGTCGCGCACGGGCGGAAGCTGGCGGCGAGGGCGGTGTCCTCGTCCGCGAAGAAGACGCGGTCGCGAACGTACCCGCCGCGGGCGCGGGCGCGTGCGGCCGAGGGGCAGTCCAGCCGTCCTTGAACTCCTCCCCGGCCTGAAACTGAAGGCCGGAGGTTCTCCCGTCGCGTCGTGGTTAAGCGGCGCGCGGGGGTTGACGCTTCGCAGACCGGGCAGCCCCGAGGTCTCCACGTCCTGACACCACAGTTCCTGCGGCGTTGCGGATGTTGATCGCGGCGTTGGTGTCGGCATGCCCGGTCCACCCGCATCCCGGGCTGGCGCACGAGAACCGGGCGCCAGCCCGGGAGGCCGGGTCGCGGTGCCCGCACCGGTGGCAGGTCTGCGAGGTGCCCGGGGCGGGGACCTTGACCACCAGGCCGCCGCGATCACGGGTCTTGTACTCCAGCAGGGTGACCGTGCGGCCCCACGCCTCGCCGCTTATGGCACGGTTCAGCCCTGCCTTCCGCGTCACGTTCCGGCCGGGGTGTTCGATGGTGCCCTTGGCGGAGCGGACCATGTTCGTGATCTTCAGGTCCTCCACCACGACCACGCCGAAGGTGCCGGCGAGTTCGGTGGTGGTCTTGTGCTGCCAGTCGACGGCTCGGCGCTTGGCTGTCGCGCGGGCCTTGGCGATCTGGTCGTAGGTGCGGGTCAGCCGTTTGGACGTGGGACGGCCGGGAGTGCGGGTGCGGCGCTGGCGGGCGGACTTCTTCTCCAGGCGGCGCAGGTGTTCCTTCTCGCCGCCGGTGAGCCAGGGCCCGTGCTCACGCGGAGTGCCGTCCGACAACGCCAAGGCGACGGTGATCCCCCGGTCGATCCCCACCGCCGGGCCGGGATGGGTGTCCATGACCGCAGCGGCCATGGTCTCGGTCCGGAACACGATCTGCCAGCCGAAGGCGTCCTTGACCAGCCGGGCTCCGGTGATCCGCCCGGCCGGGCCGCCCTTGGTGACGCCGGGCAGGTTCTTGGTCCACCGGAACCGGACCCGCCCGGCCTTGGGCAGGCTGACCGCACCCCACCGCCGGTTGACCCGCTTGATCTGCAGATCGCGGGCCTGGGGCACATCGACAGCGGGCCGGGATCGCACCCGGGCCTTGAACGTCGGGCGCCCCGCGGGGTGATCAGGGTCGAAGAAGTTCACCCACGCCTGCCGGTAGGTCTTCAGCACCGCCTGAGCCGCCTGGGCGGGCAGCCGGCCCATCCAGGCGATCTCACGACGAGCCACCCGGATCGCCTCGTCGCACTCCTTCAACGTCGCCAACCGGCCCTGCCGGAAGGTGGCGTACTCGTGGAGCAGGTTCCACAGCGCGCGGGCGGTGTGCGCCTGACCGTCCAGCACCGCCGCCTGGGCCGTGCTCAACTCCAGGCGGGCGACATGCGCCCGCGTCTGCTTTACCTTCTCCACACCGTGATCGTATCGTTTCGTTGCGTCACCGGGATGGAAACCGGACCCTGATGCGCGCAGCGGGCGGCATGTCGTGCACAGTCTCCACGCCCACGCCGATTTGGTGTTCGTCGCGAAGTATTAACTCGTTGAAGGGGGTTTCGGCTCGGATGCTGCGCAAGGAGCTCGGCGCCCACGTCCGCAAGTACCTGCAGGGTGATCATTTCTGGTCCGGCTCCTACTTCGCCGGGTCGGTCGGCGGGGCCGCGCCGGCCGTGCTCAAGCAATACATCGAGCAGCAGAAACGACCGGTCTGATCGGGGTGGACGCCGGCTCGCCCGGCGGCGAATCGGCTGTTCTTGCCCCGCTACGCGGGACGGTCCGCTTCACCCCCGGCCTGAAGGCCGGAGCACTACGGACGAAACCGGTAGATCTTGTTGCGCCGGTGCCCGCCGAGCGTGCCGGCGACCGGGCTCTCGTACGGCCTGCGGTCCGCGCCCAGCAGGGTGTACGTCTTGGCGTCCGTCATCGTTCCTTCCCGCTCCCGTGCTCGATGGCCACCGGAGGGGTGCGGGTCATGCGGCGGTTTCCAGGGTGAGGAGGAAGTGTTTGGCCTCGGCGCCTCCGGCGTACTGGCCGGCGGTGCCGTCGGAGCGCACGACCCGGTGGCAGGGCACGACGACGGGCAGCGGGTTGGTGGCGCAGGCCGTGCCGACGGCGCGGACCGCCCGGGGGCTGCCGGCAGCAGCCGCGACCTGGGCGTAGCTTTCGGTGTGACCGTAGCCGATGTCGCGTAGGTGCGTGAGCACCGCGAGCCGGAATCCCTTGGACAGCCGCCAGTCCAGCGGGAGGTCGAACCGGGTGCGCCGACCGGCGAAGTACTCGTCGATCTGCCGGCTCACCTCGTCCAGGCGGCGCGGGGCGTTCAGGATGCGGGGGCTGATGCTGCCCGCGAGGTTCGTCAGGACGGCGTCGTGGTCCTGGACGGCGAAGGCGACCTTCACCAGGCCCTCGTCGGTGGCGGCGAGTAGAAGGTCGCCGACGGGGGTTTCCAGGGTGCGGTAGGCGACGTCGAGGATCCCCTCGCGCTGCGCCTGGTCGGCGAGCCGATCCCGCAGCCGGGCCATCGCGGGCCCGTCCTGCGCGGGGATCGCCGCCAGCAGGCTCCCGGGCCGGGGAGCGGACGGAGTCGTCATCGTGCCACTTCCTTTCGTGCGAAGTTCTCGGGCTTTCGCGCGGGCTCTGCGGGACCGGCGCCGCCCACATCACCCGGGCCGCCCACGCCACCCGGGCTGCCCGCGTCACCCCGGCCGCCTGCACCACCCGGGCTGCGAGGATTCTCGGGACCGCCCGGTTCGCTCGGAGAGTCGGGGTTGTCGGGATGGGTGGGATAGGTCGTGCGTAGGGTTTTGATGCCGTCGGCCGCGGCTCTGCGCGCGGCGTCCACCGTCCCGCCGAAGAGGGCGGCGATGTCCTTGTACGGCAGCCCGGCGAGGTAGTGGTAGGCCACCGCCTGACGCTGCCGGGTGGGCAGTGCCTTGAGCGCCTGCCACAGGTCGCCGTCCCAGTCCTCGGGCCGTCCGGTGCGGGCGGGCCGGTCCGGCAGTGCCTCCACGGGGGTGGGACGGCGGGCGGCGGCGCGGGTGGCGTCGATGGCCTTGCGGTGGGCGACCGTCACCAGCCACGCCTCCATGTTCGCGTCGGGCGGCAGGTCCGGGTACGCCTTCATGGCCGAGAGGAAGGTCTCGGACCAGGCGTCCTCGGCGTCGTGGGGCCCGAGGACGGCCCGGCACACGCGCAGCACCATGGGGCCGTACTCGGTCACGATCTGCTCAAAGGGTCGTCGCATGGTCACATCCTGGGGAGTTCCGGCCCGGCGAGGCGTCAGATCGCCCCGCGAAGTGCTCCGAGCCGCCGCCGGAAGGTCTATGGAGCGGTCAGAACATTCCAGGTGGTCTGGAATCTTCCGCGCGCCAGAACAGCGGCTCCCGCAACAGCGGCTCCGGGAACGGTGGCTCCTGGGATGGCGGCCGTCGGAGCGGCGGCCTTCAACTTGGCCTTCAGAGTGGCCCTCAAAGTGGGCTTCAACGTGGCCTTGAAGAGCGCCTGGCAGAGCGGCTTGAAGAGTGGTCTTCAGAACAGTCTCGCCGCCTTCCGTTCGGCCGGCTCCTCCAGGTCGAGCAGGTAGCGCTTGCGCTCCAGGCCGCCCGCGTACCCGGTGAGCGAGCCGTCCGCGGCCACCACCCGGTGGCACGGGACGATCACCGAGACGGGGTTGCGGCCGCACGCGGCGCCGACCGCCTGGGCCAGGGACGCGTCCCCGAGCTCCCGCGCCAGGTCCCCGTACGTCCGGGTCTCGCCGAACGGGATCTCCTCCAGCAGCTTCCACACCTGCCGCTGGAACTCGTTCCCGTGGGCCGCGAGGGGCAGGTCGAAGACGGTCCGCTCGCCGGCGAAGTACTCGGCGAGCTGCCGCCGGACCTCGTCGAAGCCCGACGCGTCGCGGGCGCCGAGATCCTCGAGCTTGGGGCCGCGCTGGTGCCGCTCGAAGTACAGCCCGCACAGCACGCCGTCCTCGGCGACGGCGGTGAGGTCGCCGATCGGTGACGCGATGACCGTATGGGTCCTTGCCATGATCGCGTGGTGCCTTTCCGGTGGGTTCACGGGGTCGCCGGCGCGGCCCCACACCCCGTAGACGCCGGGCGTCCCGGAAACGTGAGATCGCCGGGTGTACCTGGTGAGGCTCGGGGACCGCGCGCCGGATCCCGAGCCCCTGCCGGGCAGAAGGTCCCTGCCTGAGCGGCCGGATCCGATCCGCGCGCATGGCCCGCTCGCCGCTGCCCGTGGAGCCCGCCCTTCCCGGCCGTGGCGTCCTCGGGTTCATGGCGTGCGGCGTGGTCGTCAGACGGGAGGCGTTCCTGGCGAGCGGAGGGTTCGACGACGTCATCTTCTTCTTCGGCGAGCAGGAACGCGTCGCGGCGGACATGGTGTGCTACGTTCCCGGCGTCGTCGCCCATCACCATCCCTCCGGTTGCCCGGGAAGCCGGGCGGGAAAAGGGCCGCGACGGAGGGCGGGTTGTGTGCGATACCCCTTGCGGCGCTGGGGTAAAGGCATTGAAATAGCGATGAATGACCATGCTTGTCAGTAAGTGTCAGAGAGCGACTCGTCACAGTCACAATCGACGCCACCGCCGCAGGACCGCGCCCACCGACGCGGCTTGGATACGCCATCGGCGCGCCATCGGGAGGAAAGGTGGTGTTGATGCGCCACGCGGGGGTGCTCGACGTCGGGTGCCACAGCGCGCTGCTCACCGTGGTCCGGCGGCCGGCCGAGGACGCCGGGCTGGAGACGGTGACGTCCCGCAAGGTCCGCCTCAGGCTGCAGGAGATGCTCGGCCCGGACGGGCGGGTGACCGAGCGCGGGGTGCGCAGCCTGCAACGGGCGGTCGCCGAGGCGATGTGCACGGAAGGCGGGACGCGGGTGCCGGAGGTCTCGGAGGTGTTCGCGTTCGCCACCTCCGTCATCCGGGACGCGCCCAACCGCGACGAGGTGATCGCACGCATCGCGAAGGCCACCGGCACCCGGCTGCGCGTGCTGCCCGCGTTGGAGGAGGCCCGGCTGGCGTACGTGGCCGCCCGCCAGTGGGCCGGCCCGCCCGCCGGCCGCCTGCTGGTGCTGGACATCGGCGGCGGCACCGTCGAGGTCGCCTCCGGCTCCGGCGAGCAGCCCGCGACCGTGCACTCCCTGCCGCTGGGCGCGCGGACGGTCACCCGCCAGTGGCTGCCCGGCGGCGTCGCCCGCTCCACCGGGCATCTGCGCGAGGTGCGCAGGAGCCTGCGCCAGGCCTTCGCCGAGGTGCCGGGGCTGCCGTCGGCGGTGCCCGGAGGGCGCGTGCTCGCGTGTTCCAAGACGTTCCGGCAACTCGCCCGGCTCGGCGCCGCCCACTCCGGCTCGCCCGCCACGCGCCGCCGGCTCACCGCGCGGGCCCTGCGCGCGTCGCTGGCGCTGCTGGCCCGCACCGAGCCCGGCGACCGCGGCCGGCTGCCCGGCATCAGCGCCCATCGCGCCGAGCAGTCGCTGGCGGGAGCGCTGGTCGCCGAAGCCCTCATGCGCGCCTGCGGCGTCACGCGCGTCGAGATCTGCCCGTGGTCCACCCGCGAAGGCCTTCTGCTGGAGCGCCTCGGCGAGGCACACCGCCTCGGCCCGCCCAGGGAGGCCGCCGCTTGGCGTAGCGCGTCCGCTGGTCCCGCGTAGCGCGTCCGCTAGGCCCGGTCGGCGGAGGTGGCGCGGCCGAGCAGGTCGAGGGCCCGCTGGACGGTGGCGATCTCGTCGTCGTCGAGCCGGGCGAGGGCTCCGGCGAGCCAGGTGCGCCGGTCGCGCAGCCGCAGGGCGGTGTCGACGCCCTCGGGGGTGGCGACGATGCGCTTGACGCGGGCGTCCCTCGGGTCGGATCGCCGTTCGACCAGGCCGAGAGCGACGAGCCGGTCGGCCTTGGCGGTGACGTTGGAGGGGTCACAGCCGAAATGGTGGGCGACCTCGCCCATAGACATGCCCTGGACGGCGAAGCCGAGCACCCGTGCCTGGGCCTGAGTGAGCCCTTCCGCCTCGGCGGCGCGATCGAAGTCCAGCAGGTACTCGCCGACGAAGCCGAGCATGGCCGCGCGCACCGAGGCCAGCGCACCGTCGGGCATGTCGACCGGCCGGGCCTCCACGGTGAACGGGCGCCGGCCGGGCAGGTCGTGGCAACGACGTGACGCCATCATTGGTCGACCCCTCATGTTTCCTCGTGGCAGGGGCTCCGCGCGGGCCGTGCCCCAGTGATCGGCCCGCGCGGAGGTGGAGGCCGTCGCCCGGATCGCTCCGGGTGACGTCCGGTCGCCGCCGGGCGTCAGCCGTAGGCGTTGGTGACGTAGACGGCCTGGCTGATGTTGTCGACGTACTTCAGGACCCCCTGAGTGCGTGATCGGCGGAGCCGGCGCCGGTTCTTCCGTGCATGGCCAGCATCCCCGGGGCGGCTTGACACGGGCTTGCCGCCGCGCGCCGGGCCGGTCGGGGACGCGCGGACGTCGCGCGCGGAAGCGTCAAGGGCTTGTCAAGGCGCGGGCCGGATGCTCCCGGTGGCCATCTTGTGGCCTGCCAGACGAGGAGGATTCCAGATGCGCAGAGTTCGCATCACCCGGCGACCGCCGGACGCCGAGGCCGCCGTGCCCCGGCGACTTCGGACGACGATCACACCACGCGAGCGCCCTCGATTCCGCGCCCTGGCCGTCGGCGTCGTCACCCTCGCGGTGACGGCCGGCCTCGGCCTGACCGGCGTCGCGGACGCCGCGCCCCGCGAGGACCCCACGACCCCGGCCGCGGCCCCGCCGAAGGCCGCCGAAGCCGTCACGACCGTCGCCGAGGCCCGCCGGGACGAGCTCCTGCGGCCGGGCTGGCGGGCCTCCGGCGACACGGCCTGGACCACGTCCGGAGACCAGGACGGGCTGCACGTCCTGACCGCCACCGCGCGGTCCGGCTACACGTGGCGGACGATCGCGACGCTGTCCGAGCCCGGCTTCGACGCCGACCAGTGGATCGGCAACGCCTGCCTCACCGAGTCCGGGCGGCGGCTTGTCGTGACGTACGGGCCGAGGACGTTCACCAACAAGACCGAGCTGTTCGGCAAGGGCGGGTTCGTCGCGGTCGTCGAGCTGGACACCGGCGCGGTGCGGAAGGTGGACGCGCAGTCGTCGCTCGCCTACTTCAGCCCGGGGTGCGGCAGCGGCGAGTCGGCGGTCCTGTCGCAGTTCACGGAAAGCGACGAGGGCAAGCAGGGGAAGACGCGGCTGACCAGGATCGACGCCGCGTCCGGACGGCTCGGCACGGCGGCCGTCATCGACGGCCAGCTGACCTCCGCCCTGCCGGTGGGCAAGGAGATCGTCGCCGCCGACAACGGCAGGGTCGTCCGGGTCGACGGGCAGGGACGGCGGCGCGCGCTCGCACCCGCGCGCGGGGTGCCGTTCGAGCTCGCCTACAACGGCGACGGAGTTGTCTACATGGACCGGAACGGCGGCGACGCCCGGCTGTGGCGCTCCGACCTCACCGGAAAGACGGCCAAGCTGGCCGAGGGCGAGCTGACCGCGCTCGGCGTCGGGCGCGGCGCCGGGGGACGGGTGGCCGTCTTCGGCAAGCCGGCCCGCGTGGAAGCCCTGCCCGACCGCGTCACCCGGGTTGACGCGCCGGTGACGGCGGCGCTGTCCAGCGACGCCGAGGTGACGCTGACCCGCGTCGGGTACACCACCGATCCCCGGCTGAGCGCCCCCACCGGCGCCCGCGCGGTCGAGATCAGCGCGACCGTCGCCGCGACGGGCAAGCGGCTCGACTTCCACTTCACCCCCGCGACCGGCGGCGACGGCGCGGGACGGGCCACGCACCCGAAGCTCCGCGCCCCCGGACCCGGCCCGCAGGCCACACCGGACGTGAAACCGGACGCGAAGGCCGGAGCGGACGCGCAGGCGAAACCGGACGCGCAGAGCGGCGCGCGGACCCTCGTGGCGACGCCGTCGCCGACCTCGCCCAGCGACGAGGAGGGCAGCTGCGCGGTCCCGCGCAACGACCCGCGCATCCAGGTCTACCAGCCCAAGCCCCGGCAGGTGGAGTGGGCGGTGGACCAGGCGGTGATGGGCGTGCTGAACGTCACCCGGGAGGCCAACTGGAAGCAGTCGGGGCTGCCCTCGTACACCCCGCAGGGCATGTTCCCCCCGGCGGCGCTCAACGGCTACCCCGGTACGCACGTCCCGCCGCAGGTGATGCTGGGCATCCTCGCGCAGGAGTCCAACCTGTGGCAGGCGACCGGCAAGGTGCTGCCGGGCGAGACGGGCAATCCCCTCATCGGCAACTATTACGGCCGTGTCGCGGGGACCGCGTCCGAATGGACGATCAACTGGGCCAAGGCCGACTGCGGGTACGGGGTCGGGCAGGTGACCGACGGCATGCGCAAGCCGGAGTTCCCCCGATTCGCGGGTGAGCAGCAGTTGCCGGCCAACCAGCAGAAGGCCGTCGCGGTGGACTTTGCCGCGAACATCGCCCGGTCGCTGCGTATCCTCCAGGACAAGTGGAACGAGGTCACCTCCGCGGGCATCGCCCTCAACAACGGGCACCCGTCCCGGCTGGAGAACTGGTACTTCGCGATCTGGGCGTACAACAGCGGCTTCCACGCCAAGGGCGGGCCGGGCGAGCCGTGGGGCGTGGGCTGGGGGAACAACCCGATCAACCCTCTGTTCAAGGCCAACCGCCTCCCGTTCCTGGACGCGACCTACGACGACGCGCGGAACCCGCAGCGGTGGCCGTACCAGGAGAAGGTGCTGGGCTGGGCCGGGCACCCGATCACCTCGCTGGAGGCGCCGGACACCTTCGTCGTCGGGTACCGGGCCGCGTGGTGGGTCAGCGACGACGCGCGGTTCCACGTCTCGCCGCTGCAGAGGGACATGTTCTGCAATGCCAGCAACGACTGCGACCCGGCGGTGAAGTTGCCCCCGCAGGACCCGGACGTGATCAGCGATCCGGCGGGCCCGTGCATGCACGTCGGTCCCCGGGGACGCGACCTCAAGTGCTGGTACCACCTGTCGGCGAGCTGGAAGCAGCCCGACTGCCTCGACTGCGGCAACGAGGTGCTGCGGTTCGACCCGGGGTACGCGTACCAGGCGGACGGCAACAGCTATCCGCCCGTCTGCGCGAACACGCTCGGCGTGCCGGCGTACATCGTGGACGACGTGGCCGACTCGGTGCCGTCGGTGCAGCCGGCGCAACCGGGCGGCGGGCAGTGCCATCCGAGTAACAACAACGGGACGTTCAGCCTGCGGTTCGCCGGAGAGACGCAGAACGGCGTCCTGCGCTATCCCGGGAAGATCGACTTCCATCAGTCCAGCGGAGGGTACGGCAGCCACTTCTGGTTCGCCCACGCCCGCCAGGACCCCGGCGGCATGTGGGTGTCCGGGACCTGGACCATGGACCGGTCGTACACCGGGTGGATGCGGGTCATGGTGCACATGCCCGACCACGGCGCGCACACCCAGCAGGCGAACTACAAGATCTACACCGCGAACGGGGTCAAAACGCGGGTCATCCCCCAGCGGACCCTGCAGAACCGCTGGGTGTCCCTCGGCGTCTTCCCGTTCAACGGCGTCCCCAAGATCGAGCTGACCAACCAGACATACGTCGAGTCGTACACCGGCGAGCACGACCCGCTGGACACGACCGAGGACGTCGCCTTCGACGCCGCCGCGTTCGTGCCGCTCCCCGGCAAGCCGCGCAACGTCGTCGTAGCCCTCGGCGACTCCTTCTCGTCCGGCGAGGGCAGCGGCAGCCTCGGCAGCCTCGTCGACCCCGGTGACCCCTACCTCGCGGGGGTGAACTTCTACCCCGAGAGCGACAACAACGGGTCCAACGGCTACCGCAACGCCTGCCACCGCTCCAAGCAGGCCTGGTCCCGGGCCGGGGTGATGGGCGACTCGTCCGAGCGGATCGGCGTGCGCGAGGACCGTCTCGACGCGAACATGGACTACCACCTGCTCGCCTGCTCCGGCGCCGAGAGCGAGCAGCTCCTGCCGTACCTGACGGCGCCCTGGGACCATCCGTATCCCACCAACGGGGACGGGGAGCGCGGTGCCCCCAGGTTCCGCGAGCCGTCCCAGCTCGACCGGGGGTTCCTGGACGAGAACACGACCCTGGTCACGCTCAGCATCGGCGGCAACGACGCCAGGTTCGCCGACGTCGTCGAACAGTGCCTCTACAAGTCCACCCCGGTCTCCTGCGAGCAGTCGACGCTGGACAAGGACACCGAGCCTCTCGACACGGCGACCCGGCGGCGGATCGACGTGAACGTCCCCCTGTCCATCAAGAGCGTCCTGACGGAGGTGCACAAGCAGGCGCCCAACGCCAAGATCCTCGTGATGGGGTATCCGAAGCTCCTCCCCATCGACAACCTCTGGCCGCTGACCTGCACCATCCCGACCCTCGGCATCCAGCTGAGCGAGCGCAGGTGGCTCTCCGACATGGCCGAGTTGATGCGCACCCGGCAGCTTGAGGCGTTGTCGGACTTCAACAACTCCGTGCACGGCAACTGGGCGTACTTCTCCGACCCCATCGACGAGTTCACGGGCAAGGACATCTGCGGGTTGCCCCCGGGCATCAACTGGCTGGTGCCGGTGAAGGACCCCGGAGACAGTCCGAGCAGGCCCGTGTCCTCCGAGTCCTTCCACCCCAGCATCATCGGGCAGGGCCTCTACGCGGACTCGATGAACGAGACCCTGCGCAGGATGGGCCTGTGATCTGACCCAGCCGGGTCCGGGGTGGGAGCGGAGCCCTCCGCTCCCACCCCGTGCGGTTCACCGGGCGCGTCACACGGCCGTGGCGGCCAGCCTCTCGTGGACCAGCGCCATGTCCGGGTGGTCGAGCTCCTCGAAGGCGTCGAGGGCCTGACGCCACACCCGGCGGGCGCCGGAATCGTCGCCCGCGTCGCGCAGCACGTCGCCGAGCCGCACGAGCGTGTCCGCCTCGAAGTAGCGTTCGCCGACCTTCCGGAACAGGTCCACCGCGCGCTCGTAGCACGAGGCCGCCTGGGCGAGGTCGGGCAGCTTCTGGTACGCCAGCCCGAGCCCGTCGAGCGTCGCGGCCTGCCCGTGGGGGTCGCCGGTGCGCTCGAACAGCAGCAGCGCCTCCCCGCAGTAGTGGATGGCGTGCTCGGGCTCGCCGAGCAGGGCGTGGCTCTGGCCGACCGAGTTCAGCGCCCGCGCCTCCTCCACCGGGTCGTCGATCAGCCTGACCAGGTGAAGCGCCTGCTCGGCGTTCTCCAGCGCCTCCTGGTAGCGGTCCTGCACGCCGTAGAGCCAGCCGAGGTTGTTGTAGCAGCCCGCCTGGCCGCGCACGTCCCCGAGCTCGGTGAACAGCTCCAGCGCGGCGCGCAGGTCGGCCTCCGCCGCCGGGAACATCTTCATCTGCGTGTACGCCGAGGCGAGGTCGCGGTGGCACAGGGCCTGGCCGGCGCGGTCCGCGACGCGCCGGGCGGCGTCCAGGGCGACGGTCTCGGTCTTCGCCCACTCGTCCCAGAACCCGCGCCGGTCGAGGAAGTCGACCATGGTCCACGCGAGCCGCCAGGTGTGCGCGGGGAAGCCGGTCTCCGCCGACCAGGGCACCATCGCCTGCAATACCGGGCGTTCCACGGCGAACCAGGTCATCGCGTCCTCGTAGTCCACGTGCGGCTCCGGGGACGCACCGGGGACCGGCGGCGACAGGCGCAGCGGGTCCGGGCGCGGGTTGATCAGCATCGCCGCCGCGTGCGCGGTGTGCAGGTAGTGGTCGAGCAGCCGGTGCGGGGCGGCGCGGCGCTCGGCCGCGCCGTCACGGGCGGCGAGCTCCTTGGAGTAGGCGCGGAGCAGGTCGTGCAGGCCGAACCGCCCGGGGACGTGCTCAGCGACGAGGTGGGCGGCGGCCAGTTCGGCGAGCAGTTCGCGGGCCCGGCCGTGCGGAAGCCCGGCCAGGGCGGCGGCGGCCCGCGTGGAGATCTCCGGCCCCGGGTGCAGCGCCAGCAGGCGGAACAGGCGCGCGGCCGGCGTGCCGAGCGTGCGGTACGACCAGGAGAACACGCCCCGCACGTCCGTCGCCCGGTCCTCCCCGGCGAACGGGTCGAGTTCGGCGCGCGCGCCGCGCACCTGCGCGACGAGCCCGGCCAGCGGCAGGTCCGGCGCGGTCGCCGCGCGCGCCGCCAGGACGGCGAGGGCGAGGGGCAGCCGCGCGCACAGCGCGATCAGCTCGTCGGCAGCGTCGCCCTCGGCCGCGAGCCGTGACTCGCCGAGGCGGGCGGCCAGCATCTGCCGCGCCTCTCCGGGCGAGAGCAGGCCGATCGTGAGCGGCTGCGCGCCTTCGGCCGCGACGAGCCCCGCGAGGGGATCGCGGCTGGTCACCACCACCAGGCACCCCGCCCCGCCGGGCAGCAGGGGACGGACCTGCTCGGCGTCGCGCGCGTTGTCGAGCACCACCAGCACGCGCCGTCCCGCCAGAACGCTGCGGTACAGCCCGACGAGCGCGTCCAGGTCCTGCGGGATCCGCTCGGGCGGGGTGTTCAGCGCGCCCAGGAACCGGCGCAGCGCGTCGGCCGGGTCCACGGGCGCGGCGCCCGGGTCGAAGCCGCGCAGGTTCACGTAGAGCTGCCCGCCCGGGAAGCGGTCCCGCACCTGGTGGGCCCAGTGGACGGCCAGCGCCGTCTTGCCCACCCCGGCGGTCCCCGACAGGCAGGCGACGGCCATCGACCCGGCCTCGGCGAGGACGGCGTCGAGCCGGGCGACCTCGGCCGCGCGTCCGACGAAGCGCGGCACGTCCGGCGGTAGCTGCGCGGGCACCGGCGGGCGGACGCGCACCACGGCGGGGGCGGCCGGTTCCGGCGCGCGGGGGTGGAGCGAGGCGTCCCCGCCGAGGATCATCTCGTGCAGGCGGCGCAGCTCCACGGTGGGTTCCAGGCCCAGCTCGCGGCCGAAGTGCGCGTGCGCGCTGCGGTACACCGCCAGCGCGTCGGGCCGGCGGCCGTCGCGGTACAGCGCCAGCATGTACGCCCGGATCAGTTTCTCCCGTACGGGGTGCTGCCGCACCAGGTCGGCGAGCTCGGGCAGGAGTTCGCGGTGCCGGCCGCAGTCCAGCTCGGCCTCCAGGCAGGATTCGAGCGCGGACAGCCGCAGCTCCTCCAGCCCGAGGCCGACGCGGTCGCGCATCCGCTCGGTGGCCACGTCCGCGAGCAGCGGGCCGCGCCAGTAGGACAGGGCCTCGCGCAGCAGCCGGGTCCGGTCGCCGGGGTCGGCCGTCCGGCGGGCCTGGCCGACGCGCTCCCTGAACCGGTGCACGTCCACGGCGCCGGGGTCGGTCTCGGCGAGGTAGCCGTCGCCGCGGCGCAGCAGCCGGAACCCCCGCGCGCCGGAGCGGTCCGGGTCCAGCGTGCCGCGCAGCCGCGCGACGTGGCTGTGCAGGACGCCGCGCGCGTTGTCAGGCGGGTCGTCGTCCCAGAGCAGGCTCAGTAATCGGCTGACCGGGACGGCCCGGCCGGTGTCGAGCAGAAGCAGTCCGAGCAGGCATCGTTGTGCCCGCCGCCCTAGAGTGAACTGGCCGTCGGCGTGCCAGACCTCGATGGGGCCGAGGAGCCGGAAATCCATGTTGACCTCCCCGCCCGCCTGACGCCCGCTCCCGTAGGGCGGCGGCGGGTCATCGATGTTCCTCGACTGTGGCGGGCCACACTCTATTCGCGCTTAACGAATTCTTGAGCCTCTCCACTTGTCCTGGTTAGCTGGTGCGCGCAATCAGATGAATCGGGGCAATCCGGCCCCTCAGGAGTGGACAGGCCATGGCACAGTTGCGCCTGCTGGGTTCGGTCGAGCTGTCGACGGCCACGCACGCGGTGGATCTCGGGCCGCGCAAGCAGCAGGCCGTCCTCGCGGCGCTGCTGGTGGACGCGGGCCGTCCCGTCCCCATCGAGAAGATCATCGATCGGGTCTGGGGCGACGCGGCGCCGACGACCGCGCGCGGCGCCGTGCACAGCTACATCACCCGGCTGCGCCGCGCCCTGGCGGAGGCCAACGCCGCCGACGGCGACGACCTGTCCGTGGAGCACCAGTCCGCCGGGTATGTCCTGCACGCGCCGCAGGACCAGGTCGACCTGCACCGGTTCCGGCGGCTCCTCGACGAGGCCAGGGCCACGCGCGGCGACGACCCGGGCCGCGCCGAGCTGCTGTGGGAGGCACTGGGCCTCTGGAGAGGCCAGCCCCTGACCGGACTGACCGGCGCGTGGGCCGAGGCGGTGCGCCGCGAGGCGTCCCGGCGCCGCCTCGGAGCCGTGCTGGACCTCGCGCCGATCCAACTGGCGGCGGGCGGCGGCACCGCCATGATCGAACAGCTGCGGGAACTGCTCGACGAGTACCCGATGGTCGAGCCGCTGGCCGCCGCGCTGGTCCAGGCCCTGGTCGCCGCGGGCCGGGGCGCCGAGGCCCTGGAGCTGTACGCCGAGACGCGCCGCCGCCTGGCCGAGGAGCTCGGCACCGACCCCTCACCCGAGCTGCGCCAGGCCTACCACGCCGCCCTTCACGCGGACGCCCCGCCGGTCGAGCGCCCGCCGGCGCCGAGGTCACCTAACGGGCCCGCCCTGCTCCCCGCCGACGTCCCCGGCTTCACCGGCCGCGCGGACGCGCTGGCCCGGCTCGACGACATGGTCACGGCCTCGGGCCGCGAGCCCACCGCCGTGGCCGTCGCCGTCGTCTCCGGAGTGCCGGGGGTCGGCAAGAGCGCCCTCGCCGTGCACTGGGCCCACCGCGTCCGCGACCGGTTCCCGGACGGCCAGCTCTTCGCCGACCTGCGCGGCTTCGACGCCACCCGCTCCGCGGTCACCAGCGCGCAGGTCGTCCGTGGCTTCCTCGCCGCCCTGAAGGTGCCCCCGCAGGACGTGCCCGCGTCGCTGGACGCCCAGGTCGACCTGTACCGCAGCCTGATGGCGGGCCGCCGGATGCTGGTCGTGCTGGACAACGCCCGCAGCGCCGAGCAGGTCCGCCCGCTGCTGCCCGGCTCGCCGGGGTGCTTCGTCCTGGTGACCAGCCGCAACCACTTATCCGGGCTCATCGCCGGGCACGGCGCGCGGCCGCTCACCCTGGACGTCTTCACCGCCACCGAGTCGGCCGACCTGCTGGCCCGCCGTATCGGCCGCCGCCGGGTCACCGAGGACCCGGGGGCGGTGGAGCGCATCATCGACTCCTGCGCGCGGCTGCCCCTCGCCCTGGCGATCACGGCGGCCCGGGCCGTCACCCACCCGACATTCCCCCTGCGCGCGCTGGCGGACGAACTCCAGCGCACCGGGACGAGCCTGGACGCCTTCCACAGCGACGACCCGGCCACCGACGTCCGCACCGTCTTCGCCTGCTCGTACCAGGCGCTCAGCCCCGACGCCGCCGGGCTTTTCCGGTGGCTCGGCGCGCACCCCCGTCCCGACGTCGGCCTGTCCGCCGCGGCGAGCGTGGCGGCCCTGCCCCCGGATCGGGCGCGGCGCCTGCTGGCCGAGCTCACCGGCGTCCGGCTGCTGACCGAGAGCTCCCCGGACCGGTACGCCTTCCACGACCTGCTGCACGCCTACGCCGTCGAGCTGAACCGGCAGGCCGAGACCGGCGAGCGGCGTCACGAGGTGCTCGGCCGGATCCTCGACCACTACCTGCACACCGCCTACCGCGCCGCGCTGCTGATCCACCCCGCCCGTGACCCCATCATGATCCCGGACGCGCGCCCCGGCGTCACCCCGCAGGTCCTGGCGGACCACGACGAGGCCTTCGCCTGGTTCATCGCCGAGCGGACGGTCCTGCTCGCCTGCGTCGAACTCGCGGCGACGTCCGGCTTCGACGCCCATACCTGGCAGTTCGCGTGGTCCATGAGCACGTTCCTCGACCGCACGGGCGCCTGGCACGACATGATCTCCGTGCACGAACGGGCCCTCGACGCCGCCCGGCGCGGGCCGGACCACCGCGCGCTCGCGTTCGGCCGCCTGATGCTCGCCCTGGCCCACACCCGCCTGGGCGACGGCGAGGCCGCGGCCACGGAGTACCGGCACGCGCTGGAACACTACGCGCGGGTCGGGGACCTCACCGGGCAGGCGCACGTCCACAGCAACCTCGCCCGCGTCCTCGAACAGCAGGGCGGCCACGCGGAGGCGTTGAGCAGCGCCGAGCACGCGCTGCGGCTCTACCGGGAGGCCGGTCAGAAGAACTGGGTGGCCCGCGCGATCAGCGCCGTGGGCTGGTACAACATCGCCGTCGGCAACCACCGGGAGGCGCTCGTCCACTGCCGCGAGGCCCTGGAGGAGCTGCGGGAGACCGGGGACCGCGACGGCGAGTCGGCCACCTGGGACAGCCTTGGCCACGCCCACCACCACCTGCGCGAGTACCGCGAGGCCGCGAGCTGCTACCGGCGCGCCCTGGAGATGCACCGCCAGGACGGGGACCGCAACAACGAGGCGCTCGTCCTCACCCACCTGGGCGACAACCACCAGGCCGCGGGCGACGTCCCCTCCGCACGGGCGGAATGGCACCGCGCCCTGAGCATCCTCACCGCCCTGGGCCACCCCACCGCCGACGATATCCGCGCCCGCCTGGAGGCGACGAACAGGTGACCGTACCTCTAGGACCCCCAGAACCCCCGTGACCTGCGGCCCGCGCGAGGCGCGGCCCGGAAACGGCCAGTGGAGGCCCGGTCGCGGGACGGGCCTCCACTGACGCTGGAAGGTGGATCTCAGGGTGGGCCACGCGACCGCGGCCGGTGGGTCGCCGGGCGTTACTTGACCGCCCGGATGCCCACGATGGTGGGGTTGGTCCGGAAGTCGTCCCAGAAGGTGTCGGCGGGGTCGGCGGGAACGGTGGCGGGGACGAGTTCCACGGAGCGGAAGCCCGCGCCGCGCAGGGCGGCGACGATGGGTTCCTCCTCCCAGAAGCAGGCCTGGAACGTGATGGGCGGGTCCACGTGCGCGGTGACCGTCAGCTCCTTCCCGCCGGGGAAGACCGCGTCGGGACGGTGGGTCAGCCCGTACTTGGTGGCCTTCGGACCGGCCCAGTCGAACCGGGGGTTCATCTCCACGCCGACGTACATGCCTCCCGGGGCGAGGTTGTCGTAGGCGGCGCTCGCCATGGCCGACAGGTCCAGCGGGTCGCGGGCGTAGCAGAGCAGCCAGACCGCCGTGACGAGGTCGAACCGGCCCGCGACGCCGAGCAGGCGGGCGTCGCCGGCCCGGTACCGGACGCCCAGCGGCTCGCGCGCCTCGGCACGCCCGGCGGCGGCGACCATCTCCTCGGAGATGTCCACCCCGAGCACCGAGGCCGCGCCGGCGCGGGCGAGGATCCTGCTGTACCAGCCGGTCCCGCACGCCAGGTCCAGCACCGACCGGCCCGCCACCCCGGCGGTGAGCGCCTCGAAGGTGGCCCGCTCCGGCCCCCGCGCCAGCGGCATCTGGTGCTTGAGCCGTTCGTACGATTGGCCGATGTCGTCGTACTGGGTACGCATCACGCCGCCCGGTGAGCGGCGCCCGCAGGGCCGCGGACCGCGCCGACGAGGTCCTGCTTGGCGTAGCTCTGCGCGTTGTAGAGGGAGCGCAGCGGGTCGCGGATCTTGCGCCTGCCGTGCATGAGCCGGCTGTTGTCCACCAGCGCGACGTCGCCCGCATGCCAGTCGATCTCGTCGGTCTCCAGTTCGGTGGCCTCGATGATCTGGCGCATGAGCATGGCGTCCAGCGGCCGGCCGTCCTCGAACTCGATCACCGGGGGCTCGTAGTTCACCGATGGGGTCAGGATGCTGTTGGCGAACGCGATGTCCGGGCCGAACAGCGTGGTGTGCGCGGCGTAGGTGTAGTACTTGTAGTGCACCGATCCGTCGGGGCGGAGCTGGTACTTGACGTCCATGTCGTCGTCGGTCACCGCGAACAGGTCGTCCAGGGTGACCTGGTCGGCGGTCTTGGCGCCGTCCAGCAGGCGCACGACGAGGTTCTTCCACTTGTCCTCGGGCATCGGCCGGGCGAAGGTGACGCGTGTGGACAGGAAGAGTTCCTGGGTGGGTTCGGGCAGGTGCCGCCAGGCGTACCGCCCGTCGCAGATGGTGGTCTGCTAGCCGGTCTTGGCGGGGGTCTCGCAGTAGAACCACACCAGGTCCGGCACCCACGGCGTCGCGCCGTTCTCCATGTGCAGGCCTTGGGGCACCAGCCCGGCCTCGATCTTCTGCGCGACGTTGCCGCCCGCGAACTTGCGCGCCGGGTCCAGGGTGATGCGCGAGGAGATGCTCTCGATCAGCGCGGAGAAGGTGCTCGGGTCGGATTCGAAGCCGCGCAGCAGGACGTACCCGTGTTCGGCCAGCGCGGTCAGCAGTTCGACGCGGTCGATGGTGTCGAACCCGGCGCGGTCGCCGGTCGTGACGACCAGCCCCTTGCCGTCGGTGTGGTCGGTCGTGGCGAAGCGGTCCAGCATGTCTCAAACCTCCACGAGATCGAATCGGCCGGTGGCCAGAGCTTCCTTGATTTCCTTGCGGCGGGGTCGTCCGGTGACGGTGAAGAACTCGGCGTAGAAGGTCTCGTCGGCCTCGACCAGCGCGGCGCTGCCGACCTGCTCGATCTCCGAGAGCACCTCGGCGTTGACGTGGCGGATCTCGGCGAGCGCGGTGGCCTGGTCGGCGCCGCGCCTGAGGACGAAGACCGCGATCAGCCGCTCCATGTTGTCGCCGAAGACGGCGGCGGCCTCGATGCTGGGGCGGCTCTTGTACTGCGCCTCGACCCATTCCGGGCTGACGTTGCGCCCGTTGGAGGTGATGATGATGTTCTTGAGCCTGCCGGTGATGGTGACGTAGCCGTCGGCGTCGATGTCGGCGATGTCGCCGGTGTGCAGCCAGCCCTCGGCGTCGAGCGGGAGGGCGGTCGGGTCGTCGGATCCGAGGTAGCCGGTGAGCAGGGACGTGCTGCGGATCAGCAGCTCGCCCGAGTCGGACCTGCGGACCTCGACGTGGCGCAGGGGCTTGCCGACCGTGCCCAGGCGGACCAGCCCGGGGCCGTTCAACGTCGCGACCGAGCCGTTCTCGCTCAGGCCGTACGCGACGTACACCGGCAGGCCGCGGTCCCACATGTCGCGCAGGACCTGGTCGGACACCGGGGCGCCGCCGCTGAACAGCAGCATCGGGTCCTCCCGGCCGTACACCGCCAGCGACAACTCGCGGGTGGTCGCCTCCGGGGTGGTGCGGGCGCGCGCCGCGATGGACTCCACGAGGGACGGCGGCACCAGCGACACCGTGGGCCTGGCCGTGGCGAGCAGCCCGCGGACCTGTTCGACGTCGCCGCCGGCGGTGCCGAGCGGCTTGGCCTGCTCGCGCAGGAACACCACCGTGCCGCCCGCGAGGAAGGTCAGGTAGACGGCGAACACCTGCTCGACCAGCAGGCTCAGCGGCACGACCGAGACGTACCGCTGCCACGCCTCCACGCCGACCCGGCTGGTGATGGAGTCGATCAGGTCGTCCACCGCGCCCCTGCGGAGCATGACGCCCTTCGGGGTGGAGGTCGTGCCGGACGTGTGCACGATCTTGCAGATGGCGTGCTCGTCCAGGGCGGCGGCCGCACGGACCCTGGTGGCGATCTCGTCCGGGTCATGTCCTCCCTCGATGGTGACGGGGATGATCTCGCAGCCCTCGGGCAGGATCTCGCTCTCGCCGCCCCACTCGGCCAGGCGCTTACGCCCCTGCTCGTCCACCAGGCAGACGATCGAGTGCGACAGCAGGTGGCGGGCCTGGTCACGGCCGAAGGCGATCGGGATGGGCACCGATCGCACGCCGGTGAGCAGGCAGGCCAGGTCGCCGACGATCCCCTCCACACCGTTGCCGGTGAGGATGCCGATCGTGCTCGTGCCGGTCTCCCGCCCCCGTGCCGCGGCGACAATCGCGTCGCCCGTGCGGACGGCCGCGCCGAGCACGGTCCCTTAGGTGTGCAGGCGTGGCGGGCCGGATAGCTGCAGTTCCTCGACGGCCACCGTCTCCAGTGAGCCGAGGCGGCCGAGGGCATGGTCGAGCCAGCGCATTGGCGGACTCCTTTCGTGCGGTCGGATATCGACGCTGTGGCGGGAATTTCTCTAGCCGGTGGCTTGGAGAGCGATGGTCTGCCCGCAGTGGAGGATCCCGGTGCGGGGTTTCGTGGAGTAATAGGTGCCCCAGTCGGCGGAATGCGTCGCGGCCAGATCGGCGCGACGGGCGTTGGTCAGGGTGTGGAAGTCCCAGCCCGCGGCCCTGGCGAGGGTGTGGAGTTTCTGGGTGAGGGTGGACAGCAGGAATTCGTAACCGAGGTGACGGGCGATCCGCGGCAGGGCGCGCATGAGGTACATGCCGGTGCCGGGGTAGAAGGAGGCGAGCGGGCCCATTTCCGCGATGGCGCCGCGCTGGACGGGTGGGCCGGACGTGAGGCCGGTGCAGGCGTGTTCGACCGGGATGTTCAGGTAGTTCTCCGACAGGAGCCTGCGTCCGGCGGCGGAGGTGAGCCCGGCGACGCCCAGCGTGCCGTCGGAGGTGGGCGAGGGGCCGCCGCCGTCCCACACGATGACGAACAGGTCGGGGCGGGGGTCCACGACGGCGCCGTAGTGGTCGAGGTACTTGCGCTTCACGCGGTCGACGCAGATCTGGTAGGTCGCCGTTCCGGGGTGGGCGAACGCCATCTGGAGGCGGAGGGGGGCAGAAGGGCCGGGGCGGGTCGTCTCCGCGGGGGGCGCGGGCACGAGCGTGGACAGGGAATCGGTTCCAGTGCTGATGGTTGTTTTCGAGTTCACCGCTCACCTCCATTCCTAAACGCGACCAACCCCGATATCGGCCGCATCGACAGACTTGCATTCGCACGACGGCGACGGCTTCTTCAAAAGTGCTATGCAGCAAGCTGACAACTGATCAACCGTCGATATTCGATATTGGCAGGAAGTTGACAGATCCCCCGACTCTGGACGCGGCTAGTATGTCCGAGCCTGTCGTATCGGGACACCACTTTTCGAGTAATCGGGCCGTCCGGAATAGGATACTCGCTGGTCAGTGGCAGTGTGACTCTCTTTGGTCGCGACAAGCGCGCCGTGCGCGGGGTAAATGCGTTCGGGTAAGCGGATTTACCGGCGGAGA
The DNA here is from genome assembly GCF_040653595.1 of Sphaerisporangium sp. NPDC051011. NCBI lineage: Bacteria > Bacillati > Actinomycetota > Actinomycetes > Streptosporangiales > Streptosporangiaceae > Sphaerisporangium > Sphaerisporangium sp. NPDC051011. The sequence goes on along the minus strand of NZ_JBFAGG010000010.1, from coordinate 7,867 downwards.
ATATTGGGCGACAGGGCGGTCCGTGTGTCGATCGGGGAATAGGCGCCCGGATGTGAAATCAAGGGCCCCGACAAAGGATGTGGTGCCACCGGATCATTACGTGTGGCGCTCCGGCCCGTTAACGGACCGGAGCGCCACGACGTCGCCCTGATGAAACCAGGACGGCGGCTCGGCCCGGTATCGTGCGGCCGCCGAGGAGACCCCGTACGCGGCGAGACGGGCGACATCCGCGGCGAGACGTGGAACGGCCCCGGGGCAGGGAGCGCCCCGGGGCCGTGGTGGGTGGTCAGACCGATCTGGAGGCGGTGCGGGGGCGCTCCGCGCGGACGCCCTCGCACCGCCTGCCGGTCACCGCGCGGTCCAGCGCTGCGCCCCGGTTCCGTTGCACTCGTACAGCTGCACCAGCGTCCCCCTCTCGGTCCCGCCGCCCGTCACGTCAACGCACTTGCCCGACCCGGCGCCCACGACGCTCCCGTCGGTGTTGAACGTGAACTTCTGCGCCGTCGTCCCGTTGCACGCCCAGATCTGGATCTTCGTACCGTTCGCCGTACCGTTGCCGCTCACGTCGAGGCAGCGGTTGCCGTAGACGCGCAGCTCGCCGGCCGCGGTGCGGGTCCATTGCTGGCTGCTCTTGCCGTGGCAGTCCCAGATGTGCACCGGCGCGCCCTCGTTGGTGACGGCCCCCAGGATGTCCACGCAGCGGCCGGACTGGGGGTTGAACACCGAAATGGCCGTGCCCACCGGCGGGACGGTCACCTCGGTCAGGCTGCCCGGCACGGACTGCAGCGCGGCGTACCAGCGCGCCGCCATCTTGTCGTAGCCGCCCTGGTTGGGGTGCACGCCGTCGGCGAGGTCGGCGGTGGTGAAGCCGGTGTGCATGTCGACCAGGTGGGTCCTCGGCCCCTTCTGCGCGACGACGCCGGGGACGGCCGCGTTGAACGCCTGGATCCGCGACTCGGACGTCTGGTCGGCGGCCGGTGTGATCTGCGCGACGAAGAGCTCCACCATGGGCTCGGTCGCCCGGATCTTGTCGATGAGCGCCGACAGCCGAGCCGGGGCATTGGCGACGTCGTAGTTCTGTGTCATGTCGTTGGTGCCGATGTGCAGCAGAATCGTGCGGGGCATGTAGCTGTGCAGCCAGGCGACGATGTTCGCGTCGATCTGGTCGATGCGCCACCCGCTGTGGCCCTCGTGGTCGTGGTCGCCGAGGGCCGCGGGCCCGTTGAAGCCCGACCCGACGAAGTCGACGGTGTGGCCTCCCGCGGCCATCCGCTGCCACAGGTTGATCCGGTAGCCGCCGGGCACGTTGAAGCCGTCGGTGATGGAGTCGCCGAGCGGCATGACCCGCACGCCACCGTTGGACTCGGCCTGGGCGGGGACGGCGGATGCCATCACCGTGCCGAGGGCGGCGGCGAGCCAGAGTACGGCGGCGCAGAGCAGCCTGAATGTACGTCGCATGCTGATCCTTTCGGCCGCGCCCATGCCGAACTCGGCGGGCCGCGTGACGACCGCGACCTGCCGGACCGGGGGAAGTGGGCGCGTTGGGAGAGGGGGTGGAAAGGCGTGCCGAGCGTGGCGCTCGACGTCGCAGCAGGGCACCATTGACCGACTACATCGAACACAGCACGACAATTACCATCGAAAATCAACATTGATCAGATGTCAACGTCCGGTTAACGCGGGATCCCAGAGCCGCCCTCAGCAGCGCCCGCCGCTCCAAACCTCACCCGCCGACCGAGGACGCGCCGCCGCCCAACCGCTCTAGTCACGGCCAAGTGCAGAAGTCATTGCTACCGGTATCGCCCAAAACATCCGACCGCCCCGCCAAGCCCCGACTTCGCTCAGTGAGGAGCGTCGAGGGCGAGGGTGAACTCGTTGAGGTATCCGACCGCCCCGTGGGGTCCTGGCGTTCGTGATCCGGCCTCGCCGAACTCTGGTGTCCGCTTGACCTGACGCAGACCCGGGCAGGCGGGCGGCGAGCATAGCGTGAAGGCATGCCAGCAGTGAGGGGCGAGGCGCCGGCGGAGGGGTTCGCCGGGCGCTACCTGCCCATCGCCGAGCACGGGCTGATCGGGGACCTGCGCACGGTCGCGCTCGTGGGCACCGACGGCACCATCGACTGGTACTGCTCGCCCCGGTTCGACGCCCCCAGCGTGTTCGGCTCGATCCTCGACGCCCGCCGGGGCGGGGCGTTCGAGCTCACGGCGGACGTGCCGTCCACCACCCGGCAGTTCTACTTCCCCGACACCAACGTGCTGATCACCCGGTTCCTCGCCCCCGACGGCGTGGGCGAGGTGCAGGACTTCATGCCCATCCCGGACGATCCCCGCGAGGCGAACCGGCACCGGCTGATCCGCCGTGTCGTCTGCGTGCGCGGCTCGCTGCCGTTCCGGGCCCGCGTGGCCCCCCGGTTCGGATACGGCACCGAGCCGCACACCCTGCGGCTGGAGCCTGGGGGACCCGAGGGGCCCGGGGGGTACGGCCAGGCCGTCTTCGAGGCCCCGTCCATGGGCATGAACCTGGTCGCCACGGTGCCCCTGGAGGCGGACGGCGCGGACGTGCGGGCGCGGTTCAAGCTGCGGGAGGGCGAGACCGCCGTGTTCGCCCTCGACCGGATCGACGCGTCGGTCGCGCCGCGCGGATGCCCGATCACCGAGGCCGACGAGCAGTTCACCGCCACGGTCGCCTACTGGCGGCGCTGGCTCGCCAACTCCCGGTACCGGGGCCGGTGGCGCGAGATGGTGCACCGCTCCGCGCTCACGCTGAAGCTGCTCACCTACGCCCCGACCGGGGGCATCGTCGCCGCGCCGACGAGCAGCCTGCCCGAGCGGATCGGCGGCGGGCGCAACTGGGACTACCGGTACGTGTGGATCCGCGACGCCGCGTTCGGCGTGTACGCGCTGCTCAGGCTGGGGTTCACCGAGGAGGCGGAGGCCTTCATGGGCTTCCTGTCCGAGCACGTCACCCTCTGCGACGAGGGCCCCTCCGGACCGCTGCAGATCATGTACCGCATCGACGGGAGCCGGGAGATCCCCGAACAGGAGCTGGACCACCTGGAGGGCTACCAGGGCTCGGCCCCCGTCCGCGTCGGGAACGCCGCCGCCGGCCAGCTCCAGCTCGACATCTACGGCGCCCTCATCGACTCGATCTACCTGTACGACAAGTGGGGGCAGCCGATCTCCAGCGACCGCTGGGACGAGCTGTGCGTCCTGGTCGACTGGGTGTGCGATCACTGGGACCAGCCCGACGAGGGAGTCTGGGAGACGCGCGGCGGTCGCCATGACTTCGTGTACTCGCGGCTGATGTGCTGGGTGGCGATCGAACGGGCGATGCGCATGGCCGCCCACCGCGGCCTGCCCGCCGACATCCCCCGCTGGCGGCGGGCCCGTGACCAGATCTACCGGCAGATCATGCGCCGCGGCTGGTCGCCCCGGCTGCGGGCGTTCGCCCAGTACCTCGACGGCGACGTCCTGGACGCCTCCGTCCTGATGATGCCGCTGGCCAAGTTCGTCTCGCCCACCGACCCCAAATGGCTGTCCACCCTGGAGGCGCTCGGTCGCGTGCTGGTGTCGGACTCGCTGGTCTACCGCTACGACAGCCAGGCCAGCCCCGACGGGCTGACCGGCACCGAGGGCACGTTCTCGATCTGCTCGTTCTGGTACGTCGAGGCGCTCGCCCGCGCCGGGCACGTGGACGAGGCGCGGCTGGCGTTCGAGAAGATGCTCACGTACGCCAACCACGTCGGCCTGTACGCCGAGGAGATCGGCCATACCGGCGAGCAGCTCGGCAACTTCCCTCAGGCGTTCACCCACCTGGCCCTGATCAGCGCCGCCTTCAACCTGGACCAGGCCCTCGGCTGAGCCCCGCCGGGATCCGGACCGTCACCGTGAGACACGGGCCCGCGCCGGTCGGACGGGGGTCAACAGCCGATGCAGGACTCCACTGCGCGTACGTACGCTTCGACGTTGTCCGAACCGATCATTTGGGGCGACATCTTGTCAGGCGGGCCGCTGCTCGCGCTCGGCGACGATCGTGAGCGCGATATCGACGATCATGTCCTCCTGGCCGCCCACGAGCCGGCGGCGGCCGCACTCCATGAGGATGTCGCGGACGTCGACGCCGTACCGCGTGGCGGCGGTCTCCGCGTGGCGGAGGAACGACGAGTAGACGCCGGCGTACCCCAGGGTGAGGGTCTCCCGGTCGACACGCACCGGACGGTCCTGCAGCGGGCGGACGATGTCGTCCGCGGCGTCCTGGAGCTGGAACAGGTCACATCGGTGCTCGAAGTCCGAGAGGTCCGCGACCGCGATGAACGCCTCCAGCGGGCAGTTGCCCGCCCCCGCGCCGTGACCGGCCAGCGACGCGTCGACCCGGTAGACGCCATTCTCGACCGCGACGACGGAATTGGCGACCGACAGCGAGAGGTTCTCATGGGCGTGGATGCCGATCTCGGTCCCGGCGTCGAGGACGTCGCGGTACGCACGGACCCGCGCGGCCACGTCGTTCATCGTGAGTCGGCCGCCGGAGTCGGTGATGTAGACGCAGTGCGCGCCGTAGGACTCCATCAGCTTCGCCTGCCGGGCCAGTTCCTCCGGCGGGGCCATGTGGGAGAGCATCAGGAATCCGGACACGTCCATGCCGAGCTCGCGCGCCGCGGCGATGTGCTGCGCGGAGATGTCGGCCTCGGTGCATGGCGTGGCGACCCGGACGGAGCGTACGCCGAGGTCGTGGGCGTGCTTCAGTTCGTGGACGGTGCCGACACCTGGCAGCAGCAGCGTGGTGAGGCGGGCGTTCACCAGCACCGACGCCGCGGCTTCGATCCATTCCCAGTCCGTGTGCGACCCGGGACCGTAGTTGAGCGACCCTCCGGCGAGCCCGTCGCCGTGCGCGACCTCGATCGCGTCGACGCCGGCCCGGTCGAGCGCGGTGACGATGCGTTTGACGTCCTCCGGGGTCATCCGGTGGCGTACGGCGTGCATCCCGTCGCGCAGCGTGACGTCCTGGACGAAGATCGGGGTGCCCATCAGAGGCCCGCCTTCCCTGCCGCGATGCGCTCCGCGACCCGCAGGCCGGCGGAGGTCATGATGTCGAGATTGCCGGCGTAGGCCGGAAGGTAGTGCGCGGCGCCCTCGACCTCGAGGAAGACCGACACCTGGTGGGTGGGCCGGGAGGCGCCGTCGGCGAGGAGCGTCCCGACCGGCTGGTCGGCGGGAATCTCGGTGATCTGCACCAGCTGTTTGAGCCGGTAGCCGGGGACGTAGGCGGCGACGTCGGCGACCATCTTCTCGACCGACCGCCGGATCTCCTCGCGTGCGGCCGGGTCCGGTGCCGTGACGAGGCAGAAGACCGTGTCCCGCATGATCATCGGCGGCTCGGCGGGGTTGAGGATGATGATCGCCTTGCCGCGGCGCGCCCCGCCGACCTGCTCGATGGCGGCCGAGGTGGTCTCGGTGAACTCGTCGATGTTGGCGCGGGTGCCCGGACCGGCCGACTTCGACGCGATCGACGCGACGATCTCGGCGAACTCGACCGGCACCACACGGCTGACGGCGGCGACGATCGGGATCGTTGCCTGGCCGCCACAGGTGACCATGTTGACGTCGGGCGCGTCGAGGTGCTCGTCGAGGTTGACAGCGGGGATCACGTAGGGCCCGATCGCCGCCGGAGTCAGGTCGATCATGCGCTTCCCGAGCGGGGTCAGCTTCGCGGCGTTCACCTCGTGCGCCTTGGCCGAGGTCGCGTCGAAGACGATCCCGATCTCGTCGAAGTCCGGCAGCGCGATCAGCCCGTCGACGCCCTTGTGCGTCGTCTGGACGCCGAACCGGGCGGCGCGGGCCAGGCCGTCCGACTCGGGGTCGATGCCGACCATGGCACCCATCTCGAGATGGTGCGCGCCGCGCAACACCTTGATCATCAGGTCGGTGCCGATGTTGCCCGATCCGATGATCGCGACCTTCGTCTTGCTCATGGTGCTGCTCCTTCGGTGAAGCGGACCGTCACCGTGCCGAGGCCGGACAGGGTGGCGGTGACGGTGTCGCCGGCGGCGACCGGCCGCATCGGACCGAGCGCGCCAGAGAGGACGACCTGCCCCGCGCGCAGCGGCTCGCCGAGGTCACGGGCCATGCGACCCAGCCACACGACCGCCTCGATCGGGTCGCCCAGGCAGGCCGCGCCGGTCCCGGTGGAGACCTCCTCACCGTCGATGCTCATCGACATCACGACGTCCACCGGCTCGAACTCGTCGAGGGTGCGGCGCTCCGTCCCGAGCACGTAGGCGCCCGAGGACGCGTTGTCGGCGACCGTGTCGCCGAAGGCGATGTCCCACCCGGCGATCCGGCTGCCGCAGATCTCGAGCGCGGCGACGCCGTACGCGATCGCGTCCCGGACCTGTGGGGCGTCGAGCGGGCCGTCGGCCAGGTCGGAACGGAGCACGAACGCGATCTCCGCCTCGACCCGTGGCTGGAGGATCCGCCCGGCCGGGATCGCGTCCCCATCGGCGTACCCCATGTCGTCGAAGAGGACGCCGAGGTCGGGCTGGTCGACGCCGAGCTGCCGTTGCACGGCCTCCGAGGTCAGGCCGATTTTGCGGCCGACGATCCGGGCGCCGGCGGCGAGGCGGCGCCCGGTGAGCGCCGCCTGGACGGCGTACGCGGCGGCCAGGTCGTCCCGGCCGATCAGGTCCCGTACGGGGGAGCAGGGCACGCCGGACGCGGACGCCCCGGCGAGCCGCTCGACCGCGGCGGCGATGTCGGGCTGGCTCGTGGCGGCGAGCCCGGTGGTTTCGGTCACACCCCCACTGTGCGGGCGGGCTCGAGCACCGAACCAGCACTTCGTCTCGTTCAGCGATACGCTGCGGGAGTGACGGAGACGGCCGACCTCGACACCGTGCTGGGCAAGGCGGTGACGATCCTGCGCGCCTTCCGGCCCGAGGACCGGGTCGTCAGCCTCGCCGAGCTGGTGCGGCGTACCGGCCTCCACAAGGCGACCGTGCACCGGCTGTCCGGCGGCCTGGTCACCAACCGCCTGCTCGACCGCGCCGACGGCGGCTACCGGCTCAGTGGCGGCCTCTTCGAGCTCGGGATGCTCGCCTCGCTGGAGCGCAGCCTGCTCGAGGTGGCGATGCCGTTCCTCCAGGACCTTTACGAACGCACCCACGAGACCGTCCACCTCGGGGTGCGGGAGGGGCACGACGTCGTCTACGTCGCCAAGATCGGCGGCCACCGCCAAGCCAAGGTGCCCTCGCGCCCAGGCGGGCGGATGCCGCTGCACTGCACCGCGATCGGAAAGGCTCTGCTCGCGTACGCCGACGCCGACCTGCGGCGCGAGGTGCTGACCGGGCCGCTCGAACGGCGCACCCCGCACACCGTCGTCGCTCCAGGCATCCTCCGGCGCCAGTTGCAGCGCGTCACCGAGACCGGCGTCGCGTTCGAGCAGGAGGAGTCGGCCGTCGGGCTCGTGTGTGTCGCCGCGCCGGTGCTGGGGCGCGGCGACGAGCCGCTCGCCGCGATCAGCGTGGCCGGCCCCAGCCACAGGTTCCGGCCCGAGGGACACGTGACGGCGGTGCGCTCGGCGGCGGTCGCGCTCGGCAGCACACTGAGCCGGCGCGACCTCCTCCGCTGAACCGGCGTCTCAGAGGGCGCGTTCACCGCGACCACACCTCGCCCGACGTCGGTTGGCCGATCGCGCCGTCTATCGCCGGCTCGCGGGATCAGGACCTCACCACCGCTGCGCCCTGGCTACCCAAGGATTACGGACAACACTCTTGATCAGGCGCTTAGTGGTCCGGTTCGTAAGTCATTCGAGGGTTCACGCGGCTGCGGGTAGTGCGGCAGGCTGGTTGCTGCAGCCAGCGGGCTGCTGGGAGTGG
>NZ_JBFAGG010000009.1:0-385152 GCF_040653595.1 Sphaerisporangium sp. NPDC051011 | reverse complement strand
TTGCTGATCTGCGATTACTAGCGACTCCGACTTCATGGGGTCGAGTTGCAGACCCCAATCCGAACTGAGACCGGCTTTTAGGGATTCGCTCCACCTCACGGCATCGCAACCCTCTGTACCGACCATTGTAGCATGTTTGCAGCCCAAGACATAAGGGGCATGATGACTTGACGTCATCCCCACCTTCCTCCGAGTTGACCCCGGCAGTCTCCCATGAGTCCCCACCACCCCAAAAGGGCGCGCTGGCAACATGGAACAAGGGTTGCGCTCGTTGCGGGACTTAACCCAACATCTCACGACACGAGCTGACGACAGCCATGCACCACCTGTCACCCGATCCAAAGGAGGCCCCCATCTCTGAGGGTTTCCGGGCGATGTCAAGCCTTGGTAAGGTTCTTCGCGTTGCGTCGAATTAAGCAACATGCTCCGCCGCTTGTGCGGGCCCCCGTCAATTCCTTTGAGTTTTAGCCTTGCGGCCGTACTCCCCAGGCGGGGCGCTTAATGCGTTAGCTACGGCACGGAACCCGTGGAAGGACCCCACACCTAGCGCCCAACGTTTACAGCGTGGACTACCAGGGTATCTAATCCTGTTCGCTCCCCACGCTTTCGCTCCTCAGCGTCAGGTAAGGCCCAGCAAGCCGCCTTCGCCACCGGTGTTCCTCCTGATATCTGCGCATTTCACCGCTACACCAGGAATTCCGCTTGCCCCTACCTACCTCTAGCCAGCCCGTATCCACCGCAGACCCACAGTTAAGCCATGGGCTTTCACGGCAGACGCGACAAGCCACCTACGAGCTCTTTACGCCCAATAATTCCGGACAACGCTCGCGCCCTACGTATTACCGCGGCTGCTGGCACGTAGTTAGCCGGCGCTTCTTCTACAGGTACACGTCCGAATTCGTCCCTGCTGAAAGAGGTTTACAACCCGAAGGCCGTCATCCCCCACGCGGCGTCGCTGCGTCAGGCTTCCGCCCATTGCGCAATATTCCCCACTGCTGCCTCCCGTAGGAGTCTGGGCCGTGTCTCAGTCCCAGTGTGGCCGGTCGCCCTCTCAGGCCGGCTACCCGTCGTCGCCTTGGTAGGCCACTACCCCACCAACAAGCTGATAGGCCGCGAGCCCATCCCCAACCGAAAAAACTTTCCACCCCCGGCGATGCCACCGAAGGTCCTACCCGGTATTAGACCCGGTTTCCCAGGCTTATCCCGAAGTTGAGGGCAGGTTACTCACGTGTTACTCACCCGTTCGCCGCTCGAGTACCCCGAAGGGCCTTTCCGCTCGACTTGCATGTGTTAAGCACGCCGCCAGCGTTCGTCCTGAGCCAGGATCAAACTCTCCAAACAATGTCTGAAAAGCAACCCCGGCAGACACCCCATCACATGGAATGCCAACCAAAGGAATCCATCCCCACACAGACCGCCGAACCGGCAGCCCGCCATGAGAGACGGAGGTTCATGCATGATTCATGCACTGGCTTTTAACACACTGTTGAGTTCTCAAGAAACGGACGCGTACACCATCACCCGAACCCGACCAGGGATCCGAACTCCGGGGCTTCCATCTCGTATTCATACTTTATCAGCTCCGTGAATTTCGACCAAATCGAGCGATTCGATCCAAATCCACCACAACTGCTAAACTATGACACCCTGTCTCCAGGGCAACCCCTCTAACTTACCAGATCATTCAGGAGGAGGCAACCACAGTGCCTCAACCCGGATGATCCGGACGCCAGATGGGATCTGGGCAGGCCAGCAGCCCGGAAGATTTTTTGATCTTTCGGGGCGCGATCACCGCCCAACGAGGGAAAACTCTAGCAGCATCCCCGGAGTGCCCGACGCCACTTTGGTCTCAGGTAAACCTTTGACGCCTCTCAGCCATCCCAAATGCAGGCGATTCGCGCAGGGGCAACCCTTCGGCAAGTCATCCGCAATCGCCAGCCGTTACGAAGAGGGTGCGGGGCTCCGCAGGCATCACCCCGGTGTCCGGAGCCCGTCCCGTGGAGGTGGTCATCATGACGCGGTCAGAGTTCGACGACATCCGCGCTCACATCGCGGCCGAGGAGGGGGACTCTGACGATCTCCTCCAGATCGCCCGGACCTTGCTGGACGATCTGGAGCAGGCGCGGCTGCGCGAAGCGACCCTTCGCGCCCGGTACTTGGGATTGCTCACCGCCGCCCGGGCGACGATGGCATCCGACACGGTGGGGGACATCGACCCGTTGACGTTCCTGCGGCACGAGCTGGACAAGCGGGGGCAGCTGCCGACGGGCGACGACGAGGTCACGCGTATTCTCTCGGACGCCCGTACGGCCGAGGCGCTGCTCGCCGATCTGGAGCAGAAGCCGCAGAGCCGTCCGAGAACGAGCGCGCGGATGCGCCGGTGCGCCGGCGTGGCCCGCCGGCTCCCTCGGTAGCCGACCCCGGCGAAATCGGCAGAGCCACCTCACGTGTCGAGATGCCAGCCTTTGCCGTGACATGAGGGTCGTCCTGGAAGACTTCCCGCATGTGGAAGCGTGGGCTGAACTGGGCCGCCGTCGCCCTGGTGGCTGGGTTCGGCCTCCTGTGGCTGGGCGTGGTGGTCTTCGCCGCCACGGCCACCTCTGGATGGCTACGGATGGTCCAGGCCTTCTTCAGCCTTTTCCTGATCGGGTGGGCGATCAGGAAGTCGGTTCATCTGATCAGGACCGCGACCTGATCGGTTTCGCACCAGTACGCGTGTCCGGGGCGCGAGCCACTCCGCGCCTCCGGAAACCACTCATTCGGACTCCTACGGACTACTTCGCGTCGGCGTAGCAGGACACCGCGACCGCCTGCATAGGGATGCGTACGGGTATCTCGCCGAAGAGGAGCCGGGTGGCCCGCTCGGCCGCCCGGCTCACCGCGGCGGAGACCTCGTCGGCCAGTTCCCGCGGGCAGTGCACCATGACCTCGTCGTGCTGGAAGAACACCAACCTGGCCGAATCGGGCAGCAGGCCGCGCAACAGCGCCATCAGCGTGAGCGCCCATTCGGCCGCGGTCGCCTGCACGACGAAGTTGCGGGTGAAGCGCCCTCGGTCGCGGGCTGCGCGCGCCCCCTCGGGCCCGGAGACGAGGGCGACCCATCGGGCGGACGGTGGCGGGGACGTGCGCCCGAGCCAGGAGCGCACCAGCCGGCCGTCCTCTCCGGCCTTCGCGGCATCCTCGACGAAGCCGTACGCCTGCGGGAAGCGCTGGCGCATCATGGCCAGCAGCTTGGCCGCGTCGCCGCTCGTCCCCCCGTACATCGCCGACAGCATGGCGATCTTGGCGTTCTCGCGGGCGCCGCCGAACGCCTGGGCGAGCGCGGCGTACAGGTCGATCTGCCCGGCCGCGCGAGCGAGACCGCGGTCGCCCGCCATCGCCGCGAGCACGCGTGGTTCGAGCTGGGCGGCGTCGGCGACGACGAGGCTCCAGCCCTCGTCGGCGACGACCACGCGGCGCATGACCTTGGGGATCTGCAACGCGCCTCCCCCGCTCGTGGCCCAGCGCCCCGACACGACACCGCCGACGACGTACTCGGGGTGGAACCGGTCGCCGCGCACCCATTGGTGGGCCCAGGCCCAGCCGTGGAAGCTGTGGAGCCGGGAGAGCTCTTTGTAGGCGAGCAGCGGGGCGATCGCGGGGTGGTCGACCTGCTTGAGCTCGTGGGAGCGGGTCGAGGAGACGCTGAGGCCGGCGGACTTGAACGCCTTGAGGATCTGCTGCGGGGAGTCGGGGTTCACGGTGGTCCCGAAGGCGGCGCCGATCTGGTCCGCGAGAGCCTGGAGCTTGGCCGGGCGCATGCCGTGGATGGGCCGGGGGCCGAGCAGTTCGGTGAGCAGCCGGTCGTGGACGTCCTCGCGCCAGGGCATGCCCTCGTGGCTCATCTCGGCGGCGATCAGCGCCCCCGCGGACTCGGCGGCCACCAGCAGCCGGAAACGCGCGGGGTCGCGCGTGGCGCCGATGCGCCGGATCTGGTCGGTGTAGACCTCCACGGGGTCGATTCGCGGGGGTTCCGGCTCGAACAGCGTGTCCTGGACTGCGTGCGGGCCGGCGGCGTCGTCGGGGACGGGAAGGCCATGCAGCCGGGCGTAGGCGGCCTCAGCGGACCTGGGCTCGCCGTAGCGGCCCTCGTGGGCGAGGAGGAGGGACTCGGTGAGCGTGAGGTCGTGACAGCGCGATAGGCGCACCCCACGGGCCAGGAGGGCCGGGTAGACGGCGCGGGTGTCGGGCCAGACCCAGCGCGGGCCTTGGGTGCGCTCCAGCTCGCCCATGGCCGCCGCGAGATCGCCGGCGCGTCTGGCGTCTCCGCCGATGGGTCGCAGCGTGCCGCCGTCCGCGTCCGCCGTCACCGCGATCCGCATACCCGCACGATAGCCGAGGGGTCCGACATTCTTTTCGATCATCGGTTCGAGTGCGTCGTGGCGGCCTGGCACGGGGAGATCGTTGCGCGGACGGGGGCGCGGGGTCGAGTCTGATCACATGCTGGCGCTGATGAGGGCATGTCACCCGGGTCCCACGCTCGTCGTCACGGCCGTGGGGGGCGCCCTCGCGGCCATGGTCGGACGAGGGGTCGGCGGCACGCTCATGGTCGTCGCGGCCGTGCTCACGGGTCAGCTGTCGATCGGCTGGAGCAACGACTGGATCGACCGTGCTCGGGACCGGGCCACGCGGCGCTCGGACAAGCCGCTCGCCGGGGGTTCGGTCGCGTCGCGCGCGGTGGCGGTCGCGGCGTTCGCCGCCCTGGCGCTGTGCGTGCCGTTGTCGCTGGCCGCGGGCGTTCTGGCCGGGGTCGTCCACCTCGTCGCCGTCGCCTGTGGATGGCTCTACAACCTCCGGCTGAAGTCGAGCCCGGTGTCGCCGCTCCCCTTCGCGGTGGCGTTCGGGCTGTTGCCTGCCTTTGTGACGCTGGGTCTTCCCGGCAGGCCCTGGCCGGCGTGGTGGGCGCTGGTGGCGGGGGCGCTGCTCGGCATGGGCGCCCACTTCGCCAACGTCCTGCCGGACATCGACGACGATGTGGCGCTCGGCGTGCGGGGGCTTCCGCACCGTCTCGGGCCGGTGACGGCCCGGCTGGGCGCCGCCGTCCTCCTGGTGGCCGCCTCCGTGGTGATCGCGCTGGCGCCAGGCGATCGTGGCGGCGCCGTCTCGGTGGCCGGGCTCGGGGCCGTGGCGCTGGTGCTCGCGGCCGGCCTTATCGGGGCGCGGCGTTCCGTGCGGCGGGCGGCGTTCGGGGTGATGGTCGCGGTGGCGGTGATCGACGTGACGATGTTCGTCGCCCGGGGCGGCGGTCTGGTGTGAGGAGCCGGGAATGACAAAGACCCTGATACCAGGTTCTGGTATCAGGGTCTTTCGTGGTAGCGGGCAGGATTTGAACCTGTGACCTCTGGGTCATGAGGCGCGTTTTCGCATTCGAACAGCTTCCTGGCACGTCGACCTCGACGGCACTAAACTGCAGGTCAGATCACTGATCGGGGTGCCGAAGATTGTCGGCGGATTATGCGTGGTGACGCATTGTCCACGGACAAACCACGGACAAACGATCCAGGAGGATCCGCCGATGGGGTAGCGCAAGGGCCGGTACACCGTGTGCTATCTCGACCTCCGCGGCGTCCACCGCTCAGCCGGCACCTTCACCAGCAAGAAGGAAGCCAACAAGGCCTGGGATGACCTACCGCCTGCTCATCCCGCTTACCGCCGCTGATCAGGCGCAGGGCCCACTCGACCCCCGAGCCGCCCTGAAGACCATCTCCCATCACGTCGATGAATACGCCGCCCACGCCCGTCTACCGCGGGCTGCGTGAAAACTTGACACAAACGTCCAGAACTTCATGACCAAAGATCGCTAGTCCACCACTCCGTCTGCTCCGACGTCCTCGAGTCCCATCCTCGGCGCGGAGCCATGACGCTGGGCGAGACTGAGTTCCACGTGCTGCGCAGCGCTGTCCCCTGCCTTCGCCGCCGCTTCCATGCTGCCCAACTCGGCGAAATAGTCGCCGGCAAGATGAACGTTGCGAAATTCTCCGTGCGGGCCTTCCAAGGCGCCTTGGAGTTCATGGCGACCCGGCTGAGCGTAGACGTTTCCGAGCCTCCAGCGATGGATCTTGGTAGCGGCGATGATCCCGCGGGTCTCCGGGTAGAGAGTGTGGAGATCGGCCAGAAAGGTCTCTCTGATCTCAGAGTCGGGCCGCGTCATCATCTGCGCAGCTCCGTCACCTCCGGCGTAGACCATGAGGCTTCCGCCGGGTGCGCGCTCACTTGTGTTGCGAAGGACTTGAGCGTGGTTGGTGAACATGTCGAAGGACCGCCCTGGCGTCGCGAGCGCGTAGACATCGTCCCAAGGCATCGCCGTTATCTCGTTGGTCAGGATCGCCATGCTGAGGAATGGCCCGTACGTGATAGCGGCCAGAGACTCCGATGCCCGCAGAGAGATCGGTGCGATCAACGGCGCCGCGATCGGCGCGGGGACCGCCACGATGACGTGGCGTGCCTCGACGGACTCGACCCTTCCATTGACGAGGTACTCAACGTTTTGCGTGCCGCCGGATGTGGGTGCGATCCGCTGTGCCTTCGCTCCCAGACGAACCCGTCCTCCCAACGCCGTGCCCAGCGCCTCGGGCAATACGGAGGGGCCTCCCACCAGGTTTCTCGCGATCAGCGACCCTTCCCCGGCCCAGACGAGCGCGAACAGACCGATCCCGCTGCCTGCCGAGAGGCTCGTCGGCTCGGCGGTCGCTCGATGCGCGGCGCAGGCGAAGATCGAGGCGGTCCCAGCCGGAAGTGCACCAAGGAAGTCAGCGAAGGTTTTGTCGTCCAGATAGGCAAGGCGACGCCGTCGCGACTCGGCTTCCGCTTCGCCCGGGCGGGGAGCCAAGACCTTGTGATAGCGCGCGACGGCACGCTGGAGGCGCAAACCCGCTCGCGCGAAGGCGATCTTCTCTCGGAGCGGCAGGGGTAGCCGCAGCGGGTACGTCTCGACCCGGCCCGATGTCAGAATCCGATCCTTGTACGCGATGCCCATCATGCTGCCCGTGATGGGGAGTGTCTCAAGTCCGACGTCCCTGGCCATCGAGTCGACGACCCCGCCGGGGGCGGGAAAGAGGTGAGCCCCGAAGTTCAACCAGTAGTCTTCGTCGCTCGCACGCTGCGAGTACAGTCGTCCGCCGAGCCGGTCTTGCGATTCAAGCAGCACGATGCGTCGACTTCGAAGTCGCCACGCGGCCGCTAGGCCGGAGACTCCGCCGCCGATGATCACTGCGTCGAGCAGGCCCTGAGACGCCGTAGTGCTGTCCGCACTCACGCAATCACGCTCATCGAGTTGACGAGACCTGCTTCATCGAGCAGGCGACGAAGCTCGTGGCGTGCCTCAGACGCGATCGGCCGGAGCGGTGCGCGTGTCGGCCCCAGCGGGAGCCCGACCAAGTCGCAGGCGGCTTTGACGGCAGCCGGGTAGCCGGCCTCCTCCAGCAGTCGACAGATGGGACGGATCTTCTGCCACAGATGCCGGCCCGCTTCTAGGTCGCCTCGGTCGTGGATGGTCTCGAAGAACTCGACTGCGAGTCGAGGCATGAAGCTGGCGGCACCCCAAACGCTTCCCTTTGCCCCACAGGCGAGGCCCTGGAACGTCAGGGAGTCGGACCCGTTGAAGACCCGAAGACCGCCTCCGGCCGTGTGAGCAAGGAGCTCGTCTACCAGTTGTGCATCGCCGCTGGAGTCCTTCAGGTAACGGACGGCCGGCACAGCCTTGACCAGGTCGTCGATCTGCTCGACCGTGATCCGGCCACCCGTTGCGCTCGGGTAGTGGTAGGCCATGATCGGCACGTTCGGTGCCGCGCCCGAGATCTCCGCGTAATAGTCGATGACCTCCGCCCACGTCAGAGGGTCATAAAACGGAGGTACCGCCATCACGGCGGCTGCGCCCCTGGACGCGGCGTGGCGCATCAGTTCTGCGGCGTCGCAGGTGCGAAGGGCTCCGATGTGGGGGATGAGCGCCACCCGATCCCGCGTGACATCCGCAACCGTCTCGACGACCTCCAGACGTTCATCCATCGTCAACGCGGCGAACTCGCCGGTGCTCCCGCAGGGGATGACCCCTTTTACTCCGCCGGCTATCACGTACTCGACAAACGGGGCGATAGCGTCCCTGTCCACCGAGGAGCCGTCGCCGGTAAAAGGCGTTACGAGAGCAGCCATAATGCCGTCGAGTTCAAAGGCCTGATTGTCCGAAACTGAATTTTTCACTCGGTCAGTCTTTCACCAACCTGCACAGGAAGGTAGATTCAGTTCCTTTCAGGGGGCGAAAGGGATTCCTTTCCTTTGGCTTGGTCGGCGGCCAGAAAGGACGAGGGATGCCGGCTCCCGGTGGCAACCGCCTCGGGCGGCGCACGACCTCGGTGTCCCAGCGTGACGGAGTATCACCCCCCTCGCCGGGTCAGTCCAGGCCCGGCTCCCGGCTGCCGAGGGCGGATGCGCGAAGACCGTGGTTCGGCGATGCTCCGATCACGACCGACCCAAGTTGAGCCAGTCATCGCTCGACCGCGGCACCGACTCGAGAAGACGAACCGTGTACGGATCCTTTGGACTACCCAGCACGTCATCGACCGGTCCGGACTCGACAATGCTTCCGCGACACATCACATAGGCACGCTCCACAACCTGTCGAACGATGGACAGGTCGTGGGTGATGAACAGATACCCAATCCCGCGCTCGTCGCGCAATGAGGAGAACAGGTTCAAAATCTGCGCCTGGACGGAAACGTCGAGGGCCGCAACGGGCTCGTCGCAGATGAGCACGCGTGGCTTCACGGCAAGTGCACGGGCGATCGCGACCCGCTGATGCTGTCCGCCGGACAACGCCGCGGGCTTGCGCTGTGCATGCTCGGGGTCCAGTCCGACCGAGAGCAGCAGCTGAGCGACCAGGCGTTCCACGTTCTTCGCTGACGGATCGTGAGCGCTGATCGTCTCTTGGAGGGTCGAACCGATCGTGCGCATCGGGTTCAGCGACGAATAAGGGTCCTGGAAGATCATCTGAACCGAACTCCGCAGCGATCTCTGATCCTTGCGGCTGAGCTTTGAGCGATCGCTGGCGTCGATTCCGGCGATCTCGATCGAACCGCTTGATAGCCGCTCGAGACCGGCGATGATTCGCCCGAGCGTGGACTTCCCAGACCCCGACTCTCCAACGAGTCCGACGCCTTCGCCCTCGCCGACATGAATCGAGACAGACCGGAGCGCCGCGACGTCTCGCCCGCCACTTTGGAAGATCTTGCGGACGTCATTGACCGTGATCAGGGTGTTCACGGGGCCCGGCGACCCGGTTGGAACGGCCGTTCCCCCAGCGCGCGCTCGATGCGCTGCCAGTTCCGGTCGTATCTCCTCGATACGTATACAGCCCGACATGCGTCCGTCTCCGACGATACGTAGCGGGGGCGTGCCGCTGGTGCACTCTGGGCGAACCCAACCGCATCTAGGTGCGAAAGTGCACGAACCGGCAACCGAGTCCGGCGTCGGGACCGAGCCCGGTATGGCGACCAGTTCGGCCACTCGGCGGTCCGCCGGCGGCTCGGACAGGAGCAATCCGTGGGTGTACGGATGAAGGGGCTCTGCCTCCAGATCGGCCGCCGGGCCCGCCTCGACGAGGGAGCCGGCGTAGAGGACGTTGACCTGGTCGCACATCGAGAACGCGATTCTCAGATCGTGGGTGATGAGAATCAGTCCCATTCCCCGCGCCACCTGCAGGCTCTTGATGAGGGCGAGAATCTCTCGCTGCGTTGTGACGTCCAAGGCGGTCGATGGCTCGTCAGCGATGAGGATCTGGGGTTCCCTTGCCAGGGCGGCCGCGATGCCCACGCGCTGTCGCATCCCGCCTGACAGTTGGAACGGATACCTGTCGACTACGGATTCGTCGTCGATGCCGACCTCCGCCAAACGCCGGATCGCCTCGGAGCGTCGCTCCCGCCGGTTCATCCTCTTCCGGACATCGCGGCGGAGCGACTGCTCGATGATCTTGCCGCAACGGACTACCGGATTCAGCATGGTGAACGGGTTCTGCATCACGAGACCGATCTCGCGCCCCCTGACCGACTGCCACTCTCTCTCACGCAGTGCCAGCAGGTCGCGACCGTTGTAGATGGCCTGTCCGGATGCCACGAATGCCGGTGGCAGGAGCCCCGTGATCGCCTTCGCCGTCATCGACTTGCCGCTGCCGGACTCGCCGACGATTCCGACCGTCTTGCCGGGCTCGACCTTCAGACTGATCTCGGAGACGATGGTGTGGGCGCCATGCGGTCCCACCCGCTCGATTCTCAACTTCTGTACGTTCAGTCCGCCGGAGGTTCCGCGAATGGCCCCGGACTGCGTGGAAAGGGGCTGACTCACCGGATCGCTCCTTGCGCGGAAAGCCGGTCGTATACCCAATCACCGGCGAGATTCATAGCCGTGGCCGTTAGGACGATCATGGTTGCCGGCGCTAGGACGCCCACCGGGTTGGTGAAGAGCAGGCTGCGTCCCTCGCTGACCATGAGACCCCAGTCCGGAGTCCCGGCGGACACTCCCAGACCCAGGAACGAGAGTCCGGCGAGCGACACCAGCGAACTCGCGAACACCAGGCACGTGTTCGCAACTGCGATCGGCGAGACGTTGGGCCAGACGTGCATCGCCATGATTCTGGTGTCGGAAAGGCCGACGGACTTGGCCGCCTCGACGTATGGGCGCGGCACCTGCTCGATGGTCGCTCCACGGATGATTCTTGCGTCGAAGGGTGCGGTGAGGGCGATGAGCAGCCCGACTGAGAGCCAATAGCCACCACCGAAGGTGCCCGCGACCACCACGATCACCAGCATGCTGGGCAAGGAGAACATCAGGTCTGCCCAGCGCATGATGGTCGAGTCGAGTCTGCCGCCGCGGTAGCCGGCGAGTACCCCGAGCACATTTCCGATGGCCATGGAACCAAGCGCGATGACCACCGGCCCGACGACGGCCGTCCGTGTACCCGCGATCACCCGGGAGAAGACATCGCGCCCGAGGTCGTCGGTACCTAGCCAGTGTTCGGAACTTGGCTTGACCAGGCCGAGCGCCAGATCCTGCGCGTACGGATCCCGCGGCGCGATCAAGGGGCCGAAGAGCGCGAGGACAACGATCAGGCCCAACAACGCAAAGCATGCCCAGGACAGCCAGCGGGAGAAGTCGAGCTTGGACCCGAGACGCCGACGACGAGCCTGGCCCTGGGCTGCGACGAGATCGGTCACTTGGCGCTCCTGAGTCGGATGCGCGGGTCGAACGCGAGATAGGCGAGGTCGGCCGCCAAGTTCGCGATCATCACGATCGCCGCCACAAGAATCCCTACTCCTTGAATCATCGGTAGATCTTGACTCGTTGCCGCTTGGACCAGAAGCTGCCCAATGCCGGAGATGGAGAAGGTCGTTTCGACTATAACTGCGCCGACGACGAGGAAGGACAGGATCATCGCGCTCAAGCCGAGCACCGAAATGAGGGAGTTTCGAAGGATGTACCCCAGCATCACACTGACCGATGAGAGCCCGCGGGCCCGAGCAAATGTCACGTAGTCCTGATCGAGGACGGATATGACGGCGGCACGCGTGTGCTTCACGATGTATGCCGTGCCCACGATCGCAAGCGATATGGCCGGCAGCGTCAGGTGCCAGACCTCGTCCATGAACCCTTCTCCGGCGCCGAACGCGGGAAACCACCGCAGTTGTACGGCGAACGCGAAGAGCATGAGCACTCCACTGACGAATGCCGGCGTGCTCACACCCACCACAGAGATCGCGACGATGCCCCGGTCGACTCCGGTTCGCCGCTTGCGGGCCGCCAGGATTCCGAAAAGCAGGCCGAAGGACATCTCCAGCACGAAGGCATAAGCGGCGAGGAGGAGGGAGGTAGGGAGCCGTTCCTCGATCTGGTGCGCGACCGGCAAGGTGGTCTGGATGGACTCACCGAAGTCGAAGTGGAGTGCGCCCTTGAGCCAAATCCAGTACTGCGCCAGGAACGGTTCGTCCAGGTGATACTGCTCAGTCAGAAGTTTGACGGTTTCAGGCGTCCGCGGCCGCGCCCCGAGAAGAATGTCGACCGCATTGCCCGGGGCCAGGTAGAGCAACGAAAAGATCAGCACAGAGATGACGAAGAGCATCACAACGAGCGTCAGGACTCGCCGGGCAATGAAATAGGCGATTCCGCTCAGGCCCACGACCTACGCGCCTCCTCGGCGCTGTCCATGGCGCCCGTTGCCCCTGCGGAGTCGGCTGCAGCGCCCACGACCGAGCTGTCACCGATTCCCGGCCATTCGACATGGATGCTCGCGAGCGCCTCTGGCATCGAGTACCCCTGGCGCATCACGACGTAGTGCGCGTCAGGAGTCGTACTGAAGGCGGCGGTGTCGCCATCGCGGTCGAGAGCGACAACGTTCATTACCGCTGAGTTCGCGAAATCCGAGGCGATCTGCGCCAGGTCGTCGAGAGAAGCACGCCCGGCAGCGGCCAGGTCCTGACCGCAGGAAAGTCTGGCAATCAGGTCCCGCGCGAGGCCACCCCTCATCGAGAGTTCTCCCAGGCCCGTGCATCCGACGGCTCCGTACCGGTCGTCCGCGTAGATCCCTGCGCCGACGACCGGCGAGTCGCCGACGCGTCCAGGATGCTTCCACGCCCAGCCGCTGGTACTGACCGCCACGGCGAGGTGTCCATGCGAATCCCGCGCGACCACGTTCACCGTCCCGGCCACGTGCATGGGGTCCGCAGCCAGCGCGGTCAGGCGAGCAAGGGGCTCTCGGAACAACTCGAGACGGCCGGGGAAGTTGCCCTCGATTCCGTCGCGCCAGATTCGTCGTGTCTCATCGGTGAGCAGATCCTCAGTCGACATGCCCATGTCCGCAGCGAACCGGGCGGCGCCCTCGCCTACCAGGAACGTGTGCGGCAGATGCTCCATGATCGCGCGGGCGACGGTGATGGGATGCCGGTATCCCTTCAACGCTCCCACAGCGCCGACCCTCCGACGGGCTCCATCCATGATCGATGCATCGAGCTCGACCTCGCCAAGCAGGTTGGGGTAGCCCGCGTATCCGACCGAATGGTCCGCTTCGTTGTCCTCGACCACCCTGGTCGCCGCCTCGACAGCGTCGAGGGCGGTCCCCCCTGCCGCCAGGATTCGCCACGCCTCCTGGAGTCCGATTGCAGCATTGTGACTGCCGGCAACCACCACGCCATCAAGAGCCACGCTTCATCTCCACCCTTGCGGTCCCGCACGGAGCCGCTCGTCTATCTGCGTCGTCTTCCCACGACCAGTCGAGTGTTCCACGAGCCAAGATGAAGTGCTAGCCTTCATCTCCTTGGTAAGGCGAAAGGAGATCTTTTGACTCTACGCCAACTCCGTTACTTCCTCCGCGCTGTCGATCTCGGGTCCTTCACCGCAGTCGCTGCCCATATGCACGTCACTCAGCCGGCGGTTGCCGAACAGATTCGTCAACTTGAGCGATACCTAGGTGTCGAGCTTTTCGTCCGCCTTGGACGCGGGCTCCGGCTTACCGATGCCGGTGCCGAATTCGCCGTACACGCGAGGCGAGTGATCGCAGCCAGCGACGAGGCCGAGGAGAGCGTCGCCGACCTGAGGAGCTTGCGGAGCGGAACGATTACCTTTGGCACCTTCGGCGCCCCTGCGCACTACAGGTTCGCGGATCTGATCAACGAGTTCGCGACCCGGTTCCCTGCGGTCCAGTTGAGACTGCGAGGTCGCAACTCGTCGGTCACTGCCGACGAGGTCCGCAGTGGTGGTGTGGAGGCGGCACTCGTCGTGCTGCCCATCAACGACACCGGCCTGGACGTCCGCCCGATTGCCAGGGACGAGGTGTTCTTCGTCAGCGCCGACGCGACGAGAACCCGCCAACCGGTGTCCGTCGAAGACTTCGTCGGCACACCGATCGTCCTCTACGAAACGCAGTATGCGCTGGAGGATCCCACACGGCGTCAGCTCGGGGAGAGAGCACAGGCGTTGGGCTTGAGAATCGAAGGGCGAATCGAGGTCGAACATCTCGAAACGGCACTGCAGCTTGTGGCTCGCGGGCTCGGCAACACCTACGTTCCGCAGGCCATCACCCAGTCGGTCGCCTTTCCGAGCAATCTGAGCACATGCTCCTTCAACCCCCGCATGTACGACACGTTCGCGCTGATCACCCGGCGTGGTTCACGCGTCTCGCCGGCCATGAGGGAGTTGATGCGGCTCGTCGAACGACACATGCGCTCTGTCGCCTCGGGGCTTCAAGGAAAACAGCCGCGATCGGCGGGTTGAGATCGATCGGAGCCGGGCTTGTTCCCGAGCGGCCACGCCGAGTCCTTGACGACCCGGCCCTGGAGCGCGGCCGGCCGATCGCCACTGGTGTCATCGACGGCGCCCGCCGCCATTTGATCGGTGACCGGCTGAGGATCACCGGCGCTTCGACCGCGAGCGCCACCGCATCCGCCAAGGCTGCTACCAGGACCGATGCCCCCTCATCTCCTGGCCGGCCAGCCGACCACGGAGGAGCAGTACTCGTCGGCATTCGCCAGGCGTGAATTCTTCAGTTCGGCAACCCCATGGCGAATCGCGCGATCTCTGTGGCCATGCGGACCGGGCGCTCCTGGGGGATTGAGTGTCCTGCGTCCTCGACGAGGACGGTGCTTCCCATAGGACTACGCGAGGCGATGCGCGCGCACTCCTCCGACATGATGGTGCGCAGCGGCTCTGGCCTGTCCGTGCCGACGACGAAACGTATCGGCACTGGACTTGGCGTCGACTCCAAGGTGGCGAGCAGCGGCAGCGCTCCACGCTGTTCTCGGATCTCCCTGCGGCTGGTTCGTAGGTTCGCAGACGTCATGTGGTCGAGCAGCGCCACGTCGAGATCTCGGGCTGACATCTCCTGCGACCAACGTCCGGTTCGATATGTCCGAAGGAGGCGCTCGCGGCCACCCAACCTGACCATCCAGTGGAGCCGGAAGTACAGCCAAGGAACAACGCGCAGCCACTTGCGTACAGGAGTGATCGTCGGATCGACCAGCATGAGCGCCCGCGCTCGTAGCGGCCATCGCTCAGCGAACAGCCGAACGAGTGGACCTCCCCAACTATGGCCTACCAACACCACGGGCTCGTCCACGCTCAATGCGTCGAGCAAGGCCACGATGTCCGTGGCCATTTGATCGAGAGATCGTGGCCCGTCAGCCGGGTCGCTGCCACCAAGCCCGGCCCGGTCGTAGGAGATGGTGCGGCAGGTGGAGGAGAGGTGCCGCTGCACGGTCACCCACGTACCTGCCGTGTTGCCCAGCCCGCTTTCAAGCAGAACGAGAGGGCCGGTGTTCCCTCCCGTCACGTAGCGGATGGTTCGCCCGTTCGCGAGGCTGACCGAGTGCTCGGCCAGCCCTTCCCCTGTAACGCGTCGCTCATTCATCGTGGAGCACCTTCGGCGGCAGGCCGTTTCGGCCTTGGACAATAGGATCCGGCGGCAAGGGACATCCCGAGACGACGGGGTTCCTCCCCCGCCCTGACCTGCGTCGGATCACGTGGTGGCCGGCCGCTCGCTCGGCAATGGCGATCGATACTCGTCTCGCCTCCCGTAGCGAAGCCGATGACGACAGGTGCGAGGACTCGCGCCGTTGGGCGTATGGAGCACGACCAGCGCTGGTCGAAAGCGTCGCGTTTGCTATTCGGGAAGGATCGGAAGGGTGATCCGCGCCGGATGCAGTAACCCGTGGTGGATGGTGTTCTCCGCAACGACGGGGTCCGTCTCGTCGAAATTGTTTCCACCTGTGTTGAGATTTCTCTCATAATTCGGAAAGCTGCTGGAAGAAATCTCGATCCTGATCCGGTGCCCCGGCAAGAAACGGTTGCCCGTGACCATATTCGTCAGCGAGATCTCATAAATCTCGCCGTCCTCCATGAGACTCTTCCTGTCGAACCCATCGCGGTATCGCATGCGAAAGCCGTCATCGGCAAGGTTGATCGCCTTCCCGTCCGGGTAGACGTCAACAAGCCTGACGATGAAGTCGGTGTCCCGAGCGGAAGACGATACGAAGAGCTTCACCTCGACGGGACCGACAACGGACACGGCCTCCTCAAGTGGAGGAGTACTGTAGACGAGCACGTCGCGCCGCGCCGACACCGGGCGCTGGTCGATTGCGGCGGCGAAAGAACAGCAGCCGCCGCCGAGGCTCGGTGTGGGATCCAACGGGTTATAGACGTATGTGTCGGCCGATTCCCCGACAGGGACTTCGCTCGAAAGCATCCCGGCCTCGTTTCGTAGCCGGGCGCTCGGGTCGGGCACGAGGTAGTAGTCCGTCGGTGTCACGCCCCTGAGAGGCCATCGCTCACCAAGGACCCAGCCCCGGTTCATGACGTACAACTGAACCCTCGGCATGCGCGAGGTGTCGTTGTCCGCACCCTTCAACCAGCGCTCGAACCAAGCTAGAAATAGCTTGGGATATCCATGGTCGACACCTCGGTACCGCGCGTCTCCCGCCTCCAGGTCACCGAACCGAAGCCTCGCCAGATCAGGCGCGGGCATGTTCTGAATCTCGATTGCGGAAAGTCCGCCCATCAACTCCTTTGCGTCTGCCTTGGTCATGACGTAGGGCGGGTCCTGCCAGATCAAGCAGTGTGGGCCTGGCCCGATGATGAGATACTGGTCGGGCGTCTCCAGTTCCTGAAGGTACTTGAAGAGGCGCGTCATCTCGCCCACACCCACGTCGTGCCAGGTATTGACGTGGAGGGCCGGTACACGCGGCCTGTCTCCAGCACCGATGTGTTCGACATCTCGCCAGCGCTCGTCTGCAGGCGTCCAGGTTATGTACTTGTCGAACGGCGCCCTCGGTCCGCCCGACTGCCGCAGAACATCTTGACTCGGGAGGTGCTTCAACTTCTCCGCGGTGTCCGGCGCAAAACCTCGCCGCATCGACATCGAGAAGAAGTTGCGCAGCCGAAGACGCTCTTCCTGTGTCGACGACCGCGGTAGCACCGGACGCTCTGTGACTGCCAGCCTCCCGTACCACATCATCCAGAGCGACAACATCGGAATGCCTCCGCGGTAAAACGCCCCCCGCGTCTCGTTCCCGTCGACGTCCCCCACTGCGGTGCCGGAAGCACCCGGGATCATGGCCGCGTGCGCAGGATGATTGGCGGCCGCCATCGGCCACTGGTGCTCCGCCGAGCTCGAGCAACCGATCGTGCCCACCTTGCCATTCGACCAGCCCTGACGGACGATCCATTCGACCGTATCGAAGCCGTCTGTGCCGGCGCCTTCGAGATAGTCGTCGAAGGACCCTTCCGAGAAAAAGTGGCCACGCTCGTTCTGCACGACCACGGCATATCCCTGACGGAGAAAGTAATCGACCCACCTGATGCGGACGATGCCCTCACCCACGTCCTTGTCGTAGGGGGTTCTCACGAGAACCGTCGGAAACGGGCCGTCGAGGTCCTTCGGGATATGCACATCAGTGGACAGACGGACTCCGTCCCGCATTTCGATGTACAACTCTTTCTCGGATGACCACTCAAGGGCCCTTGCGGCCGGGAGCGCCCCCGTCCAGAATGCGTCACTCATCTCTAGTCCTACTCACTCAAATTCCGGGTGGGGCGAGTCGTCCTTACCGCCACGCTCTTATCGGGAGTTCGTGCACGCCCACGGCGCGTGAGGCAAAGACGTCCAGGCCGTGACCGGCAAGACGCTCGCCGCCGCGGTCGAGCAGAACATCGCCCTGCACGCCGAGCAGGTCACCGCGCCGCTGAGCGCCCGCCCGGCCACCAGCTACTCGGCTTGGACGGGCGCATCGGGGTTCTACAACGCACGGCGGTTGCTTTCGCCGGCCCTGCCAGACGCAGGGGACGGGCGGCTTCCCCCGGCACGAAGCCTCCGCCACTCCAATCCCTGCGTCGCGGTCCTCCGACGGCGACTCCACGGTAGGTGCCTGGCTACTTGGCCTTGATCTCAAGGATGTACGGCGTGTGGTCCGTCGAGTAGGTGTTGAACGTTGGCCAGGTGAAGTCGCCGGAAATGGCCAGGTGGTTGTCCGCCGCATAGAGCGGCACGACCGGCACGTCTTCAGCAACGATCTTGAGCATCTGCGAGTAGATCGAGAAGCGCTCGTGGGGATCAGTCGTGCCGGATGCGCGGTTGATGAGCTCGTCGACCGTCGGGTTCTTATAGTCGGAGAAGTTGTTCAACCCGATCGCGGCTGAGTCGCTGTGCAGCGCCTGCTGCGGCATCGCGCCCGGATCCGGTGTGTTGTTATTGAAGTAGGTGTATTGGATCGGGACATTGGCGTGCGGCTGGGAGAACGTCTTGGAGTACTCTGCCACGGAGTCGACCTTGACCTTCAGTTCGATTCCGATCTTCGAAAGCTGGCCCGCGATCGCCTGGGACGTGGAAACGAAGTTCCCGTACTTGTAGGTCTCCAGCGTCGCACTGAAGCCGTTAGGATGTCCCGACTGCGCCAGTTCCTTCTTGGCCTTCTCGAGGTCGAAGGCGTAGACGGGAAGGGACGCGACCAGGCCGGCGACATCCGATTTTGATGCGATCGATTCCAACTGCGCGGGCGGGATGGCCGTGTAATCCGGCGTCGCGCCGCCGCCGGCGACATTGATGATCTCCTCGCGGTTGAGCGCGTATGCGACGGCTCGGCGAACGTGCACATCGTTCCACGGGGCAACCTGCACGTTCATCGTAAACAGACCTTGCTTAGTTCCAGGTACCGTCACGAGCTTCGTGCTGGCAGTCGACTCAAACGCGCGAGAATCAGCAGGGAAGGCAACATCAATACCCCCCGCTCGGAATGCGAGCGCTTCGCTGGTTTCGTCGGAGAAGATCACCATGGAGACCTTGGGAATCGACACGCTGCCTCCCCAGTAGTGCGGATTCGCCGAGAACTCGGCACCGCGCGTGGGATCAAGGCTCGTCAGCACGTAGGGGCCAGTGCCGATCACGCCCACGCCCGGCTTCCCGAAGTCCGCCTTGTGCTCACCCTGGTGCTTCTTCTGGAATATGTAACCCGCGGTTGCGGAGGTGTACTCCCAGCTGGCGTTGGGCTCCTTGAGAGTGACCACAACGGTGTACTTGTCCCGCGCGGCCACGCTCTTCACCATGGAGTATTTCCCCGAATCCGGGAACTTGGCATCACGCGCGTAGTCCAGCGAATTTACGACGTCCTCCGAAGTCAACTCAGCGCCATCCGAGAACTTGACGCCGCGACGGAGGTTGTAGATGTATGTCGTCGAATCCGGCCGGTCGACAGATTCAGCGAGATTAGGTTCTACCTTTCCAGCGGGACTCAACCTCATCAGGAACTCCTGAATGTACGAGTTCACAGAAAGGGCAAATCCTCGCGCAGGATCGATGCTGGAGAGGTCAACTCCCACCATTCCGACTCGCAAGCGCTTCGCACTATCTCTCTCGGCGATGTCGCCGCCCGAGCAGGCAGACGCCAGGACTGAAAATGCAGCAAACACGGCCACGACAGGCGCCGCGGATGCCGAACGAAACCTCATGCTTCCACCTCATCTCTCGGGTAAATCGTGAGCCGAATGATTTCACGCCCTTGGCCGCGCGTGGTAGTTCAATCTGCTTTGGCCACGCACAAGGAAACCCTTCACCTGCCATTGGGGCCGGACCACCCACGTTGGGACCCGGCCGTCCGGATTCTATGGCAGGCCGTCCGATGCCCAGAGAAGCGAGCCTCGCCGCACCTACTTAAGGATCAACGAGCCTCGCCGCACCTACTTGAGGATCAATTCATGTTGTCGGGTGCGCGTATCGCAGAAAGCGTGAAGATCGGCCCGGTCGCGGCCAGGCAGCCATCCAGCACACCCGGCCGGTACTGCGACCTCTTCAGCCCGCGCGTGACCACTCGCACCAGGCGAGCGAGATCGGCGGTGGAACCGGCCGAAGACTCCGATGGCCGCGAGGGCGCCGGCGCATCGCCCAGCGCACCGTCCCCGAACGGGTGATCTCCACCGTCGATCCCGAACCTGCGCGTGCGCCAGACCGAGGACGGACGGCGAATCCTCACACGCCCCTTCCTAGCAGGCCGGCAACACGGAAGAGGGTGCCGAGGGCAGGGGGCCAATGCCCTGGTTGTGCCAGGGGGCGACGTCTTGTCCCACGGACAAATGACGGACAAACATCAGAGGCCCGATCTCCGTTTCCGGAGACCGGGCCTCTGATGTTTCTAGTAGCGGGGGCAGGATTTGAACCTGCGACCTCTGGGTTATGAGCCCAGCGAGCTACCGAGCTGCTCCACCCCGCGTCGGCTTGCACAACAGAGACTATCGGCCGGGAAGAGCACTGGCAAATCGCGACGGCCCGCGTCCCATGGGCTGCGGGGCCGGTGGGCGTGCCGCCGGCCCCGCGCCAGGGCTATGAGCCGGGCGTCGGTGTCGGCGTGGGCGTCGCGCCGTTCGCCGCGGCGGCGGACGACGCCGGGGTGGGCGTCGGCGACGGCGTGGCGGACGGGGACGGGCCGGGCTTCTGCTGCTTGCCCAGCGCGGCCTGCAGGTCCTTCAGCGCCTGCTCCAGCCGCTTCTGGGCCGCGCCGTAGGCCGCGAAGTCGCCGTTCTTGATCGCCGTCTGGCCGTCGTCGTAGGCCTTCTGGGCGTCGTCGTAGGCCTTCGTGAGGTCGGTGGTGGCCCCGGTGGACGGCTGGTCGGGCGTGAGCGGCGTGGTCGGGTTGGCGGGGGGCTGCGTCCCCTGCCCGAACACTTGGTCCAGCGCGTCCTTCAGCGTGAATCCGATGCCGACGTCGGAGCCGAACATGACGAGCACGCGGGACAGCGTCGGGTACCGCGCGGAGTTCTGGACCTTCGGCTGGACGTACACCGGCTGGACGTACAGCAGGCCGCCGCCGAACGGCAGCGTCAGCAGGTTGCCGTTGATCGTTTCGGTGGTGCCGCCGATCCGCAGCTCGTTGAGGACGTTGGCGGCCTTCGTGTCGAAGACGTTCTGCGCCTGTTTGGGACCCGGGATCGTGGTGTCGCTCGGGAGTTGCAGAATCTGGATCTTCGTGCCCGCGGCGCCCGTCGCGTCCACCGACATGAATGCCGCCAGGTTGTCGCGTTTGTTCGGCACCATCGTGGTCGTGAGCGAGAAGCGCGGGTTCGTCTCGTTCGGCATCTTCATCGTCACGTAGTACGGCGGCTGCTTGGTCTTGGAGCTCGCCGGGTCTTCCGGCACCTTCCAGAAGTCCTGCTGGCCGTAGAACGCGTTGGCGTCGGTGACGTGGTAGTTGCCGAGGATGTCGCGCTGCACCTTGAACAGGTCTTCGGGGTAGCGCAGGTGCTCCATGAGCTCGGGCTTGATCTCCGACTTCGCCTTGATGACGCCCGGGAAGGCCTTCTGCCACGTCTGCAGCAGCGGGTCCTTGTCGTCCCAGGCGTACAGCGAGACGGTGCCGTCGTAGGCGTCCACGGTCGCCTTGACCGAGTTGCGGATGTAGTTGATGTGGTCGCGGGGCTGCTGCGCCGTCAGGAGCCGGTCGGTGGAGGTGTCGCGGGTCATCTCGCCGAAGCTGCGCCGCTCGGAGTACGGGTAGTCCTCCGACATGGTGTAGCCGTCGACGATCCACACGATGTGCTTGTTGACGATCGCGGGGTACGGGTCGCCGTCGAGCGTGAGGAACGGGGCGACCTGCTGGACGCGCTGGCGCGGCTCGCGGTTGTACAGGATGCGGGACTTGCTGTTGATGTCCGAGGACAACAGCAGGTTGGTCTCGCTGTACTTGCCGGCGTAGAGCAGGCGGGTGAAGAAGTTGCCGATCGGGACGCCGCCCTTGCCGGTGTAGGTGGTGTTCTCCTGGCCGCTGCCCTGCCCGTTGGTGCTCTGCTCGGGGAAGTCGAGCTCGATCTTCTTGTCGCCGCCGACGATCGAGTACTCGGGAGAGTGCTCGCCGAAGTAGATGCGCGGCTCGAACGGGCCGAGGCCGTTGGTGGGCGGGATGTCCTTGACCATGAAGTCCGGCTTGCCCTGGGAGTCGATCTTGCTGCCCTGGCCGGCGACGAACCCGAAGCCGTGGGTGTAGACGAGGTGGTTGTTGATCCAGTTGCCGTCCGGGGCGCTGCCGATCTCGCGCACCGCGACGACCGTGTCGCGGGACACGCCGTCGATGGTGTAGCGGTCGACGTCGAGCTGCTCGGGGAACTGGTAGTAGCCCTTGATCTGCTGGAGCTGCTCGAAGGTGGGCGCCAGGACCGTGGGGTCGAGCAGGCGCACGCCGGGGATCGTGGCGACCTCGCTCTGCAGCTCCTGCTGGGTGCCCTGGGTCTTGGCGCTGTAGGGGGTCACCTCGGCGGACGCGACGCCGTAGGCGTCTCTCGTGGCCTTGATGTTGCGGTCGATGTACTCGTTCTCTTTGCTCTGCTGGTTGGGCTTGACCTGGAACTGCTCGACCAGCGCCGGGTAGACGCCGCCGACCAGGACGGCCGAGAGCACGAGCAGGCCGAAGCCCACCCCGGGGAGCATGCCGCCCGGCCTGAAGATGCCCGCGAAGAAGAGCGCGGCGCAGATCAGCGCGATGATCGCCAGGATGGTCTTGGCGGGGAGGACGGCGTTGACGTCGGTGTAGGAGGCTCCGAAGGTCTTGCCCCGGTCGGAGAACACCAGCCCGAAGCGGTCGACCCAGTAGGCCACGGCCTTGAGCAGCACGAACAGGCCGACGAGGACCGACAGGTGAACGCGGGCGGCGCGGGCGGCGTGCAGGCCGGGCGACTGCAGGCGGAAGCCGCCGTACAGGTAGTGGACGATCGCCGCGACGATGATCGAGATGATCACCGCGGTGAACAGGAAGTTCAGCACCACCCGGATGAACGGGTAGGTGAACATGAAGAACGAGACGTCGTACTTGAACTCGGGGTCGATCACGTGGAACGGCGTCCCGTTCAGGAAGAGCAGCCACGTGCGCCACTGCCCGGCCGTCGAGGAGCCGGTGAACAGGGCGAGGACCGCCATGCCCGCGATGAAGATCAGCTTGCGGTGGGGGTCGAGCGCGGCGCGGTAGCGGTCGGCGCCCTGGGTCTGGCCGCCGCCGAACATGCCCATGCCGAACAGCGGACGGGATCGGTAGGCGATGATCATGTTGCCGCCGACGATGCCGGTCATCAGCAGCGCGCCGATCAGGAACAGCAGGAGCTGCGTGACGACCATCGTGGAGAAGACCGAGGTGTACCCGACGGAGTCGAACCACAGCCAGTCGGTGAAGAAGCCGGCGAAGACGAAGAACAAGATGACGATCGCGATCAAGGTGATCGCGACCGGAATGAGAAGCCGCGGCCGGCGGGGCAATCGCATCGCCCGACCCGCGCCGGGGTTCCGGAAGGTCAAGGCCCACCCCTAGGTTTCACGAGTAACGGTCCGTGTCTGGCAACCTACACCGGTAGCGGCGTGGTCACGCTCCGAGCCCTGAGCACGGCCTGGCCACGGCAAGCGGCCCGGCCATGGCCGGTGGGAGCCCGGAAAAGCCTTGGTGCACGCGCGCGCACACCGGATGCGACGCGCGCGTACATGTGGCCCAACGCCCCGGCGGCGCGGCGGGTTCCCCGCGCGCGGCCGGGTCGGGAGCGATCGGTGAGACGGGCTCAACGGACCGGGCAGCCCGGCACTTGTCCCGAACCCGTGCGCAACGCGTTGATCGCCTGGACGGCCTCGTGCATGGTGCTCACCTTCACGAGGCGCAGCCCTTTCGGGACGGACTGGATGGCGTCGCCGCAATTGTCCGCGGGGGTGAGGAAGATCGTGGCCCCGGCGTCGCGCGCGCCGATCATTTTCTGCTGGATGCCGCCGATGGGGCCGACCTTGCCGTCCGGGGTGATCGTGCCGGTGCCCGCGATCGACTTGCCCCCGGTGAGCTCGCCGGGGGTGAGCTTGTCGTAGATGCCGAGCGAGAACATCAGGCCGGCGCTGGGGCCGCCGACGTCGCCCACGTTGACGTTGACGGTGAACGGGAACTTGAACTGCGTCCCCATGATCATGCCGACGATGGGGCCGTCCTTGCCGGCGACCGTGCCCACCCGGACCTTCATGGGCTTACCGCCCCGGACGACGCCGAACTCGACCTCCTGGCCGACCTTGTGCTTGTGGACCCCCGCCGAGACATCGTCGATGGTGCGGACGGGCGCGCCGTCCACCGTGGCGATCTCGTCGCCCGGCAGGAGCTTGCCCTCGGCGGGCTTGCCCTTCTGGGTGGAGCCTACGGCGACGATGACCTTGATGGGGATCTTGAGCTCGTTGAGCGCGGCGGCGGTGGCGTCCTGCTGGGAGCTGCTCATCTCCTGGGTGTTCTGCTGCTCGACCTCTTTCACCGACACGGTCTTGGGGAAGATCGTCTCTTCGGGCACGACCGCGATGTTCGGGTCCATCCAGCCGCGCAGGGCGGTGAGCAGGTCGATGCGCGCGCCGGGGCCGCCCTGGTAGGCGACGGTCACCAGGCTGAGCTTGCCGGAGGTCGGGTAGGTCTGGTGTCCCGTGATCGTGATGACGGGTTTGCCCTTGACGTCTCCGAGGGTGTTCTCGGTGGGGCCGGGGCTCAGCGCGACGTAGGGCACGGGCAACAGCGCCCCCGCGCCGCCCAGCAGCAGCGTGAGCACACCCGCCACCGTCAACGTCAGACCTCGTCGGGACATGGTGGAAACTCTATGCGCTCGCCACGACCGCGCTTACGCGGACACACATAGGACATCCAGGTCATCGCAGGCTTCGGGACGCCGCGGGCGGGCCGAAACGGCCGGACGCGGCGCCGGTCCCGGCCCTTTGCCGGCGGTTCGGGCGGACGCGCAGGTCAGTCGCATGACCCGACCCACTCGGCCGAGCCGTCGGCGAACACCTGGTGCTTCCAGATCGGGACCTCGGACTTGATGTCGTCGATGAGGCGGCGCGAGGCCTCGAACGCCTCGCCCCGATGAGGGGCCGCCACGGCGGCGATCACCGCGATGTCGCCGAGCCGGAGCTCGCCCACCCTGTGGACGACGGCGAGCGCCGTCAGCGAGTGGTCGGCGGCGACCTTTTCGGCGACGCGGCGCATCGCGTCCTCGGCGGTGGGGTGCGCGGAGTAGGACAGCAGGCTGACGGGCCTGCCGTGGTCGTGGTCGCGCACGGTGCCCACGAACAGCGTCGTGCCGCCCGCGGTGTGGTCGCCCACGGCGGCCAGCACCTCGTCCACGGACAGCGGTGTCTCACGTATGCCCAGTAACCGGATGACCTTCACGCGACGAGCCTACCCCGGAGCCCCGCGGCGGCCGATGATCTTGCTACACCGGCCCGCGCGGGGCGGACGTGGCTCACGTGAAGGCTCAGGAGCGACGCTTGCGGCGGACACCGGCGACGATGGCGGCGGTGCCGATCACGGCGACGGTGGCACCGGCGGCGGTGATCGTGGCCTCCTTGCCGGACAGGCGCCGCCCGACGACCGCGTGCCTGCCCTCGCTCAGCTCCAGGAGCTGGTGCAGGGCCGCCTCGTTGGTCCAGGCCGGCTTCCAGCCCGCGGCGCGCAGCGAGGCGCAGTCGACCACCCACGGGTAGACGACGTAGTGCAGGTCGGTCGCGGGCGCGGGGGTGATACCGAGGCGGTGCAGGCGCTGGGCGGTGCCGAAGGTCAGCCCGGCGGGCAGCTCGAAACGCCGCAGGCCGGACAGCTCCTCGACCTGCTCCATTTCCAGCCACCCGTCGCTGCCGACGGTCACCACGCCCGTGACCTGGCCGAGCGCGGCCAGTTCCAGCGCCGAGACCAGATCGTCCACGTGGCAGAACTGCCAGCGGGGCGCCGACCCCTTCACGGTGAGCAGGCGCGGCGCCTCGAAGTGGCGGGTGACCACGGTGTCGACGCCCGGCCCCACCACGGCGGCGGGCCGCAGGACGGTGACCTCCAGGCCGGGGTGGCTGCGCAGGCAGCGCCGTACGAGCGCCTCGATCTCCAGGTGGTCGCCGACGACGCCCGAGTCCGGTTCGGCGGCGACCGGGGCGTCCTCGGGCAGCGGGACGGGGTTGTCCGGCGCGGCGCCGTACACCATCGCGCTCGTCACGAGGACGACCCGGCGGACACGCGCGGCGGCCGAGGCGGTCAGCACCGTCTGGGCGGCCCGGAGGTTGTACGCGCGGCGCTCGCCCGCGTCGGAGTCGAGGCCGTAGTCGGTGGCGAGATGCACCAGGACGTCGACGTCCGAGATGCGGTTCGCCAAGAGCGGATCGCGGACGTCGAGCACCCGCCACGTGACGTCCGGGACGTCGCCCCGCTGGTCGTCAATCGCCACCACGCGGCGGAAATCCGCAGACGAGGCGACCCGGGAGAGGAACTCCCTGCCCAGTCCTGCGGCCGCGCCGGTGACGGCGACGACCGGGGGTCGTAGGCGTTTCGAGGTAGGCACGAGGTCCTCACTTTGCACTGATCCGCCCTGCGACGGATAACGTGGCGGATGTGGACTCCTCCATCCTGCACGAGGTAGAGCGGTGACTGACCTGCCAGGTCGCGAAAACGACCCCAATGAGAATCCCTTCGCGATGTTCGGAGACCCGGAGCAGATGGCGGCTGCCATGCGGCAGTTCGCCGACATGCTCTCCGCCCCACAGGGCTCGGGGCCCGTCAACTGGGAGATGGCGAAGAACATCGCCCGGCACGCGGTGGTGGCGGAAGGCGATCCGAGCGTGATGGAAGGCGAGCGGCGCCAGATCGTCGAGGCGCTGCGCCTGGCCGACCTCTGGCTGAACGAGGTGACCGAGCTGCCGAGCGGCCTGACCTCGCCCGAGGCGTGGAGCCGCTCGGAGTGGATCGAGAAGACCGTGCCGGTCTGGAAGCGGCTCTGCGACCCGATCGCGGCCCGCATGGTCGAGACCATGGGAGGCACCCTCGGCGGCCTCGGCGGGGGTGCCGAGGCGCAGGCGATGGCGGCCCAGCTCGGCCCGCTGATGGGCATGATGCGCCAGATGGGCGGCATGATGGTCGGCAGCCAGATGGGCCAGGCTCTCGGCGCGCTCGCGCCCGAGGTGATCGGGTCCTCCGACATCGGGCTGCCGCTGTCGGACACCGCCGCGCTGCTGCCGGGCGGCATCTCCGCGTTCAGCCACGGGCTGGAGATCCCCGCGGAGGAGATCCGTCTCTACCTGGCGCTGCGGGAGGCGGCGCACCACCGGCTGTTCCAGCACGTCCCGTGGCTGCGCACCCAGCTCTTCGGCGCCGTCGAAGAGTACGCCAAGGGCATCACCGTGGACACCTCCGCCCTGGAGGAGCAGGTCCGCGGGCTGGACATGAACAACCTGGAGCAGATCCAGGAGGCGCTGAGCGGGGGCGCGCTGCTCAAGCCCGAGGAGACCGAACGGCAGAAGGCCGCGCTGTCGCGTCTGGAGACCCTGCTGGCCCTGGTGGAGGGCTGGGTCGGCACGGTGACGGACGCCGCCGCCGAGGGCAAGCTGCCGTCCGTGGCCGCCCTGTCGGAGACGATGCGCCGACGCCGCGCGACCGGAGGCCCCGCCGAGCGCACCTTCGCCACCCTGGTCGGGCTGGAGCTGCGCCCGCGCAGGCTGCGGGAGGCCGCCGCGCTCTGGCAGGCCATCGCCGCCGAGCGCGGGGTGGAGGGCCGCGACGCGGTGTGGGCCCACCCCGACCTGATGCCGACGGCCGACGATCTCGACGACCCGCAGGCGTTCGTCAGGGGCGAGACGAAGTTCGACCTGTCGGACTTCGAGGAGCCCAAGCCGGACGACGGCGAGCCCGGGCCCAAGGCGCCCGGCGAGGAATGACGCTACGCGAGGACGCGCGGGCCGCGCTGGCGCGATGGACCGCGCCCACGCCCGGAGAGGAGGTGCTCAGGAAGGAGTTCCTGGAGCACGTCGACGCGCACGAGGACGCGATGTGGCGTTCGTGCGCGCCGGGGCACCTCACGGCGACCACGGCGGTGCTGTCACACGACGGCGCCCGCGTGCTGCTGACGTTGCACCCGAAGGCCGGGATGTGGCTGCCGATGGGCGGGCACTGCGAGGTGTCGGACGCCTCGCTGGAGGGCGCCGCGCTGCGGGAGGCCGTCGAGGAGTCCGGCATCCCGGGGCTGAGGCTGCTGCCGGGACCGCTGGCGCTGGACCGCCACCGCGTGTGGTGCCACCCTCCGCACAGCTGGCACCTGGACATCGAGTACGGGGCCGTCGCGCCGCCCGGGGCCGAGTTCGTGATCAGTCAGGAGTCGCTGGACATGCGGTGGGTCCCGGTGGACGACATCCCCGAGCCGACCGACGAGGCGACCCGGCGGCTGGCCCGGCGGGCGCGCGCGTTGCTGGTCGACCGGCTGCTCACCGGGCCCTCTTGAGCCCGCCCCCGGGTCCCCGGACGTCCCTGCGGTCCACGCGGCGGGGCCGGAGGAAACCGTTCTCATGTCGCGGTGGCGTCTTCACGCGATTCATACGTCCGCTGGATAGGGTCGCCGCATAGGGCTCGGGCCGGGTCCTGGACAGGGTCCGAAGGCATCGAGGCGATTCCCGGGGGATTGGTGGACACCACGACCGAGACACCGGTGGGTGGCGTCATCGTCACCCCGTCCCGCGGGCGATGGCTCCGCAGGCGCGTGCCCGGCGCGCTGGCCTGGGCGGCGGTGACACCGTTCGCCGCCTGGGCGGTGTGGCGCATGGCCGGGCTGGAGCGCGGATCGTTCCCCGCGCAGATCATGACGGCCACCCCGTACGCGGCGGCCGGCTCGCTGCTACCGCTCCTGCTCTCGCTGCTTTCCAGGCGCAGGGCGGTGACGGCGGTGGCGATCGCGACGAGCGCCGCGCTCGGCCTCGGCGTCCTGCCCCGGGCGTTCGGGGACTCCTCCTCCGCGCCCGGGCGGCCCTTCACGGTGCTGACGGTGAACCTCTTCTTCGGGCACGGCGACGCCGCCACCGTGGTCGACCTGGTACGCCGCCACCGTCCCGACGTGCTCAACACCCAGGAGCTGACCCCGGAGGCCGTCGCCGAGCTGGACGCGGCCGGACTGAAGGCGCTGATGCCGTTCCGCGTGCTGGAGGACGAATGGAGCGCGGCGGGCAGCGGCATCTTCTCGCCTCATCCGCTCACCAGGCTCGACGGGTTGTTCCAGGTCATCGGGCACAACATGCCGGCGGCACGGCTGAGCCTGCCCGGAGGGCCGACGCTGGAGATCGTGGACGTGCACACCCTGCCGCCGCTGGGGCGTCAGGTGACGCAGTGGACGGAGGGGCTGAGGGCGCTGCCGCCGGGCCCGGCGGCCGGGCCGTTCCGCATCCTGGCCGGGGACTTCAACGCGAGCCTCGACCACGCCGAGATGCGCAAGCTGGTCGCGCGAGGGTACCGGGACGCGGGCGACGCGACGGGCGGCGGGCTGACGCCGACGTGGCCGGCCAACAGGCGCCTCCCGCCGCTGATCACGATCGACCACGTGCTCGCCGACCGGCGGGTCGGCATTCGGACCTACCGCGTGTACGACGTGCCGGGCACCGACCACCGGGCCGTGCTCGCCGAACTGTCGCTGCCCGCTCCCCACTGACTCGTCCTTGGCCGAACCGTCGGGGCTGCGGCTCAGAGCCGTTGGCCGCTGAGCAGGGCGCGGGTGTTCTCCCAGCCTTCGAGGCCGGGGTCGAGCCTGGCCAGGTCGCCGGGGACGCGCAGGCGGTGCCAGCCGGGGCCGGTGGCGACCATGCGGCGCCCGGGGGCCTGGGCGCGCAGGCGGGCCACCACGTCCGGATCGTCCAGGCCCGCGGACGCCCATTCGGGGTACGGCAGCCGGGCGGCGATGGCCACGGCGCCGCCGCCCTCGGCCGGGCAGACGGCGAGCGGGGCGCGGCCCAGCTCGCGGAACAGCTTGCCGATGAGCAGCGGGGGCAGGTCGGGCGCGTCGGCGCTGATCACGACGGCCTCCTCGCCGTAGGGCTGAAGCGCGGCGAAGGCTCCGGCGAGGTCGGGGACGGACATCACCTTGGTGCCCGGCCAGGCGATGTCCTCCAGGTCCTCCAGATGGCGCAGACCCTCCGCGTCGTCGACGCCCGCGGCGAGGATCACCGGCTGGACGAGTTCGAGCCCGGCGACGACCTCGTAGGTGTCCTCGGCGAGGGCGAGCGAGAACTCCCCGGCGTCGACCCCGGGGGGCGCCCCCTCGCCCATCCGCGGCGTGACCAGGACGGCAGCGAGCCTCAACATTCCTCCGCTGCCCCGTTGGCGGCCATGGAGAAGCCTTCCAGGAAGCCGCGTGCCCGCTCGGCCTTCGGGTAGCGCTCGACCAGCGCCCAGAAGCGCGGGCCGTGGCTCGGGACGATCAGGTGCACCAGCTCATGCATGATCACATAATCGACCACCCACGCCGGCATACCCCGGAGTCGCGTCGAGAGACGGATCGTGCCATGATCGGGAGTACACGAACCCCATCGGTGCCGTTGGTTCTCGGCCCAGCGCACACTGGCCGGTAAAGCCTTCGCGTCCAGGTAGCGAATGGCGAGCTCACGGGCCCGTTCGAGCAGGTCGTCGTCGCTCGGGCGCCTGCGCTGCTCTTTGGCGGCGAGCCGGTCGAGCATCCGGCGCACCCATTGCTCTTCATCCGTGCTGCTCAGACCGGCAGGCAGAAGCACGATGGTCTTGTCGCCATCGCGATATGCGGAAACGGTTCGCCGTCGTCGTGCACTCCGGCGGACCTCGACTGTCTCGGGGGGCACATATGCACGGTAGCCGAGAGCGCTGCGATTCCACAGGGGGTGAATCACGTTTTCCCTGGTCAATCCGCGTTCGCTTAATGTTCAGGAATCACGGATGTCACATGTGCAACATCTGTTCGTGATACTCGGCACGGTGGTGTCACCTTCGCCACATCAACCCCCTCGCGTCGCGGCCTCGGGGGCGGGCAGGACGGTCCCCGTTCGCTCAGAGCGTTGCGTTATCCACAAGAGTTAGGGCGGTTCGTGTGCCATCTGTGCAGTTGGGGGGCTATGTGCCGCGAGGTTATCCACAGGCGGACGCGATCCCGCCCGGCGGCCGCGGCGGTGTGCCAGGCTTCGCGTTCGTGACCTCCTCCCATGCCCCCAGCGCGTCCTCCCCCTCCCCCCGGCGGCCGGTCCGCGAGCCCGTCCGGCCCCGGCTCAAGCCGGCGCTGCGCCGCCTCGACCGCGACGACCGCACGTTGCAACTCGGCGTCAACCCGCTGCGCGCGGTGGTGCTCGCCGACCTCGACCCCCGCATGCGCGACTTCGTCGAGAGCCTCGACGGCACCCGCACGCTCGACGAGCTGATCGCGCGCGGCGGTCTCGACGAGCCCACCGTCCGCGCGATGGTGCGCCTGCTCGACGAGCGCGGCCTGCTCGACGACGCCTCCGCGCGGCCCGAGTCGCTGCGCGGCCTGACCACCGCCGAACGCGACAGGCTGGGCCCTGATCTCGACGCCCTCTCGCTGTCCACGGCCGACGCCGGCGACGGCGGGCTGACCGCGCTCGAACGCCGCCGCCGGGCGCACATCCGGGTGTACGGCGCGGGGCGCGTCGGGGCCCAGATCATCGTCCTGCTCGCCGCGTCCGGCATCGGCCACCTGTGTGTGGTCGACCCGGGCCCGGCGCGACCGGCGGACGTCGTCCCCGGCGGCCTGTCCTTCGCGGAGGTCGGGCAGACCCGGCAGGACGCCGCCGTGGCGGCCGC
Organism: Sphaerisporangium sp. NPDC051011; assembly: GCF_040653595.1. Classification (NCBI taxonomy): domain Bacteria; kingdom Bacillati; phylum Actinomycetota; class Actinomycetes; order Streptosporangiales; family Streptosporangiaceae; genus Sphaerisporangium; species Sphaerisporangium sp. NPDC051011. Next base: position 353,533 of record NZ_JBFAGG010000009.1, on the reverse strand, counting down.
CCGCCGGGTGGCGCCGAGCGTCAACGCCTGGACGGGCCGGACGGCCTCTCAGCTGTCCGACGGCGCCCGGCGGCCCGACCTGGTCGTGCTGGCGCCGGTCGGCCCGCTCGACGGCCTGCTGCCGCGTGAGCTGGTGTCGCTGGGCATCCCCCATCTGCTGGTGAGCGCCGGCGAGGGGGTCGGCTCGGTGGGCCCGCTGGTGATCCCGGGGCGCACTCCATGCCTGTGCTGTCTCGACCTGATCCGCCGCGACCGCGACCCGGCGTGGCCCGTGGTCGGAGCCGGTCTGGGCGGTTTCCCGGCGGGTGAGATCGCGTGCGACACCGTGCTGTCAACGCTGGTCGCGGCCCAGGCGACGGGGTACGCGGTGGGTTCTGTCGACGGACTGGAGGCCGATGTGACGAACAGCACAGTCGACGTATTGCCTGATCTGCGTTGGAAAAAACGGAGCTGGAGCACTCACCCGCAATGTCGTTGTAGTCGAAACGACTTGAGTCCGTTAACAATGGTCGCGTGAGTGAGTTCCCCCAACATGCCGTGACGCGTTCCGCCAAGCTGGCGACGCTCCCTTTGGGGTTCGCCGGCCGCACCGCCCTCGGGCTGGGCAAACGCATCGGCGGGAAATCCGCCGAGATCGTCGCCCAGGAGATCCAGCAGCGCACCTCCGAGCAGATCTTCCGGGTCCTCGGGGAGCTCAAGGGCGGCGCGATGAAGCTCGGCCAGGCTCTCTCGATCTTCGAGGCGGCGCTCCCGCCGGAGATCGCCGGTCCCTACCGCGCGACGCTGACCAAACTGCAGGACGCGGCGCCGCCGCTGCCGGTCTCGGCCGTCCACGCCGTCCTCACCGAGCAGCTCGGCGACGGCTGGCGCGAGCACTTCGCCGAGTTCGACGACACACCCGCCGCCGCCGCGTCGATCGGCCAGGTGCACCGGGCCGTCTGGCATGACGGGCGGCAGGTGGCCGTCAAGATCCAGTATCCGGGGGCGGGCAAGGCGCTGCTGTCGGACTTCAACCAGCTCGCCCGCCTGGGCAAGCTGTTCGGCGCCCTGTTGCCGGGGCTGGACATCAAGGCCATGCTCGGCGAGTTGCGCGCACGCGTCGCCGAGGAGCTCGACTACCTGCGCGAGGCCGAGGCCCAGCACGCGTTCGCCACCGCCTACCACGGCGACCCCGACTTCCTCGTGCCGGACGTCGTCGCCGCCAACGAGCAGATCCTCGTGACGGAGTGGATGGACGGCACCCCGCTGTCCCGCATCATCAAGGACGGCACCAAGGAGCAGCGCGACCGCGCAGGGCTGCTGTTCGTGCGCTTCCTGTTCAGCTCCCCTGCCCGCGCGGGGATGCTGCACGCCGATCCGCACCCGGGCAACTTCCGGGTGCTGCCCGACGGCCGCCTCGGCGTGCTCGACTTCGGCGCCGTCAACCGCATGCCGGACGGCTACCCCGAGGTGTTCGGCACGCTGACGCGCATCTTCAACAAGGGGGACATGAGGACCGTCGTTCAGGGCCTGCGCGACGAAGGGTTCATCCGGCCGCACATCGAGGTCGACGAGGAGGCGCTGCGCGCGTTCCTCGCCCCGTACGTCGAGCCGACTTCGGTGGAGGAATTCACCTTCAGCCGCGAGTGGCTCCAGCGGCAGATGGCCACCGTGACCGACCTGCGCCCGAACAACGTCGTGCGCCAGCTCAACCTCCCGCCGTCCTATGTGCTGATCCACCGGGTGCACGCGGCGGGCGTCGGCGTGCTGTGCCAGCTCGGCACCATGGCGCGTTTCCGGGACGAGGCCGTCCGCTGGGTCCCGGGCTTCGCCGACGAGGGCCCGGGCGACCGGCCGACGGCCCTGGCCGCCTCCTGAGCCCCACCCTCACCACCACCTGAACTCTGGCCTGACCACCTCCAGGGCCGCCTCATCACCTCTTTCGGATCCCGTCGTCGCCGGGAGGTGAACGGTCCGGGAAATGCCGAAGGGGCGATCCGGATGGCCGGATCGCCCCTTCCGATGTGATCACTGCGGACAAGGGGAGGTGGTGCACCCCCGGCGGGGATGGCGGCTCTGCTCGGCCGCGCTACCCTGCCGGAGGGTCACGCCATGCGGGCAAGGACCTGGTGCAACCGCGTGGACGCGCGCTCGGCCCGCTCACGGGCCCGGCGGAGGCGCTGAACCCGGCTGGCGAGCCGTTGGTTCTCCGCCTCCTGGTGGAGCGTTCGTATTCGGTCAAACACCAGTTCTTCATACATATACGGCATCTCGGCGCCCCAGATTCGAGTGGCATTCATCAGACTGTTCCCTTTCGGTTTGAATGGTTCGGATGGACTTGCGAGGTGTTTCAGGCTGCGACCGGGGTCTTACGCGGACGCCCCCGGGGCCTCTTGCGAGGAACGACGGTCCCGCGGAGGACCAGCTCGCCTCCCCAGACTCCCCACGGCTCCTCGCGCTCCAGCGCGCGGTCCAGGCAGGACTTCCGGATCGGGCAGCCCCCGCAGAGGGCCTTGGCGAACTCGACGTCCTCAGGGGACTCGGCGAACCACAGGTCGGGGTCGGTACGACACGGGATATCGGCTTCGTCGACCAGGTCCATGGTCGTCGTTACCGCCATCAGCGTCACCTTTCTGTCTGACTATCGGTTTTTGGCTGGTTACCTCATCGGTGGTGATCGGCGGCGGACAACAAGAAGGCCGCGGATCCCGGTGCGGATCCGCGGCCTGGAGGCTCTCAACCGGTCAGTAACCGACCGGTTGTCTCCAGGGTGGCGGACCTTGCACCCCACCAGTGGTGGTGCTCGTGGTCTGCGGGTCTCCGGCCCGGCGGCCGAAAGCAGCCGGAAGGTCGGAACCCGTGTCGGCAGTGCGGTAAGCAAAGGCGCCCATGCCCTGCTGAGCCTGGATGCGGGCAGTCTTCTCCTGCCGGAGTTTCGCTGCGGGCGCCGCGGCAAGGCCGAGGACCTCGGGCGCGAACGGAACGGCGAAACGCCTGCCGTGCATGGCCAGAACGACGGCGTCGTCGGCGCGCAGGGAAGCGACCCACTGCTGGGCAGTCGTCGAGATCAGCTTCACTGGGGTCACCTCCCAATCGAGTGTGAGAAGAGGGCCGGACAGGGATCGTCCGACCGGCTTGTGCATGACTCTAAACGTGGATCAGTGAACCGGGCAACACATTTTCTACCTGCGATTTCACGGATTCGAGACACGGATCATGCACTCCTGCACGACCGAGACCGCGAGCTCTCCGGAGGGGGTGAACATCTGTCCCCGGGCCAGTCCGCGCGCGCCTCCGGACCACGGCGACTCCTGCGCGTACAGGACCCAATCGTCCACCCGGAGGGGGCGGTGGAACCACATGGCGTGGTCGAGTGAGGCGCCGGTGACGTTCGAGGCGCCCCACGCGAGGCCGTGGGCGAGCAGCACGGTGTCGACGAGGGTGTAGTCGGAGGCGTAGGCGGCGAGCACGACGTGCAGCAGCGGGTCGTCGGGCAGGTCGGCGTCATAGCGGAACCACACCCGCGTCTCCGAGCCGCGCAGCGAGGGGTCGCCGACGGCCTCCCAGGTGAGCGGGGTGGCGTACCGGGCGTCGACCGGGCGGGGCCTGGACAGCCAGTCGCGCCACGGCTGGACGTCGCCCACCAGGTCGCGCATGCGGTCCTGGAAGGGCTGCAGGGTCTCGGGCTCGGGCACGCGCGGCATCACGGACGCCTGGTGCGAGACGCCCTCCTCGGCGATGTGGAAGGACGCCGACATCGTGAAGATCGCCTTGCCATGCTGGATCGCGACCACCCGCCGCGTCGTGAACGACCGCCCGTCGCGCACGCGCTCGACGTTGTAGACGATCGGGACGGCGGGGTCGCCGGGCCGGATGAAGTACGCGTGCAGGGAGTGCACCGCGCGGTCGGAGGGCACCGTGCGCCCCGCCGCGACGAGCGCCTGGGCGGCCACCTGCCCGCCGAAGACCCTCTGTATGTGCTCCTCCGGGCTGCGGCCCCGGAAGATGTCCCGCTCGATCTGCTCCAGGTCGAGCAGGTCGAGGACCTCCTTGAGCGCCTCGTTCACGTGGCTTCCCCTCCGCGGCAGATTTCCAGTACGGCCTCGCCGTACCGCTCAAGCTTGACGCGGCCGATGCCGGCGATCGCGAGCAGGCCTTCCTCCGTGGTGGGCACCCGCTCGGCCATTGCCTGGAGCGTAACGTCTGTGAACACGACATATGACGGCAACTTCGCCTCTTTCGCCACAGACGCACGCCAGGCCTTGAGGCGTTCCAGCAGCTCCTGGTCGTAGTCGGCGGGACAGGTCGCGCACCGGCCGAGCTTCTGCTCGGCGGCGGCGGTGAGGGTCTTGGCGCACACGCGGCAGTGGATCGGCGCCGGGACGCGGGACCGGCCGGCGCGCTGCCCGACGGAGACGGTGGGGCGGCTCGCGGCGGGGGTGAGGCCGGTCAGCCCGTCCAGGAAACGCGAGGGCCGCCGCGCCTTGCGCCCGCCCGGCGACCGGGCCAGCGCCCACGACAGGTGGAGGTGCGCGCGGGCACGCGTGACGCCGACGTACAGAAGGCGGCGTTCCTCCTCGAGCTGGTCCGGGGTCTCGGCGTAGACGATGGGGAGCATGCCGTCGGTGAGGCCGACCAGGAAGACGGCGTCCCACTCCAGGCCTTTCGCGGCGTGCAGGGACGCCAGCGTCACGCCCTCGACCGGCGGCGCGTGCTGCTCGGTGGCCCGGCGCTCCAGCTCGTCCACGAAGCGCCGCAGGTCGCCGCCCTCGGCCGCGATGTCCTCGGAGAGGTCGGCCAGGGCCTTCAGCGACTCCCAGCGCTCGCGGGCGGTGCCGCCCCCCGGCGCCTCGGGGGTGAGGCCGATGCCGGAGAGGATGTCGTGGACGGTGCGGGCGAGGGGCTCGTCGCCGCCGGCCGAGCGGGCCGCTCCCCGCAGCAGGACGACGGCCTGGCGTACCTCGGGCCGCTCGAAGAACCGCTCGGCGCCGCGCAGCAGGTAGGGCACCCCCGCCTGCGCCAGCGCCTGCTCGTACGCCTCCGACTGGGCGTTGACGCGGTACAGCACCGCGATCTCGCGCGCGGGTACACCCCCGGCGACGAGCTCCTTGACCCGCCGAGCCACCAGCGCCGCCTCGGCCGCCTCGTCGTCGCACTCGGCGAAGACCGGCTTCGGGCCGTCGGGACGCTGCGCGACCAGCTCCAGCCGGTGCGGGGTGCGGGCCTTGGCGAGCACGGCGTTGGCCAGGCCGACGACCTGCGGCGTCGAGCGGTAGTCGCGCACGAGCTTGATCACCGCGGCGGACGGGTGCTCGACGGCGAAGTTGGTGAGGTAGCGGGGGGTCGCGCCGCTGAAGGAGTAGATGGTCTGGTTCGGGTCGCCGACCACGCAGACGTCGTCGCGCCCGCCGAGCCAGGTGTCCAGCAGGAGCTTCTGCAGCGGGTTGACGTCCTGGTACTCGTCCACGACGAAGTAGCGGTACTGGCGGCGGATCTGGCTCGCCACCTCGTCGTGCTCGGTCATCACCGCGGCGGTGAGCTCCAGGATCGTCTCGAAGTCGACGAGGTGGCGCCCGCGCCGGAGCGTCTCGTACGCCTCGTACAGGCGCGCGACCTCCTCCGGGGGGATCGGCGGCGTGCGGCCGGCCTTGGCGGCGAGGGCCGGGTAGTCCTCGGGGGTGATCTGGGTGACCTTGGCCCATTCGAGCTCGGCGGCGACGTCGCGCAGCTCGCCGCGGTCGGTGGTGCCGCGCCGCAGCTCCCGGGCGGCCTCGATGAGCAGCGGCAGCTTCGACTCGATCACGCGGGGCGGGTCGCCGCCGATGACGCGCGGCCAGAAGTACGTGAGCTGGCGCAGCGCGGCCGCGTGGAACGTGCGCGCCTGCACGCCGTGGACGCCGAGGGAGCGCAGCCGCTGTTTGAGCTCGCCCGCAGCCCGGGTCGTGAAGGTCACGGCCAGTACGCTCTGCGCGTCCACCACGCCGGTCGCGACGGCGTGCGCGACGCGGTGGGTGATCGCGCGGGTCTTGCCCGTGCCCGCACCGGCGAGCACGCACACCGGGCCCCGCACGGCCTCGGCCACCTCGCGCTGCTCCGGATCGAGCCCGGCCAGGGTGTCCTCGCGCTCCAAGGGGGCCTCCTAGTGTGCGGTGCGGACGGCGCTGGCATCATCCTTCCAGCAGCGCGCCCCGCGCGTCGCGCCGCCCGCGTGAGTACACAGCGTTCTCACGGGCACCAGACGTGCGCGACCGCACCGATGTGCCCCAGAATGGGGGGGCCATGATCTCGGGGAAGGGAAAGAGGCCAGTGAGAAGAACGGTGTCGGTGGGTGCGCTCGCTCTGGCGGCCGTCCTCCTCGCGCCGGCGGCCGTGTCTCCGGCGGCGGCGGTGACCGCGCCGACCCCCACGCCCACGCCGAGCCCCACGGCGACGCCCGCCCCGTCCCCCTCGCAGAGCCGGCCCCCGGCGCAGGACCCGCTCGCGTTGACCGTGAAGCGCACCTTCTCCTATGGGACCAAGGCAAGCCAGCGCATGGACGCGTGGTGGCAGCCGGACGGCGTGCGCAGGCCCGCGGTGTTCGTCCTGCACGGCGGCTGGTGGAGCGGCGGCGACAAGAAGTACATGACCTCGGTCACCAAGTCGTACGCCGAGATGGGCTACACGGTCTTCAACCTCAACTACCGGCTGTCCTCGGAGGCCGCCTGGCCCGCCCAGCGCAGCGACACGCTGGCGGCCATCGCGCTGGCCCGCAAGCACGCCGACTACTTCTCCTTCGACGCCAATCGGTACGTCATCGTCGGCTTCTCGGCGGGCGGCCACATCGCGACCTCCGTCGGCACCTACAAGGACGGCGTCCCGGGGCTGCGGGGCGTCGTCGGCATCTCGCCGGTGGTCTCGCCGCTGACGGCCTACTCCGACGGGGACGAGGGCGCCGCCTTCGACCAGCGCAAGCTGCGCCAGTCGGCCATCGCGCTCGCGGGCGGCTGCCTTCCCACGGGCCGCTGTGCGCGGGTCTGGTCCAGCATGGAGGTGCCCTGGCACGCGAGCGCGCACGACGCGCCGGTGCTCAGTGTGCACTCCGAGGACGAGTTCGTGCCCGCCTACCAGAGCGAACTGCTGAAGCAGCAGCTCGCGCAGGTGGGGGTCCCCATGGAGATCCGGGTCATGCCGGGCTACTACCACAGCAGCCCGCTCTACCGGGAGCCGGGCGTGGCCGAGGGCGTGCAGGAGTGGATCGCCGGCAAGCTGGGGCAGCCCGCTCCGACGATGCCGGACCGTTCGGGGGCGGCGGCGAGCGACCTGCCGTCGCTGCGCAAGGTCGCGGTGCGCAAGCCCGCCGCCCACTAGACCGCCGCGCACTAGACCGCCGCCGCCCGCGGTAAGGCGCTCGCGCGTCCGCCGAGGTAACGCCGTGCGGCGGAGCCGGGTGCGGGAGGTGGCGCGGGCCGGGAACACGAGCGATGCTCACGGTGTTGCGACCTAATGGCCGAACGCCGATCTGGGGACGTGAAGGGAAATCACGCTATGGCGCTGAAGGTGTACACCACCAGTTGGTGTGGTCCGTGTAAGCGGCTGAAGAGCCAGCTTACGCGGGAAGGCATCGCCTTCCAGGAGATCAACATCGAGACCGATCCCTCGGCCGCGAGGTTCGTGGAGAGCGTCAACGGCGGCAACCAGCTCGTCCCCACCGTGGTACTGGAGGACGGCACCGCGCTGGCGAACCCCTCCGTGATCCAGCTCAAGGGGCTGCTCTCCGGCTCCGGCGCCTGACGCGGGCCTCGTCCGCCGCCCGGCGGGCGCTCACAGAACGTCGGTGAACCGGCGACCGGGACCTTCCGGTCGCCGGTTTCGTCGTGCCGGCGCGTTCACGTCGTCTTCATCGCGCCGGCATCACCAGCCGCCGGGCCCGGGTCACCAGTCGCCGGGCAGCGGCGAGCCGTACCACGTCTCGATGAGGCGGCGGGCGATCGAGACCCCGGGCGGCAGGCGGACCTCGCCGTTCTCGACGGCGGCCCCGAGCTCGGCCCGGGTCAGCCACATCGCCTCGGCGATCTCCTCGGGGTCGAGGACGAGCTTGGTGGACGTCGCCTCGGCGAAGAAGCCCAGCATCAGGCTGCGCGGGAACGGCCACGGCTGGCTGCCGAGGTAGCGGGGAGTGGCGACCGTGACGCCGACCTCCTCCAGGACCTCGCGCGCGACGGCCTGCTCCAGCGACTCGCCGGGCTCGACGAAACCCGCCAGTACCGAGAACCGCCCCTCGGGCCACTGCGGCCCCCGGGCGAGCAGGCAGCGGTCGTCGCCGTCGTGGACGAGCATGATCACGGCGGGGTCGACGCGGGGGAAGTGCTGGCTTCCGTCCTTCGGGCAGACCCGCATGTGGCCGCTGGAGCTGACGTTGGTGACGCTGCCGCACCGCGGGCAGTGCTCGTGGGTGGTGTGCCAGGCCTCCAGGGCCACGGCGTTGACCAGCAGCCCGGCGTCGCGGTCGCCGAGCGCGGCCCCCGCCCTGTGCAGGCCCTCGGACGCGACGTCGGCCCAGTCGGGCGTGTCCTGGACGGCCTCGGCGACCTCGGTGCCCGGGGGAAGGGCGTGCGCGACGGGCAGGGGAAGCGGGCCGTCGGCGGCGACGGCGAAGTAGGCGATGCCCTCGGGGTCGACGCCGAGCAGGTAGCGCTCGCCTGCGGGGGCCTCCCGGGGAGAGAGGAAGACGAGCTCGGCCGTGCCGTCGTGCCGGCGGATCAGCGTGTTGCCGTCGTGGACGAGGAGGACCCGGGTGGCGGGATCGTCCCAGGCGGACTTCAGCCAGGCTTCGTCATTACGATGATTCGCCGATCTGTCGACGCCTCCCCGCGCGAGTAGTAGCGGCCCGAGCAGGCCCTCGCTCTGCGGGATCTCTCTCACGTCGCCTCCTCCCAGCGACTGCCCATCCTATGCCGCCGTATTAGGCCCACCGAAATATGGGTTATCCACATGGCGGACAATTCAGACATTTTCGGTGATTAGCATGTGAGGCAACGAGGTGGTTCCCCGGACGGCTAAGATCGGCAGAGTTAGGTTAGCCTTACCTGATTCCATCTCCGGGGGTGCCTGCGTGCGGCTGTATCTGACCACGCTCAATCCGACCGACTCGGTCACCCGTGGATTCCTGCCCGCCGCCCGCGCCCTGGGATGCGAGGTGACGATCCTCACCGACCAGCCGGAACGCTACCCCGGCGCCGAGACCCTGCGCACCGACGTCCGCGACGCCCGCGACGTGATCGACACGATCGCCCGCCACCACCGGCCCGACGCGATCTTCTCCAACTCCGACCACATCCAGCCCGAGACCGCGCTCGCCGCGGCCTATTTCGGGCTGCCCGGCAAGGACTGGCGGGCCTGCCTCACGGCCAAGAACAAGGCCCTCACCCGGCGCGCCCTCGCCGCCGCGGGCGTGGAGGTCGTCCGATCCGCACGGCTCGTCCCCGGCGACCCGCCACCCCGCGACCTCCCGTACCCGGTCGTCGTAAAGCCGCGCGAGGGCGTCGCAAGCGAGGACGTCGTCCTGGCCCGCGACGACGAGGAACTGTCCCGGGCCGAAGCCGCGATCCGCGCGCGCAGGCCGGACGCGACGCTGGTCGCCGAGGAGTACCTGGAAGGCGAGCTGCGGACGCTGGAGACGCTCGGCGACGGGCGCGAGGTGCGCGTGCTCGGCGGGTTCCGCACCACGCTCGGCCCGCTGCCGCACTTCGTGGAGGAACGGCTCGACTGGGACCCGGTGGCGGACGCGCACGTCATGCGGGCGCTCGGCGCGATCGGTGCCGGGTTCGGCGCGTGCCACACCGAGTACGTCCTGACCGCCGCCGGGCCGCGCGTCATCGAGGTGAACTACCGGCTCATCGGCGACACCTGCGACTTCCTGATGGCCGAGATCCTCGGGATCCCGCTGCACGAGCAGATCCTGCGCGCCCACTTCGGCGAGCCCGTCCCCGCGCCGCCGCGCGTCCACGGGCACGGGGTCGCGGTCAGCCTGGTCGCGGACCGCTCCGGGACGATCAAGGAGGGGCCGGGAGACGTCGCCGAGGACACCAGGGGTGTACGACTGCGCCACCGGGCCCTGCGCGCGCCCGGCGAGGTCGTCGAGCTGACCAACACCAACCGCGACTACCTCGGCATCGTCCGGGCGGCCGGGCCGGACCGGCGTGCCGTCGAGCGCGCGATCGACGGCTTCCGCGCCCGCCACCCGTGGGTGATCGAGTGACCGGCGCCGAGCGCCATCTCGCCGCCCGCGTCCTGTCCGCGCTGCTGCGCGAGGACTACGGCGGGCTCGCCTCCCGCATGACCCGCGACAAGGACGGCGTCCGGCTCGTCCTCGCCTCCGGGAGGGCGGTGCGGCTCGCGCCGGGGCTGCTGTACCAGGACTTCGTGTCCGCTCCCGAGGAGGGGCTGACGCTCGGGGAGGTGCTCGGGACACTCGCCGAGGTCGCCGGGCCGCAGGATTCCGGCGGGGTGGCCGCCTTCGGCGAGGAGTGCCGGGCGGCGCTGCGCGGCCATGAGTGGCTCGACGCCCGCCGCGACGAGGTGCTGACCCGCCTGGCACTCCTCTGGAACGGCGCCGGCGCCTCGGGCGGCGACATGGCGAGCGCGGCGGACCCGGGCACCCGTGGCGGCGTGGATGCCGGGGGCGGCGCCGGCTCACGGGATGGCGCGGGCTCTGGGGACGGCGAGCGGAGCATCGTGTACGAGTCGCTGGCCGCCTTCGCCGAGCACCCCGTCTACCCCGCCTCGCGTGCGCGGCTCGGCCTCGCGGAGATGGACACGGTGGCCTTCGCCCCCGAGTTCGCGCCGGCCTTCCGGCTCCGCTGGGCGCGGGTGCCCCGGGAACGGGTGACCGGCGCCGGCGATCCGCCCGGCGCGTGGCCGCACCATCCGCCCAGGTCCGACCCGTCCGGCGCGTGGCCGTCCGAGCCGCTCGACGCATGGCCGTCCGGCCCGTCCGACGGGTGGCCGTCCGGCGCGTCCGACGGGTGGCCGTCCGGCGCGTCCGACGGGTGGCCGTCCGACCCGGCGTACGTGCTGTTCCCCGTCCACCCGCTCACCGTTCCGGTGGTGAGCGGCATTCCCGGCGTGACCGTCCTCGACCGGCCGTACCTGACGGCGCGCCCCACCCTGTCGATGCGCACCGTCCAGGTCGGCCCGCGCACCCACCTCAAGCTTCCGCTGCCCATCAGCACGCTCGGCGCGCGCAACCGCCGGTCGATCAAACCGGGGACGCTCGGCGACGGCGCGCGGGCCGAGCTGCTGCTGCGCGAGGTGCTGCGCCGGGAGCCGGACCTGGACGTCGTCCTCGCCGACGAGCAGACCTACGCCCACGCCGGGCACGAGTACCTCGGCTGGATGGCCCGCCGCCTGCCCGCAGGCGAAATCGTCCCGGTCGCCGCCCTGCTCGCGCCTTCGCCGCTCACGGGTGTGCCGTCCCCGGAACTGGCCGTACTGTCCCCCGTCGTCGACCACGCCCACGCCCGCCCTTCCGTGCCGCGCGTGCTCGACCACGTGGCCGCACGGCACGCGGGAGGGGACGTCGCCGGGCTGCTGGCCGGCTACCTGCGGCTGCTGTTCGCCTGGAACGTCCGGCTGTTGGTGACCTACGGCATCGCGCTGGAAGCGCACCAGCAGAACCTCGCGCTGGTCTTCACGGAGCCGGGCACGCCGCCACGGCTGCTGGTGAAGGACAACGACGGGATTCTCGCCTCGCCCGACCGCCTGCGCGCGGCGGGCCTCGCCGTCCCCGGGTTCACCGACCCGCGCGTGCTGACCGACGACCCGCACGCGCTCGCCGACGTGTTCGTGACCATAACCCTGCACCTGGCCGCCGCGGCGGTGGCCTTCGGCGCCGGGTACGGCGAACTCGTCGCCGACGCCCTGGAGAAGGCCCTCGCCGAGCACAGAGGGCACCCGATGGCGCGGCTGCTGCGCGCGCGCACCCTCGACGCGGCCCGGCTCGTCGGCAAGTCGATGGTGACCGCCGGGACGCTCGCCGACCGCGGACGCGTCGCCGCCGACGTCAACAAGCACTACGGCACCAGCGGCCCCAACTACCTGCGTCACCACCACCGCAGAAAGGCATCCCAATGAACCGCGCCGCGCTGGACTCCCCCGCCGGCTTCACGGAGGACGACGGCACGCGGCACGTCACGTACGCGGCGGACGTCATGACGGCCGACGTGCACGACGTGCACGACGCGGACGACGCGGACGACGCGGACTCGGACCACTCGGACGACGTGGCGGAGACCATGGCGGAGCGGGAGTCGCTCGCCGCGCTGCTGCGCTGCTGCCTGCGCGAGGTCGCGGGCCCGCGCGGCCAGGTGTGGGCGGCGGGCCCGTACCTCACGTTCCGCCTCGGCGGAAGCCTGCTCCGCGTCCGTGCCTCGGGCGGCCCGGCGCTCCGCTTCGAGGGCCTCGCCCAACGCCTGGAGCATGGCGCGTGGCGCGCGCTCTCCCTGGAGCACCTCGTACGACTCGTCGAAACAGAGCTGAGCGCCGAACCGGACGCGTACACCGGCACGGGAACCGCGGTGAACGAGGAGTTCGCCGGGCAGGTCGCCGGGAGCCGGGCGGCCATGGCGGTGCTGGTGCGGGCGCGGGCCAGGACCGTCGCGCCGGAGGATCCGTGGCTGGCGTCGGAGCAGTCGCTGGTGTTCGGGCACCCGTTCCATCCGTCGCCGAAGGCGCGCGGCGGGGAGGGCTGGGAGCGGTACGCGCCCGAGGCGCACGCGTCCTTCCCGCTGCGGCTGCTGGGCGTGCGGGAGGACGTGCTGGCCTCCGGGGGCGAGCCCGGGGTGATGGACGCGCTGGGCGAGGCTCCGGCGGGGTACGTCCTGCTTCCTGCGCATCCGTGGCAGCTCGACCTGCTCGGCGCGGAGCCGGCAGGCCCGCTCGCGGACGGGCGACTGCTGGATCTCGGGGACGCCGCAGGGCTCGCGATCCCCACCTCGTCCGTACGGACGGTGTACGAGCCGCGTATCGGGAAATGTCTGAAATTCAGCTTGAACGTCCGCATCACCAACTGTGTGCGAAAGAACGCCTGGTACGAGCTGGCGGCCGCCTCGGAGCTGAGCGGCCGCCTCGAGCCGGTCTTCGCGGATCTCGCCGGGCGGTTCCCGGGGACGCGGTGGCTGGCCGAGCCCGGTTACCGCTCCGCGGCGCTCGGCACGCGCCTGCTGGAGGGCCTCGGCGTGATCGTCCGCGACAGCCCGTGGGAGGTCGTCGGGCCGGGCATCACACCCATGCTGGCGGGAGCACTCGCCGTCCCCGGCCACGGCGCCGGCGACCAGGCCGGGCGGGTGGCGGGGGCGATGGCGCACGATCCGGTCGGCTGGTTCGGGGCTTATATCGGGCATGTAGCGATACCGGTCTTCGACGCCTATTTCCGCCACGGCGTCGTGCTGGAGCCCCATCTTCAGAACGTGCTCGTGGGCATCGCCGCCGACGGCCTGCCGATTGAGGCCATATTTCGGGATCTGGAAGGGACAAAACTGGTCATCGGACGCCACGACGTCTCCGACCTGCCGGACCTGGTCGCCGGCGCGGCCAGTTATGACGCCACGCGAGGCTGGAATCGCGTGGTCTACTGCATCATGGTCAACCATCTCCCCGAGATCGCGGCCACGGTCGCGCGGACGGCGGCGCACACCGACGCCCCCACGAAGACACACGACGCGGACGAGCTCCTTCGCGGGCTCTGGGCCGAGGCGCGCGTACGCATCGCCCGGTACGCCGCCGAGATCGGCGACCCGCTCCCCTTGTCCGACCTTCTCGCCGGAGCGCCCTTGCCGGCCAAGGCCAACCTCACCGCCCGGTGGGCCCGCTCCGCCGACCGGGACGCCGGATACGTCCCGATATCCAATCCCTTCGCGGAGGTCTCCGGGTGACCGCGCACCGGCCCGCCCCGGCCGCCGTCGACCACGAGGAGGTGGACGCGTGATCGTCCCCGAGACCGTGCGCGAGCGCGCCGTCCGGCTCGCCGACGCCCTGCCCGCCTACGTCTACGACCTCGCGGCCCTGGACCGGCACGCGGCCTCCGTACGGCGGGCGCTGCCCGGCATCGAGCTGTACTACGCGGTCAAGGCCAACCCGGACCCGGCGCTGCTGCACGTGCTGGCCCCGTACGCGGACGGCTTCGAGGTCTCGTCCATCGGCGAGGTCGCCCACGTGCGGTCGATCCTGCCGGACGCCCGGCTGGCCCTCGGCGGCCCCGGCAAGACCGACGGCGAGCTGGCCCTCGACGTCCACCGCATGCACGTCGAGAGCCCGAACGAGCTGCGCCGGCTGATCGACGTCGGCGGGCCGGTGGACGCCCTGCTCCGGGTCAACCTCGACGTCCCCGTCCAGGGCGCGTCGCTGACGATGGGCGGCGGCGCCACCCCCTTCGGCATGGACCCGGACGACGTCCTCGAATGCCTGGAGCTGGTACGGGGGCAGAACCGGGTGCGGCTGCGCGGAATCCACGCCCACCTCGCCAGCGGCCTGGACGCCCCCGCGTTGCTCGCCCTGGCTGAGGCCGTCCTCGGCTTCGGCCGGGAACTGGAGGCGGCCGAGATCAACCTCGGCGGCGGCATGGCCGTGTCGTACCACGCCCCGGAGGACCTGTTCGACTGGAAGGCGTACGGCGCGGGCCTCGGCGAGCTGCGGGCGCCGGGCGAGACGCTGCGCATCGAACCCGGACGGGCCCTGACCGCCTACTGCGGCTGGTACCTCACCCGGGTGATCGACGTGAAGCGCGTGCACGGCGAGGTGTTCGCCGTGGTCAGCGGCGGCACCCACCACCTGCGCACCCCTGCCGCCAAGGGCCACGACCACCCCTTCGCCGTCCTGCCGGTGGGCCGCACGGGCCCCGGCGTGACCGACGAGCCGGTCACCCTGGCCGGCCAGCTCTGCACTCCGAAGGACGTCTTCGCCCGCCGCGTCGTCACCACGATCAACGTCGGCGACATCGTGGCCTTCGCCATGGCCGGCGCCTACGCCTGGACCATCTCCCACCACGACTTCCTCATGCACCCCAAACCCGCCTTCCACTACCTGACCTGAGCCGCCGGAGCGAACCCACGGACCCCAGCACGGCCCAGTACAAGAACGACGTCCCGGGCCACCGGCGAAGCCCCTCGGGGACTAGTAAGGAAGGTCTGCCTGCTCGGCGATCTCCATGATCCTGCGACGCCCTTCGGCACAACGCTCCCGCCGAGCCTGGAACTCCAGAACATCTGGCAGGCGCACCACACGATGCCCGCTCCCGGGGACCTTCCGCGAAGGAATCTCCCCTTCGTCCAGCAACCGGCTGACATAGGGCTGGGACAGCGCCAAGAGCCTGGCCACCTCTCTCGGCGTCAGGCGGATCTTGTCCTGCATCAAACCAGCCCGAACGATGGCGACGAAGCCGACAATGGCCACACTCCTTGATGGCGAGCTTAACGCTTTGCGATCGACACAATACTCAATGCAACCAAGTTCGGGTGGAGGCGTCACATGTCCGACGAGCAGTACATGCGGAGCGCGATCGAACGGTCGCTTCGTGATGACTCGGCACCCCCGGCCGTGCGGCCGCGCCCCAGACTCCCGCTGTTCCGCAGCGGCGATCCGACAATCGCCGAGCGAGTCGATGACCTGCTCGCGGAGGGATTCGGAGAACCGAACCAAATGTGAGTTCGCCGCGTGTTCCAGCGAACGATCTGGGGGCGGGGGACGTCTCACGGGGGTGAGGCTTTTCGTGTTCCGTGGCGGTAAGACTGTGGGCCGGGCGGGCGCGGGTCGTATTCGATGTGGGCGCTCTGGGGGGCGGGGATGGGTGACGGGCGGGAGCTTGCGTGGGATGGGTGTTTCAACGTTCGCGATCTTGGCGGGATCGCCGTTCCCGGGGGGATGGTGACGCGGCCGGGGGCCGTCGTGCGGTCGGACAATCCCGAGCGGCTGACGCGCGCCGGGTGGGCGGCGCTGACCGCGCACGGCGTTCGCACCATCGTCGACCTACGCAACGACGGCGAGCACCAAGGTGACCTGTGGATGCGCCCGGCCGAGGTGACCACGGTCCGCGTGCGGCTGGACGACACGGAGGACGTCGAGCTGTGGGACCACATCCGGGCGAACGAACTCGACGGCACACCGCTGTACTACCGGCTCTTCCTCGAACGCAAGCCGCGGCTGTGCGCCGAGGTCATCGCCGCCATCGCGAACGCGCGGCCCGGGGGCGTCCTGTTCCACTGCGGGCTCGGGCGCGACCGGACCGGGATGATCGCCCTGCTCCTGCTCGCGCTCGTCGGCGCCGCGCCCGAGGACATCGCCGCCGACTACGACCAGAGCACCAACCGCCTGCCGCCGCTGTTCGCCGCGCTCGCGATCGAGGACCAGACCCGCGAGATCGAGGACATCCTCGCCCGCAAGAAAACCACCGCCCGGGCCGCCGTCCTCGCCGCCTTGGACGGCTTCGACGCCGAGGCGTACGTGCGCGCCGCCGGCCTCACCGAGGAGGAAGTCGGATTCCTCCGCGAAAGGCTCCTGGAACCGGCGAGATGACCGCCTCCCCCGTCACCGGCTGACCGATCGGCCCGGCCCGGGTTCCGGTGGCCTCCCCCATCGGTACCCGGCCGTTCAGCCCATGAGCGCCTGCGTCAGTCCGCGCGGGTGTGGTGGGCGGTCCAGTTCACGGTCCAGGTCAGGCCGTCGTCGTAGGAGAAGCTCTGCTGCCAGCGCGCGCCTTCGGGGCCGAGGTCGTCCCAGTCCCATTTCACGCTGATCTTTTCGCCGTCGATGGTGTCGACGCCGAAGAACTCGCCGTGTTCTCCGGTGAAACGTCCTTCCATGGGGTTCTCGTCGAGCAGGCCCGGCGTCCGCGGAGAGATCCACCAGATGCGCCAGTTCCCCGCCCGCGCGTCGAACAGCCGCAACGTCATGGCCTCGACGCGCTCGCCGGAGGGCGGCATGGCGGGGGCGGTGAAAGGCTCGACGTTGCCCAGGCCGCCGAGCACGGGCTCGCAGTTCAGGGACGAGTCGAATTCGACCCACGTCGTGCACGCGCGGTCGAGCACGTTCTCCAGCTTGCGGTTGCGCGTGTTCCACCGGCCGTGGAAGAAGTCGAAGTCGTGACGGCCGTCGGCGGCGCTCGTGTTCTCTGACATGGCGGGAAGGCTAGAGCGGGCTCCCTGACATCTACCGTCAGCGAATCCGGTCCTTTTCATCCCGCCCGCAGGGTCACGATCCCCCCGTCATCGTTCTCGTCCTGCCGGAGCGGGGTCATGGGGTGGGCAGGTGCCGGTGGACGAAGGCCACGCGCGTCGCGACATCGGCCTTGGGCAGGGTGAGCAGCTCGTAGCCGTGGCGTGTATAGCCGTCCACGACGGCGTCGTGGGTGCGGACGGCCTCGTCGAAGTCCTGCTTGCGTTCGAGGTCGTGGACGTAGATCTCCGGCCAGGGCGGGGCGACGAAGACGCGGCGGTGGTAGCGGAACATGTCCGCCGCGGCCGTAACGTGTGCAGGGACGGGACGGCCGAGCAGCAGGTGGTAGCCCACGATGTCGGGAACGCCCCGGTCGAAGAAGACCGTGCCGGTGTGGGCACGGGCGTGGTGGTGGGAGCGCATCTCCCAGGCGAGCATGATCTCAGCGAAGAGGGCCGAGTCGGCCTGGTGCAGGGCCCGCCCGCCGATGGCCGTCTGGTCCTGGATGATCGCCCGGCCCGCCTCGGCGACACAGGCGAATCCAGCGTCGCCCAACGCCTGGATCAGCGTCGTCTTCCCGGCGCCGGGACCACCGGTGACCACGACGAACTGTGCGGGTGTGCTCATGGTGATCGTCGCCTAACTTCGTGGACCGTCAGGTCGTCGTGGGCTTTCCGGGGCGGGTTCCGGGTGGTCGCCGCGGCGTACCGCGTCGAGATACTCGGCTATCGCGTCCCTGTTGCGGGTCAGGCAGGTGATGCGTTCGGTCATCAGGTCGCGTTCGCGTTCGAGCGTGGCGATCATTTTCGGGGCCTTCCTACGGCGACTCCACAGGTGCCGGAGAGCGCCGGCGTCGCTCCACGAGGAGAAAGCGGACGACGATGAAGCCGATACTCGCGGCAGCCGCCGTCCATACGATCGTCTTCCCGATGGTCTGGACCACCTCGTTCCTGCCGGGCAGGAGCACGACCATCTGTACGGCCGCGCCGACCGGCACGGTCAATCTCGCGAGCAAACCGATCGCTCCCGGTCGCTTGACGCATGCACCAACGGCACCCAGGGGCGCTCCGAGGACGACACTGGCGACCCACCACAGGGGCGGTTCGGACTCGTACCAGGGGAACTGCCCGCCGCCACGGATGGTGTCCACGATGCTGTAGGCGGCTGTGGCCGCAAGCAGGGCCAGTGCACCAGCGGCGGCGCCCCCCAGCGCCGGCACTGCGGGACGGCTCTCCCTGGCGCGTGTGACCAGCCACCCCACTGCGACCGCCAAACCCGCCCAAGCCCAGCCGGAGTCGAGCAGCACGCTCACGATTTCCGCGACTGACCACCCGCTGGTGGTATAAGAACGGCTTTCAAGGTCGGCGTAGCTGTGGGAGAGGGCGTTCACGAGGGAGGTCGCCGCACCGAATCCCGCTCCGACCGTCAGGGCGCTCACCAGGATCTCCACGGGACGGGTCACACGCGAGCGGTCCTGACCGCCATGCCGCTGATTGTTAGTCACGATACCTTCCTACCGTCAAGATCGTGATTTGTGCGGCGAATGTTCCATGCGATCCAAAGACTGGCCGTATGTGGCCGTTGGTGACCTGTCCGTACGGCACCCGACTAACCCCGGGCGGAACGGCGGCCAGGGTCGGCTACGGGCGGGCGGCGACTGTTTTACATTGAGTTACGCAATTCTCCGCTGCGATGGTTATGGCCGGTGCTGGACGTCATCGATCTTGCGGGCATTTTCGGACGGCAGCTTTACTGGGTTGGAGTGTGGCCGTATCGCGAGCATTATGGCTGGCAGTCTGAACAGTGCGACGAATTCCACAGAGGCGGTGGCTTCTCGGTGTTCGAGACAGGCCCGTCGTATTCACGTCGGCGCACTTGCGCTCTCGGTGATCGCTCTGATGGCATTTATCGATACTGTAATATATTCAGGCGAGGTCGCGATGACGTCCACCCGTGCCCTACTCGACTGGTTGGGGACGTCCCTGCTATCGGGTAGGTTGTTCGGCTGGACGATCCCTTGGATATTGCCTGTGGCGTCGGCGATTGGGGGCGACCGAGTTGGTGGGAGTGGGTCGAACAGCCTGCTGCCAGTTTTTCGCCATGGGCTCTCACGGCGGTCAGTCTTGCTTTGGGTTCCTTGGCTGTGACATTGACTCGATAAAGGTATGGGGCTTCCGAAGGGGGCCGGTCGGTACAACACACGAGGCCCACGTCAGTTGATGCTGTGGGGGCAAGACCGGGCAAGACCAGCCACGGGCATGTCTCGGCGGCACCATGCATCTCGTCAGTCACCGGAGGCCTCGCCCGTCTGGGAAGGATCTGTCCGTACATGCGATTATTACGCCAGCACTGGCTGTTTGCGACAATTCTGGCTCTGGCCATCATGCTTCGTGCTCTGATCCTGCTTGGGTACTCTGTCATCTGGTTCGAAGACTCTTTCGAATATGTTGGGGTGGCTCAGCGTATGCAACCGTACGCGGTCCGCCCCAGCGGATACTCTCTTTTCTTGTGGCTGCTGGAGCCATTACATAGTTTCACCTTCGTGACTCTCCTTCAGCATTTAATGGGTCTCGCGATGGGTGTGATGGTTTATGCGCTGGTCCTTCGCCGGGCGAGCGGTCTGCGCAGGGAGTTGGCTGCTTTGGCGGCCGCCCCCGTTCTGCTCGATGTTTATCAGATGTTCTTTGAACACACTATTCTGAGCGATGTTTTATTCTCGTTCCTGGTGACGACGGCGGTAACGGTCCTCTTGTGGAGGGCGAACCCCTCGCTGGTCAGCGTCGCGGTTGCCGGCGGACTTTTGGCCGCAGCGGCTATTACTCGATCCATCGGATTGGCCTTGCTGCCGATACTTGCTTACTACCTGTTTCGCTCTGGTTGGCGTCCGTTGTGTGTGGCATTGATAACTGTTCTTCTCCCTCTTGGAGGTTATGGTTTTTGGTACGCATCATGGCACGGAACCTTTGGTTTAAATGGCGGAGGCGGAGTGTGGTTGTGGGCTCGGACCATGCCGTTCGCGGATTGCGACAGGATTCGTCCGTCCGGGGATGAGTCGCTACTCTGTCCTACGCAGGCCTTGGGCCATCGCCCGGCGTCTCCCTATTTCATCTGGTCGGACTGGTCGCCTCTTAGGCGTGTGCCCGGATACACCATCTCTGCGCGGGCCGACCTGTTCCATCCCGGACTGAACAAGTTATCCGGCGATTTCGCCGTCCATGCCATTTTGAGCCAGCCCGTCGACTACCTGGGAACGGTACTAAAAGACTTAAATCAAACGCTAAATTGGAAGCGGGGGCCCAATCCGGTCGGGTCGGTGATCGGGTTCAATCGTTATGCTTTTCCAAACGTTGTCGATCCGCTTCCCGATGAAGTGAGAATCCCCGGCGCCACGATTCATCAGGATCTGACCGCTTATGAGCAAGGTGGTGTCAGTACGACCTTCCATGAGCCGGCGGCGTCGATCATGCGCGGCTATCAGGGCTATTTTTTCGTGCCTGGGACGTTTCTTGGTGTTCTTGCCATCGGTGCGTGTTGCCTTTATGTGCGGGTGCGCATGTCCGGTGCGGGACGGCAGGCGGCGAGGAAGGCCGTATTACCGCTGGGCGTTGCACTCGCCCTGATCATTGGCCCGATTGCTGTGACGTCCTACGACAGTAGATACTGGTTGCCCGCCATTCCCATGCTTTGTGTCGCCCTTGCTCTGGCCCTTGACGCCGGAACCACTTCTCTGGGGTGGCGGCAGCTTTTGTTGCCTGGTGGGTCCGGTCGTAATACGCGCCACAAGGTGGCGACCCGAGCTGAGGCTTCCGTCGTCCGTCGCCACGATCGGGTGGGTACGTCGCGATCTAATGGCGGGATCGGTGGTATCGGAGCAGGGCTAGCCCGCTGAGGCGGATGACCAAGGGAGCCATGAGCACCATGGCGAACAGGCGGAGGCTCTGCACGCTGGAGATGAGCGGGACGTCGGCGTGGGTGGCGACGGCCGTGGCGAGGACGGCGTTGATGCCTCCGGGGGTGGTGGCGAGGTAGGCGTCGGCGAAGGGGATGCGCTCGATCGTGGCGAGCAGCCACGCCAGGACCCCGCAGGCGACGCTGATCACGACCGTGCAGCCGGCGGCGAGCGGCAGCAGGCGGCCCACGCGGGCCAGGGATGACCGGGTGAAGCGCAGGCCGATGTCCAGGCCCACGATCGTGAACAGGACGGTGCGCAGGGAGCCGGTCGGCGCGAAGCCTCCCAGGGCGCCGCTGGCGGTGAGGGCGGCGGTCAGCAGCATCGGGCCGAGGAGCGCGGGGCTCGGCAGGCGTACGGCGCGGCCGGCCAGGACGCCGACGACCGCGACGGCGGCCAGCAGCGCCAGCCCGGCGCCTTGGTGGGCGTTGGCGACGACCGGGCCGAGCTCGCCGTCGGTGTCCGGCAGGGCGCCCATGACCGCGTGCGGGTTGAGCAGCCAGTTCACCAGGATGGGAGCGGTCGCGGCGACCATCACGACGCGCAGGTACTGCAGGAAGGCGACCACGCGGCTGTCGGCGTCGAGATCGCGGGCGGTGGAGACGACGGCCGCCGAACCTCCGGCGACCATGCCAAGAGTGGCGCTGGCCCGGTCGATATGGCCCATGCGCGTGAGGACGGCGGCGGCGCCCAGGCTGAGCAGGATGGTGGCCCCGGTGACCAGGACGAGGGGGAACACGGACCCGGCCGCCTGGTGCAGGCTCGCCGGGTTGAGATAGCTGCCCATGAGGACGCCGAGCCCCGCCTGGCAGGCGGAGTTGAGCCCGGCGGGAACGCGGTGCACGATCAGGCCCGCCACCGCGAGGACCAATCCGATCAGCAGCGGGGCCAGAAGGTGAGCGGCGGGGAGCACCGGTTCGGCGAGTTCACCGGCGGCAACGGCGGCCAAGATCAATGCCGGCCATCCCGCCCTTCGCCACTGGCCGCCGGAGCCGAACAGCGACGACATGTGCCCCGAACCCAGCCCCCCGGGGGTTCTGTCCACACCGCCACGCTACCGACACCGGCCGACCACCCCTCGACACCGCACCGAGCCTGTCCCGCCCCTTTGCCGAACCATGCCGCGCCGACGGCGAGGGCCGCGCCCGGAGAGGTGGTGCGCCGCCACCTGACGGTCGGCTCACGCCCTGACGAGGACCAGGAAGAAGGAGAACCTGCAATCTCCGGGCCCGTGGAACCCGGCGCACCCGCGGCGTCACGCGACGGCCCGTCATCTAACAGGAGAGGACATTACAGGCGAAAAGCAGCAACCGAAACCCGCTGGCGAATCTAAGTTAACGAAACGTTCACTCCGCACTCGTCTGGGCTGGAGAAGATCACCTCCCCCCGATTTGAGAGGTAAGCGTGAACACGCGAAGATCGACCGGCCGTGTGGCCTTGGTCCTGTCCATCGTGCTGGCTGTGTTCGTCGGCCTGATATCCCCGGTGGCAGCGGCAGACGACCGAGGGCTCAGCGAAAACCTCGTCCTCACCCTCAACGCCTCGGACATCGGCGTGAATCCTGCCGACCTGCGGAACATCGTTCCCGCGATGCAGGCGGATATCAGGGACCACGGCGGACTGGGCAACGCGGTCAAGCAGACGCTCGCGGACAGCCATGTGAGCACCAACGTCAATACCTCGGAGTGGCCGAATTTCCAGGGCACGGTGGACGTGACCTCGGGCGGCGCCGGCCTGGCCATCACCGTCCCGAGGGGGCAGATCACCACCGCCGGCTTCTGGTCGGGGGTCGCCGCCTCGCTGATCGGCTACGCCGCGGGGTACGGGCTCAGGGTGCTGTGCATCGCGGGCTTGACGTCCACCGGGGTGGGCGCCGCGACCATTCCGCTGGTCTGCACCCCCCTCCAAGGTGCCGTTACCGGCATCGTGACGGCGATCGTGAACCACGGGTTCGCCGGAGACCTGGGCTCCAAGGAGTCGATCAGGGACATCATCATCGGCGGGCTGGTCGGACTGACCATCGGCGCCCTGTGGGAGAAGTATTTCTCCCCGTGGGCGAAGACCCATGTCGCCAGGGCCTTCAAGGACGTCGGTACCTGGATCAGGTCCAGGGTGCCCTGGGTCGACTCCTGGCTCGGAACCAGTGCCGCCGAGGGGGCGGATCATCTCGGCCAGCAGCTTGAGGAACTGGAGGGACTCCTCGACGAAGCGATGAGGGACTGGGGCGGGCTGCGTACCCAGGTGCGGGTGATGCCCCTCGGAGACTCGATCACCTACGGCATGGGTGATCCGGACGGGAACGGCTATCGCGACCACCTGGCCGCCTCACTCCAGCGGCGCTTGGTCTATGTGGACTTCGTTGGCTCGCAGACGAGCGGCACCATGGCCGACCGGGAGAACAACGGGTACCCGGGATGGACCATCGATCAGATCGCCGGGCCTGCGGGCAGGGACGTTCCGGTGATGCGTCCGGACGTGGTCACGCTCATGGCGGGTACCAACGACATGATCCACAACGTCGACCCGGGTAACGCGATCAACCGGCTGCAGCGCTTGATCGATGGCGTGCTGGCGGCGAACCCGGCCGGGTTCGTGGTCGTCGCGACGCTGACCCCGTGCACCGATCCGGCGGTTCAGGCTCGTATGAACTCCTACAACGCACAGGTCCGGCAGCAAGTCGGAGCGCGGGTGTCGAAGGGCGACCGTATCGTCCTGGTGGAGATGTCCGGGGTGTCGACGCAAGGGTGGCCGGACTTCGTGCACCCCAACGATGCGTCGTATCAGCAGATGGCAGCGATCTTCTCCAACGGCGTCGCGGACGGTATCAAGCGAGGGCTGCTGCCCGGCGTCACGGTGGCCGGCGCCGATGAGACCCAAACCTGGGGCAACGGCCCTGTCGCAGGCCCGATCTCGGGCGACGGCACGCAGCCGGGCTCGGGCGGCGGGCTCGCCACGATCAACACGGCGGACTACACGCTCAACGATGTCGCCAGGTGGCTCGGCACCGGAGGGGTCCACGCTCTAGGTGCGGCTCCCGCCGCGTCGGTCCGCTTCTTTGACTTCGACGGGGACGGCGATGACGACTACGGGATCCTCGGCCCCGCCGGTGAGCTGTACGTCTGGCGCAACGACGGCGGCGACACCTACGGAGGAAAGGGCTTTGCCAACCTGGGCAAGGTCGCGCTGGGCGGCCTCACGGATCCGGCGAACGTCCGCTTCCTTGACTTCAACGGGGACGGGAAGGACGACTACGGGATCCTCGGCCCCAACGGTGAGCTGACCGTCTGGCGCAACGACGGCGGCGACGTCCCCGGCGGGCACGGGTGGACCAACCTTGGACAGGTCGCAAAGGGCGGCCTGTCCACACGCGGCAACATTCGGTTCATGGACGCCGACGGCGACGGCGACGACGACTACGTCATCCTCGGCCCGAATGGAGAGATGGACCTGTGGCGCAACGACGGCGGCGACGTCCCCGGCGGGCACGGGTGGACGAATATGGGCCGTGACGCGAAGGGTGCCGGCCCTCGGGACGCCATCAGGTTCATGGATCTCGACGGCGACGGTGACGATGACTACATCGTCCTCGGGACCCAGGGCGCTCTGATCGCATGGCGCAACAACGGCGGCGACCGTGCCGGGGGCCATGGCTGGGAGAACCTCGGCCTCATCGCGGTCGGGACGGGCGACGGTTCCAAGGTCCAGTTCATGCACGCCGACAGGGACGGTGACGACGACTACGTGACCCTTGAGCCGGCAAACGGTGAGATGCGGCTCTGGATCAACCGCGTCCTCGACGGCGGGGCGGCCGGGGCAGAGACCGGAGGAACGGGTCAGATCGCGGGCGGCGGCGGAGCGAGCGGCACCGGACTGGCGCTCATCGACACGACCAAGTACACGTTGAACGACATAAGCCGATGGCAGGGCACCGGCATCCACGCTCAAGGTGCGGCTTCCGCCGCGTCGGTCCGGCTGATGGACTTCGACGGAGACGGGGCCGACGACTATGCGGTCCTCGGGTCCGCCGGCCAGCTGGACGTCTGGCTCAACAATGGTGGAGACAGCAACGGAGGCTCCGGCTGGAAGAGCCTCGGACGGGTCGCGCCCGGCACCGGTGACGGTTCCAAGGTCCGGTTCCTGGACTTCAACGGGGACGGGAAGGACGACTACGCGGTCCTCGGCCCAAAGGGCGAGCTGGATGTCTGGCTCAACGACGGCGGCGACATCCCCGGCGGGCACGGCTGGAAGGGCCTCGGACGGGTCGCGGCCGGCACGGGCGACGGTTCCAAGGTCGTCTTCCTGGACTTCGACAAGGACGGGAAGGCCGACTACGGGGTCCTCGGCTCGAATGGAGAGCTGGATGTCTGGCTCAACGACGGTGGCGACATCTCCGGCGGGCACGGCTGGAAGGGCCTCGGACGGGTCGCGGCCGGCACCGGCGCTCCCAGCTCATCGGTGCGTTTCATGGACATCGACGGTGACGGGGACGACGACTACATCGTCCTCGGCACGCAGGGAGCGATGCTGGCCTGGCGCAACAACGGCGGCGACCGTGCCGGGGGCGGTGGCTGGGAGAGCCTGGGCCTCGTCGCGGCCGGCACGGGCGACGGCAACAAGGTCCGGTTCATGGACGCCGACAAGGACGGTGACGAGGACTACGTGACCCTCGAGCCGACAAACGGTCAGATGCGGCTCTGGGTCAACCGCATCGCCCACTAAACCGCAGACGCGGCGGCCCGACCGACGCCAGCCGCCGCGAGCTACAGCGGTCGATCACAGGGAGCGGCCCGAGCAGTACTTGTCCGGCCGTTATGATCACCGCCTGTGCGCGCCGGAGGTGTCCGGTCAGGCGTCCGACGAAGAAGCAGCTCCGGCGGATTCCGTCGGGGTTCTGGTTAGGCGAGAAGGGCCCGTACCGGGGGTGCGGGCCCTTTGTCTTCGGCTGGATCAGGCGGTCATGTCATCGAACGCGCCGGCTTTGACGCCCTGACGGAAGACGTCCCACTCGGCGGCCGTGAGGCGTAGCACCGGGCCATGCGGGCGCTTGCTGTCACGGATGGCCATGCGGGCGCCGGGCAGCGCAGCAAGCTCCACGCAATTGCCCACCGTGGTCGGCGGCGCCCGACCGTGGTAGCCGGGGCAGGTCCTGGAGCTGCGCTCAGAAGTCGTCGATGATCTTTGCATCGGCTGGAAGGCCGAAGGCTTTGCGGGCCTCAGCACGGACTGTCTCTATGGACACTTCCATCCCTCCTTCAGTGATCTTGCGCACCCCCTCTTCTGTGAACATTTTTCGCAGCGTGGGTAGATAGCGCGCGCCATCCTCAGGCTCCTCAAGTGAGACGAGCCGAGGAATGCCGCCGTGTATTTCCATGCGAGCTACCTGAGGGACTGAAAAACCCGTACCCTCTACCATGGCATTGCCTTTTCGAGCCAACTCGTAACATTGAGAGTCCACGCCCGCGATGTACGTGGATCCGTCAGTTCTGAGTTCGATCATCTGCACCGAACAGAAAGTTCGCGGCATGAGCTCCGGGTGCCCATTCGCCAAATATTTTTGTCGCAACTGCGAAGGATCCTCTTCTAAGTATCTTTCTATGGCGCCGAGCAGGGCCCGCCGGACGCTCTCGTTTCCCGGCTCGGACGGCCATGACCCGTTCTCGCTCGACGGCTTCACGGTGGGCCTGGAATGATCTCGTGTAGCTTGAGAGGAGCAGCTGATCCCGAATACAAGAGCGAATAGAGCAAGGGAGACGCGAGGTGCTCCGTGCACACAATCACGTACCGGCATTATGCTCCTCTGCTGGGTCAGGGTCTTTAAATGAGGGATCTGCACGGCCGACCGTGGTAGCCGGGGCAGGTTCTGGAGTTGCGCTCAGAAGTCGTCGATGATCTTTGCGTCGGCTGGAAGGCCAAAGGTTTTGCGGGCCTCAGCATAGATTGTCTCTAGGGGCACTGACACCCCTCCTTCAGTGATCTTACGCACCCCCTCTTCTGTGAACATTTTTCTCAGCGCGGGTAGATAGCGGTCGCCAGGCCCGGGCTCGTCAAGTGAGACGAGCCGAGGAGTGCCATTATGTATTTCCATGCGAGCTAACTGAGGGACTGAAAAACCCGTACCCGCTACCACGGTATTGCCTTTTCGAGCCAGCTCGTGACATTGAGAGTACACGCCCGCGATGTACGTGGATCGGTCGGTTCTGAGTTCGACCATCCGCACTGAACAGAAAGTTCGCGGCATTAACTCCGGGTGCTCATTCACCAAATAATTTGATTCCAGCTGCGAAGGATCCTCTTCTAAGTATTTTTCTATGGCGCCGAGCAGGGCTCGTCGTACACTTTCGTTTACCGGCTCTGACGGCCGCGACCCGCTCTCGCTCGACGGCTTCACAGTGGGACTGGAATGATCTCGTACAGCTTGAGAGGAGCAGCTGACCCCGAATACAAGAGCGACTAAAGCAAGGGAGACGCGAGATGCTCCGCGCACAAAATCACGAACCGACATTATGCTCCTCTACTGAGTCAGGGTCTCCAGATCCTACACTGCCCACCCTGCCCGACGGGGAATTTCAGAATGTTGTTGCGCAACCCCCGCCAAGGGCCGCATAAACTCTATGGCTTGACGAATTCCCACCAATGAGCTCCCCTGCATTAGATGGCTCTTCGTAATTCGCCGGACTCGCGTTGCCGGTTGATCACGTTAGGTGATCTCGTGTGGTGACGGTAGGTCACCGGGGGGAGCGAACGGGGTCGGGGATCACAGCCATACGGTGCATGCGTTGGACGACGAGACGCACCGCGGCAAGCATGTGAGGGGCGCAGGCTCGTATCGCGTCATCGACATCGAGCTGTCCGCGTACTATTCGCGGGATGATGCGCTCCTTCGGTTGATCTGGCGACGGCGGCGCGTGCCGCGTCCTCGACGTTTTCGTGGCCGTCGTTGTTCACCGAGTGCGGTCAGGGGTCCACGGTTCCGAGAAGGGCCCGTACCGGGGGTGCGGGCCCTTTGTCTGCGGCTGGATCAGGCGGTCATGTCATCGAACGCGCCTGCTTTGACGCCCCGGCGGAAGGCGTCCCACTCGGCGGCCGTGAGGCATAGCACCGGGCCATGCGGCCGCTTGCTGTCACGGATGGCCATGCCAGCCCCGGGCACCGCAGCGAGTTCCACGCAGTCCCCGCCGTTGCCGCCGCTGTAAGACGACTTGACCCACTTCGCTTTGCTCAGGTCATCCATCTCTGCACCCATTCCTTGATCAGGTCCGGTGGGTTCGGTCACGGTTTTATTTCGGCCCGCACCAGGGGGTACGGACCCCTCGTTTACTCCCGCTAGGCGTCAGACGCCGAACTCGCCACGCTTGAGGCCGACACGAAACGCATCCCACTCGGCACCGGTGAAACGCAGCACTAGGCCGTGCGGACGCTTGCTGTCACGGATCGCCATACCCTGGCCCGGCAGCATAGCCAGTTCGACGCAATTGCCGCCGTTGTCGCCGCTGAATGAGGACTTGATCCACTTCGCTTCGCTCAGGTCGTCCATCTCTGCACCCATTCTTTGATCAGGTCCGGTGAGTTCCGTCGCGGTTTTGGGTCGGCGAGAAGGGCCCGCATCGGGAGTGCGGGCCCTTTGTGGGCGACTGGATCAGGCGGTCATGTCATCGAACGCGCCTGCTTTGACGCCCCGGCGGAAGGCGTCCCACTCGGCGGCCGTGAGGCGTAGCACCGGGCCATGCGCTCGCTTGCTGTCACGGATCGCCATCCCGCTGCCAGGTAATACGGCCAGCTCAACGCAGTCGCCGCCGTGGTCGGCACTGTATGAGGACTTGACCCACGTCACACTGTTCAGCTCATCCACTTCTGCATCCATTCCTTGATCAGATCATGCGAGGCGTCGCGCGGGAGCGCGTGAGTTCTTATCACGTCGTAGCGGATCTGTAGTTGCTTGACATTCTCGGGAACGGCGGTCACCACGCCGTTGTATGTGGTTTCGAGATAGCCCAGATCGTGCCCGTGAGCGTGAGCCAGGACGAACGCTCCTCCCAATCCTGCCGTGCAACCGACAGGAAGGGGGACTATCTGGACTGTGATATGTGGCTGCTCGGCCACGGACAAGAGGTGCTCGAGCTGTCCCCGCATGACGGCCGGGCCTCCGACGGGCCGCATGAGAACGACCTCGTCGAGTACGGCCCACATCATAGGGGGGCGCTCGCGGTCGAAGATGGCCTGTCGCTCGATCCGGGACGTTACCGCGTTGTCGATCATGGCACGGTGCGTCCCAGGCACACCGAGGAATAGCGCTTTCGCGTAGTCGAAGCTTTGGAGAAGCCCTGGGACGAGAGAGTGTTGCCACGTGTGCAGCGTCGTGGCGGTCTGCTCGACCTCCAGCCATGGAAGGAACCACTGCTGCGCGCCGTCGGACCTGCACATTTCCCATACGCGGAGCAGCGCGCCGTCCAGCTCTAGGATCTCATCGCATTTGCGGGCGAAGTCCGCGCTGGGCAGGCGCTTGCCTATCTCAACCATGCTGACCATGGCCCCGGTGTAGCCGATCCTCCTTCCTAGTTCCTCCTGGCTGATGTGCACATGATTCCGGCGTTTGCGCACTTCATAGCCGAAACGTGCGGCTGGGGACGATTCGGGGTTCAGTTCGCTATTACGAGGCATAGGCGCTTCCTCCACCTCAGCCCAACCAAGGGCAAACAGCAAGCATCGAGCGCTTGTTGTGATCGGTCTCTTACGGAGAGTAATGGATGAAGGCAGTCTGGGGAAGGCAAAAAATGGAAATCACCGAAAGACGGTTCAGGCCATGCTTCCGCAACCCCGTAATTCCGAAATGCCCTATTACTGGACGCATCCGCGTCTACTACCGAAGCCGGACACTGCCCTGGAGGCGGCGGATCGGCTGCGGCGGGCGCTGGGGGCGTTCGCGATCTCCACCGATGTCAACGTCGGCAGCGGCATCGCGCTGGTGTCGGTGTGGGCGGATCTGATCGTCTGGACGCACGGCGAGCTCGGGTACTGGTGGTGGTCGGGACGGTACGCGGCGCCCGGGCGCAAGCTGTACGCCTGGGGGCCGGTGCGGGATCCCGTATCCGTGGCCCGCCGGGTGGCCTTCCGGTTCGCCGAGGCCTGCCGGAACCACCCGCACTCGGCGGCGATCGTCGAGATGCTCGCCGCCATACGGGACGGCTGGGAGATCCCCCGGTTCACCGGGCAGGCCGTTCTCCGCAAGGACGAAGCCCGAGGCCCCGGCGACCGCCCGAGCATCGCGGGGCCCGCATGATGTACCTCTGCTTTCCCGGCTTCGGCCGGCATGTCCACGCATCGCCTTCTGTCCGAGCGGTGGACATATCAGCCCGCTCCGCCGTCCGGCACACTGCGCGCCGAGCCCGCGAGACGGTGCGCCGGTCGGCCGAGTTCGAGCAGGCGTGGCAGCGGGCCGCCCGCGCGATGCGCGCGCGAGGACTCGGCCGCGAGGACCTCGCCACCGCCGCCGAGGCGCTCGGACTCCCCTCACCCACCGACGAAGAATGGGCCCAGATCGATGAGCACCGCTGACACCGTCTCGGAAAAGCGCGCCGACGAGGACGCCGAACTGCTCGCCATCCTGCACCGTCACCTGGCTGGCGACGGAATCCGGTCCCTGATCTTCAAACGGGTACGCCTTTCGATCGGCACGGAGGCCGTCCCGCCGCAGCGCGCCTACAACCCCACAGAGCTGATCGTTTACGGCCCGGACGGACGTGGGCGCGCGAAGGTCGTCGTCCGCACGAGGGTCTGGGGCACGGCCTTCCTGGTCACCCCCGGCGACGACCGGCCCGTGTTCCAGTTCCCCATCGGCCAGGTCTCCGAGGTGATCCACTGGCTCACGCTACTGATCCGCGACGAGTGCCGCCCGCCCGCCGTCGCGTCACCTGGAAGCCGTGAGAACAGCCGTGAAGAACACCTGCCGCCCGACATCGGCCGCCCGCGTGGTGATGCTCTTTGACCCGGGGCTCATTTGTCCTCGGGGATGGATTCGATGAGTTTCATCAGGCCGTTGGCGTCGAGGAGGTCCACTGGGCGGACGGTCTCGTTGGCGCGGACGTAGTGGAAGGCGGCGCTCACCTTCGTGAGGGGGACGCCGGACAGCTGGGACCACGCGAGGCGGTAGGCCGCGAGCTGGACGGAGGCGGCGCGGGCGCCCCGGCCGCGCGGCGGCTCGCCCGTCTTCCAGTCGATGATGACGTAGCCGCCGTCCCCCTCGGGGAAGACGGCGTCCATGCGCCCGCGGACGACCCGGTCGGCGATGACCGTCTCGAACGGGATCTCCAGGTCGACCGGTTCCATGGTCGCCCACACGCTTTCCTCGAAGCGTTGCTGCAGCTCGGCGAGCTGGACGTCGGTGGGGGAAAGGTCGTCGGCGGCGCCGGGCAGCTCGGAGTCGTCGATGAGGCGCTGCTGCTCCCAGCGGCCCTCCAGCCAGCGGTGGAAGGCGGTGCCGCGGCGGGCGAGCGGCGCGGGTCTGTGGGGCAGCGGGCGGCGGATCTGCCGGGCCAGGGCGGCCGGGTCGGAGGCGAGGGTGACCAGGGACGAGACGGTGAGCCGGGCGGGCAGGTCGACGACCGCGCCGCCGCGCCGCCGGGCCTGGTCGCGCTCGCGCAGCAGCAGTTCGGTGTCACGGGCCCACGAGCGGACGCGTTCCTGCTCCCACTCCTTCAAAGGGTCGGCGTCGCCGGGCGGGAGCCACACGTCGCCGTTGATGGCGTCCATGACCATGCCGGCGCCGCCGCGCACCGCCTCGTACCGCTCGCCGCCGGGGGTGACCGGCCATTCCTCGGACGGGGGCTCGGCCAGCAGGGGGTTGACGGCGTCCTCCTGGAGGTCGGGGGCCCAGGTGGCGGCCTGGCCGGTGGCCTCGCGGATCTCCAGCAGGAAGTCGGACGGTTCGAGGGGCTTGGCGGCCGTCCCCCAGCGGTACCCGGAGGCGATGAGCAGGTAGTGGGCCCGGGTCACGGCGACGTACGCGAGGCGCCGTTCCTCCAGGAGGTCGCGTTCGCGGCAGCGCTCGTCGAACGCGGCGAGGTCGTCCTTCTCCAGGCCGTCGAGGACGGGCAGGTCGGAGCGGTCGCCGCGCAGCGGGTAGGGCAGCTTGCGCGGGTTCTCGGTCCAGCGGGAGTTGGTCGCGGGCGTGGCGGGGAAGACGCTGCCCCGGGCCAGCCCGCCCGCCTGCGTGGTGACCTGGGAGAGTCCCGGGACGATCACGACCGGCCACTCCAGGCCCTTGGAGGCGTGGACGGTCATGAGTTTGACGCTGTTGGTCTCGCCGACCCGCCCGGCCTCCAGGCCGAACTCCTCGGTCTCGGCGGCCTGGAGGTAGGCGAGGAAGGCGCCGAGCGTCGGGTCCTCGGCGTCGCCGGCGAAGCGGGAGGCGGCGTCCAGGAACGCGTCGAGGTCGGCGCGGGCGGCGAGGGGGCCGCCGCCCCGGGCCGCGACCTCGACGTCCAGGCCGAGGCGGCGTTCGACCTCGGAGATGAGGTCGGGCAGCGGCTGCCCGGCGTGGGCGCGCAGGACTCGCAGCTCCTGGGCCAGGCGCGGCAGCCGTTCGCGGGCGAGGGGGGAGAAGGGCTCCAGCCATTCGGGACGGTCGGGCAGCTCGTCGAGGGCGTCGACGAGGCTGCCGCGCTCGGCGGCCATGTCGCTGACGACCTGTTCCAGGGGGTCATCGGGGCCGCCGCGCTGGGAGACGGTGAGCTCGCGGGCGAGGTCGCCGAGCACCTTCAGGTCGGCGACGCCGATGCGCCAGCGCGGCCCGGCGAGCAGGCGGACGAGCGCGTCGCCGGCTGCGGGCTCGTACATGACGCGCAGGGTGGCGACGACGTCGGCGACCTCGGGGACGGTGAGCAGGCCGCCGAGGCCGACGACCTCGACGGGGATGTCCTTGGCCTCCAGGGCCCGCCGCAGCGCGGGGAACTGGGACCGCTTGCGGGCGAGGATCGCGACGTCCTGCGGCTGGAGGGCCGCCGGGCCGCCCCAGGCGCCCGCCTTGGCCTTCGCCTTGTCCCGCTCCCCCTCGCCCCACGGCAGGCCGTCGGGGGCGGTCTCGTGGCCGAGCAGGTGGACGACGCCGTCGGCGATCCAGGCGGCCTCGTCCTCGGCGGTCTCGTGGAAGGCGCACAGCACGCGCCCGCGCCCGACGCGGTTGACGCCGGGGACGAGCACCGGCACCTCGCGGGCCTCGGCGCGCAGCGGCACCTGCACGCGCGCCGCGACGTCCAGGACCCGCTCGCCGTTGCGGAAGCTGACCGAAAGGCGGCGCACGGGCGACGGCTCGCCGGTGGCCGTGGGGAAGTCGCGGACGAACCGCTTGAGGTTGCCCGAGGAGGCGCCGCGCCAGCCGTAGATCGACTGGCAGGGGTCGCCGACGGCCGTCACGGGGTGGCCGCCGCCGAACAGGGCGCGCAGCAGGACGAGCTGCGCGTGGCTGGTGTCCTGGTACTCGTCCAGGAGCACGACGGAGAACCGGCCCCGCTCGATCATGCCGACGTCCGGGTGCCCGTCGGCGATGCGCGCCGCCAGCGCCATCTGGTCGCCGTAGTCGATGACCTCGCGGGCGCGCTTCAGCCGGTCGTACGCCTCGGCGAGCGGCAGCAACTGCTCGCGGATCTCCTGCGTGCGCACCGGGCGGCGCTGCGGCAGCGTCGTGCGCCCCTGGACGGCGGCCAGGCGCTCGGCGAGCCACCGGCCGACCTCGCGGACTTCGCCGGGGGTGCGCAGGTGCTCGGCCATCTCGCCGGCGAGCTCCAGCACCGCCGCCGTCACCGAGGACGGCGCGAGGTCGACGCGGTCCATGGGCCCGTCGTACTGGCCGACCACGCGCGAGGCCATCTGCCAGGAGATCGCGGGCGTGACGAGCCGCATGGTCGGCTCCAGAGCCTCGCGCAGCGCGTGGTCGGTGACCAGGCGGGCGGCGTAGGCGTGGTAGGTGGAGACGGTGGGCTCGCTGTCGAGCAGCTCGGCCGGGGCCAGGCCGACCTCGGCGAGCCGGGTGAGCCGTTTGCGGACGCGCGCGGCCAGCTCGGCGGCGGCCTTGCGGGTGAACGTCAGGCCGAGCACACGCTCGGGGCGCACCAGCCCGTTGGCGACCAGCCAGACGACGCGCCCGGCCATGGTCTCGCTCTTGCCGGAGCCCGCGCCCGCGACGACCACCATCGGCCCGAGCGGCGCCTCGATGACGGCGGCCTGCTCGGGGGTGGGCGGCGGGACGCCGAGCCGGTCGGCGAGCTCGGCGGGGCCGATGATCGCGGGTCGCACGCCCTCGGCGCCGGGGGTGGCGCCGGGAGAGCTCGGGCCTAGCAAACCCGGCCTCCGGCGTCGTTGACCGGGCAGCTCGCCTTGGCGGCGCACGTGCGGCAGCCGTCGTTCACCGTCGCGGTGAAGACCCGCGAGGACATGCCGGTCGCGACCGTGTCGACCAGTTCCCCGGCCCACCCGGGCTCGGGGTCGTCGCCGAGGGCGCCCTGGACCTGCTCGCGGGCCAGCTTGGCGTCCTTGCCCGCCGCCTTGCCGAGCTGGACGAGCGCCGCGCCGCCCGGCTCGGTCAGGCCGTGACGCTCGAAAGCGCCGAGCAGCGTGGCGAGCTGGTAGACGCCGAGCTGGGGGTGCCGGTCGAGGTCGTGGTCGGAGGGCTTGCTGGTGCCCGTCTTGAGGTCGATGATCACGGCCCGGCCGTCGCCATCGCGCTCGACGCGGTCGACGCGGCCCTTGATCTGCACGTGCTCCGAGAGCATCGCGGTGAACGCCTCTTCGACGGCGACGAGCTCGCGCGGGTTCTGCTCGTGCCAGGTGAGGAAGCGGGAGAGCATCTGCTCGGCGACCGTGCGCTGCTTGCGGTTGAACCACAGGCCGCCGAAGTCCAGTTCGTCCCACACCTCGTCGATGCGCTTGCCGAGCGCGTCGCCTTCCTGGCCCGCGGCGGCGAGGACGGCGACGGCGTGGATGACCGAGCCGAGGCTGCGCGACATGTCGGTGCCGGACGCCCCGACGGCGGTCTCCAGCAGCCAGCGCAGGCCGCATTTGGTGAAGCTCTCGACGGTGGACGGCGAGATGCGGACGATGCCGTCCGGCCAGGTGAGGGGACGGTCGTCGGAGATGCGCGTGAGCGCGTACCACTCGTCGGGGTGGGCGCCGGGGACGCCGGAGCGTGCCAGGCGGGCGAGGTGGCCCGCGGCGGCCCTGCGCATCGCCTCGGGACGGGTGGGGTCGCACACGGCGGCGCGCAGGTCGGCGACCAGGGCGGACATGCTCAGCCAGCGGGCGCGATCGTCGACGTTCGCGTCCTCGGCCGCGCCGGGGACCAGCTCGGCCAGGAACCGCGAGGGCCGCTCGTCGGTGTCCTCCCCGCCGACGGCCGTGACGACCAGGCGGCGGCGGGCGCGGGTGGCGGCGACGTAGAACAGGCGGCGTTCCTCGGCGAGGAGCTTGGAGGCGAGGGCGGCCGTGGCGGCGTCCACGCCGTCGAGCACCGAGCCCTCCGACAGGGCGACGAGCTGCTCGATGCCGAGGAGCGAGCCGCGCAGCCGCAGGTCCGGCCACACCCCGTCCTGCACGCCGGCGACCACCACGACGTCCCACTCCAGGCCCTTGGAGCGGTGGGCGGTCAGGATGCGGACGGCGTCGCCGTCGGGGGCGTGGGCGGCGAGGGTGTTGCCGGCGATCTCCTGGGAGACCAGGTCGTCGAGGAAGACGCCGGCGCCGGCGTGGGGCAGGCGGTCGACGAAGCGGGCGGCGTGGTCGAACAGGGCCACCACGGCGTCGAGGTCACGGTCGGCCTGCGCGCCCCTGGCCCCCCCGGCGACGCTCGCGTCCGTCCACCGTTCGGCCAGGCCGGACGCCTGCCACACCGCCCACAGGGCCTCCTCGGCGGTGTCGCCGCGGTCGGCAGACGCGCGGGCGACCTTGATGAGGGCGGCGACGCGCTCGGCGCAGGCGGCGACGTGCGGCTCGATCGAGGTCAGCTCGCGGGAGTCGCGGACGGCGGCGACGAGCAGCTCGTCGGAGGAGCGCGGCGGCGGGGACGGCGTGCCGGTGCCGGTTTCGGTGCCGGTGTCGATGGCCGCGGCCTCCAGCTCGGCCACGCGCAGGGCGCGGCGCAGGCGGCGCACGCCGATCGCGTCGGTGGCGCCCAGCGGGCCGGTGAGCAGTTCTTCCGCGGTGGTGACGTCGAGGGTCTCGGGGCGCAGCGCGACGCGCAGCAGCGTGGCGAGCGGCCGCACGCCCGGCTGCTGGATGAGCGGCACCTCGTCGCCCATCACCACGGCGGGGACGCCCGCCGACAGCAGCGCGCGGCGCAGCATCGGCACCTGGCGGGTGGCCGAGCGCACCAGCACGGCCATGCGCGACCACGGCACGCCGTCGAGCAGGTGGGCGCGGCGCAGCGTGTCGGCGACGACGGCGGCCTCCTGGGTCTCGCTGTCGGCGAGTAGGACGCGGACCTCGCCGGGGTCGGCGGTGTCGACGGCGAGCAGGTCGCGGTGGCTGTCGGGGTGGGGACGGGCGCCGCGGCCGGGACTCGGCGGGACGGGCAGGCGCAAGGCGAGGCGGCGGGAGGCGGCCAGCAGGCCGGCGCCGCTGCGGCGGCAGACGCGCAGCGCGACGACCGGGGCCTCGCGGTCGTCGGCCGTGCGGAAGCGCTCGGGGAAGGACAGGATGTTGCGGACGTCGGCGCCGCGGAAGCCGTAGATCGACTGGTCGGGGTCGCCGACGGCGATCAGGTCACGGCCGTCGCCGGCGAGGTGGCGCAGGAGCTGGTCCTGGGCCGGGTCGGTGTCCTGGTACTCGTCCACGAACACGACGTCGTAGGCCCCGCGCTCGCGCAGGCGCACCTCGGGGTCGCTCAGCAGGCCGGCGCCGGCGCGGATCAACTCGGCGTAGTCGAGGGCGGGCGTGGGGTCGAGGTCGAACCGGTCGTTGTACCGGTCGGCGAAACGGCCCGCCGCCACCCAGTCTGCGCGGCCGTGCTCACGGCCGAGCACCACAAGGTCGGGGCCGTCCAGGCCGCGCTCGGCGGCCCTGGCGAGGAAGTCGCGCAGCTCTTCGGCGAACCCGCGCGTCTTCAGCGCCTCGCGCAGGCTCGGCGGCCACTGGCGCGCGCCGTCCTCCAGGTCGCCGTGGAGCAGGCGGCGGATCTCCAGGAGCTGCTCGGGGCCGGTGAGCAGGCGCGGCGGCGGGTCGCCGGCGAGGACGGCCTCGCGGCGCAGCAGGGCGTTGGCGTAGCTGTGGAAGGTGAGCGCGAGAGGCGTTCGCGTGGTGCGGCGCATGCGGGCGGTGATACGCTCGCGCAGCTCTTGGGCGGCCTTGCGGCTGAAGGTGAGGACGAGCACGCGCTCGGGGTCGACGCCGCGCCGCTCGACGCGCTCGACGATGCTCTCGACGATCGTGGTGGTCTTGCCGGTGCCGGGGCCCGCCAGCACGAGCAGCGGGCCGCCCGGGTGGTTGACGACCGCGCGCTGGTTCTCGTCGAGCGCGGGAGGCGCCGCCTGTCGCGCGGTTCCCCTGCGTACCAGGCGGTAGGTCTGACCACTCACAACACGCTATTCCACCAGACCACGCGGGTAGATCGTGCCGACTCGGCCGGTACCGACGCCCGCGAATCTCCGTGGCGGGTGACAAAGCAGGTTATCGGGGTCATGCCGACACGCCGAGCAATGACACGCCCATGTCTCCACCGCCTCCGGGGCGCCCCGAACCGCCGTGCCGGAGGCGCGGCCATAAGCACAATCAGCCGAGGGCAAGCATCACCGGGGTGTAGATGCGGGCGCGGGCGCCGGGGAGGGGGCCGCCGCGGGTCATCAGGGTGGTGGTGAAGGCCGGTCGCACGCCGCGGGCGGCGGCCCAGCCGGCGAGGTCCGTGTGGTCGGCGTGGTCGGCGCCGAGGTCCAGGCGTACGGGGGCGTGCAGCTCGGAGGCCAGCTCGGCGATCAGGCCCCGGGCCATGGCCGTGCTGTCGGCGATCACCGGGCCGACCACGACGTTGTCGACGTTGCGCCACGCCGCGCCGAAGCCGACGACCTTCCCGCCGCGTTCGGCGACCCACGTCCGCTCGGCGATGGAGGACAGCCGGGTGATCAGGCCGGTGCGCGGGGCGCCGGAGGCGTGCGCGTCCAGGCCCCGGATCGCGGCCAGGTCGGCCTCGCGCGCCGGGCGCAGGCCGTCGTGCTTGAAGTCCTCCGGCTCGGGGCGGAAGTGCCCGATGTGGGTGACGATCCGGCCGACCGCGCGGAAGCCGAGCTTCTGGTACAGCCCGCGGCCGTACTCGGTCGCCGAGAGGAAGACCGTCGCGTCCCCTGCCCGGTCGAGGACGTGCAGCATGAGCCGGCGGCCGAGCCCCATGCGGCCGTACCGGCTGGCCACCAGGACCATGCTGACCGCGCCGAGGTCGCGGCCGTAGCGGGCGAGGACGGCCGTGCCGGCGAGTCCTCCGCCGGGGTCGTCGATGCCGTACACCTCACCGACCTCGAAGAGCAGCCTCCACTTGGCCTCCTCCGGCAGCCATTGCCGGTCGATGGCGAGCATCAGGCAGTCGCGGAGGTCACCGAGGCCGAGCCTGCGGACGGGCATGTCGCCCACGCTCGGCCGGCGGGTGGAATGGATCACGCACACCCCCGATGACGGCGTCCGGGCCTTCGAACCCCTTCCGTCCGCATCATCGACCACATCTGCCGATACATCCACTTAATTTGCAGACCGGCATTGCTGTTCGTTCAGTCCTTTTTTCCGTACATGTACGGATGCCACTACGGATGTTCAGAACGCGAACCGGCACTTAGCGTCACGCACAGGTCAGTTCACCCGGCCGCGTGAGCCGAGTAAGGAGCGCTGTGGAGACACTCCCCCACTTACCGCCCTAGCCGCTTCACTCGCACGGAGACTCCGCCGGACACGGCCCGCCCGGCCAGGTCACCCCCAACCGGCGAACGCATCCCGTTCTCCTTTGTCTCATCACCCCCTGATCCCTTCACTCACCCCGCCGGTCGACGGTGCCCGGTGGCGTGACGACCGCCGCCCGCGTACACGGCGAGAGACGCGGCGGCGGGAGGCACTAGAAAGGAAATCGCGCATGAGGCGCAGAGCTCTATTCGCGGTGACCGCCGGTCTGGCCATCGTGGCCGTCGCGGCGCCGGCAACCCCCGCGGCCGCCAAGCCCCCGCCCGGGTTCACGGCCACGCCCCTGGCGGCGGACCCGCTCCAGCGCGCGACGCTGGCGGCCGACCAGGCCGTCGCCAGCCAGCTGGACGCCCTCCGCAAAGGCACCGACGAAGTCTTCACCCGCACCGGCGTGACCCCCAGCGTCGGGGGCTCGTTCTACGCGACGTACGCGCGGTCCTACAAGGGCCTGCCCGTGATCGGCGGCGACGCGGTCGTCGTCACCGACTCCGCCGGGCGCGTCCGCGACACCGAGTCCGCCGCCGCGCCGACCGTCGGCCTGTCGACCGAGGCGACGGTGAGCGCCGAGCAGGCGCTGGCCACCTCCAAGACCAAACTGGACCGCGTGGACGACAGCCGCCCGGCGCGCCTGGTCGTCCTCGCCTGGGGCGCGCAGCCGCGCCTCGCCTGGGAGTCCACGGTCTCCGGCATCTCGAACGGCAAGCCGAGCATCCAGCACGTCTTCGTGGACGCCAAGACCGGCGCGATCGCCGACTCCTACGACGACGTCAAGGCCGGCACCGGCAACGGGTACTACTACGGCACGGTCACCATCCAGACCAGCGGCTCCGGCAGCTCGTTCTCGATGACCGACTCCACCCGCAGCGGCATCCGCTGTGGCGGCCAGAACGGCTCCGCCTACACCGGCACCGACGACGCGTGGGGCAACGGCTCGGGCACCAACCTGGAGACCGCCTGCGTCGACACCCTGTACGGCGTCCAGAGCGAGTGGGACATGCTGCGCGACTGGCTCGGCCGTAGCGGCATCAACGGCAGCGGCGGCGGCTTCCCGGCGCGCGTCGGCCTCGCGGACGTCAACGCGTACTGGAACGGCAGCTACACCAACTTCGGCCACTCGCAGGACAACCAGCGCCAGGCCACGCCGATCGACGTCGTGGGCCACGAGTTCGGCCACGCGATCTTCCAGACCACGCCGGGCGGCGCCGGGTCGGGCAACGAGAACGGCGGCATCAACGAGGGCACCGGCGACATCTTCGGCGCGCTGACCGAGGCCTACGCCAACAACCCGAACGACCCGCCGGACTACCAGGTCGGCGAAGAGGTCGACCTCGTCGGCCAGGGCCCGATCCGCTACATGTACAACCCGTCGCTGGCCGGGGACCCGAACTGCTACTCCTCCTCGATCCCCAGCACCGAGGTGCACGCGGCGGCCGGTCCGATAAACCACTGGTTCTACCTGCTCGCCGAAGGTTCCGCCCCGGGCGGCGGCAAGCCCGGCAGCCCGATCTGCTCCGGCGGCCCGTCCTCGGTGACCGGCATCGGCATCCAGAAGGCCGGCAAGATCTACATGGGCGCCCTCAGCCGTAAGACGTCGAGCTGGCGCTACATCAACGTCCGCACCGCCTCCCTGGCCGCGGCCGTCGAGCTGTACGGCGCGAGCAGCCCCGAGTGCGCCGCCACCAAGGCCGCCTGGAACGCCGTCAGCGTCCCGGTGCAGTCCGGTGAGCCCACCTGCACCGACAGCCCCGGCAACGACTACTCCATCTCGCTGAACCCGACCTCCGGCTCGGTCACCGCGGGCGGCTCGGCCACCGCCACCGTCTCCACGGCGACAACCTCCGGCAGCGCGCAGACGGTCACCTTCTCGGCCTCGGGTCTGCCGAGCGGCGCCACCGCGAGCTTCAGCCCGGCCTCGGTCACCTCGGGCGGCTCCTCGACGCTGACCATCTCCACCTCGACGTCGACGCCGAACGGCACCTACAGCGTGACGATCACCGGCACCGGGTCCGTGACCCACACGGCGACCTACACGCTGACGGTCGGCACCACCGGCGGCCGGACGTTCCGCAACGACACGGACTACACGATCAACGACCTGTCGACGATCAACAGCCCGATCACCTCGACCGCCTCGGGCAGCGCGGTCTCCCCGGTCCAGCTGACGATCGTCATCAGCCACACCTGCGCCGAGGACCTGCGGATCCGCCTGCGCGGCCCGAGCGGGACGTTCTACACCGTCAAGAGCAGCGGCGGCATCTTCTGCACGTCCTTCGGCACCCGCAACTACTCCGTCCCCGTCAGCCAGACGGCCGCCGGAACCTGGACCCTCGAAGTCACCGACCAGTACACCCTGGACACCGGCTTCCTGGACTCCTGGAGCATCACCCTCTGACCCTGTTCGGGGCGCGGCGGAAGAACGCCGCCTAAAAGGGCGCCCCGAACAGGCCGAGCGAAGTGAGGCCATGAACACAGCTGAGCAGGGCCTGAGCGTCTGAGACGACGGCCTTGAGACCCCCGGGACCGGGCACCTCCGGTCCCGGGGGTTCGCCGTTTCCGGAGAGGAGACGCGGTCGTTCAGGCGGGCGGCGCCACCTGGGTGCGCGAGCGCACGCCGAGCTTGCGTAAGACGGTCGCGACGTGGCTCTCGACCGTGCGGGTCGACAGGAAGAGCACGTCGGCGATCTCCTTGTTCGTCCGGCCGAGCGCGACCAGGCGGGCGACCTCCGTCTCGCGCTGGGAGAGCGCGGTGGCCTTCCCGCGTGGGGAGGGCGCGGCGGCCTTGCCCCGCCGTCCGCGCGGAAGCTGGAACTCCACGCCGATGTCCCGCAGGACGCGGCGGCAGCGGGCGGCGTCATGGGTGGCGCCGAACTCCCCGTACCGCTCGGCCAGTTCGGCGAAGGCGGCCCCGGTGGCGGGGTCGCCGACCGCGAGCATGGCCCGCGCCTCGCCCTCCCCCGCCCGCGCCGCCGCGTACGGCTGGGGCATGACGGCGTACGCCTCGCGGGCGCGGGCGAAGTGCGCGGCGGCGTCGGCGTGCCGCCGTTCCGCGGCGGCGAGCGCGCCCCGCGCGGAGTCCAGCGCGGCGTGCGCGGCCGGCGAGATCTTGTCGGCGACGCCGGCGGCGTACTCGGCGACCAGTCCGGCGGCCTCCTCGGTCCGCCCGGCCCAGGCCAGGGCGTTGACGGCGGACGGCACGAGGTAGGCGCCCCACACCCACACGCCCTTGCGGCGCAGCCGGGCGACCGCGCGCTCGGCCTCGGCGACGGCCTCGTCCAGCGCGCCCCTGGCCAGGTGCAGCTCGATCATCCCCCCGCCGGCGGCGTCCACGACGGGCGCGTACCGGCTGTCGGGGGCGTCGAGCCCGGCGGCGTGGAAGTGCCGGGCGGCGCCGTCCCACTCGCCGGTCGCGAGCGCGAGCATGCCGAGCACCAGCCAGACGTCCACCGCGATCTGCGGGGTGTCCGCGACCAGTTCGCTCATCGCGATCGCCCGCTCGCGCAGGCCGGCCCAGCGCCCGGTCAGCCACTCCATGCGAATCGCCGAGACGTCGACGATGTAGGCGCTGTAGTCGGCCCCGGTCTCGGCGGCCAGACGCCGTCCCTCGCGGGCGATCTTCTCGGCCTCGGGGTAGAGGCCGAGCGTGATCAGCGAGTCGTAGAGGTTGGCATACCCCCGGGCGGCCTCGCGCCGGACCGACATGCGCGTGTCGGCGATCGGCAGGGTGGCGGCGACCGCGAACGCGTCGGGGGCGCCGATCGCCATCTGGAAGGACGCGCGGTTGGCGAGAACGGCCGTGGCGACCTCGGGGTTGTCCGCGCTCGCGACCAGCTTCTCGGCCCGGTCCATCCACTCGGCGTGCTGGTCCAGCGACTCGGTGCCCCACGGAGGCATCGCGAGGCAGGCCAGGCCGCGCGCGGCCAGAGTCGGCTGGTCGGTGAGCTCCTCGACGGCGGCCTTGATCTCCGGGCGGCCGCCGACGGTGTCCCCCGCCTGGTTGGACAGCAGCAGCCCGAGGTGCAGCCGCGCCTCGGCGCGGGCGTCGGGGGACAGGAAGTCGTCGCGCAGCACGTGGCGCAGCAGCCGTACCACCCGCTGGTGCGACAGGC
Organism: Sphaerisporangium sp. NPDC051011; assembly: GCF_040653595.1. Taxonomy (NCBI): domain Bacteria; kingdom Bacillati; phylum Actinomycetota; class Actinomycetes; order Streptosporangiales; family Streptosporangiaceae; genus Sphaerisporangium; species Sphaerisporangium sp. NPDC051011. The sequence goes on along the minus strand of NZ_JBFAGG010000009.1, from coordinate 310,396 downwards.
CGCTCCCGGCGAACTTGCTGAGCTGGAGGGCGAGCGGCCCGCGCTCGGACTCGGGCAGGTCCGGATCGTCCAGCATGCCCTCGAACACCTCGATGGCCAGGGCCATGTCGCCGAGCGCGGCGGCGCGGTGGGCGGCGGCCGCGCCGTGACGCAGCCATGCCTCGATGTCGCCGGCCTGCCGGGCGTGGAAGGCGAGCTGGACGAGCGGCGGCGAGTCCATGGCGGCGAGCGCGCCCATCACCCGCTCGTGCGCCGACCGCCGCTCCGGCCCGGGGATCGCGTCGTACACCGCCTGCTGGGCCAGCGCATGGCGGAAGCCGTACCGGCCGCGGGAGTCCTCGTGCAGGACGCCGGCCCGCAGCGCCTCGCCGAGCCCGGCGGAGTCGCCCCCCGCCGCGATGATCAGCTGCTCCCCCGCGGGCAGCCGCAGCACGGCCGCGACGTGCACGGTGCGCACCGCCGCCACGGACAGGGACGCCATGCGCTCGGCCATCGCCTCGCGCAGCAGCAGCGGCACCCCGGCGCGGTCGAGCGCCTCGGGCTCCCCCGGGTCGCGCAGGGACCGCACGACCTCCTCCACCACGAACGGAATGCCCGCGGTCCGCTCGTGCAGGCGGGTGACGAACCCGGACGACAGGTCCGAGCGGTTCAGCAGCGCCCCGGCCAGGTTGCCGACGTCGGTCACGTCCAGCGGCACGAGCGGCACCACCACGCTGGTGGTTTCCGGGTGGTGCCGGTAGGCGCGGCCGAGGGACGCGCGGGTCGCGCCGTGGTCCTCCCGGCGGTAGGTGATCACGAGGGCCAGCCCGGCGGGCGGCTGGTCGATGAGGAAGCGCAGCAGGTCGCGGGTGCCGTCGTCGGCCCAGTGCAGGTCCTCGATGACGAGAACGGCCGGCCCGACGGCGGCCAGCAGGGCACGGATCGCCCGGAAGACGCGGTGGCGTTCGGCCCGGGGGTCGCCCAGGGGCGGGGGCGCCGGCGGGAGCGCGCCCGCCAGCTCGGGTAAGTAGCCGGCCAGCGCGCCGGTCACCGGGTTGAGCGCGCCGGGATCCGGGAGCCGGCCGGCGATGTCACGGAGCGCCTCGAACACGGGCCCGTAGGGGAAGGGCTCACGGATCTGATGGCAGTAACCGAGAAGGACCACCCGGTCGCCGGGCACGTGGCCGAGCGCGGCGCGCACGAGACGGGTCTTCCCTATGCCGGCCTCACCCTCCACCTGCACGACCGCCGGAGGGCGAGCGATCACATCGATGACTGTCCGTAGTTCCGAAGCACGTCCGACCAGTGCGAGCGAAGGCACGCTGCTCATCGACAGCTCCCAGGGTAGGGATTTCGGGACTCCCCGGCCCAGTTATCCCCATACCTTCGGCGAAGGTCAACCCCTCCCTGTAACAGCCTTGTTGCGGATCCCGTCAAGTCGGGCGTCACTCTGTAAGACATCCGGACACGGAGGGTGGCTGCCCCTCGTCCGGCGTCAGGAGCCGGGCGTGAAGACGTGGTCGACGAGGCGGGCGGTCGCCTTGCCGTCGTCGCGAGGAGCGTAGGTGCGGACGAACTCCTCGTAGCGGTCGGTGTAGTCGCCGGCGAGCGCGTCGATCAGGCGCACGGCCTCTATCACGTCCGCGGCCTCGGCGAGCAGGGGGCCGGGCGCCTCGGTGCGCAGGTCGAGGTAGAGGCCGCGGGAGTTGCGGTAACGCTCCAGGTCGTAGCCGAAGAAGACGATCGGGCGGCGGGTGACGGCGAAATCGAAGATCACGGAGGAGTAGTCGGTGATCAGGACGTCGGCGATCAATAATAGATCGGCCATATCCGGATAAGTCGTGACGTCGATGGCGAACGGGTACTCGCGGGTCATCGGCCCCGGGCGCACCAGCGAGTCCGGGCCGGGAACCACCAGACCCACAGCCGCGGGCGCCGCCTGCATCGTGTGCCCCCGGACCAGCAGGACATGGTCACGGCCGAGCACCCGCCTGGCCTCCGCCAGGTCGAGACGCACCGAGCTGTTCCTGCGGTCGTGGTCGCGCCACGTCGGCGCGTACAGCACCACCCGCTTGCCGGCCGGGATCCCGAGATCGCGCCGCACCGCCGCCGCCAGCTCGGCGCGGTCGGAGGACACCAGGACGTCGTTGCGCGGGTACCCCGACTCCAGGATCTCGCCGCCGTACCCGAACGCGCGGCGCAGGATTCCGGACGCCCACGGGCTCTGAGTGACCAGAAGATCCCAGTTCGCGACCTCGGCGGCCTGCCGGTACCACGCGGGTGGCCGAGGCTCGCGGGTCATGTGCCGCTGGTCGCCGCCCACCTGCTTGAGCGGGCTGCCGTGCCAGGTCTGGACGCAGAGCTGGTCCTCACGGGCGCGAAACCACTGCGGCAGCAGCGTGTTGGTCATGATGTGCCGGGACCGGGCCAGCGCGGTGTAGTGCTCGCGGCTGCCCTCGCGGACCACCGTGGGCGTGATGCCCGGGCCGAGGCCGAGCGCCGCCGAGTCCGGCGGGACGAACGCGCCGTCCTTGACCACCCAGATGTGCTCGCGGTCGTCGCCCCGGCGCAGCCGCTCCTCGTAGACCGCCCGCGCGCTGTCGGAGTACGACCTGCCGTCGAACGAGACGTACACCGTCGCGTCGCGCAGCTCGCGGCGGCGCTCGGCCGGGTAGTGGACGCGGCGCGTCGACCACAGGCCGACCGCGCCCTTCTCGTCGCCCGGAACGTGCTCGGCGGCGACGATGACGGGCACGTCGAAGCGGGTCGCCACCAGGCGGTACTCGCGGTCGCCGACGATGTGGACGCCCTCGTCCAGCGTGTCGAGCAGGCGGTGGTCCACCCGCAGCGGGGCCGTGGTGCCCTTGCCGCCGGCCACCGACAGGCTCCAGGCGCCGGACGCCAGCGCGACCGCCGACCCGAACCTCGGCATCGCGCCCGGGGCGACGCGCACCGAGAACTCCGGGCCGGACCGGGTGAGCCGGACCCGGTATGCCAGGCCCGCGCGCTGGCGCAGCACCAGCTCGCGCGGCCCGGGGTCGGGGTCGTGGTAGGTGCCCGCGAGGGTGAGCGCGCCGTCCTCGCCCCACTCGGCCGAGGTGATCACCGGCCACACGCGGTGCGCCGACACCACGGCCCGGTCGCGGCGGTCACGCAGGACGGTGACCTCGCTGCGGTCCAGGCCGATGCGCGTCTCGGCGTCGTCGTCCATCATCACGGGGGCGGCCGGGTCGCCCTTGGGCTCGATCCACAGCCGGCGGGCGTCGCGCTCCTTCATCAGCGCGGCGACGGCGAGCGGCACCGAGAAGTTCGTGCCGCCCTCGGCCGGGGCGAAATCGGCCGCGATGCGGTGGCCGCCGAGACGGGCCCTGCCCTTGGTCGCCGTCGTGCCCGGCAGGAAGCCCCTCAGCTCGATCTGGTCGCCGTCGTGGACGACGCCGGTCAGCTCGGCGCGGGTGGGCTGGAGCACGATCTGCAGCACGCGGTCGGACGTCCAGGCCGGGCGCACCCACCAGCCGGGACCGACGCGCAGCCCCGCCGGGCGCTCGGTGCGGCCCATGACCGGCCCCCGCACGGCGCCGGTCGCCCACGCGCCCCGGCTCCAGATGACGATGTCGGCGCGCCAGGTCGTCGTGTCCGGGACCAGGGGACGGCGGCGCAGCAGCCGCCTGGCGCCGTGGTAGGCGGCGCGGATGGCCGCACGCCAGCGCAGCGACCACGGCCGCACCTCGGCCACGAACCCCGCCCAGTCGTAGTTGCAGCCGGGCTCGGCCGACCCCCACGTCGCCTCGGGGCGGTAGACGCGGCGGGTGCGGGCGGCGATCGGCGGCAGCCCGCGCGGGCCGCGCAGCACCACCGTGGCGCGGTTCAGGCGGCGGCTGCGCACCGAGAGCCCCACGAGGTAGGCGTGGCCGGTGACGCGGAGCCGCCCGTCGTGCCAGGACACGTCGGACACCTCGGTCACGGGGACCAGGTCCGACCCGCGCAGCCGGAAGAGCGAGCGCGGCGCCTCGACGGGCAGGTCGGCGTACCAGCGCAGGCCCCTGCGGACGCGCTTGACCGGCTCGCCCGTGGCGGCGACGAGCCCGGCCAGCTCGCCGCCCTCGGCGAGGGCCGCGGGGTCGCGGTTCTCGATCAGGTGGTAGGCCAGGCGCCGGGCCACCGGCAGGGCGCGCTTGACCGAGGGGTCGACGCCGGAAAGGTAGTCGCGCAGCAGGTCGATCGCCTGCCGCAGGCGGGTGGCGTCCCTCTTGGCGGCGGCCTCCAGACGCAGGGCGAGCGGCCCGTTCAGCGCCTCGGCGTGCAGCCGCCGGCGCTCCGCGCGCGAAAGCCCGTGGGAGGTGACGGCCGCGATCAGCGCGTCGAGCGGCTCTCCCTTGTCATACAGGTCCTGGGCGGCCCGGAGCCGATCGGCGACTTTATCGACGCTGTCGACGCTATCGACGCTGTCGCCGGCCTGCGCGGGCGTGGCACCGGTGGCCATCGGGGAGGCACCGCCTTTCCAGGTCTACCGCAAAGGGCGTTCCTGGAATGGTAATGCGCATTCTTGAGAACTCATGGGTGATCACCGAGCCATCGGGCGTGGCGCATGTCGGCCCGCTCGCCCCGCAGCGGCGTGCCCTCGTCCCGCCAGAAGGCCAGGCACCTGGCCTCGTGGCCGGGCGGCGCGGTCCCGTCGGCGTGCACGACCCGCCACCACGGGACGCCGCCGCCCCAGGTGGACATCACCCGGCCGACCTGCCGCGGGCCGCCCTCTTCGAGGTACTCGGCGATGTCGCCGTACGACATGACCTTGCCCGGCGGGATGCGCTCGACGACGTCGAGCACCCGTTCGGCGAAGGGCGTCGGATCGCTCACGTGGTCCTTCCGGGGCTTCCTCTCGGGCGCTCGCGGCGCGGGCGCGGGGCCCGTCAGGCGGCCCACTGGACGGGGCCCTGGGAGAGGATCTCCTCCAGCTTGCCGAACTCGTAGACCGTCTTGCCGTTGACCTGCTCGACGATACCGTCGCGGATGACGTAGGCCTCGCCGTCCTCCCCGACCAGACTGCCGCCGACCAGAGCGGCCAGACGGGCGAGCTGGGAGACGTTCCAGTCGGACGTCGGCTCCCCGTAGAGGCGGCCCTGCCAGACGGCGACGCGGTGCTCGGCGTCGCCGTGACGGGCGATCACCTCGGCGTCCTCGGGTGTTCCCCGCAGCTCCAAGCCGGCGTCGGCCGACGCCGTCGCTCGCGTGAGCTCGGCGTAGGCGAGCGGCGATTCACGTTGTACGCGCAACTCGTATCCCACGAGATGGGAACCATAGCGAACCTTTAGCGATCACCGGTACGGGATCGCGTGCGATCGATATGACCGCATCCGAACTGCTGCCGAAAGGCGGCCGAAAAGCATTCGAATCGCCGCCATCACGTGATCATCGGCGTTCCGCGCGCCGCGTGAGCACCACCACGCCCGCGCCGAACCCGACGAGCCCGAGCAGCACGCCGGCGCCGTACACCCACAGCCGCACCGGATCCGGCCCAGGGCGCGCGGGCGGGGGCGAGGTCGCGCCCTTCCCGAAGTGCAGGCCGCTCTGGACGGGGACGGCGGAGCGATACCCCGTGAGCTCGCCCGCCTTCCGCAGCGCCGCCGCCGCGTCGACCACGCCGAAGCCGATCTTGTCGTCGTAGCTGCCTGCGGGTTTGCCGCGCGTGGTGGTCGCGAGGGCGCGGGCCACCAGCTCGGGGCCCAGTTGCGGATATTTCGCCTTTATCAGCGCGACCACCCCGGAGACCAGGGCCGTGGACACGCTGCTGCCCTCCAACAGGACGTACCCGCCGCCCGCCTTCACCGCCGGCACCGCCACCCCCGGCGCGCCCACCAGCACCGACAGATTGTCACTGCTGAAAGCGGCGTGCTTACCCAGCCGGTCCACCGCGCCGACCCCGATGACCCCGGCGAACCCCGCGGGAAAGCTCCAGAACGACGTCCCGTACTTGCGCGCCGCCACCGAGTCGCCGTCGTTGCCCACCGCCGCCACCAACACCACGCCCTGCTCCAGCGCGTACGCGACCGCCTGGCGGTCGGCCCGCTGCGGGACGTACTCACCCAGCGACATGCTGATCACCCGCGCGCCGTTGTCGGTCGCGTAGCGCATGGCGCGCGAGATCGGCGTCTCGGCCGGCGCGCCCAGCCCGTCGTCGGGGTTGACGAGCTGGTACTCGGGCTGGTCGGTGAGCACCGGGATCGACAGGATGCTCGCATCCGGCGCCAGGCCGGTCAGGCCGCCGTCCCGCCCCGAGCCCGCGATCAGGGACGCCATCGCCGTGCCGTGCACGCCCACCGGAGGCGCCGCGCCGTCGTAGGTGTCCGAGCGCAGATCGGGGCCGACGGTCACCTTGCCCGCGAGCTCGGGCACCTGGGCGTCGACCGCGCTGTCGATCACCGCGACGGTCACGCCCGCGCCGCGCGTGACCTGCCAGGCCTGCTCGGCGTTCAGCGCGTCCAGCACCCAGCGCTGGGCGCCGCGCACGTCGTCGGACGCCACCGAAGGGTCCGCCACGGCCGGCGGCGCCGGCAGCAGGCCCACGAGCGCCATCGCCCCCACGGCCGCCACCGCCCGGCGCAGGCCGCCGGCCCTCACGCACCTCAACACACGTTCCCCTGGGTGCAGCGCGGGATGTCGGGAGGCGCCGAGAGCTCGCGGCCGATGCGGCCGGCGATGGACTGGGCGGCCGGCCACAGCTCGCTGTGGGTGATCTCATCCCGGGAGATGGCCTCGCGGGTACGCCCGTCCGCGTAGCCCGCGGTGGTGAAGACGATGTACGGGCCCGCGCCGACCCAGCCCGTGCGCTGGCGCTGCGCCGCCCCGAACGACTCGGTCACCGTGCCCGGGAACGCCACCGGCCGCACGCCCACCCGGTCGTCCACGGGGAGCTGCCCCGCCGTCCGCGCCCGCGTCTCCTCGTCGGCCAGCACGGCGACCCCGACGGTCACCACGAACGAGGAGGTCTGGTCGACGTAGGTCGCCCGCAGCATCGTGCGGCAGCCGAACTGCCGCAGCACCGAGCCGACGGGCGCGTCCACGACCGCGGGGCACGGCGCCTCCGGGGCGATGCCGACCCGCCTGGCGTACTGCCGGACCCGGGACAGGCCGACGTACTCGATCTGGGGAGGGAACACGGCGTCGGCCGGCCAGGTGTACCAGCGCCGGGCGACGTCCTCCTGGGAGTACCGGGCGCGCTCGGCGAACGTCAACGGCCGGGACCGCGTCTCCTGAAGGGTGCCCACGACGCCGAGCAGCACGTCGGTGGCCGCCACGGCGAGCAACGTCCCCATGATCAGCAGGAAGAGGGATCGAAAACGGACCCCGCGTTCGAGCGCCAGGCGATCCTGGAACTCGCGCAGGCTCGCGGCGCGGGCCCGTGAGCCCATCCACGGCCGCGACGCCCCGGAGGCCGCCCCGTGCGAGACGCCACCTGAAGGAAGCCGCCCTCTGAAGGACGTGCCTCTGCCGCGCGGGGGCCAGGGCGCCGGCCGCGCCCGTGGCTCTTCAGGCGACATACTCCGATGCTACGTCGGCGCCCGCTTCCGGGGTTCCGCACGCGCCCTCGCCACCCCTCGTGTTCCGTCGGCGTCGCCCCGCCCTGTCGGTCAGGTTGCCCCGTGCGGATCCGTGGCCGGATGCCTCTTCGCCGCACGTGAACGCCCTTCCGCGCACCTTCCCGCCACGCCGTGTCCCATTCCGGGATCCGGCCGGTTTTTCGTCATGTGCGCGGACTTCCCGGCGGGCGGGTCATGTCGGGGCCCGCTCCCACTGGGGGGACGCCCACAGGCTCGCGTCCTCGTGCGCGCGGCGGCGCCTGGCGCGGCGGACCATCACGATCAGGGCGGCGAGGCCGCCGCACGCCAGCGCGCCCGCGGACAGCGCGATCGCCCCGTACATCGTGATCATGTGGGTGTCCCTGCGCACCACCCGGACGGGTGTCAGGGCGGCCTTCGCGCCCGAGGCCATCGGCAGGGCGGGGTCCTGGACGCCGGGGCCCCGGGCCGCGAACCGGTGGCGGGAGAGCCGGGCGGCCTCGGCCAACGCGCGTGCGGCGTTGACGACGCCGAAGCCCATGCCGGGGTCGTAGCCGGGTGAGGGACGGCGGGTGGCGCCTGTGGTGAGCGCCTGGGCGACCAGCGCCGGGGACATGCGCGGATATTTCGCCTTTATCAGCGCGGCGACCCCGGAGACCAGCGCCGTGGCCTGCGAGGTCCCCCTGCCGACCCAGTACTGGTCGCCCGGACCCGCCCCGTAGATGTCCACCCCTGGCGCCGCCACGAGCACCAGCGAGTTGCGGTTGGAGAACGACGCCTTGTGCAGGCCGCGGTCGGCCGCGGCCACCGAGATCACCCCGGGCAGCGACGCCGGGTAGGAGTACGGCCCGGTCTTGCGGCCCGCGCCGTCGTTGCCCGCCGCCGCCACCAGCACGACGCCCTTGGACACCGCGTAGCGGATCGCCGCGCGCTCCTGCCGCGTGGGCTGGTCCTTGGAGATGGACAGGTTGATCACGTCCACCCCCCGGTCCACCGCGTAGCGGATGCCCCGCGCGACGACGTTCTCGAACCTCGGCTCGGAGTTGAAGTCCCGGAACCCCGGCTCGTCGTCCTCCAGGATCACCCGCACCGACAGCACCTTCGCGGCCGGGGCCACGCCGATCACCCCGTCCGCCCCGCCCGGCCCGTGGCCGTGCCCGGCGATGAGCGACGCCATGTACGTGCCGTGCAGGCGACGGGGGGCGACGCCGCGCGGGTTGGCGCCGGCCGTGAAGTCGGGCCCGGTCACCACCGAGCCGGCCAGGTCGTGGTGGCGAGGGTCCACCCCCGAGTCCAGGACCGCGACCTTCGCCCCGGCGCCGCGGGTGATCCGCCACGCGGCGTCGACGTCGAGCGTGCGCAGGACCTGGCTCTGGCTGCCGCGTACCTGGTCGGCCCGCGCCGGCGCGGTGCCCATCAGGGTCACGAGGGCCAGGACGAGCAGGATCGCCAGGAGGGCGGGACGGGCCGCCCGGCGTCCCCTGGCGGTGCGTGCGGGGATGAATCGCGAAATATCCGGCGGGGCGGGTGGGGGTGGAGTCAGCACTGCCAGTCCTTGCCCGCGCAGTCGGGACGCGCCGGCGTGGCGAGCGTCCGGACGATCCGTTCCTCCAGGTCGGTGGTGAAGGCGAAGATCGTGGACCGCTGGCGGCCGACCGACCGCGCCGGCCTGCCGTCCACCTGGCCCGCCGTCGCGATCACCAGGTACGGCCCCGCCTGTGCCAGCGAGGACGCCTGGCGGGCCGAGGCCGTGAAGCGGTCGGCGACCGTCCGCGGGAACGCCAGCGCCCGCAGGCCCGGGGACGGCACTCCCCCGGGCGGGAACGCCGCCCGTGCCCTCAGCGCGGACGCCTGGTCGGGGAAGGCGGCGACGCCGATCGTCACCACCACACCCTGGAGCGCGTCCAGGTACGTCGCCCGCAGCACCGCCCGGCAGCGCGCCGCCTTCAGCGCCGCCCTCAGCTCGACGTCCACGGCCGCCGAACAGTCGGTGCGCGAGGAGATGCCCACCCTGCGGGCGTTCTCCTGCCCGCCCTGCTCGGCGACGTACGGCAGCAGCGGCGGGAACACCTTGCCCGCGGGCCATGACTGCCAGCGGCGCGCCATCTCTTCGTGGGACGCCTGCTGGACCTCGGCGGCGCTCGGCCCCCGCGTGAGCTCGGCCCCCGCCGCGCCACCGGCCACTCCGGCGACGACGGCGAAGATCAAGGCCATGACCCCCACGGTGCTCGCTCTGCTCACCCGCCCGACCTTAACGCGGGGAGCAGGGGCGGATCCTGCGTTCATAGGGATAGACCCGGATGGATGGGACTTGGCGGGCTGGAAGGTGACGCTTTCCTTACTAAAAGGACAGGATGGCAGTCGCGTTCTCAGACCGTAAGACGCCGGGAAAGCGACGGCCCGCCGTCCTGATGGACGGGCGGGCCGTGGGTCCGCGGACCGGGTCAGTACGTCGGCAGAGAGGGGTCGACGGTCTTGACCCAGCTCAGGACGCCGCCGCCTACGTGGACGGCGTCGGTGAAGCCGGCGTTCTTGACGACCGCCAGCGCCTCGGCCGAGCGGGCGCCCGACTTGCAGTGCAGGACGATCTTCTTGTCGTGCGGGAGCTGCTCCAGAGCGGTGCCGCGCAGGAACTCGCCCTTGGGGATCAGCACGGCGCCCGGGATGTTGACGATCTCGTACTCGTTCTGCTCGCGGACGTCCACGAGGAAGATGTCGTCCCCGCGGTCCTGCATGTCCTTGAGCTCCTGGGCGGTGATCGTGGAGCCCGTGGCGGCCTCCTGCGCCTCGTCGGAGATGGTGCCGCAGAACGCCTCGTAGTCGATCAGCTCGGTGATCGTGGGGTTCTTGCCGCAGAGCGGGCACTCCGGGTCCTTGCGGACCTTGACGTCGCGGTACTTCATCTCCAGCGCGTCGTAGATCATCAGACGCCCGACCAGCGGCTCGCCGACGCCGGTGAGCACCTTGATCGCCTCGTTCACCTGGATCGAGCCGATGGAGGCGCACAGCACGCCGAGCACGCCGCCCTCGGCGCAGGAGGGCACCATGCCGGGAGGCGGGGGCTCGGGGTACAGGCAGCGGTAGCACGGGCCGTGCTCGGCCCAGAAGACGCTGGCCTGGCCGTCGAAGCGGTAGATCGAGCCCCAGACGTACGGCTTGCCGAGCAGGACGGCCGCGTCGTTCACCATGTAGCGCGTGGCGAAGTTGTCGGTGCCGTCCACGATCAGGTCGTAACCGGCGAAGATGTCCATCACGTTGTCGGTCGTGAGGGCCACGTTGTGGATCACGACGTTGACGTAGGGGTTGATCTCGCGCACGCTCGCGGCGGCGCTCTCGGCCTTCAGACGGCCGACGTCCGACTGCCCGTGGATGATCTGCCGTTGGAGGTTGGACTCGTCCACGACGTCGAAGTCGATGACGCCGAGCGTGCCGACTCCGGCGGCGGCGAGGTACATCAGGGCCGGGGAGCCGAGGCCGCCCGCGCCCACACAGAGCACCTTGGCGTTCTTGAGCCGCTTCTGCCCGGCCATCCCCACGTCGGGGATGATCAGGTGGCGAGAGTAGCGGCGCACCTCGTCAACGGTCAGATCGTCGGCCGGCTCTACCAGCGGTGGCAACGACACAGTTCTACGCTCCCGTTTCGGGGGATCTTCCCAAATGGCGGATTACCGAAAGGCTACGCGTCCCGCCGTCTGTCACAACCTAACCCGGTCGCCCCCGCATTCCCGAATCGGTGATCTTACCCGGCGCGCGCCCTTTCCCTGGTGTTCTTCGCGTTGGTCACGTACTTGCGGCCTTGCGCGCTTTCAGCACTCCCGGCACCAAAGGAACCCGCCGGGCCGCCGGCGCCCGGGCCGGGACGTCCACGCCGACCGTCGCGGCCTCCCGCAGCAGGGCGCGGACGTGGAGGGCGACGAGCGTGGGGTACTCCATCTGGGCGACGTGCCCGGCGTCGTGCAGCAGCACCAGCCGGACGTCGGGGAACACGCGCCCCGCCCGCGCGGCCATGCGCGGGTCGACGAGGCGGTCGTGCCGCCCGTGCACGACCAGGGTGGGCGCGGTCACCTTGGCGGCCAGCCGCCACAGGTTGTCCTCGCCGCGCCGGAAGTACTCGTTGACCAGGGCGCGCGCCGAATAGATGAGCGCGGCGCCCGCCCATGGCAGCTCGTCGCGGCGGCGTTGTTCGCTGACGGCGTCCTCCAGGCGCAGGGGATGCACCCGGTCGGTGTCGGCGAAGCACATGGCCATGGTGGCGCGGATACGGCGTTCGGCGGGCAGCCCGCGCAGCCGGCTCATGGCCCACTGGCCGAGGCCGGGGGTCGCGGAGAGCACGACGCGCGCGGGACCGTACCGGGGAAGGAGGTCGGGCAGGGCGGGCGAGATGAGAGTGAGCGTGCGGACGAGTTCGGGGCGCGTGGCGGCCACTCTGACGGACACGGCGCCGCCGAGCGAGTTGCCCAGCAGGTGGACGGGGCCGCCGCCCAGGTGCTCGACGAAGGCGATGACGGCCTCCGCGTGCGCGGCCAGCGAGTAATCGCCTTCAGGGTGCTCGGGCGAGAAGCCGGCCCCCGGGAGGTCGAGGGCGTACCCCCGCACGTCGTGGCGCAGCTCGCCCATCAGGTCGGTCCAGTTGGTCGCGGACCCGGCCAGGCCGTGCACGAACACGGCGGTCTCGGCCGGCGCGGCGGTCTTCGGCTCGGGCGTGGACCGGACGTGGACGGTCAGCCCGCCCAGGTCGACGAGCTCCCCCGGCCAGTGCGGAATCGGTTCCTCCACCATCTTCCCCCTCCTGTTCACCCTCCGTTCTGACCATAACCCGCTGCCGTACACCTGGCGCGACCGTCCACGCCGGGCTTGGGGGCACCCCCGACGGCCCAAGATCACGGGAAATATCGGACATATCGGGAAATATTGAACTGAAAGACATAAGGGCAGGTTAAGTAGATGCCAAAAGGCAGCGATCCCCGTTTGTCGTATCGGTGCGTCGGAAAAAACGACAACTGGGAAGACTCACTCCGAGTCACCCGGCATTTAGCGGAGAAAAGCCACTAAATGCATCCGCTGGGCAACCCGATGCGTCAAGGGGGAAAACGCAATGCCCGACGTCAAGAAATACGCCGCTATGGCGACCGTCACGGCGGCACTCACCGGTGGTCTCATCGGCCTTAGCACCGCCACCACCGCCACGAGCGCCAACGCGTCCGCCGCCGTCACCACCAACTTCGGTTTCGGTGACGACTTCGGCGGCATGGGTGGCATGGGTGGCTTCGACGGCGGCGGTGGCGGCGGCCACTGCCACCACCACGGGGGACACCACCACGGCCACCACGGCCACCACGGCGGCTTCGGCTTCGACGGCGACTTCGACGACGACGGCGGCTGGGGCGGCAAGGGCCACCACAACCGCCGCCACCACCGTCACCACCACAGCCACGGGGGCGGCCACCGCAACTGCTTCTTCAAGGTCGTCGAGGCGCGCTTCTTCCGGGCGATCATCAGCAACAACCACCACGGCGGCGGGCACCACAACTTCTTCCGCGACGACCGCCACCGTCACTTCAGGCCGGAGCACCACCACCACGGCAGGCACCACCACCACAAGCACGACCGCTGATAATCCACACCAAATCCATACCGACCCATACCGAAATCAAGAATCTAGGCGGGACGACCGGGCGGTATCCGGCCCGGTAGCAATGGCCGCTTAGCAGACACGGGAGGCCCCGGAGCGAATTCCGCTCCGGGGCCTCCTCAATGTCCGCACCCTGATGCTCGAGGTGAATTCCCGTCCAGGCCGCCGCTCCGCTCATCCCGCGGAACAAACATTCACCGCCAAGCCCATACCATTTGCCGGGCTCTCCAATATCAGGCCGCCGTCCCCGGATGGGGCGGGTCCTACGGCGAAATGCGGTCACGCGGTCTTGCGGGGACGGCGCTTGGCCGGCTTCTTCTCGGCTTTCTCGGCCTTCTCCCCCGCCTCCTCCGCGCGGGCCTCCTCGCCGCCGGCGGCCTTCGCCGCCGCCTTCCGCCTCGGCGCCGGAGCCTTCTCGCGGCCGCCCTCGCGCTCCCGCTTGGCCGCGTCCACGCTGGCGCGCAGCGCCGCCATCAGGTCGACCGCCGGGCCCGCCTGCTCCGGCACCTCCGGCCGGGCCAGCTCCTTGCCCTGGATCTTGGCCTCGATGACCTCCTGGAGCGCCTCGCGGTAGCTGTCGCGGTACTCGGAGGGGTCGAACTCCCCCGCCATCGTCTCGATCAGCGACTCGGCCATCCGCAGCTCCTGCGGGCGCACCTCGATGTCCTCGTCCTTGAACTGGAACCCCGGCTCGCGCACCTCGTCCGGCCACAACATGGTCTCCAGCACGAACACGCCGTCGCGGATGCGCAGGGTCGCCAGCGACTCGCGCTGCCGCAGCGCGACCTTCACGATGGCCACCTGCCCGGTGCGCTCCAGCGCCTCGCGCAGCAGGATGTACGGCTTCACGCCGGTGTTCTCGGGCTCCAGGTAGTACGACTTGTTGAACAGGATCGGGTCGATCCGGTCGGCCGGGGTGAACTGCAGGACGTCGATCCGGCGCGAGGTGCTCAGCGGCAGGTCGGCGAAGTCCTCGTCGGTCAGCACGACGACCTCGCCGCCGGGCAGCTCGTACCCCTTGGCGATGTCGGAGTACTGCACCTCCTCGCCGTCGATGGAGCACACCCGCTTGTACTTGATACGGCCGGCGTCCTCGCGGTGCACCTGGTGGAACGTCACGTCCTTCTGCTCGGTCGCGGAATAGAGCTTCACCGGGATCGTGACGAGCCCGAACGAGATGGCACCCTTCCAGATGCTACGCATGGCCTCTCCTCACCTCTACTGCCACTATCGAACACATGTTCGGTAGTGGCAAGGGCGCAAAGCAGTATCTAAATGGGCAGATACCCAGTGTGGAATGCCGTATCCGGTCAAGCCACCACTGGTGGACCCGTGATAGGCACGGCAGAGGACGTCCGCACGACGGAAGAAACCCCGGGCGGAGACCTGCCCCGGGAAGGGTCCCGGGACACAGGGAAGAAGAGATGGCGTGGCGGGCGAAGTGGCGGACAAGACGGACAGCACGGACAGCACGGACAAGGTCAGGGTCAGGGTCGACCACCGGGAGCTGACGCTGACCAACCTCGGCAAGGTGCTGTACCCCCAGGCCGGGTTCACCAAGGCCGAGGTGATCGACTACTACAGCCGCGTCGCGCCGTACATGCTGCCGCACATCGAGGGACGGCCGCTCACCGTCAAGCGCTACCCCGAGGGCGTGGACGGGCTGTTCTTCTTCGAGAAGAACCGTCCCCCGCACACGCCTTCCTGGGTGCGCACCGCCCGCCTGCCCGCGCCGGGCAGCACCAAGGGCCGCGGCACCATCGACTACGCGATCGTGGACGACCTGCCCACGCTGGTCTACTTCGCCGGCCTGGCGGCCCTGGAGCTCCACACGCCGATGTGGCGGGTGGACGACGAGGGG
Source organism: Sphaerisporangium sp. NPDC051011 (assembly GCF_040653595.1). Taxonomy (NCBI): domain Bacteria; kingdom Bacillati; phylum Actinomycetota; class Actinomycetes; order Streptosporangiales; family Streptosporangiaceae; genus Sphaerisporangium; species Sphaerisporangium sp. NPDC051011. The sequence continues at coordinate 295,368 of NZ_JBFAGG010000009.1, read as the reverse complement.
CAGGCCCTGCCTCCCGACATCATGGTCTTCGACCTCGACCCCGGCCCGCCCGCCACGATCGAGGAGTGCCGCCGGGTGGCGCTGCGCCTGCGCGAGGCCCTGCGCGAGGACGGCCTGGACGGGTGCCCCAAGACCAGCGGCAACAAGGGCATGCAGGTGTACGTCCCCTGGGCCGGCCGTGAGGAGGACGCCTCCGCCTATGCCAAGGCGCTCGCGCAGCGGCTGGAGAAGGAACGGCCCGGCGAGATCGTCAGCCAGATGGCCAAGAAGCTGCGCCCCGGCAAGGTGCTCATCGACTGGAGCCAGAACAACCCCGCCAAGACGACAATCGCGCCGTACTCGCTGCGCGCCAACGCGACTCCCACCGTCTCGACCCCGCTGACCTGGGAGGAGGTCGAGAACGCCCGGCCGGAGGACCTGGTGTTCACCGCCGGGGACGTGCTGGAGCGCGTCGAGCGGTTCGGCGACCTGATGGCGCCGCCGGAACGCGGCGGGGCGGGGGAGGGGCCTTAGGCTGGACGCATCGGGGTATGGAGCGTGCGAGTCAGGCTCGCCGTCGACGGAGGGTGCCGCACATGTCGGAGATGGATGTGCACGGGAACGAGGTCCCGCTGGACGAGTTGGAGCCCCTCGACGACGTCGCGGACGAGTTCGACACCGAGGTGCCGGAGGCCGACGCCGTCGAGCAGCACCGGATCATCGGCGGCGAGCGGCAGGCATGGGTGCTGGAGGTGCCCTACGACGCCGATCCCGCCGACGCCGCCGACCAGTGGCGGACGGTCGATCTGGAAGACGACGAATATCGCTGACCCGGATTACCCGCGCGTAGGATGTGAACCCCGGACCGGATCCCGGGGCGAGGGGGCAGGCAGGCGCCTGACCGGCGGAGATCCGGCGTTGATCCGTTCAGCACGAACCGGAGCGCGTTCGACGATCGCGCGACGGCGAGACCGTCCAAGGAGAATCCCGTGACCGCTACCCCGGATGCCAAGCCCCGGGGCACCCGCCTGCCCCGGCTGGCCCGCCGCCGCCAGTTGCTCAACGCGGCGCAGGAGGTCTTCGTGGAGAACGGCTACCACGCGGCCGCGATGGACGAGATCGCCGAGCGGGCCGGCGTGAGCAAGCCGGTGCTCTACCAGCACTTCCCGGGGAAGCTGGAGCTGTACCTCGCGCTGCTGGACGTCCACGTTGACGACATGGCCAACCGCTGCCGCGAGGCGCTCGCCTCGACGACCGACAACAAGCAGCGCGTCCAGGCGGCCATCGGCGCGTTCTTCGACTTCGTCTCCAGCCAGGGCGAGGCCTTCCGCCTGGTCTTCGAGTCCGACCTGCGCAACGTCGCCCCCGTGCGCCAGCGCGTCGAGCGCTCCCTGCGCGAGAGCGCCGAGATGATCAGCCAGGTGATCCAGGAGGACACCGGCTGCTCCAGCGACGAGGCCCACCTGCTCGGCGTCGGCCTGGTCGGCATGGCCGAGGTCAGCGCCCGCTACTGGCTCGCCAGCCACGGCACGATCCCCAAGGACGTCGCGACGCAGCTCATGGCCCGGCTCGCCTGGCGCGGCATCGGCGGCTTCCCCCGGACGTCCTAGCCCCGCGAACCGCCCCGGGATTGTTCGCTTGACGCGATCAGTGGCGTCACCCGGCCCGCGGCGGGCCACGATGGGACGAGCACATCTGGTCGTCGAAAGGGAGCCCGATGGAAGTCAAGATCGGCGTACGCTCCGTGCACCGGGAGATCATCGTCGAGACCGACCTGACCACCGAAGAGGTGGAGCAGGAACTGCGGAACTCGCTGGCGGCGGATCGTGGCGTCTTCTCCATCACCGACGTCAAGGGGCGGCGCGTGATCGTGCCGGTGACCGCGCTCGGCTTCGTCGAGATCGGCGAGGACGAGTCGCGTCCCGTCGGTTTCGGCGGCACGCTCTGAGCCCGGCGCTTTGGGGGGCTCCTGGCGGCTCCCCAAAGCGCCCGGGTCCGCGCGGCGCGTGGCGCCGTTTCGCTGGACATTCAGATCACTCGCGGTGCGGATCCTAGATTCCCGCGCATTCCTCGCGGGTAGGGAGCGAGCAGCCGCAGGGGCGGCGTGACCTCCGGACTTCGTCCCGTTTGTGGCCGAAGGCCGGGCAGTCCGCGCCTCCCCTTCTCAGCACGGGCCGCGAGGTCCAGCGGTTCGGTCCACATCTCATCAAGGAACTGCCGTAGCGGCGCGAGGCCCTCATGTCTCGAACGGTACAACCGGTGAGGGCGTTCGCGCCCCTCGATCACCGGACCGAATTGGCCAGAAGTCCGAAACCTTACCTTTGAGGGCCCACGCGTCCCTCTTCTTCACGGACCCGGGACCAGACCGAGGGCCGCCATCCGCTTCCCGTGCTCCTCGGTCAGGCGGGCGAACAGCCGGCCGATGCCGATGAGGCCGGCGTCCCCCTGCCCCGTCCCGGCGGCCTCCGAGACCAGCAGCAGCGCCAGTTCAGGACGGGCGAGCGCGAGCCGGTTGCCCTGGCTCAGCGCCTCGCCCACCATGCGCCGCGCCCAGAGCGCGAGCCGCCCGGCGGCCTGCGGGTTCCCGACGAGCGCCGTGCGCACCCGGTCGACCACGAACTCCGAGCGGATCTCCTCGGCCAGCACCTCGTCCACGAGCTTGCGGGTGTCGGCGTCCACGTGCCGGGCCGCCTCGCGGTAGAAGTCCCCGGCGATGCCCGTGCCGACGTACGCCTTGACCAGCGCCTCCAGCCAGTCCCCCGGCCGCGTCTGCGCGTGCCAGTCGTCGAGCGCCTCGACGAAGGGGGCCATCGCCTCCTCCGGGTCCGCGCCGAGCGAGGACAGCCGGTCGCGCAGCAGGCTGAAGTGGGCGTACTCGACGGCGGCGAGGCCGCTGAGCGCCGCGCGGTCGGTGAGCGAGGGGGCGAGGGCGGCGGCGTCCTCGGCGAGCCGCAGGAAGGCGGTCAGCTCGGCGTAGGCCAGGACGCCGAGAAGGTCGACGACACCGACGACACCGGCAGGGGAATCACTCATGGATGCAGCGTACGAGCTTCGGGACGGCCGCCGGTCCCGTCGCGGGGCGCACACGGCCGGCATCAATTCGGCCGCGACTTACCGGATGGAACGCCAAGAAATCGGCCCGCAGTTGTGGTATCGAGTACACTGACCTGTAAGAGTGCGACCGCAGTATGTTATTCAGGGCGAATATCGCCTGATAGCCCCCACACGCGCCACGTCGCGGCGGTCGCCGAGACGGATGAGGGTTGGCTTTTCCGCGCGGACCCGGCACCAGGCCGGCGGTCCCGGAGGCCCGCCTTCGCAGGAGACCTAGGCAGGCCGAGCTGACCACGTTCCGAGACCTTGGAGTCATAGCGGAGATCGCTGATGCCCTCGAGACAGAGGGCATCATCTCACCCTTTCCCATTCAAGAGATGGCCCTCCCCCTCGCGATCAGCGGGCAGGATGTCATCGGCCAGGCGCGCACCGGCACCGGCAAGACCTACGCCTTCGGCGTGGCGATGCTCCAGCGCGTCGGCAAGCCCCGCAAGAACCGCAAGAAGCCACGCGGCCTCGTCGTCGTCCCGACCCGCGAGCTGGCGCTCCAGGTGACCGAAGATCTGGTCGTCGCCGGAGGCAAGCTCGGCTCGCGCATCCTCACGGTGTACGGCGGGCGGGCGTACGAGCCGCAGATCGAGGCGCTGAAGCAGGGCGTCGACGTCATCGTCGGAACCCCGGGCCGGCTTCTCGACCTGGTGAACCAGAAGCACCTCGACCTCGGCCAGGTCTCCATGCTGGTCCTGGACGAGGCCGACCGCATGCTCGACCTCGGCTTCCTCCCCGACATCGAGCGCATCATCAAGCTGATCCCCGCCGAGCGGCAGACCATGCTGTTCTCGGCCACGATGCCGGGCGAGATCGTCGGCCTGTCGCGGCGCTACCTGTCGCGGCCCACCCACGTGCGCGCCGAGAACCCGGACGCCGACGGGGACGACAAGTCGAACACGACCCAGTTCGTGTACCGCACCCACCGCATGGACAAGATCGAGATCGTCGGCCGCCTGCTGCAGTGCGAGGGCCGCGGGCTCACGATGGTGTTCTGCGAGACCAAGCGCGCGTGCGACATGGTGTCCGAGCAGCTCAAGGAGCGCGGCTTCGCCGCCGCGGCCGTGCACGGCGACCTCGGGCAGGGCCAGCGCGAGCAGGCGCTGCGGGCGTTCCGCAACGGCAAGATCGACGTTCTGGTGGCGACGGACGTCGCGGCGCGCGGCATCGACATCGACGACGTCACCCATGTCGTCAACTACGACTGCCCGCAGGACGAGAAGACCTACGTCCACCGCATCGGCCGCACCGGCCGGGCGGGCCGCACGGGCGTGGCGGTGACCTTCGTCGAGTGGGAGGAACTGACCCGCTGGAAGGTCATCAACAACGCGCTCGGCCTGGAGTTCGCCGAGCCCGTCGAGACCTACTCCACCTCGCCGCACATCTACTCCGACCTGCACATCCCCGAGGGCACCAAGGGCGTGCTGCCCCGCGCCCAGCGGTCCCGCGCGGGGCTGTCCGCCGAGCACATCGAGGACCTCGGCGAGACCGGCCGCCACCGCTCGCGCCGCGAACGCGACGAGCGCACCGAGCGGGCCGAGCGCCGTGAGCGCCCGGCGCGCAACCGGCAGCGCAGGCGCACCCGCGGCGGCCAGGAGCCGGCCTCCCCGGAGACCGTCGCCGAGACCTCCGTCCAGACCATGCCCGCCGTCCAGAGCGTGCCCGCCGGTGACGTCCTGGCCCCCGAGGCCCGGCCCGTCGTCGAGGAGGCCGCCGAGGTCGCGGCGCCGCGGCGCTCCCGCAGGGGCGCGAACCGGTCGGCGCTGTCCGAGGCGCTCGCCGACGTGCCCGCCGCCTCCGCGAAGGAAGCGGCGCGGGAGCCGTCGTCCGAGTCCGGCGAGGTCGTCTCCCAGGGCGCCACGGACCGCGGCCGCCTGGCCGGGAACGCCGGCGACTCCCGCTTCGGGGACTCCGGCGACTTCGACGAGTTCGGGGACTCCGACGAGTTCGACGACTCCGACCACTTCGACCGCGCGGACGACACCGAGTTCGCACGAGACACCGAAGCGGCGGCGTACCGGCCCGCCGCGCCCGAGGCGCCCGAGGCGCCCGTCGCCCGCCCCGAGCCGGAGCGGATCATCCCGCCCTCTCCGTTCGCCATCATCTTCCGCTCGCCCGACCTGGCGGTGGACGACGATGATGTGGCCCCCTCCGCGGCCTCCGAGCGCGTCCAGCGCCGCAGGCCGTCCCAGCAACGCTCCCCCCGGAGGGGATGAGAACAGGCGGCGCATCAGGCATCGCGGCACGACACCGGTGATCGGCCGGTGAGAGCCGCCGGGAACGGTGGACGGCCCTCGTGGCGGGCCGCCGTCCCCGGCGGCCCGCCCGTGGCGTGGTGAGGCGCCATCCGACCAGGTGGGAAAGTGCAAAAGCAACCACGCGACCGACGTACGGCGTTCGGCGGTGTCGCCGGGATGAATCCTCAGTATCGTGGTGCCACGTGAGTACGCCGCGCTTCCTGACTCTCCCGCCCGGTGTCCGCGCGCAGCGCATCGAGACACCGGTGGGTTCCTTCGCCGCCCTTGAGGCGCTGCCGGTCAGCGGCGTGCCCGAGCGCTGGCCCGCCCTGCTGATCCCCGGGTACACCGGCAGCAAAGAGGACTTCCTCGCGATCTTCCAGACGCTCGCCCAGGCCGGGCGCCGCGTCGTCGCGATCGACATGCGCGGCCAGTACGAGACCAAGGGCCCGGACGATCCCGCGGCCTACAGTTGCGAGGCCCTCGGGGAGGACATCGACGCCGTGGCCGAGGCCGTGGGCGGCGGCGAGCCCGTCCACCTGGTCGGCCACTCCTTCGGCGGCCTGGTCACCCGCGAGGCGGTGATCGGCGGGGTCCTCAAGCCCGCGTCGCACACGCTGATGAACTCGGGGCCGGCCGGCATCATCGGCGCGCGCGAGCAGGCGGCCCGGCTCATGCTGCGCACGCTGCCCGAGGTCGGCCTGGAGCACATCTGGACGAACCGGGTGGAGCCCGAGGCGATCGCCGCGGGCGTGCCCGACCACATCGTGGCCTTCCTGCGGCAACGCCTGTTCGCCAACTCGCCGACGGCGCTGGTCACGATGGCCGAGCAGGTGATCGGCGCCGTCGACCGCCTCGACGACCTGGTCGAGGTCGACGTCGCCACGCTGGTCCTGTACGGCGAGCACGACGACGGCTGGCCGCCCGCCCTGCAGGCCGAGATGGCCAAGCGGCTGGAGGCCGAGTGCGTCGTCGTGCCCGGGGCGCTGCACTCCCCGGCGGTCGAGGCCCCGGAGACGACGGCCCACGCGCTCACGCGCTTCTGGAACGCCGCCGAGCAGCGCCTGATGCACAACTGAGCCCGCGCGGCAGACCGCACGACAGTTCGGCGTCGGCCGGGCCCGCCCGACCGGGCCCGCTCGACGCCTGAGCCGGCGTCCCGTCAGTCCGTGTCGGCCAGGCCGTCCCAGGGCTGGTGAGGGGTGCTCGCGACCTGGCCCTCTGGGCAGTGGCGGCGGTAGTCGCACCACGAGCACATCGGCCCCGGCCTCGGCGGCAGGCTCGCGTCGAGCCCAGCCGGGATCGACGCGCCCGCGCCGGCCCGATCACTGGCCCGATCACCAGTGCCGGCACGCCAGTCGCGGTAGCGCTCGTCCGCCTCGGACGCCTCCCGCGCGATGTCCTCGGCCCGGCCGATGTGGCGGGCGAGGGACTCGTCGGTGTGCGTCCACTGGACGATCGACCCGGTCGGCACGTGATGGAGCTCGACCGTACGGCAGGCCCGGCGCATGACCCGCGCCGACGCCACCGCGTAGATCGCCAGCGCCAGCGAGGAGCGGGCGTCGTCCTCGGTGAGGGGACGCCTGCCGGTCTTGTAGTCGACGATCACCAGCTCGTCGCCGCGCCGGTCGATGCGGTCGACGCGGCCGGAGACGGCGATCACCGACGTGCGGGTGGCGACGGTTCGCTCGACCCCGACGGGCTCGTCGGAGGGGTCCAGCGTCGAGGCGTACCCCGACACCATCGCCCGCGCGCGGTCACGCCACAGCGTCGACTGCTCCTGGTCGCGGAACCCCTCGGTGATCCACCCCTTGCTCAGGAGGATCGCCGCCATCGCCGGGGTCCTGCGCTCGTACGGCTCGCGCCACCACCCGGCCAGCGCGTTGTGCACCGAGGCGCCCACGCTGTTGTGCGCCCAGGCCGGCCCCTTGAGCGGGGCCGGGCGGTCGAGGTAGGTGAAGCGGTAGCGCCTCGGGCAGTCCAGCCAGGTGTTGAGCCGGGACGGCGTGCAGGTGTAGAGCCGCTTGGGCATGCCGTCCAGCGGGAGTTGCCCCTGCTGGGTCACTCGTCGTCGAGCCTGAGCTTGATGCCCGACACCTTCGTGCCGTCCGCCAGGAGGCCCTCCGTGGCGTCCTCGGGCTCGCGGTCGCCGGTCAGCGAACCGGCCAGCCACTCGTCGAAGTGCTGCTCCTGGTCGGCGATCGTCGTCTCCTCGCCGTGGGCGGGCAGGACGCGGGTGTCGCCCGGCAGGGTGAACAGCCGCTCGCCGATCGCGGTGAGCTGGTCGGCCAGCGCGGGGTACTCACCGCCGATCTTGCCGGGGCCGTCGGCCAGCAGCGTCTTGCCGGTGAACACCACGCCGAGCTCCTCGACGTAGAGGGAGACGCCGCCCTGGGTGATGCCGGGGGTGGCGATGACCTCCAGCTCGACGTCGGCGACGCCGAAGACGCCCTCGTCCTCCATGTCGATGTCGGGGTAGGTCTCCTCCCACGTCTCGCGCCAGAGCCGGCGGTCCTTGCGGTTGAGGGCGACCACCGCCTCGTCGCGCGCCGCCACCTCGATGGCGCCGCCGACGTGGTCGGGCAGGCCATGGGTGCAGATCACGGCGAGGACCTCGCGCTCGCCGACGCTTTCGAGGATCGCCTCCGCGTCACGCGCGGGGTCGATGACGATGACCTCTTCGTCGTCGCCCACGATCCAGGTGTTGTTCTCGACCTTGTACTCGGAGCCGTCGACGGTCACGACGCCCTCGGTCACCACTCGCTCGATACGCGCTGTCACGGCCACGACCTTACCGAACAGTCGAACCGGTCAGGATAGGTAAACCGGGGTCGCGTCGAAAGCCGGCGAAGAGTTCGGGGCGCGCTCCGAACCCGCCGTGCCGGAGGCGCGGCCATAAGTGCGGGACGGGCCGCCGGGCGGCGGGCGCCGGAGGTCACGGCTCGTCCCCCAGGCGCGGGGAGAACGCCCCGAACGGCAGGTCGAGCTCCTGGTCGTGCTCCCGCAGGTCGCGCAGGGACAGGTCGGCGAGCGCCACCAGGCACCCGGCCTCGGCGGGCCAGCCGATCAACCACAGCCAGTCGCCCATCGCCTCGCCGACGTAGACGGCGCGGTCGGGCAGGCCCTCCACCCACCACAGCGGCGTGGGATGGCCGAGCGTCTCGACCTTGGCGTTGGGCGGCCCCTCGTCGAAGCCCGGCCCGGGGTCGGGGCCGTCGAGCCCGGCGAACGCGGCGCCGAGGCCCATACCGGGCTCCTCCGCGACGATGATCAGGTCGGCGGGGCCGTGGGTGACGGACGGACCGGACAGGGCGACCACCCCGGCGCGGGTGCCGGTGCGCTCGTCCCCGGCGTCGCCGAAGCCGGTCACGAGCCAGCCGGTGGGCAGCGGCCACGGAAGCCAGAAGGGGACGCGGGAGTCCCTGCGCACCACGTCGAGCGACTCGGCGGAGGGACGTCTGGCCTGGAAGGGCAGGACGGCGCCGTGCACCCGGCACCGCCATGAGCTTGACCATGCGCTCGGCGGGCGCAGCGTGCCGAAACACCTTGGACAGGTGGGCGCCGCTCTCACAATTATCCACCGTGCTTCCGGCGGTGCGGGAAAGTCAAGGGGAATCCCGTTATCCCAACGTAATCTTGGCGTATGCGCGTGAGATGCGTGGGCGGCATCGTCCTGGACGGCGCGGGGCGCCTGCTGCTGGTCCGGCGGGGACGCCCGCCCGGCGTCGGCTTGTGGTCCCTGCCCGGCGGCCGGGTCGAGCCGGGCGAGTCCGACGCCGAGGCCCTCGAACGCGAACTCCTGGAGGAGACCGGCCTCGCGGTCGTCGCGGGCGGCCTGGCCGGCACCGTCGAGCGTCCAGGACCGGCCGGCGTCGTGTACGAGGTCCACGACTACTTCGCCGCGCCGCGGGCGGGCGCCCCTGCCGCCGGGGACGGCACGGGCGGCGCGCTCCGGGCAGGGGACGACGCCGCCGCGGCCGGCTGGTTCGGCCGCGGCGACCTCGACCGGCTGCCGCTCACCTCCGGGCTGCTGGAGGTGCTGGACGCGTGGCGGGTGTTCCACGCCCGCGGGGTCAGCGGCTGAACGTGGTCCGCCACAGGGTCAGGTGGTCGGTGGTGTAGGTCGTCGAACGGCCGATGGCCACCACCGTGTCGCCGACGACGGCGATGGCGCCGAGCCACTGGGCCCCGTCGCCGGCCATGCCGTCCCCGGTGAGGGCGTGGCGCTGCCAGTCCAGGCCGTCCTGCGAGGTCCAGACCGCGCTGTCCCCGGTCGCGGGCGGCCCGTAGGAGCCGACGGCGACCAGCCCCGACTTCGAGGCGGTCATGTCCAGCACGACCGCGGTGTCCTCGGCGGGCAGCCAGGCGTACTCCCAGGTGACCCCGTCGTCGGACGAGACCGCCGCGAACGGGCGCTCGGCGCCGGCATCCGTGGTCGCGCCACCCACGGCGACCACGCGGCCGTCGTGGACGACCACCCGGCGCAGGGAGGCCGAGCGGGCGCCCTCGGGGACCACCCGCTTGCGCGCCGTCCAGTTCAGCCCGTCCTTCGACACCCAGACCACGCCGGAGGTCCGTCCCGTCGTCCCCGACGCGCCGACGGCGAGGTAGCCGCCCTGTGTGGCGACGATGTCCTCGATCCGCACGTCGGCGCCCCCGGCGGGCAGGCCCTGCGGGGCCGCGCGCGAGTAGCGGCGCAGGTCGGACGAGAACCACAGCGCGGCGACCACGCCGCCGGGGCCGCTGTCGTCGCCCGCCACCACGTACCCCTTCGGCCCGGCCGCGACCACGCGCGGGACCACGGCGTACCGCCCGGAGCCTGCCAGGGCGGGCGATTCGGGCGCGGCCCGCCAGCTACGCCCGTCGCCGGAGGTGGCCAGCAGCGGCCGGATGAACGCCGAGTCCGCCGTGGTGCTGCCGACCGCGAGCCACCCGTGGGGGCCGTGGGCGACGTCGTTGAGCGACTGCCTGCCCGCGCCGCCCAGCGCCGGAGAGTTGACGGCCTTCCAGTTCTGGCCGGTCGGGCTCGTCCAGATGCCGGCGTCCCCCTTGACCGACCCGACGGCGACGAAGGAGTCACCGGCCGCGACCAGGGCGGCGGTGTCGCGGGCCGAGCGGGTCAGCCCGTCGATGTCGCCGAGTGCCACGGGCGCGGCGGCCTTGCCCTTGCTCGCCGTCATCAGCACCGGCAGGTTGTCCAGGCCCCCGGCCCGCTGGTCGCCCGCGGCCACGAGCGTGCCCGCGTCGGTGATCGACAGGCCGCGCAGGGTGCCGGGGATCTGCCCGAGGTCGGTGTCCTCGGTCCACTTCCTGCCGTCGCCGCTGGTGTAGACGGCGTACCGCTCCCACCCGGACTCGGCGACCGCCGCCACCCCGGCCGCCGAGGACGCGAGGCCCCGCACGCCGGTCGCCTCGTGCCCGAGGCCGCCGATCACGCCGCACTGCCGCCACTGGTCGCCGAGTTCGGAGCAGTAGACGCGGACGTCGCCGGCGTCGGACTTCTGCAGGGTCGGGACCAGCAGGAACCCCTTGCCCGCGACCGCCAGCGCGCCCGGCTCCGGCCGCACGCCGGGCAGGGCGGCGGCGGTGCGCAGCCACGTCCTGCCGCCGTCGGGGGAACGCAGGATGACCGAGGTCGTGTCGCCCGCGCCGGGGTCGGCCAGCGCCACCACGGCGTCGCCCTTGGCCACGACGGCGCGGATGGCCCGGACCTTGTCGGTGGTGCCGATCTGGCCGGTGTCGACCCGGCTCCAGCTCTGCCCGTCCGGGGAGACCCAGGCCACCGGGCCGTAGCCGCCGTCCTGGAGGGTGGTGGAGCCGACGGCGACGAAGCCGCCGGCCGTGCGGGCGAGGTCGGTGATGCGGTCGCCGCTCCAGAAGACCGACAGCCGCGAGGGGTCCACGGCCGTCCAGGAGCGCCCGTCCGCGCTGGTCCACAGGCCGCGCGCCGACCCGGTCACGCCGGGCGCCTCGGTGCCGGCGGCCAGCCAGCGGCCGTTCCCGCCGGTCACGCGCCCGGCCGACCCGGCGGGCTGGTACCCGGCGGGCCCGGTCACGCGGCCGAGCTCCCACGACTTCCCGCCGTCCGGCGAGACCAGGAACAGCGGGCGGGGCACCGGGCTGGTCGTGTCGCTGCCCACGGCCACCACTGTGGAGCCGACCGAGGTCACCGCGTTGAGCACCTGGCTCGACCCGGTGCCGCTGACGCCCGGCGGCGCGGCGAAGGCCTGGTCGCCGGACCCGCCGTCGCCCGCGGCGAGGCGCAGGCCCGAGCTCACCGGGGAGTTCACCCAGTTGACGATGACCAGCCCCAGCCCGGCGGCCATCAGGACGGCCACGGCCACGATCACGGGGGTCAGCAGACGACGACGGCCGACGACGTAGCGGCGCGGCGGCGTGGGGGTGCGGCGGGGCCGGGGGACGGGCTGGTCGCGGTGGTGGCGTCCCCGGCCGGACCCGCGCGGGCGGGCCGGTCCGCCGGCCACCAGGACGTCGGGGCGGGGGGTCGCGGGGCGGCCAGGGGGCGGCCCGCCGATGCGCTCACCGACGGGGACGCCGGGGTCGTCTGCGTCGTCTGGGTCGTCATCGGGGTCGTAGGTGACCTCCGGCTCGGCGGGGATGCGCGGCTCGACCCGGATGCCGTGGCGCTCCGGCCCTGAGGCCGCGGGAAGAGCCGTGGAGGGGCCGTCGGCTAAGGGCTCGGCCTCCCAGGGCGGCACAGGGGCGGCGGGGCGCGCCGGGGGCGTGCGCGGCGGGCCCGAGGCGACCAGCTTGTCCGGACGGGTCACCAGGCGCCGCGGCGGGCGGGCCGGCTGTGTCGGCTCCCCGGCGGGGTACTCGTCCTCATGGTCATCGGTGTGGTCGCCTGAGTGGTCGCCGGCGGGATGGTCCCCGGCGGGCATGTGGTCCTGCGGACGGGGCGGTTCGGCGCCGGGACGGCCCACGCTGTGGCGGGGCTCGGACGTGCCGCCGTACGGCCGGACATAGGGGTGGCGGCCTGGTGACGGCTGCCGGGCGGGCTCGTCCTGCGCGTCACCGGCGGGGGTGCCGGAAGGGGCGTCGATGGGGGCGCCGAAGGGCGGCAGCGCCCACGGCGAGTCCAGGGGCAGGCCGCGCGAGCGGACCTCCGAGGGATCCGGCGGGGAGTGGTGCAGAGCCGGAGGAGGCGTGTGGGTCTGGTGGGACCCGGATCGGCCTGGAATGCGATCGTGGTCGGCGTCATCGCCGGCCGACCACCATGAAGAGCGCGGGTCGTGGGGGCCCGAGGCCACGCTCAGCACCTCCTCATCGGCAGCCTAACCCAGTTTGAAGGCGGTGACTCAGGACCGTTCCACTGATGTCCCGCGAATGCGTCGCGTCGACTACAGATCACTCGCGATCGTACCGATACCCAAGCCATGCCCAGTGATCACCTGACCGGGCACGGCCACACCGGACCACGCCCCTCGCCCTCGCCGTCAGCGCGCACCTCCCTGGGGGGGGCCGCCCGCCGGCCCGCACACCATCCAAGGGCAACACGAGGAGGGCCCTTCTGGCGAGACCTCTCTAGTCAGATTTATCTAGAGACGGTCTGAATTGCCCGCTTCTGGGCGATTATTACGACCACTACGGCGAAGAAGCCCAACTGCACGACCGTCCCGGCGAGGGCCTGCCACGGCACCGCCCCCTGGCGCAGCGCGTCCCCGAGATCGCCGGAGGCGGCGGCCGGGAGGAAGCTCACCACGTTGTTGATCACGTGCAGCGCGATCGGCGCCTCCAGCCCGCCCGTGCGGACCGCGAGCCAGCCCATCAGCGCGCCGAAGCTGAACACGTCCACAATGCCCCAGTCGGTGTAGGCGTGCAGCGAGGTGAACACCGTCGCCCCGAACAGGATGCCCGGCCACGGCGTCCGGAAGTACGCGCCGAAGGCCTGGATCACCCAGCCCCGGAAGACGTACTCCTCGGTCGCAGCCTGGAACGGCACCAGCAGGACGATCACGATGAGCCCCGGCAGGAACCGCTCCCACCCGACCCAGCCGAACAGCTCGCCCGTGTCCTGGCCCGTCGCCGCGTACGTCGCGATCATCGCGAGCTGCCCGAGGATCAGCGCGACCAGGGCCACGCCCGCGCACAGGAGCAGCCATTTCCACCGCAACCGCCCCAGAACGGACGACAGCGTGCCGGGCGGGCGCCGCTGGACCAGCCAGGCCGTCCCGAACGCGAAGGGCAGGACCGCCGCGATGGACAGCAGCATCACGGCCAGTTCGAACACCGGGTCGCCGAACAGCCGGCCGCCGCCCATGATCACCGGGACGCCGGCGAGGGCCGCGACGACGCTCCCGAAAAGCAGCACGACGACCGACACGCCGACGAAGGCGACGGCGAGCGCGATCGTGCCCACGACCGGGCGCCACCAGCGGTTCACCGGCGTGCGCGCGAGGTGGTCGTAGCGCGTGCCGGGCGGCGGCGGGACCGTCCACCGCACCGGCGGAGGAGGCGCCTGCCAGGGCTGGGGCCCCGGGTAGTACGGGCCACCCGCCGGGCCGCCCACCGCCGGGCGCTCGGCCCCATAGGGCGGCTCCGAGGGCTGCGGCTGGTGCGGCTGCGACGGATCGTGCATACCTGACATTCTCCCCGGCAGCCCGCGCGGCCCGGCGGCTGGGGGCGCGCGGGCCGGGGCTCAGGCGGGCGGCTGGAAGCTCTTGGTCCGGGCGAGCCCGGCCGCGCGGCCCTTGGCGGCGATGACCAGGGCCATCTTGCGGGAGGCCTCGTCGATCATCTCGTCGCCGAGCATCACCGCGCCGCGCAGGTCGACCGTCGTGGCGTGCTCGTAGGCGTCGAGGATCAGTTCGGCGTGGTCGTAGTCGTCCTGGGAAGGCGAGTAGATCTCGTTGGCCGCCTCGATCTGCGTCGGGTGGAGCACCCACTTGCCGTCGAATCCGAGCGCCGCCGACCTGCGCGCGACCTTGGCGAACCCGTCCAGGTCCTTGATCTGCAGGTACGGCCCGTCGATGGCCTGCAGGTCGCAGGTCCTGACCGCCATGAGGATGCGCATCAGCACGTAGTGGTAGGCGTCGCCCTCGGTGTATCCGGGGGGCTGCTGCCCGACGACCAGCGTCCTCATGTTGATCGACGCCATGAAGTCGGCCGGGCCGAAGATCAGCGTCTCCAGGCGCGGCGAGGCGGCGGCGATGGCGTCCACGTTGACCAGGCCCCGCGCGCTCTCTATCTGCGCCTCGACGCCGATGCGGCCGACCGGCAGGCCCGCGGCCTTCTCGATCTGGGTGAGCAGCGTGTCCAGCCAGGCCACCTGCCCGGCGTCCTCAACCTTGGGCAGCATGAGGCAGTCGAGCGCGTCCCCGGCCCCCTCGACGACCTCGATCACGTCGCGGTAGGTCCACATGGTGGACAGGTCGTTGACCCGGACGGCGCGCGTCTTCCCGCCCCAGTCGCCGGTGCGCAGCGCGTCCACGACGTTCTTCCTGGCCTGTTCCTTGGCCTGGGGCGCGACGGAGTCCTCCAGGTCGAGGAAGACCTCGTCGGCGGGCAGCCCCTGGGCCTTCTCCAGGAAGCGGGGGTTGCTGCCGGGCACCGCGAGACAGGAACGACGGGAGCGCATGGCGACAACCGTAGCCCGCTGACCGGCCCCGGCACGCCCGCGGGTCCTGTGGAGGCGTCACAAAGGTCGCCGCCGGTTCTTGGCGCGGATCTCGTACAGCCATTCAGGGCGGCATTCCCGACAATGGTCTCCAAGCAAAGGTAAAGGGAGTTAGACAATGAGTGATGCGTCTGTGGCGGTTCGTCCCGCCGTACTGTCCGATCTCATCCCCGGCAAGCTCGTCAGGGACGTCGCGCTGGTGGTGGGCGCGGCCGGGCTCGTCGGGCTGTCCGCCCAGGTGAGCATCCCCCTGCCCGGCACTCCCGTCCCGCTCACGCTCCAGACCTTCGCCGTCCTGCTGTCCGGCGCCGCGCTCGGCCTGCCGCGCGCCTTCTTCGGCATGGCGTTGTACATGCTGATCGGTCAGCTCGGCGTCCCGTGGTTCGCGCCGGACGCCGGCAACGCCACGCTGGGGTACGTCGTCGGCTTCATCCTCGCCGCCTCGGCGGCGGGTGCGCTCGCCCGCAGGGGCGGCGACCGCACCGCGCTGCGCACGGTGGCGACGATGACCATCAGCACGGTGCTCATCTACGCCGTGGGCCTGCCGTGGCTCATGGTGGCGACCGGCATGGACTTCGGGACCGCCTTCGACAAGGGCGTCGTGCCGTTCCTGATCGGCGACGGCCTGAAGGTGCTGGCCGCCGCCGCCCTCCTGCCCGCCGCCTGGAAGCTCACCCGCCGCTGAACGCCCCCGATCGCCCGGCGGGGCCACCCGTGCCGGGCGATCGGGCCGTACATTGCTCATGTGAGCATGTCGCTGATCGAAGAGGGCGCGAAGAGGTCGGGTGTGCTGTGGGTCTCCCTGCCCGGGGGAGCCCGGCTGGCCTGGCACGTCTGGCACGACGGGGCCGTCTACGTCGTCACCGGCGGCGGCGAGCAGGAACTGCCCGGGCTCGTGGACGCCGCCCGCGTCACGGTGACGCTGCGCAGCAAGGACAACGGCGCGCGGCTGGTCGCCTTCGAGGCGGACGTGCGCGTGGTCGATCAGGCCTCGCCGTCGGAGGCCGACGCCGGGGCCGTGGCGGCGCTGGCCAAGGAACGCCTCAACGCCGTCGACTCCGCCGGGCTGACCGCCCGCTGGGCCGCCGCCTCGTCGGTCGTCCGGCTGACCCCGGCCGTGGCGGTCTGAGCGAGCAGCGCCCCCGCGAGCACGACGGCGCCACCGGCGATCTGCGCCGCGCCGAGTTGCTCCCCCAGCAGGAGCCACGCGATCAGCGCGCCGGTGACGACCTCCAGGGAGGCGACGGTGGCGCCGACGGCGGCCGACAGGCGTCGGACGGCGGCGACGCCGGTGACGTAGGCGGTGACGGTGGAGACGGTGATCAGCCACAGGGCGGCGCCGAGCACGGGCAGTGTGTGGCCGCCGATCGTGGTGCTCGTCCCGAAGGCCGTCCAGGCGATCTCCCAGGGCCGCGCGAGCGGAATGAGCGCCACCGCGGAGCCCGCCAGCCCCCACGCGATCAGGCTGAGCGCGTCGATCTCGCCGCCGGAGCCCTCGCTCATGAGGAAGTAGCCGGCGCAGCAGCCGGCGGCGACCAGGGCGAGCGCGAGCCCGAGGCCGTCCAGCGCCATCCCGTGCCAGACCTCCACGACCACGCACAGGCCCAGCAGGACGATCACCGACCCCGCGTAAGCCGAGCGCGGCAGCCGCACCCCGCGGACGAACCGCACCCAGAGCACGACCAGCACCGGCGCGGTGTACTCCAGCAGCAGCGCCACGCCGACCGGCAGCCGCGTGAGGATCACGAAGAACAGCGCCTGCACCCCGGCCACGGCGACCAGCGCGTACGCGGCGTAGAAGCCGATCCTGCCCCGGGGGACGCGCAGGGACCCGCGCCGGAACACGGCGAGGATCGCGAAAAGCAGGATCGCGGCGCCCGCCATGCGCACCCAGACGGCCTGCATCGGGGTGAGACCGGCCGCGCCGACGAACTTGGCCATGGGGCCGGAGAACCCGAAACACCAGGCGGACAGGACCGCAATTCCCAGCGCCATGCCCTTCACGACCGGCTCCGTCTCTGTAATGAGTGTTAAACGGTTTTGATCCTGTCATGCGGTCTTTGGCGGGATCAAGTGGGATCAAGGAGGTGTCCCGCATGCCGAGACCGGTTGAGAGGGCTTTTACGGGGCCCGGCGTGGAACATCCCCTCTGACCTCGTACGCTGCGGTAGTGAGGATCTTCGTCGCCCGGCTCGCCGGAACCCCGGTGTTCGACCCGGCGGGTGACCAGATCGGGCGGATACGCGACGTCGTGGTCGCCATGCGGCCCAACGATCCTCCGCGCGTGCACGGGCTCGTCGTCGAGGTCCAGCCGCGCCGGCGGGTGTTCCTGCCGATCACGCGCGTCCGCAGCATCGAGGCCGACGCCGTGATCTTCACCGGCGCCATCAACCTGCGGCGCTTCGAGAAGCACGCGACCGAGTCCCTGGTGATCGGCGAGCTGCTCGACCTGGCCGTGGAGGTGAACGGCGAGCCGGCGACCGTCCTCGACCTCGCCATGGAGCAGGCCAGGGGCGGCGAGTGGCTGGTCACCAAGGTGGCCGTCCTGCGCGGGGCCGGGCGCGGCCTGCGCCGCCGCCGCGGCGAGACGCTGATCGTGAACTGGGCGGACGTCGCCGGGGTCGGCGCCGTGCAGACCGACCAGGCCGCGGCCGGCCTGCTCGCCGCCTTCGAGGAGACCCGCCCCGCCGACCTCGCCAACGCCCTGCGCGACCTGCCCGACAAGCGCCGCGCCGAAGTGGCCGCCGCGCTGGACGACGATCGCCTCGCCGACGTCCTGGAGGAACTGCCCGAACGCGACCAGATCGGCATCCTCGGCCGGCTCGACGCCGAGCGGGCCTCCGACGTACTCGCGGCCATGGACCCCGACGACGCCGCCGACCTGCTCCAGGACCTGCCCCCCGCGCAGGCCGAGGCACTGATCGCCCGCATGGAGCCCCGCGAGGCGGCGCCCGTCCTGCGCCTGCTGCCGTACGAGGAGAACACCGCGGGCGGCATGATGACCAGCCGGCCTATCGTCCTGCCGCCACACGCCACGGTCGCGGAGGCGCTGGCCGAGATCCGCCGCCAGGACATCACCCCGGCGGTCGCCGCCCAGGCGTACGTCGCGCGGCCGCCCGCAGAGACGCCCACCGGCAAGTACCTGGGCGTGGCGCACTTCCAGCGACTGCTGCGCGAGCCGCCGTCCTCGCTGCTCGGCGCGGCGATCGACAACAGCGTCGACCCGATCCGGCCCGACCTGCCGCTGCGCGAGGTGACGTCCTACCTGGCCATCTACAACCTGGTGGCCGTCGCGGTGGTGGACGAGCTCGGGCGGCTCGTCGGCGCCGTGACCGTGGACGACGTGCTGGACCACCTGCTGCCCGCCGACTGGCGCGAGCAGGACGGGCACGCCGCGGGCACGCCGCCGCTCGGCACCGCCGGGCCACCGGAGGTCAGCGGTGGCGACTGACCGGCTCGACCAGCCGCGCGAGCTCCGGCGCACCTTTCGCCCGCACTACGACCCCGAGGCGTTCGGACGGCTTTCCGAGCGGTTCGCCCGGTTCCTGGGCACGGCCTGGTTCCTGGTGTACATGACGGGGTTCATCGCCGTCTGGGTGCTCTGGAATGCCCTCGCCCCGGAAGGCCTGGTCTTCGACCCCTACCCGTTCATCTTCCTGACCCTGATGCTCTCGCTCCAGGCCTCCTACGCCGCGCCGCTGATCCTGCTCGCACAGAACCGCCAGGCCGACCGCGACCGCGTCCAGGGCGAGCAGGACCGGATGGCGGGCGAGCGCAACCAGGCCGAGGTCGAGTACCTCACCCGCGAGCTGGCCGGGCTCCGGCTGGCCATCGGCGAGCTCGCCACCCGCGACTACCTCAGGGGCGAGCTGGAGCGCCTGCTGGAGGAGGTCCAGGCCTCGCCGGACGGCCGGGGACGGCCCGGGATCGAGGCCCGGGACACCTGAGCGCGCCCGGGACTCAGTCGGAGGCCAAGGGGAAGAGCTTGACCAGCGTGGCGGCGCACTGCCGCAGTTCCTCGTCGTCCAGCGGACCGAGGAAGCGCCCGTGGACGGCGCGCAGGTAGGTGGGGGTGGCCTCCGACAAGCGCGCCTCGCCCGCCGCGGTGAGCACCGCGTACAGCCCGCGCGCGTCGCTCGGGCAGGCCTCGCGCTCCACCAGCCCGTCCCGCTGGAGGCGGTCGATCAGCCGCGTCAGCCCGCTGCGCGACAGCAGCACGCGGTCGGCGAGATCGTTCATGCGCAGCCGCCGCCCAGGACTTTCGGAGAGCCGGGCGAGCACGTCGTAGGCGGCGGGCGCCAGATCGTGCCGGCTGATCAGCGCGACCTCCAGGCTCCGGGTGATCTGGACCTGGGCCCGCTGCAGAACGCGCCAGACGATGAGCTGCTGGGGGGTGATCTCCGCAGTCATGGACGTCACGCGGTCATCCTAGAAGGTCGCATAACCACACACCGCGCGGTGGCCGTCTCTTGCCCTTACGGCAAGGGTCGTGATTCGTAGGATCGGCCCTGGGTTCGTAGCATGGATCCATGGCACCAACCCCAGAAGTGGTGACGGCTGCGCTCGCCACGGTCAACGACCCGGAGATCCGCAGGCCGATCACCGACCTTGACATGGTCAAGAGCGTCGATATCTCCCCGGACGGGGTGGTGCGGGTCGGCGTCTACCTCACGGTCGCGGGCTGCCCGTTGCGTGACACGATCACGCGGGACGTCACCGCCGCCGTCTCCAAGCTCGACGGCGTCACCCGCGTCCAGGTCGACCTGGACGTCATGAGCACCGACCAGCGCAAGGCGCTCCAGACCAAGCTGCGCGGCCACCGCGGCCCCGAGAAGGAGATCCCCTTCGCCAAGCCCGGCTCGCTGACCCGCGTGTTCGCCGTCGCGAGCGGCAAGGGCGGTGTGGGCAAGTCGTCCGTCACGGTCAACCTGGCCGCGGCGATGGCCACCTCGGGCCTGAAGGTCGGCGTGCTCGACGCCGACATCTACGGCCACTCCGTGCCGCGCATGCTGGGCGTGAGCGAGCGCCCCACCAAGGTCGAGGACATGATCATGCCGCCGGTGGCGCATGACATCAAGGTCATCTCGGTCGGCATGTTCAAGCCGCCGGGCAACTCCCCCGTGGTGTGGCGCGGGCCGATGCTCGACCGCGCGCTCCACCAGTTCCTCGCCGACGTCTACTGGGGCGACCTGGACGTCCTGCTCATGGACCTGCCCCCGGGCACCGGCGACATCGCGATCTCGGTGGCCCAGCGCATGCCCGGCGCCGAGATCCTCATCGTGACCACCCCGCAGCAGGCCGCCGCCGAGGTCGCCGAGCGCGCCGGGTCGATCGCCACCCAGACCCACCAGCAGATCGCCGGCGTCATCGAGAACATGGCCTGGCTGCCCTGCCCGCACTGCGACGAGCGCATCGCGGTGTTCGGCGAGGGCGGCGGGCAGAGCGTCGCCGACGGCCTGACCCGCGCCCTCGGCGCCCGCGTCCCCCTGCTCGGCCAGGTCCCGATCGACCTGCGCCTGCGCGAGGGCGGCGACAACGGCAAGCCGCTGGTGCTCACCGACCCCGACAGCCCCGCCGCCACCGAGCTGCGGCGCATCGCCGAGGGCCTCGGCAAGAGGTCGAGCAGCCTGAAGGGCCTCCAGCTCGGGCTGTCGCCCGCGGGGCGCTGAGACGCCGCTCCAGGCCCGCCTGGAGCCCCTGCACACGAGAGAAGGGGACCGCCCTTGCGGCAGGTCCCCTTCTTCGCGTCTTCGGTGGCGTACGGCCGGGCGTGCCCGGCGGCGTACGGCCCGTCAGGTGGCCTCGGAGTCGTACGGCGGGATCTCGCCGTACTTGAGCTCGCCGCCGGCCCCCGCCATCGCGTACGGCTCGTCGTAGGGGGACGAAGGGTCGTCGACCTTCGCGGCCGGCCGGTTCCAGTCGTCCTCGAGATCCGACAGGAGGTGCTTCCTGACGAAGTTCTTCGGGTGCAGGTCGGTCGGGTCGAAGTTCTTGAACTCCGGACCCAGGTTGTCCTGCAGGTCGTTCCTCGCGTTGTTCGCCATCTGCCGGACCTGCCGCAGCATGCGGCCCGCCTGGGCCGCCGCGCCGGGAAGCTTGTCAGGCCCGAAGACCAGCAGGGCGATCACCACGAGCGCCAACATCTCCGGCCACCCGAGTCCGAACACTGTGATCTCCTAGGCTCTCCCACGCCGCTGCCTGCCGCCCGGCCCGGAGCAGCCGACGGCGACCTCGGCTAACCCCAGACTAATGCCACGGTCCTGCAAGAGGCACCATACGGGAGGCGTATATCACGACGGCTGGGGGGTCGGCACCGGAATGGCGTCGATCGTCACACTGGCGGTCATGTCCCGTCCATCGCGGCGGAACTTGAGCGTCACCGTGGTGCCGGGCGCCTTGCTGCGGATCGCGACGATCAGCTCGGACTGGTCGCTCACCGGGTTGCCGTCGATCGCCAGGATCACGTCCCCGGGCTTCATCCCCGCCTTGTCCGCCGGACCGCCCGGGACCACCGGCGGCTGGCCCTGCTCGGCGGTCGTGGCGATGCGCACGCCCTCGCCCTGGTAGTCCGGGTCGAGCTGGACGCCGATGCGGGACTTCTTGGCCGAGCCGGTGGTGATCAGCTCTTCCGCCACCCGCCGCACATGGTTGATCGGGATCGAGAAGCCAAGCCCGATGCTGCCGCTCTGCGAGCCGAAGGAGCTGTTGCCGAGCGTGGCGATGGCCGAGTTGACGCCGATGACCTCGCCGGCCCCGTTGACCAGCGGGCCGCCCGAGTTGCCGGGGTTGATCGCCGCGTCGGTCTGGATCGCGTTGATGAACGACGACTCCGAGCCGCTCTCGCCGCCGGCCGTCACCGGGCGGTTGAGCGAGCTGACGATGCCCGTGGTGACCGTGCCGGTGAGCCCGAGCGGCGAGCCGATCGCGATGACCGGGTCGCCGACGACCACGCGGTCGGAGTTGCCGATGGTGATCTCCGGGGCTCCGAAGGTGTCGTCGGGCTTGACCACCGCGATGTCGGAGCTCGGGTCCCGCCCGACGATCTTCGCCGCGGTGGACTTCTTGTCGTTGAAGGTGATCTTGATGTTGCCGGTCAGCGCCGCCGCGGCCACGACGTGGTTGTTCGTGACGACGTACCCGCCCTTGATCACGAAGCCCGAGCCCGTGCCGGCCTCGCTGTTGCCCCGGACGTCCAGCGACACCACGCTCGGCAGGACCTTGGAGGCGACACCCGCCACGGAGTCCGGGGCGCGGTTGACGATCGCCCCCGTGGGCGTGCCGAGGCTGTACGACGGGTCGACGCCGCCGTTCGAGCGGGTGAGCAGGTAAGTGCCGACGCTGCCCGCGGTCGAGGCCACCAGGGCGATCACGACGGCGAGCGTGGCCAGCACGCCCGTCCTCGGCCCGCGCGAACCGGCGGCGCCGGTCTCGACGCGCGGCGCGCCGGGCGGCGGCGCCCAGCCCGGGCCCATGCCGTACGGGTTGCGCGGCGGGGGCGGGCCGTACGGACCGCCGAGGCCGCCGGGGCCGCCGGAGTACGCGGACGGGCCGGCGTACGGGCCCTGCGGCGACGGCGGGACCGGGCCGGACGGATTGCCCCAGCCGGCCGACGCCTCGCCTCCCTGCCGCCGCCCGGCGTCGTCGCCGGACTCGGAGGCGAAGGGCACCAGCGTGTCGGTCATGGCGTCGCGCGGCGCGTAGGGGTCGGGGGCGAACGGGTCGGCGCCCTCGGGACCCGGCCGGCTCGCGGCGAACGGGTTCGGGCCGGTGAAGGCGTCCGGGCCCGACACGGGCGCGGACCCCGGGAAACCGTCGGAGGCGGGGAGGAACTCGGGGCGGACTCGCATCACGCCGCCCGGCTCCGCCGGCGACGAGCCCTCACCGGAGCGCTGGGATGAAGCGGCCACGTCCCCTGCGTCGTAGGCACGTGTCTCGTCGGTCATCGAACGCTCATCTCCCAGGCTCGGCGTCGGCTACGTCAGATTGTCCCTCCGACCGCATACGAACGCCGTAAACGCCGCCCGTCAAGGGTCCACCCGATCGTATGCCCGCCCGCGCGTGAACGGCACGGACGGGCGGCGGCCCGTCCGGCCTGCGGCCCTGTTCCCGAAGGTCCCGAAGTTCCCGAAGGTCAGGGCTGCCGCGAGATGGTGCCCCCGCGCCCCGGCACGAGCCCGCCGACCGGCGGGGACGTGGACGTGCGGTGCTGGTTGGCGAACATCTCGACCGGCGGGGACGCCGGCCGGTCGCCGGTGCCGCCCACCATGAACAGCGTGCCGAGCGCCACGGCCGCCGAGGCGACGCCGACGGCGACGTAACCCGCCCGGCGGCCTCCCTGCGCGCGCCCGGGGCCCGAGAAGCCGCCGCCGCGCCTCGGCCTGTTGTCCGACGGCGAGATCGGAGTCATCGCATAGGTCGTACTGGGAAAGGGGCGCACCCGCGGCGGGATCGGCCCGCCCGGCTCGGCCATGCGCAGCAGCGACATCGTGAGGTCCGCCGGGACCGCCGGCGGGTCGAGCGACCGCAGGCGGCTCTTCAGCGCCCGGATCGAGTCGAGCTCCGCGCGGCAGTCCGCGCAGAAGGTCAGATGCGCCAGGGCCCGTTCACGCTCGGCGTGACCGAGCTCACCGTCCATGAGCGCTGAGGCGCGCTCTCCGAGATGGCTCATGCTCCCTCCCTGGTTACGGTCGGGGGGAGTTCGTCGCGGCGGGGCGCCCGGTGCTCGAGGGCCTCACGCAACTGGCTGCGACCGCGGTGGATACGGCTGCGGACGGTGCCCAGCTTCACGCCGAGCGTCGCCGCGATCTCCTCGTACGACAGCCCCTCGATGTCGCACAGGACGACGGCCGCGCGGAACTCCGGCTGGAGCGAGTCGAGCGCCGCCTGGATGTCGGGTTCGAGCTGGGCGTCGTCGAACACCTGGGCCGGCGACGGCTCGCGCCCGCGCAGGCGCTCGGCGGCGTCGTCACCGAGCCCTTCGAACCGGATGCGCTGGCGACGCCGCGCCATGTCCAGGAAGAGGTTGGTCGTGATGCGGTGCAGCCAGCCCTCGAAGGTGCCCGGGGTGTAGCTGGACAGCGACCGGAACACCCGGACGAAGACCTCCTGCGTGAGGTCCTCGGCGTCGTGAACGTTTCCGGTCAGTCTGTAGGCCAGCCGATAGACGCGCGCGGAATGCGCGCGGACGACTTCCTCCCAGGTGGGAGGCGTCCATGCTCCGTCGGCCGACCGGGGGTCGCCCCCCGCCAACGCGTCATCTGGAGTTTCAGCCTGGTGGTAGTCGTCCACCAGCACTCCTCTCTCCGGGACCACCGCTACAGCCATAGTGCCTGCTTTCGTCCCTTCCTGCGTACCCGCGGCCCAACCTGGTCGCGCCGTGGGCTCCCCGCGTGCGCGTCGCACACGACCTTCATAACGTTCATGAGCGTTCGCGAACTTCCCCGAACTCGAGTGAACCTGCTTCGACAAAGGTCGTTCAAAGCGTGCAACGTACCCGTTGTGGCGTGAGTTCCCGTTCGGCCCCGACTCCCCTAGGCTGCGACCAATACGTGGACCAATACGTGCGTCCGGCGAAAGCGGGGAGGAGAGGCCGATGGCCCCGACGCCGACGAGTCCGGTGGAGGCCACCCTGGCCTACGCGGAGGAGTTCCATTACGAGGACGAGGTGCTACAGGCCGCGAGACGGCGCGGGCTGGAGGTCGGGGCCGTCCCGATCCTGCCCGGCGGCGGCGCGGCGCTGAGCTTCCTCGCCACGGCGATCAACGCCAGGGCCGTGGTCGAGGTCGGCACGGGCTGCGGCGTCTCCGGCCTGTGGCTGCTGCGCGGCATGCGCGCGGACGGCACGCTGACCAGCGTCGACGTCGAGCCGGAACACCAGCGGCTGGCCCGCCAGACCTTCGCCGAGGCCGGGTTCTCGGGCAGCAGAGTGCGCCTCATCGCGGGCCGCGCCCTCGACGTCCTGCCCCGCCTGGCCGACGGAGGGTACGACCTGGTCTTCTGCGACGCGGCCAAGCAGGAGTACGGCGACTACCTCGCCGAGGCGATCCGCCTGCTGCGGCCCGGCGGCATCGTCGCCTTCGACAACGCGCTCTGGCACAACCGGGTGGCCGACCCTGCCCAGCGCGACCCGGAGACCGTCGCGATCCGCGAGCTCGGCAAGCTGGTGAAGAGCGACGAACGGCTGCGTGCGCTGATGATGCCGCTCGGCGACGGCCTGCTGGCCGCGGTGAAGACCGCCAACTGACCCGGCGGGGCCCCGCGGCTACGCGGTCAGCCACTCCAGCAGCAGCCGGGTGCCGAAGCCGGTGGCGCCCTTGCTGAAGATGCCGTCGTCGGCCGCGCTGCGGGCGACCCCGGCGATGTCCAGGTGGGCCCAGCGGCGGTCGCCGGTGAACTCGCGCAGGAACAGCGCCGCCGTGATCGCGCCGCCGCCGTAGGTGCCGTCGGCGTCGATGTTCGTCAGGTCGGCCACGGGCGAGTCGAGCGCCGGGCGGTATTCGTCGATGAGGGGCATCCGCCACAGGGGGTCGCCGGAGGAGGTGCCGGCCTCCACGAGCTCCTTGACCAGGTCGTCGCTCGGGGAGAACACCGCGCCGATGTCGCGCCCGAGGGCGATGCCGATGGCCCCGGTGAGGGTGGCGATGTCGATCACGGTGTCGGGCCGCAGGACGTCGTCGGCGTACGCGAGGGCGTCGGCCAGCACCAGCCTGCCTTCGGCGTCGGTGTTGAGCACCTCCACCGTGCGGCCGCCGTAGTGGGTGATCACGTCGCCCGGGCGCTGCGCCGAGCCGGACGGCATGTTCTCGGCCGCGGCGACCAGGCCCGTCACGCGGGTGCGCGCGCCGAGCGCACCCAGCGACGCCAGCACGGAGATCACCACCGCGCCGCCCGCCATGTCGGTCTTCATGAACTTCATGCCGTCGGTGGGCTTGAGGGACAGACCGCCGCTGTCGAAGGTGATGCCCTTGCCGACCAGCACGACGTGCGTGCCGTCCGGATCGGCGGGCTCGTAGGCGAGCTGGATCAGCCGGGGCGGGCTGACCGAGCCCTGCCCCACCGCGAGGATGCCCCCGAAGCCGCCGGCGGCCAGGTCGTCCGGCTCCCACACCTTGGCCTGGAGTCCGGAGCGCCCGGCGATCTCCTCGGCGCGGGCGGCGAGCCAGGCGGGGTTCTTCTCGGAGGACGGCGTGTTGGCGAGATCGCGGGTGAGGGCCACGGCGCGGGCGATGACCTCGCCGCGCTCCACCGCCGGGCGGGCCTCTCCGGGCCCGGTCAGGACGATCTCCTGGACGGCCTTGCCGCGGCTCGCGCCGATGCGCAGGCCGTAGCAGGCCAGAAGGGCGCCCTCGGCCAGCGCCGACCACGCGCGCTCGCCGGCGTGCTCCGGCAGGCGGACCTCCAGCGACCCGCGTCCCTTGGCCTTGCGCGCCAGGACGGCTCCGGCCCTGCGCAGCGCGGACGGCGAGGCGTCCCCCACGCCGTACAGCAGCACGCGCCGCACACCCTGCGCGCCCGCGTCGCCGTCCTCGCCGCCTTCGGCGCGGTAGGCGACCGGCGCCTCGACGACCTCGCCGGCCTCGCCCTTGACCTCGTGGTGGGCGAGCAGGGCGTGGACGGGCACGGGAAGCTCGACGTCGGCGGTGAGATCACTGCCGAAGGGCACCGCGAGCAGGTCGGCGTCGCCGCCGGGAGACATGGCGCGGGCCTCGGTGAATCGCAGCGAGGTCTCGATTGGCATGGTGGTCCTCCCCGGGCCTGGGCGGAATGGCCGGCCTGGATGTGCGACAGCCCCGGCGTGGGGCGCGCGGCCCGGCCGCCGGGGCCGTCAAGTCGCCTGTGTCGATGGGTCGGGTCAGGGGTATGTCAGCCGACGACGTTCTTCAGAGCGTCGCCAAGGGCTCTGGCCTCGTCCGGTGAGAGTTCGACGACAAGCCGGCCGCCACCCTCCAGAGGGACCCGCATGACAATGCCCCGTCCTTCCTTGGTGACCTCCAGCGGACCGTCGCCGGTCCGCGGCTTCATCGCCGCCATGCGTGTATCCCTTCCTGCCTCGGCCTGCGCGATTCCGGGGCACGCGCTCCGCGCCCGGCCGCCCGCCGCTTTCACGTCTTCTGTGACGTCCCATTATCCCGCCTCGCGAGCGCACATGGGTAACGATCTCCTCCCAGAATGCGTTGTCCAGGGCCCTTGCGCCGACCAAACTGGTCTCTGTGAACGCCCGTGCCGCGCTTTTCGATCTCTACGGAGATCACTTGCGCATTCGTGCCGGACGCGCGTCCGTGGCCGCGTTGGTCCGGCTGGTGGCCCCGCTCGACATCGCCGCGCCGGCCGTACGGACCGCGATCTCACGGATGGTCCGGCAGGAGTGGCTCAGGCCCGTCCGGCTCCCGCAGGGCCCGGGGTACGCGCTGACGCCGAAGAGCGTCCTGCGCATGGACGAGAGCGCCGCGCGCATCTACCGCACCGGCGCCACCGCCTGGTCCGGCCGCTGGCACGTCCTGGTCTTCGAGCCCGTCCGCGACCGCGCGAGGCGCGAGCGGCTGCGCGCCGACCTGACCTTTCTCGGGTACGCCTGCCTGTCGGAGACCACGTGGATCGGCTCGCGGGCCTCCCCGGAGCTCGCCGGGCTGCTGGAGGAGCAGCAGGTGCGCGCCGACCGGTTCGAGAGCACCCTGGACGGCGACCCGCAGGAACTGGTCGCCCGCGCCTGGGACCTGGGCGCGCTGGCGAGGGCCTATGACGCGTGGACGATCCAGGCCGTCGACCTGGTCGGGGCGCTGCCGTGCGACGCCCCCGACGACCGCGTCTTCGCCGTGCGTAGCAGACTGGTCCACGGATGGCGCAACTTCCTGTTCCGGGATCCGGGCCTCCCGCCGGAGCTGCTGCCGCCGGCCTGGCCGGGCGAGAAGGCCCGCGCCTACTTCGAGCAGGAGGCCGCGCGGCTGCTGCCGGCGGCGGCCGCCTTCGTCGATCGCAATCTGGACAAGGGGGTCCACTGATGGATCAGCCGGACAAGCAGCCGGACGCAAAGGCGGGCACCGCCTCCTCCGCCGCCGCGCCGCAGGCGTCCCCGACGGCCGACGCGCACGGCCACGACCACGTCCTCTACGCGGTGGAGGACGGCGTCGCCGTCGTGACGCTCAACCGGCCGGAGGCGATGAACGCCCTGACCGTCCAGATGAAGGCCAGCCTGCTGGAGGCCCTCGAACGGGCGCGGGACGACGCCGCGGCGCGGGCCGTGCTGCTCACCGGGGCCGGGCGCGCCTTCTGCGCCGGGCAGGACCTGCAGGAGCACACGGCGAACCTCGCGGCGGGCGTCGGCCTCGACAACACTGTACGGGCGCACTACAACCCGATCATCCTCACCGTCACCGGCATGGGAAAGCCGGTCGTCGCGGCCGTCAACGGCGTCGCCGCGGGCGCGGGCGCCTCGCTGGCCTTCGCCTGCGACTTCCGGGTCGCCGCGGACACCGCGAAGTTCGCGATGGCCTTCGGCGCCATCGGCCTCGCGCCCGACTCCGGCGCGTCCTGGACGCTGCCGCGGCTGGTCGGCCCCGCCAAGGCGCGCGAGTTGCTGCTGCTCGGCGACACCGTCGGCGCCAAGGATGCGCTGGAACTGGGGCTGGTCACCTCGGTCGTGCCGGGCGCCGAGCTGGGCGAGCGGGCCCATGAGCTGGCCGTACGGCTCGCGCAGGGCCCCACGCTGGCCTACGGCGCGATCAAGCAGGCCCTGGACTTCTCGGCGGCGCACACCTTGGAGGACTCCCTGGAGGTCGAGGCCGACCTGCAGGACTTCTGCGCCAAGACCGAGGACCACGCCTCCGCGACCCGCGCGTTCCTGGCCAAGCGGAAGCCGGCCTTCGAAGGACGCTGAGCTCAGACCTGCCGGGCGCGCACCCAGCAGTCGGCGACGTGGTCGTTCACCAGGCCGATCGCCTGCATGAGCGCGTACGCCGTGGTCGGGCCGACGAAGCGGAAGCCGTGACGCTTGAGCTCCTTGGCCAGCGCCTTGGAGCCGGGCGTCACCGCGGGCACGTCCCCGAGCGTCTTCGGCGTCGGCGCGGCGGGCTCGGCGTACCGCCAGACCAGGTCCGACACCCCGCCCGGGATCTCGGCCGCGACGCGGGCGTTGCCGATGGCCGCCTCGATCTTCGCGCGGTTGCGGATGATGCCCGCGTCGGCGAGCAGGCGCTCGACGTCCGCCTCGCCGAACGCGGCCACCGCGCCGATGGAGAACCCGGCGAAGGCAGCGCGGAAGTTCTCGCGCTTGCGCAGGATGGTCAGCCAGGACAGGCCGGACTGGAAGGCCTCCAGGGTCAGCCGCTCGAACACCAGGTCGTCGCCCCGGACGGGACGGCCCCACTCTTCGTCGTGGTACCGGATGTAGTCGGGCGCGGAGGTCACCCAGCCGCAGCGCACAAGCTCAGGGGTCACGAAGTCCGAGGTTACAAGCTTTCCGCCGCCGCCCGGACCCGCGGCGGACTCCCTACCCGGGCGCCGCTCCGGCCGGTCCGAGCCGGCCGTCACGCGTCCTCGGGATCGGGACGCTCACCCGCCGTACCACCGCCTCCGGCCGCGTGCCTGCCGGAGGCCCCGCCGGGCGTCTCGAACGCGCCGCGCTCCTTGGGCTGCTCCTTGGGCTGCTCTTTGGGCTCGAACGCGTCGCGGTCGCCGACGGGAGCGGCGGACAGGGCGCGCTTCGGGGGAGGCTCGGTGGCGGGCTCGAACGGGCCGCGCTCCTCGGCCGGAGGCTCGGCCAAGAGCCCCCGGCCGCCGGTCCCGGACTCGGCAGGAGACGTCGTGGACACGCCGTGCACGGGCGTGACCTGGCCGATCACGCCGAACAGGGCCTCGGCCGACTCGTGCTCGGCGATCGGCGGCCCGGGCTCGGGGGTGGCGATCGGCGCCCAGGACGGCCGCGCGTACGACTCCTGGCGCGCCTGGATGCGCCCGGCGAGCAACTCTTCGAGGCGCTGCTCCAGCACGGCGATGTGCGTGTCACGCCGGCCGATGGCCGTCGCGGCGCGCTGCAGGGTCTCGTCCACCGTCTGGGTGTGGTAGCCGACCAGGCTCACCGGCAGGTGCAGATCCATGAAGTCGGCGGCGGTGAGCTGCCCGGGCGCGGGAAGCTCCACCGGCGGTACATCGGGCGCGAACTCCACGAGCTCCCCGCCACGCCCCTGCGAGACCATCACCACGCAGTAGAGAACGGCGAGCGCGGCGACGGCGAGTAGGACCAGCACATACGAATCGTGCCACATGGGCGCCTTTGAGCGCTCATGGTTGCGGGGGACGATGGCGGGCCAGGCCCCCCGGCATGTGACAATCACGGCATGGCTGCAGTGCTCGTGATCGGCCCGGACGAACCGCTCGACCCCTCCTGGACCGAGGCCCGCTCGACCGCCGAGGTCGAGCGCGAGGCCGCCGCGGGCCGTACGGTCGCGGTGACGCTGGCCGGGGACGAGACCGCGCAGATCGCCGCCGCGGCCGTCTACGCGTGGCTGGGGGCCCGCGTCTTCCGCACGCCCCACGTGACGGGCGTCCGTCAGGCGGTCGACATGGCCGACTCCCTGTCCGGCAGGCGCCCGCCGGCCCTCACGCGCCGCGGCCTCGCCTAGCGCGGCTACCCCGCGGCCGACTCGCCGACCTCCTCGGGGCTGGGGGTGATCGGACGGGCGGGGCGTTCTAGCAGGTGGAAGGCCTCCTCGACCGTCGTCGTGAAGGAGATGGCGTCGAAGACGCCGGGACGGGTGAACCCGCCCTCGTACATGTCGTCCACAAGCCTGCGCAGGGAGGCGTAAAGGCCCCACGGGTCGAGGACGACCAGGGGTTTTTCGTGCAGGGCGAGCACGCGGGCCGTCCAGATCTCGAACAGTTCCTCCAGCGTGCCGATGCCGCCGGGCAGGACGAGAAAGGCGTCGGAGCGCGCGTCCATGAGGCCCTTGCGCTGGCGCATGTCCCCGGTGACGATCAGCTCGTCGGAGTCGGTGTCGGCGATCTCCAAGTCCACCAGCGCCTGGGGCATCACGCCGACCGTACGCCCGCCCGCCGCGCGGGCCGCGCGGGCGACCGCGCCCATGCAGGAGACCGTGGCGCCGCCGCTGACGAGCGTGTGCCCGCGCCGGGCCAGCTCTGTGCCGACCTCGGCGGCGAGGTCGATGTACTTCTGGTCGATCTTCTGACTCGACGCGCAGAATACGCAAATCGCCATCGTCACGGGGGCAACCCTATACAGACCGGCCCTCCCCCTCGGTCCGGCGACCACCGCCGGCGCCTCACGACGGCCACACGCTGATCCCGGCCGGGCCCCGCCCCCGGACGTGCCGCCTCCGAGCGGAGGCGGCACGGGTGCGCCGGCCGGGAGCCGGGGCCGCGACGTCAGGCGCCGGCCGTGCAGGTTCAGGGCCGGCCGGTGATGCCCTGGCAGTTGAAGTAGGTGTTGTTCCCCGGGCCGCCGTTGCAGGCGTCCGCCCAGCTGGGGCCGCCGTTGAGGTCGTCGTCGCCGGCCATGCCCACGAGGACGTCCTTGCCGTCGCCGCCGTAGAGATGGTCGTCGCCGTCCCCGCCGAGCAGCAGATCGTCGCCGCCCATGCCGAACAGCCAGTCCGAGGTCTCGCGGCCGCTCAGCGTGTCGTTGTACTTCGAGCCGAAGATCACCTCGAAGTCGTTGTACACCTGGTCGCCCTCGCCGGGCGCGCCGTTGGGCGTCACGTGGTTGAGGCTCACGTCGACTCCGGTCTTGGCGGAGAGGTACAGGATGGCGTCGGTCCCGGGGCCGCCGTTCATGGAGTCGGCGCCGGGGCCTCCGTCCACGACGTCGTTGCCCTCGTTGCCTTCGATCCGGTCGTTCCCCTCGCCGCCGTAGATCGCGTCGTCGCCGGGGCCGCCGTCGATGACGTCGTCGCCGCCCAGGCCGCAGATGACGTCGTCGCCGCCGTAGCCGTAGATCGTGTCGGGGCCTTCCGAGCCGTAGATGACGTCGTCGCCGGGCGAGCCGTAGATGGTCCCGGATCCCCTGATCGTCGCGAAGTCTCCCGCGCAGTCCTGCGCCTGGTCACGCCTGAGCAGACCCTCGAACCCGATGTCGGTGAAACCGACCATCGCGAGATAACGGCCGGTCCTGGACAGGCCGATCGGTGAGTACGAGGCCGGACGGTCGATGTCCCCCTTCTCCGCCGCGCGGTACTTGAGCGGAGCACCGTGCGGGTCGGTGAGTTCCCTCTGCCGCCCGGTCGCCACCTCCCTGAACAGCACGGTGTTCCCCGGGCTGCGGTAGATGACGTACCGGCCGTCGGCGGTGATCCGCGCCGACCCCTCGCCGGCCGTGCCGGTGGCCGTTCCGCTCGCGTCCGCGCTGACCAGCGTGGTGTCCCCGCTCACGAGATCGCGGAGGTAGACGTCGGCCACGTCGTTCGTGTCCTGCGGCACGAGTCGTTCACGGGTGGTGAACACCAGTTTCCCGCCGGTGCTGACGGACGGAGGGGAATAGGCGGAGGTGGCGCCGGGGACGCTGGTGATCCGGGTGTGCCGCCCGGTGACCTGGTCGAGCACCGACAGGTACATCTTGTCCTGGTCCGACCACCAGTAGGCGATGTACTGCCCGCCGGGGCTGATTCCGGTGGCGGACCTCACATAGGCCGTGCTCGGGCTCTGGGGGTCCCTCAGCACTTGGGTGAAGCCGCTCTGGAGATCGCGGTAGTACGCGTAGTACGAGGGCCCCGCGTCCCCCAGGCCGGGAACCAGCTTGGCGGTCGTCCCGAAGACGATGGTGTTCGCCCCGTCGTAGCTCGCGCCCTCGTTGGACATCGTGCCGAACTCCGACCGGCCGTTGCCGTCCACGCTGACCTTGGCGCGGGCGCCGGTGGTGAGATCCAGCGTGTAGACACCGCAGTCGGCGTACTTGTAGACGCACGCGCTGCGGTAGACCGCCTTGCTGCCGTTCTGGTCGAAACCGATGATGACGCCGTAGAACTGCTTCGTCTCGCCGGTCGCCCGGTTGACCGCGTACGATGTGGCGCCGTCGGTGCTGATCCGGGCCGTGCTGTAGCCGACCCAGTTTCCGTCGCCGCTGATGACGGCGTCTCCGGGGTAGTACAAGGACCCCTCGGGCCGGATCGTGCTCAGGGTGGGGATCTGATGGACGGTGACCGTCGGAAGGGGCAGGCTCCTGACGGTCTTGATGCTCTCGTTCGGATCGACGGCGGCCGGCGCCGGTGACGCCTGGGCCGTAAGGACCGTGCACAGCGCCGCGGTCAGGGCAAGCGCGCGCACGGCTCGTCGTGGTCTCTCCAGAATGCGCCTCAAAGGAACTCCTTGGTCGGATCGTCCTTGACCAGGGGAAAATGATCACGCCGACCGTGAGCGGCACCGCCTACGGCGTGCGAAGCCGGTGTGAACGCCGGGCGGCTGACGCGGTACTCCCGGCAGGGAAAGGGCGGCACCGGTATTTTCCGAACCGTTCACCCGGCGACCACCGCCACGACCGGCGATCCGGCATTTCCGAATGTGACGGCTGCGTCCCGTTCACGCCTACGGCCCGTGGCCGCAATCCTCCGACGTTAGCGTCCGTGCCGGTCTCGGTGCCCCGCGTGGGCCCGGGACACAGGACAGGTTCGCTGGACCCTGGCCGGCCACCGCGCCAGGGCCAGGCTCGCTCGGAGGTCTCTGTGCGTCTCACTCGTCGTCAAACCCTCGCCGGCCTCGGTGCCGCCGCAGTCTCCCCGCTCGTCGACGGCACCGGCGCCCTCGCCGCCACCCAGGCCGGATCGCCCTCCCTACCGCCACCGCCGCCGCATTCCGGCGCCGCCGGGAACGAACGCTACTGGGCCAAGGTGGCTCGCGAGTACGAGGTGGCCGACGACGTCGTCAACCTCGAGAACGGCTTCTTCGGCCCGATGCCGCGCGGGGTCGCGAAGACCTACGAGCAGATGATCAAGCGCGTCAACGGCCGCAACTCGTACTACCTCCGGACGACGTTCAACAGCGATTTCGACGCGGTCGTCGCCCGTGTCGCCAAGGCGGCGGGGGTCTCACCGGACGAGATCGCGCTCACCCGGGGAGCCACCGAGGCCCTGCAGACGCTGATCTCCGGATACAACAGGCTCAAGCCCGGGGACACGGTCGTGTACTCCGACCTCGACTACGACTCGATGCAGTACACCATGAACTGGCTGCGCGACCGCCGCGGCGTGAACGTCGTGACGTTCGCGATGCCGGAACCCGCGAGCCGGAAGGCGGTACTCGACGCGTACGCGCGCGTGCTCGACGCCAACCCCAAGACGCGCCTGCTGCTGCTCACGCACCTGTCGCACCGCACCGGCCTCGTGATCCCGGTCCCCGAGATCGCCGACCTCGCCCGCGCGCGGGGGATCGACGTGATCGTCGACGCCGCCCACTCGTGGGGGCATCTCGACTTCTCCGTCCCCGACCTGCGGTGCGATTTCGCGGGCTTCAACCTCCACAAGTGGATGGGCGCGCCGCTGGGCGTGGGCTTCCTGTACATCAAGAAGGACCGGCTCGCCGACATCGATCCCGCGTACGCGGACCCTGGGACCGGCGTCCGCGCCCGGATCCACACGGGAACGACCAACAGCGCGAACGTGCTCGCGGTCCCCGCGGCGCTCGACTTCCACGACTCGATCGGCACGGCGAACAAGCAGGCCAGACTCCGGTTCCTGCGTGACCGGTGGGTCTCCCAGGTCCGCGGGCTCGACCGCCTGCAGATCCTTACCCCGGACGAGCCCGGCATGTACGGTGCCATCACGTCGTTCCGCCTTCGGGGGCGCACCAGCGCGGCCGACAACAACGCCATCCAGGCCTGGCTGCTGAAGCGGCACGACATCTTCACGGTGCGCCGCGGTGGTGTGGCGGCCGGCGACTGCATCCGGGTGACACCGGCGCTCTACAACTCCCCCGCAGACTGTGACCGCCTGGCCGAGGCCCTGCACGATCTCGTGCGGACGTTCTGACCCCACGACGGCGCCGCGCGTCCTCCCACCGAGGCGCGCGGCGCCCAGAGGCGGCCGGCCGACTCCGAGATCAGCCCGAACGGCGGCGCCTCCGCGATCCGCTTCCCCTCTACCGGCGCCGTCGCCTCGGCGTATTCCTTTGGTCTCGGGCACCCGGCAGTGCGGCACCTCCGGCTCCTCCTCCGGAGGCATCACCTACCGCGTGACCTTCCGCACCTGACCCGAGGTGGTTCAGGTGTCCTTGAGGTGTGCCAGCGCACCGATGACGCGTTCGGCGATGTCCTCCGGCCATGGGAAGGCGCGCATCACGGCGCGTTGGTGGGCTAGGCCGTGCAGGCCCAGCCACAGCGCGACCGCGTCGCTGAAGAGGTCGGTGCTGGTGGCTTTACCCGCGGTGACGCAGTCGTCGAGGGCGTCGATGATGACCTGCAGGGCCTCCGTGCCCAGCCCGGTCATGTCGTCTTCGGTGACCGAGCCATCGCTCAGGTTCGGCATCCACAGGCCGCCGAACATGGTGCGGTAGCGCTCGGGGTGGGTCTGGGCCAGATCGAGGTAGGCGCGGCAGGCGGCGAGCAGCCGTTGCCGTGGGTCTTGGTCGCCGCCCGCCGCGGCCGCGCGCAGGGCCGCCGCGAGCCGGTCGAACTCCTGACGCACGACGGCCAGCATGATGGCCGGCTGGTCCGGGAAGTGCGGGTAGATCGAGGGTGCCGCGATCCCGATCCGGCGAGCGACCGAGCGCAGTGTGATGGCGCGTTCGTCGCCTTCCTCGTCGAGCAGTTCCACCGCGGCGGCGATGATCTCGTCGCGGAGCTTGACCCCCTCGCCACGGCGGTTGCGCCTCCGGGTGGGTCCCGGTGCGGCGGACTCCGCCGGTTGGATGTTCTTCACCCTGTAACCATACACCGCGAAGTTTATGGATGTTACCTTGCGCCAGCAGGCTTACGACCGTTAACTTACGAAGGTAAGCAAACGGACGAAGCCTTAAGGGGTGCGTCATGAACAGCACCATTGCCACCCGCGCCACGGAGATCGTCCTGCCTGGCGCGGTCGAGCCGGACGGCCTGCAGGTCCGGGTCCGCGACCTTCCGGCCCCCGCTGAGGGGCAGGTCGTCCTGCGCATGGAGGCCACCGGCGTGTCCTTCGCCGAGCAGCAGATGCGCCGGGCCAAGTACTACGACCAGCCGCCGTTCCCGTTCGTGCCGGGCTACGACGTGGTGGGCACGGTCACCGCCACCGGACCCGGTGCGGACCCCGCGCTGGCAGGCCGCCGCTTCGCCGCGGTCATCAAGATCGGCGGGTGGGCCAGTCACCTGCTCGTCGAGGCCGGGGACCTGGTGCCGGTGCCGGACGAGGTGGACGCGGCCACCGCGGAGACCGTGGCCGTCAACGGCGTCACCGCCTGGCAGATGCTGCACCGCACGGCCAAGGTTCGCACCGGCGGAACCATCGTGGTGCTGGGGGCCAACGGCGGTGTCGGCTCCATCCTCGTGCAGCTGGCCCGGCACGCCGGGATCACGGTGATCGGCACGGCCTCGGCGCGCCACCACGAGACCGTGCGTGAGCTGGGCGCGACCCCCGTCGACTACCGCCACCCCGACATGTACGAGCAGATCCGCAAGCTCGCTCCCGAGGGCGTGGACGCGGTCTTCGACCACGTCGGCGGACCCGGGCTGGTGCGGTCGTGGCGGTTGCTGCGGCGGGGCGGCACGCTGGTCAACTACGGCTCGGCGTCGAGCAAGAACGAGAAGGGCAATGCCTCCCTGCCGGTGCTCAAGCTGTTCGCACGGTTGCTGGCATGGAACTACCTGCCCAACGGCAAGAGCGCGCACTTCTACAACTTCTGGGCGGGCCGGCGCCGCCTGGCGGCCTTCCGCGGCCGGCTGAGCGGGGACCTCACTCAGGTGCTGCGACTGGTGGCCGCCGGCGCCGTGACCCCGCAGATCGCCGCGCGGGTCCCGCTCGCCGACGCGGCTGCCGCGCTGGCGCTCGCCGAGTCCCGGACCGTCTTCGGCAAGGTCGTCATCGTCCCCGGGGCGTGAGGGTCATGCGCCGCGCCGTCGCGTCCCCGCCGGCCCGCCGGGCAGGCCGCGCATGCAACCCGTACCGTGATCCGCAGCTTCCCCTGGACAGCCGAGCTCGTGCCGCACGTCGTGGCCTCGCCGGCACACATCAACCCGAACCGCTCACCCAAGATGTCGCGCGTTGGGCATGTGGGGCGGTGACGACGCCGTCATATGGCGCGACAGCGTGCGGCCGCCGCCGTTGCTCCGGGCCGCTTCAACGCGCCGTCGCTTCAGCGCGTCGCTCATAGCGTGAGCGGGCGAGGTGATAGGCCTCACGCAGCAGCTCACGGGTTGCCGCTTCAGTACGCGAGCCCGGGTTCACCACTGCCAGCCAGCCGACGGTGCCGTAGACGGGGTGCGCGATCACGGTGTCGACGGCGCTGGGGTCGACCTCGGTGGTGGCTGGTTCGCGCGCTGCGTGACCGGTCCATCGGACGAATGCTTCCTTCCCGGCGGAGATGTTCACGCGGAAGGTGTCCGGCCGGTCCAGACGTGATGCCTCGTCGCCGGGGTAGTCCTTGGTCACGACCGTCGCGAACGGCTGGGTCGCTGTCGGGACGACACCATCTGGTGCGTAGTAGAAGAACGTGTCGCCCCAGCTGATCTCCGGCGAGCCGTCGCCGAGTTCCGGCTTGAAGGTCAGGACGCCGTCGAGGCCGTCCACCAAGCTGATGATCTCGTCTATGGTCATGTGCTCTAGCGTTGCATTGAAGTGCTTGTGGAGACTTTGACGACGAGACTGAGAGGCTTCAGGATGCCAGGTCTCAAATCGGGGGGCTTTCGCACCGTCGATGTCGCGCGGCGTGCCGGGTACTCCGTTCAACAGGTTCGCAATCTCGAGCGCGACGGTGTGCTTCCGCCGGCGACGCGTACAGCCACGGGCTACCGGATCTATGGAGAGATACATCTACAGTCCGCGCTGGCCTACCGAGCACTTGCGGCAGGCGCGGGTCCGACTGAGGCCAAGAACATCGTGCGTGCCGTTCACCGGTTCCCCGCCTCGCAGGTGGTGCTCACCCTTCTGGACGCGGCGCACGCCCGGCTTGACGCGGAGCGCACGGAACTGAGGCGGGCCGAGGAGGCCGCCCGGGCGATCTCCAGCGAGCCGATCGGAGACGTACGTGCGTCGGACTCGATGAGCGTCTCCGAACTCGCCGCCGCTCTCGGCGTGCGCCCTTCGACGTTGCGGCACTGGGATGCGGAAGATCTCGTGGTCCCTGACCGCGACCCCGCGCGAGGAACGCGCCGATACACACCGACCCAAGTGCGGGATGCGCGGATCGTTCACCAACTGCGCAAGGCCGGTTACCGCATCGCACCCCTTCGGGCCCTCATCCCGGAGCTACGGCGCGCCCGCCGATTGGAGGACGTCGCCTCCGCGCTTGCTGCCAGAGATGCCGACATCGCGGTTCGCTCCAAAGCCCTACTCGACGGTGCCGCGGCACTCAGTGCCGTGCTCTCCGGGCGAGCGACCTGATCGCCCGGGACGGCGCTCGTACGCGGCCACCGAACTTTGCGCGCCGCTCTGGCGAACCCTTGAATGAGCGCCGAAGCTATTAGTAAATTTTATTTAAAATTTTGGGCGGCCCGCAGGTAGAAGGAGCCTCATGAAAGACATGCTCTTCGACTGGTCGTCACCGCCCTCGCCCTGACCGCCATCGGCGGCATCGCCGCCTCCCCTGCCTCCCCTGCCAACGCCGGCACCGCCGCCGGACGCCCGCCCTTCCGCAGCGTCAGGCCAGGGCGTCCCCGTTCGGGGTCACGACCGCCTTGAGGACGGTCGGGTCGGAGAGCGAGGCGAGGGCGTCGGCGTAGTCGTCGAGGGCGAAGGTGGTGCTGATGATGCCGCTGCTGCGGACCCGGCCCGCGCGAATCAATGCGATGGCGCGTGGGAAGTCGTGCTGCTGGGCGAAGGAGCCGACGATGGTGATCTGCCGGCGGAAGATCTCGTAGGCCGGGATCGGCAGCTTCTCCTCCGGGCCGCTGATCCCGTAGAGCATCAGGGTGCCACCGGAGCGTACGAGACCGATGAGCTCCTGCATCACCGCAACCACGCCGGTCGCATCGATCACGACGTCGAAGCCCAGCGGGGCGATCTCGGTGAAACGGTCCCGGGCGGCGGAGAAGTCGGCCCGGTCGAGCAGCACAGCGTCGGTGGCGCCGTTCTGCTTCGCGATGTCGAGCTTCCACTGCGTCGGCGCGGCCACGACGACCCGAGAGGTCTGCTCCCCCGCCAGCAGCTGCGCGAGGATCTGGCCGGTCGGACCTGCGCCGACCACCAGCACCGACGCGCCTGCGGGGATGCGCAGCAGGCCGACGCCGTGCACCGCGCACGCCGTCGGCTCGATGAGCACCGCGTCCGCGGTGGGCATGTCCCCGATGGGGTGACAGTTGCGGGCCGGGACCACGATGTGCTCGGCGAACCCGCCCGGCAGCTTCGTACCATGCGAGCGGCGGTTCAGGCAGAAGTTGAAGTCACCGCGCCGGCAGTTCTCGCACTGGAGGCAGTAGATGACGTTGTCCACCGCGACCCGCTCGCCCAGCCGGGCCGGGTCGACGTCCGGCGCGCACTCGACGATCTCGGCGACGATCTCGTGGCCCGGCGTCAGCGGGTAGACCGGCATGTTCTCGCCGTGATGCAGGTGCAGGTCGGTGCCACACAGGCCCACGGCGATGGTCTGGGCGCGCACCTCACCGGCGGCCAACGGACGGTCTGGCAGCTCGACGACGGCGAAGGACTCGGGCTCGGGGTAGGACACGGCGCGCATTCGTCCATCATCGACGGCCACGGCACGGGCTGCCGAGGCCAATCGCCACGCAATTGGACTGTCCCTGCCACAGATGGGACCAATCCACGGGCATTGGCACTACAGGTCCCCCGCCCGGGTGCGCACGATCTGCGCAGCGCGGTGCCACCACCGCCTCTACGTACATGAAAGAGGCAGACCATGACCAGAACGGCCGGGCGGACGAGCCCTCGCCGAGCCGCCGCCGCGAGCCTCATCGGCACTGCGGTGGAGTGGTACGACTACTTCATCTTCGGCACGGCGTCCGCGCTGGTGTTCGGGACGCTGTTCTTCCCCTCCGACGACCCGCTGGCCGGCAGGCTGGCGAGCTTCGCGGTGTTCGGCGTCGGCTTCTTCGCCCGCCCGCTCGGCGGGTTCTTCTTCGGCCACATCGGGGACCGCTTCGGCCGCAAGGCCGCCCTGGTCGCTACGCTGCTGATCATGGGCATCGCCACGACCCTTATCGGGCTGTTGCCGACCGCCGACACCATCGGTGTCTGGGCGCCGATCCTGCTGGTGGTGCTTCGACTGCTGCAGGGCTTCGGCGTCGGTGGCGAGTGGGGCGGTGCCTCGCTCATCGCCATCGAGTCGGCACCCGAAGGCAAGCGCGGCCGCTACGGGACGTTCCCGCAGATGGGCAACGCCATCGGCGTCGTGATGTCCACCGGGGTCTTCGCGCTGGTCACCCAGTTGCCGGAGGAGACGTTCATGAGTTGGGGCTGGCGGCTGCCGTTCCTGCTCAGCCTGGTCCTGGTCGTCGTCGGGCTGCTCATCCGCCACGGCATCAACGAGACCGATGCGTATGAGCAGGCCAAGGAGCAGGAGAAGATCGTCAAGGTTCCCTTCGTTGAGGTGTTCCGCAAGCACACCCGCAGCCTGCTACTGGCGATGGGCATGCGGGTCAGCGAGAACATGCTCGGCTACATCGTGCTGACCTTCGCTGTGAGCTACGCGGTGTCCAATCTCGGCGTCGACCGCGAACAGATCCTCATCTCCACGACCATCGCGGCACTGCTCGCCGTGCCCGTCATCTGGTTCGCCGGCGTCGCGTCGGACAACATCGGCCGCCGCAAGGTGTTCATCTTCGGTGCCACCTTCGCCTTCGTGATCGCCTTCCCGTTCTTCTGGCTACTCGAGACCGGGCAGGTCGGTTGGATCATCCTCGCCATCGTGGCGATGTACGCCGTCGCGGTGGGCGTGCAGATCTCGGTCGAGCCCGCGTTCTTCGCCGAGCTCTTCGGCTCGACGGTCCGCTACTCGGGCATGTCCATTGGCTACCAGCTCACCTCGGCCATCGTCGGTGGTTTCACACCGCTGATCGCCACGGCGCTCGTGGCCGCGGGCGGCGGCTCCTGGCCGGTCGCGCTCTACATCATGGGCGGGGCGGTGGTGACCATCGTGTCGGCGCTGCTGGCGATAGAGACCTTCCGCAGCGACATCTCGGCCACGACTGGTCCCGAGGTCCCCGCCGCAAGCTGAGCCCGGAATCGAGTAGGGGGACGGGTCGCCCGTCCCCCTCTCACACCACCGGACATGCGGGCCCATCCGGCGGTTCGTCAAGCCGTTGTTCTGCGCCACCCGCGCCATCAACGCATCGAACTCCTCCCACAGCGAGCACCCCAGACCAGGGATCATCGCCTCCGACAAGAGCGCCGACCGGCCGCTACGCTCCGCCGTGGGACTCACCAGAACTCACCGGCCCCTTCCACGACGGGCTCGCTGGGCGCACACGACGGAAGCCCCACGCGGTCATGCCGCGCGGGGCTTCCCCGTGTCCGGGCTACTGGAGGTTGGCGTGCCTACGGTCCAGGTCCTCTTTCGGCACCCCGAGGTCGGCCTGCACCGCTGCGCACACGGCGTCGCCCACCACGAGCCAGGCCTGCTCGAACAATGAGCCGGCGTGCTGGCGGGTTTCGACTTCCGCGCGGGCCGGGAGCAGCAGACTCACCTCGGCGAGCTCGGTCAACTCGTTGGGTCGGGTGGTCACCGCGACGACACGGGCGCCGCGCTCGCGCGCGGCCTGCGCCTGCCGCAAGATCGAGCCGCGCCCGCTGGAGGAGACCGCGACGAGCAAATCGCCCTCCCGGATGCCCGGGGTCGCCACCTCGCCGACGACGAACGCCTCCTTGCCGATGTGCATCAGCCGCATCGCGATCGCCCGCGTAGACAGCCCGGAGCGGCCGATGCCCGTGCAGTGCAACCGCGGGGCGTCCCGCAGGGCAGCGACAAAGGCATCGAGCGCCGCCGAGTCCAGGGCATCGACGATCTCGGCGATCTCGGCGACATTCGCCTTGGCGACATCGACGGCGCTCACTCCTTCTGCCCGCCGATCCGGCCGCGGGCGGCCACCAGCAGCCGGTTCGGGGCGCCGTCGCTGCGGCTGGCGAACCGGGCCTGCAGACCCGCGGACAGCGCGGGCGTCGGGATGGCGAGCCGGATCGCCTCCTCGGCGGTCCAGCGGCCCATGCCGGAGTCCGGCACCCGGGAGTCGACGTCAGCGAGCGTGGGGTTCTCTCGCAGCGCCTCGATGGTCTGCTCCAGCAACCAGGAGCGGATCGAGCTGCCCTGCTGCCAAGCCGACATCGCAGCCAGGCTGTCGACCTCCGGGTGCGCCTCGAGCAGCGCGAACCCCTCGGCGTAGGCCTGGAGCAGGCCGTACTGGATCCCGTTGTGGATCGCCTTGACCAGGTGCCCAGCGCCCACCCCGCCCACGCGAGAGTACCCGTCGTCGGCCGACAGCGCCGACAACGCAGGCTCGAGCTCGGCGAACGACGTCTCGTCGGCCCCGACCATCAGCCCGTACCCGTTCTTCCAGCCCCACTGCCCGCCGCTCACCCCGATGTCGGCGAACCGGATCCCGCGCGCGGCGAGCAGCGCGGCCCGCCCGGGCGCGTCCCGGAAGTCGCTGTTGCCGCCATCCACGACGAGGTCGCCATCGTCCAGCACACCGGCGAGGTCCTCGATCGCCCCGTGCGTGAGCTCGCCGGGCGGAAGCATGACCCAGACGACCCGCGGCCCGGACAGGGCCGCCGGCAGCGCGGTCAGGTCCTCGACGGTCCGGGCTCCCGACTCGACGGCACGGGCCCGTGAAGCGGCGGAGATGTCGAACCCGACGACGTCCAGCCCAGCCTTGGCCAGCCGCGACGCCATCCCCCCGCCCATCTTGCCGAGTCCGACCAGTCCGATCTGCATAGCTGTGGCGTCTCCTTCGTTCTGGCCCCGCTCTGGTACCGTCTGGGTCCACTATTGGCCAGTCTCACGGTCCCGGCCGGGTCCAGCCAGGGCCAATGCAGCCGGATTGGATCGGAGCACCGTGGTCGCCGTACTGGACGTCGTGAGCGACTGGACGACCCACGACGGCCCCCTCTATCGCCGCCTCGCAACCGCGCTGCGCCGCGCGATCGCCCGCGGCGATCTGCCGCCCGGCACGATCCTGCCCGCAGAACGGCACATGGCCCGGGCGCTCGCGGTGGGCCGCAGCACCGTCGTCGGGGCCTACGACCTGCTGCGTTCGGAAGGTGTGATCATCAGCAGGCAGGGGTCGGGGACCTGGGTGTCCGGGGCGGGCCGTGATCCCTCGACGCGGACGCACCAGGCCGCCCTGCGCCGGGCGGCGCTGTCCGCGGACGACGCCGTGGTCGACCTGGCCACCGCGTCACTTCCCGCCGCGCCAGAGGTGGCGGAGGTAATCGGCTCGCTGCGTCGGGACCTGACCGATCCGCTGCTCGAACAGGTCGGCTACTCCCCTGCCGGACTGCCCGCACTGCGGCGGGCCATCGCCAACATGTTCACCGCCGACGGACTACCGACAACCCCCGAGCAGATCCTCGTGACCACCGGCGACCAGCAGGCCTTGTTCCTGCTCACCCAGCAGGTGCTCACCGCCGGGGACGGGGTGCTGGTCGAGGACCCGACCTCGCCGGGGATGCTCGACCTGGTCCGCGAACTGCCCGTCGTGCTCCGGCACTGCCGGTCCTTCTCGACCACGGGCGCCGGGGTGGTTCTAGACGCCATCCGCGGGTCCGAACCTGCCCTGGTCTACCTGATCACCTCGCTAGGGCCGGAGGGGCTGATTGCCGACCCGGACGAGCTGCGCCGGCTGGCTCGCGGGCTGCGTGACTTCACCGGCAGCCTGATCGAGGATGCGAGCAGCCGACACCTGCTGCGCACCGAGGTGCCGCTGCTCGCTGCGCTCGCGCCCCAGGCCTCGGTGTTCACCGTCGGCTCGATGAGCAAGCTGTTCTGGAGCGGACTTCGGGTCGGGTGGATCCATGGCGACGAGAATGCGATTCTGCGCCTAGCCCGGGCCAAGGCGCGCGTCGACCTCGGCACGCCGCTGCTGAGCCAACTCGTCTCGGCGGTGCTGCTCAACCGGATCGCCGATG
Organism: Sphaerisporangium sp. NPDC051011; assembly: GCF_040653595.1. Lineage (NCBI taxonomy): Bacteria > Bacillati > Actinomycetota > Actinomycetes > Streptosporangiales > Streptosporangiaceae > Sphaerisporangium > Sphaerisporangium sp. NPDC051011. The sequence goes on along the minus strand of NZ_JBFAGG010000009.1, from coordinate 251,212 downwards.
TCGGCGCCGCCCGGCGCGTCGAGATCGCCGACCGGTCCACGGCAGCGCGGGAGGTGCTGCGCCACGCGCTGCCGGAGTTCGAGGTCGGGCCCGCGCACGGGGCGATCACGCTGTGGGTACGGATGCCGCACGGCGCCTCCCGACCGTTCGCCGAGCTGGCCCGCCGCCGCGGCGTCGCGATCGTCCCCGGTGACTCGCTATCCCCGGACGGACTCAGCGACCGCTACTTCCGACTAGCCATCGGGCCGAGGGCTGACGTGTTCGCCGACGGCGTCGCCCGGCTCGCCCGTGCCTGGGACGACTACCGAATCGCCAAGGGACGAATGGCGACGGACGTCGGAGCACCGGATCGCCTGACCACCACATACCAATTCCGAGCGATCGGCTCTGGGCACGCGCCGCGGCGAGGGTGATGATTCCCGCGGAACGAAGGAGGACGAGGGTGACCGAACGGGTCCTCGCGATCGACATCGGCAGCAGCAGTCTTCGGGCGGGTATCGTCGAGCAGGACGGGAGCCTGGTCGTGCAGAGGCAACTCGGCTACGACTTCCGCGGCAGGCGATCCCCGGAGGGCACCATCCCGGCCGAGCCCGTGCGCCGGCTCCTTCGTCAGGCCCTAGAGTCCCTGAACCTGCGCGGTGTCCGCACCGTCGCGGTGTCGAGCCTGTGGCACAGCGTGCTCGTGGTCGACGCCCGCGACGAGCCGCTCACCGAGGTCTACACCTGGGAGTCGACCGGCCCGGACGCCTCCCTTGACGGGCTGTACGCCCACCTCGACGCGGAGGACTACCGGCGCCGGACGGGGTCCTACGTGCACTCGTCGTACCCGATGGCTGCGTTCTGGCACATCCGCGACCGCATCCCCAGCGACTCCCGGGTGACCGACCTCCCCAGCTGGCTGCTGCGCCGCACCCTCGGACTCGACATCGGCTGGAGCGGTGACATGGCCGCGGGCTCCGGCATGTGGGCCCAGGACGACGCGGACTGGGACACCGGAGTCCTGAACGTCCTCGACCTCGATCCCGCACGGCTCGGCCCCGCCTGGGTCGACCCGGCCCCGGTCGGAAGCCTGGGGCGTGCGCTCGGCCTCGCGGATACGCTCGTGCTGCCGGTCTTCGGCGACGGACTCTGCAGCAGCGTCGGCGTCGGCGCGGTCGGCGACCACGAGGCCGCCGTCACCGTCGGAACCTCCGGTGGAGTCCGCATGATCCTCGACTCCGCCCCTGCGGAGACGGTCCCGCGAGGCCTCTGGCGCTACCGGCTCCCCTCCGGCCCGACCGCCGTTGGCGGCGCCGCATCGAACGCGGGCAACCTGCTCGAATGGCTGCGGAACACGCTCGGAATCGCCGACCCTCTCGCCTTCGCCTATGGCGCGCCACCCCCGTTGGACGGCCTCGTCGCCGTTCCCGACCTCGCGGGGCAACGTGGCCCCGACTACCGCATCGGCGCGACAGCGTCACTGCGCGGCCTACGCGCACACCACGACCGCGACGACATCGCCCGCGCCTTCGTCGTCGGAGCTCTGGGGGTCTTCGTCTCACTCACCGAACTGCTCCTCCGTACTCGCCCGGATCTCAACACACTCATCGCCTCTGGCGGCGTGATCAGCCGCTCCCCGATCTTCGCCCAACTCCTCGCCGATGCCGTCGGACGGCCCGTCCGAACCAGTCGCGAGCGAGAGGGATCGCTTCTTGGAGCAGCGATACTCGGCCTGGGTTCGCGGCCTGCGCCGGGACACTCCGCACTTTTCCAACCCCGGGCGGTTTGGACCGAGACGATTCGGGCAGCGACGTCGACCGATCAGCGCAACGCGCCGCCCAACCGACTTCCCCCTTTCCTCATCAAACGCTGAAAGAGGCGGCTCCAATGAGGACGAAGGAGGGTGTATGCACCTCAGGCCAAGCGGGGGCGCAGACCTCAATAGAGAAGTGAACCGTAGAGTCACGTTCCCTCGGCCTCTGCGGTGGCGGCTTGGACGCGGGACTCGACGGCGGCCTGCCCGGCCCGGCGGTGGCCTTCGACGATGTAGCGGACGGCCTCGTCCGGGTCGTCGGTGAGGTGGAGGAGTTTGGGGTCGTCTGGGGAGATCATGCCGTTGGCCAGCAGGGTTTCGTTGATCCAGTCGAGGAGGGGCTGCCAGTACGCGGTTCCCAGGAGGACGATCGGGAACATGGTGATCTTGCCGGTCTGGACCAGCGTGACGGCCTCGAAGAGTTCGTCGAGGGTGCCGAAGCCGCCGGGGAGGACCACGAAGGCCTGCGAGTACTTGACGAACATGGTCTTGCGGACGAAGAAGTAGCGGAACTCGATGCCGAGGTCGACGTAGTCGTTCAGCTTCTGCTCGAAGGGAAGCTCGATGCCGAGCCCCACCGAGATGCCCCCGGCCTCGCGGGCGCCCTTGTTGGCGGCCTCCATGCAGCCGGGGCCACCGCCGGTGATCACCGCGTACCCGGCCTGGGCCAGGGCCTTGCCGAGGTGCTCGCCGAGCTCGTAGACGGGGCTGCTCGCGGGGGTGCGGGCGGAGCCGAAGACCGTGACGGCGGGTGGCAGTTCGGCGAGTTGCCCGAAACCCTCCACGAACTCGGCCTGGATGCGCAGCACCCGCCAGGGGTCCTGGTGCAGCCAGTCGGCCGGCTCGCGGCGGTCGAGGAGCCGCTCGTCATAGGTGGACTTGGGCACCATCTTGCCCCGGACCAGGGAGGGGCCCTGACGGCGTTCCTCGCGTGAGTTTCTGTGCATGCGGGCCACGCTAACCGTCCGCGAGAGCAGACATGCCCTCCCGCATCGGGACGGTCCCGGCAGTGTGTAAAGAATCTTGGAAAATCTGTCCGGAGCAGCGGAACCGTTTCTCCGGGAGCCCCCGTCTAAGAGACGAGGGTGCTGCTCGGGACTGAAAGTGGCTTTCCCCGCCAAATGGCCGGCGAGGAAAGCCACTTTCTTTTGTGCCGTGAGCCGGTGGGCGCGCCGCGGACGTCGCAGGCCCTGACGATCAGGAGCCGATCAGGCGGCTCCGAGCCAGTCCAGCATCCGCCGCTCGCACTCGACGATCTTGGTGAGCGAGACGTACTCCCCCTGCTGGTGCGCAAGCGCCGGGTCGCCGGGACCGTAGTTCACGGCCGGCACGCCGAGGCCCGCGAACAGCGCGACGTCCGTCCAGCCGAGCTTCGCGCGCGGGGTGCCGCCGACGGCCCGCGTGAACGCGGCGGCCACCGGGTGGGTCAGCCCAGGGCGGGCGCCGGGGGCCTCGTCGGTGAACCGCAGCTCGTACCCTTCGAAGACCTCGTGGACGTGCCGCCGTGCGTCCTCCGGCGACCGGTCGGGGGCGAAGCGGTAGTTGACCGTGACCACGCACTCGTCGGGGATCACGTTGCCCGCCACCCCGCCCGCGATGCCCACCGCGTTCAGGCCCTCGTGGTAGGCGAGGCCGTCCACGACCGGCTCGCGCGCCTGGTAGGCGTTGAGGCGCTCGAGGATCGGCGCGGCGGCGTGGACGGCGTTCACTCCGCGCCAGGAACGGGCGCTGTGGGCGCGTTTGCCCCGGGTGATGACGTCGGCGCGCAGCGTGCCTTGGCAGCCGCCCTCGATCTCGCCGTCGGTGGGCTCCATGAGGACGGCGAAGTCGGCGGCGAGCAGGTCGGGCCGGGTGCGGGCGAGGCGGCCCAGCCCGTTGCGGGCCGCCTCGATCTCCTCGCAGTCGTAGAAGACGTACGTGACGTCCCTGGCGGGGCTCGGCACCCCGGCGGCCAGCTTGAGCGCGACGGCCACGCCGCTCTTCATGTCCGAGGTGCCGCAGCCGTACAGCAGGTCGCCCTCGACGCGGGACGGGAGGTTGCCCGCGAGGGGCACGGTGTCGATGTGCCCGGCGATCACGACGCGCTCGGCGAGGCCCTGCTCGGTGCGCGCGACGACCGCCTCGCCGTCGCGGACGACGGTGAGGTGCGCGAGCGGCGCGAGGGCCGCCTCGATCGCGTCGGCCAGGACCTTCTCGCCGCCGCTGACCGACTCGACGTCCACGAGCGCGGCCGTCAGCGCCCGGACGTCGCCCGTGAGGTCGAGCGGCCTCGCCTGCGGCGCCGTCATCGTCCCCCTCCCCGGTTCAGGCGTTGACGCCGTGCTGGCGCAGCACGTCGTTCAGCTCGGCCTTGTCGTGGCGCTGCCCGGGGGCGAGCCGCTTGAGCACGAGCACGCAGGGGAGCCCGAAGGTGCCGCCGGGGAACTCCTTGGCGCGGGTGCCGCCGACGGCGACGCACCAGTCGGGGATGCGTCCCCGGCTGATCTCCTCACCGGTCTCGACGTCGATGACCGGCATGGAGGCCGACAGGATCGTCCCGGCGCCGACCACGGCGCCCTTGCCGACCCGCGCGCCCTCGACGATCATCGAGCGGCTGCCGATCAGCGCGTCGTCCTCGATCACGACCGGCACGGCGTTCGGGGGCTCCAGGACGCCGCCGATGCCCACGCCGCCCGACAGGTGCACGTTGCTGCCGATCTGAGCGCAGGAGCCGACCGTGGCCCACGTGTCCACCATGGTGCCGCTGTCGACGTAGGCGCCGATGTTGGTGTACGACGGCATCAGGACCACGCCGGAGGCGAGGTAGGCGCCCCAGCGGGCGATCGCGCCCGGGACCACGCGCACGCCTTCCAGGGAGGTCTTCAACGGGATGCGGTCGTTGTGATGAAAGTCACCGACCTGGCTCCTGACCATGCCGAGCACGCGGAAGCTCAGCAGGATGGCCCGCTTGGCGCGCTCGTCGACGATCACGTCGCCGGAGGTGTGGTCCACGAAGGCGACCCGGGCCTTGCCGGTGTCCAGCATGTCCACCGCGCCGACGATCACGCCGCGCGCCTCGCCGTCCTCGGGCGACAGCTCTGCGCGGTTCTCCCACAACTCGTCCACGGTGGCGGGCAATGGGCTTTCGAAGGTCTCGCTCATGGTCTGCGAGCTTAGTCCCGCAACGCCATGTCGGCGGGACCGGTAGGTTCTTGCCGTGGCACGGCGATTCTCAAAAGCGGTCCTGACGATCATCAGCATCGTCGTCGTGCTCACAGGCGCCCTGTTTTACGGCGTCTATCACCTTCTGAACAAGGCGAAGCCGCTCGGCGAGTTCTGCCAGGTGAAGGGCACGTCCGGGGTCCTCAACCTGGAGATCGAGCAGGCGCAGATCGCCGCCACGATCGCCGCCGTCGCCACGCGCCGCAAGCTGCCCGACCGCGCGGTCGAGATCGCCTACGTGACCGCGATCCAGGAGTCCAAGCTGCTGAACCTGCCGTACGGCGACCGCGACTCGGTGGGCGTCTTCCAGCAGCGGCCCTCCCAGGGCTGGGGCACGGTCAAGCAGCTCCAGGACCCGGTGTACGCCACGCAGAAGTTCTTCGCGGCGTTGGTCAAGGTCAAGCGCTACCAGAAGCTGCCGCTGCACGAGGCCGCCCAGGCGGTGCAGCGGTCGGCCGACGGCTCGGCGTACGCCGCGCACGAGGCGGACGCCAAGATCCTCGCGGCGGGGTTCCTCGGCCGGGTGCCGAAGGGCGTCCACTGCTGGTACCCGGTCGCCGACGAGCCGCCGGCCCCGCAGCCCGCCAAGGCGCGCAAGGATCTCGCACGGGCGCTCGGCGACCTCGGCGAGGCCGGCGCCGGCCAGGCCGCCGGGGACGGCACGCGGATCGACGCGAGCTCGGAGCGCCGGGGCTGGCTGATCGCCGCCTGGTCCGTCGCCAACGCCCGCGAGTACTCCCTGCGCCAGGTGAGCTACGCCGGGGTCACGTGGAAGTCGGCCTCGGGCCACGACGGCTGGCTCACGGACGGCAAGGCCGTGGCGGGCCGGGTGGACCTGGCCTGAGAAGGCTCCCCAGGGGGCGTCAGAGCATCCGCTCGACGTAGAGGGACCCCGGGGCCAGCGGCTGCGCGTACGCGGCCGTCCAGGACTGCCCCTGCACGCGGTTGAAGCTCAGCAGGCGCCCGTCGGCGGCCCGGTAGTCGGCGAAGTCGACCAGCCCGCGCTCGGGGTAGCCGGTGGTGCCCTCGGAGCGGAAGGCGGCGGTCCCGCGCTCGATCGGGTAGAACTCGACGCCTTCCATGATCAGCATGCTCTTGGCGGGCACCATGCCCTGGGTGGGCACGGGCGTCCAGAGGTAGACCTCGAGGTGCGGCGGGTCGTCGGGCGTGGCGCCCTCGTGCTCCTCGACGGAGAGCCACTGGTAGACGCGCGCGCCGTCTTCCAGGAGGTACTCGGTCCACTGGTCGCCCTGCCACGACAGGTGGAGGGCGCCGATGACGCGGGCCCGCACCCCCTGCCGGTCGACGGTGTCGCCGACCTTGATGGTGCGCGGGTCGAGGGATTCCGGGTCGATGACGATCGGGCGGGCGAATGCCGGGTGCGACGGCATGGGCTCGCGTGCCGGCTCAGGAGGTCTGGGAGCCGGACGAGCCTTCCGTTCGGGGCGTCGTCGCGTACCCAGGTAGACGCCCAGTACGACGACGATGATGGCTGCGCCCACTGCGAGCACGACCACAACGGTCATGCCGCGGGATACTACTGGAGCCGAAGCAGCGCCGCATTGACCCGCTCATCACTGGCCGTCATGGCGATTCGGATATGCGAGGAACCGGCCTGCCCGTAAAAGTCGCCCGGCGCAACCAAAATGCCCATTTCGGCGAGCGCCTGGACCTGTTCCCAGCACCCGCGCTCATCGGTTGCCCACAGATAGAGCCCGGCCGTGGAGTGGTCGACCCGCCAGCCCGCCTTCTCCAGCGCCGGACGCAGCAGGGCGCGCCGCGCGGCGTACCGCTCGCGCTGCTCGTCGGCGTGCCGGTCGTCGGCGAGGACGGCCGCCGTCGCCGTCTGGACGGGGGCCGGCATCATCATGCCGGCGTGCTTGCGGACCTCCAGCAGCCGCTTGATCAGCACGGGATCGCCGGTGACGAACCCCGCGCGGTACCCGGCGAGGTTCGAGCGCTTCGACAGCGAGTGCACCGCGAGCAGCCCCTCGTGGGAGCCCTCGCAGACGTCGGGGTGCAGGATCGAGACCGGCCGTTCCTCCCAGCCCAGCTCGATGTAGCACTCGTCGGAGGCCACCACCGCGCCGCGCTCGCGCGCCCAGGACACGACCTTGCGCAGATGCTCGGCGGGCAACACGCGCCCGGTCGGGTTCGACGGCGAGTTCACCCACACCAGCGGCACCCGCTCGGGCCCGAGCCCCAGCAGACCGTCGGAGGCGTACGGCGTGGCGCCCGCGAGACGCGCGCCGACGTCGTAGGTCGGATAGGCCAGGGCCGGGATGACCACGTGGTCCCCCGCGCCCACGCCGAGCAGGGTCGGCAGCCAGGCGACCAGCTCCTTGGAGCCGATCGTCGGCAGGACGTCGGCGGGGTCGACGCTCACGCCGTGGCGGCGCGCCAGCCAGCCGGCGGCGGCCCGGCGCAGCTCCTCCGTACCGTGGGTGAGCGGGTACCCGGGGCTGTCGGACGCGCCCGCGAGCGCCTCCTGGGCCACGGCCGGGACCGGGTCCACGGGCGTGCCCACGGACAGGTCGACGATGCCGCCCGGATGGGCGAGCGCCAGTTGCTTGTACGGCGCCAGCCTGTCCCACGGAAAATCGGGCAGAGCGATCACCGAATCACCCCCGGTGGTTCAAAACGCAGACGAGCTCACGACACCGGCTGGTACCGCGACCGAAAGTCACGGTACCCAGCGGCACCTCGTGATCACGGACTGGCCGGGCTCAGTGCTCCTCGGCCTGCGGCGGCAGCGCCGCCACGATGGGGTGATCCTTGTTGATCTTGCCGACCTTGGACGCGCCGCCGGGCGAGCCCAGGTCCTCGAAGAACTCGACGTTCGCCTTGTAGAAATCCTTCCACTGGTCGGGCGTGTCGTCCTCATAGAAAATCGCCTCGACCGGGCAGACCGGCTCGCACGCGCCGCAGTCCACACACTCGTCTGGGTGAATGTAGAGCATGCGGTTGCCCTCGTAGATGCAATCGACGGGGCACTCTTCTATGCACGCCTTGTCCAGGACATCCACGCAAGGCTGCGCGATGACGTAGGTCACCTCGGACTCCTTCTTCTCCGCGCCTTCGCACGACTCGACCGCGGGTTGCAGAACCTAGTATTGCCGTGTCCGGCACTTGGCTGGAACGGGAGGGGGGCAAACCGCGTGACGTCCGGTTTCGGCGGCAGGCTGGTCATCTCGATATCTCCCTCGGACGTCGGTCACAGGATCACCGTCCGCCGCCGCGATCCCGAAGGGTTCCGCGACACCGTAGGGGTGCTCGAATCCTGGGCCGAGGGGGTGCTCCGGGTGCGCAAACGGGACGGCACGCTGGTCGAGATCCCCGAGCGCCTGGTCGTCGCCGCCAAGGTCGTACCGGCCGGCCCGCCCGGCACGAGCGGACCCAAGCGGGCATAGGCCGATATAAGGCGATATAGGCCGACATTAGCGGGCGCAGGCGGACGGACACGGCGGAACGCGGCGCGAACCGGAGGAGGCCGTAACACCCGTCCCGCCCAAAGCACCCCCAATGCCGGGCCAAACACCGCGTGCCTCCTCGACGCGAGCCGATCTCACACCGAGTATGCGATTCGTGACTCCACGTCGTACCGCCGCCATAGCGCTCCTCGCCACCGCCGTCGCCGGGTGCTCCTCGGCGACCACCACCGAGAAGAAGCTCCCCCCGGTCAACCCCCGGGCCGCGAGCCTGGCCGAGGGCTTCGGCACCCTGGACAGGCTCGTCGAGGCGGCGCGCAAGGAGGGTGCGCTCACCCTCGTCGGCGTCCCGCGCGAGTGGGTCGACTACGGCGCGATCATGGACCGCTTCTCCGGCGAGTACGGGGTGCGCGTCACCGTCGTGGAGCCCGGCGCGAGCAGCCAGCGCGAGATCGACGTCGCCAAGGCCGCGCCCGCCGGGCAGGCTCCGGACGTGTTCGACCTCGGCATGGACGTCGCCATCGCCAACGCCCAGCGGTTCGCCCCGTACAAGGTGGCCGCCTGGCAGGACATCCCCGACACCGTCAAGGACCTCAAGGGCCACTGGTACGCGGGGTACGGCGGCTACATGTCGATCGGGTACGACCCGCGCAAGGTCCCGGCCCCGAAGAGCTTCGCCGACCTGCTCAAGCCCGGGTACGCCGTGGCGCTTCCCGGCGACCCGCTGCGGACGGCGGCGGCGTTCAACGGCGTCATGGCCGCCTCGCTCCAGGGAGGCAGGCCGGAGGCCAGGCGGGGGCTGGAGTTCTTCGGCAAGCTGAAGCAGGGCGGCGGCTTCCGCCTGCCGTCCCAGGCCAACACGCTCGTCGACTGGGACTACGTGAACGCGGCCAAGGCGGCGGAGACCGCGGGCGACGACAAACCGGCCTGGAAGGTCGTCATCCCCTCCGGGGCGGTGCTCGCGTCCTACTACGTCCAGGCGATCAACAAGAAGGCGCCGCACCCGGCCGCCGCGCGGCTCTGGCAGGAGTTCCTCTACACCGACGAGGTCCAGAACATGTTCCTCAAGGGCTTCGCCCGCCCGGCGCGCATGGAGGCGCTGGAGATGAAGGGCACGCTGGACCGGAAGGCCGCCGCCCGGCTGCCCGCGGTGCCCGGCGCCCCGGTCGTGCTCTCCGTCCCGCAGACGGACGAGGCCAAGACCTTCCTGAAGGAGAACTGGGCCAAGACCATGAAGTGAGCGGCCCGCCCATCGCCGTCGCAGGGCCTGTACGTGAGGGAGTGCGGGGAAGCTTCCGGACGGATGTGTCCCCAGCACAACAAGGCTCTAAAGTGTCTTTACTCACGACACGGAAAGCGATGGCGGAGAATGCGAGCTGATCGGCCTTGCGATACGACACACCGAGCTTGATGCGGTGGAACGCTCGCGCCTATGACAGCTCCTTCGGCTACGTCTCGGCGCACGGCGCGCCACTGATCGAACTCCTGGACCCCCAGCCCGGTGAGAACATTCTCGACCTCGGGTGCGGCACCGGGGTGCTCACCGCCGACATCGCCGCCCGCGGCACCCGCGTCCTCGGCATGGACGGCTCCTCCTCGATGATCGAGGTCGCCACCCTCCAGCACCCGGGCGTCGACTTCGTGGTCGGGGACGGCGCGAACTTCCGCGTCGGCGAGGCGTACGACGCGGTGTTCTCCAACGCCGCCCTGCACTGGATGGGCCGCGACCCGGACGCGGTGATCCGCTGCGTCCGGATGGCGCTCACGCCGGGCGGCCGGTTCGTCGCCGAGATGGGCGGCGCCGGGAACTGCGCGGCGCTGACCTCGGCGATGCTCACCGCCTGGCGGGAGTACGGGCTGCCCGAGCCGGACCTGCCCTGGTACTTCCCCACCCCCGCCGAGTACGCCGTCCGCCTGGAGCAGGGCGGGTTCACCGTGCGGCTGCTGGAGTACTTCGACCGGCCCACCCCACTCGACGAGTGCCCGGGCGGCGCCGCCGACTGGGTGCGCATGTTCGCCGGCTCGCTGCTGGACGGAGTGCCGCCCGCGACGGTCGAACCCTTGCTGAGAAGGGTGAACGAGCTGGCCGCGCCCGCGCTGCGCCGCGAATCGGGCTGGATGGCGGACTATGTGAGGCTGCGATTCGCCGCCGTAAGAGCCTAACCGCCGTCCAAGCCCGAGCGATTTGCCAGACTATGGTCTCGTCAACGGAAGCACCGGAGAGGAAACGGGATGAACTTCGGTCTGAGTGATCTCGTGCCTCCGCTGCGCTGGAGCGACGCCGCGGGGTTCCCACGGCTTCGCGACCAGCCCGGCCTGCCGGACGCGTGGTGGCGCTCGGTCCCCATGAGCCGGGTGTTCGCCGTGCTCGGCCCCGAGGCGCTCGGCGACCTGCTCACCGAGCTGGCCCTGGAACACTGGCCGGCCGCGGCCGTCGGGGACGTCCTGCCCGCCCTGCACGTCATGGACCCCGACGAGGCGGACGACCCCCAGGTCTCGATCGCGCTCGACCGCGTCGGCTCCTGGTTCGGCCTGCTGGCGCTGACCGGCCGTGAGCTGGCCGACCAGCCGTTCATCCGGGCCCGCCCGGTGCTGACCGCCCTGTTCAGCGCGGTCTTCGCGCGGCTGACCTCGGCCGACCGCCCGGACGCCGTCACCGGCGACCAGACGCCGCCCCTTCCCCCGGCCGCCCAGGCCGCGAACGGGCACGCCCCGGCCCCCCAGGTCCAGCCTGCCCAGGTCCAGACCCCGCAGCCCGAGAGCGAGCCGGCGCGGCGCGCCGAGCCGGAGCCGCCCGCCGCCCCTCCCCTGCCCAAGCTTCCCAAGCGGCAGCCGGCCTCGACGAAGAGCAGCGACCCGCTCGGCCTCGCGGCGGCGCGCATGGCCGAGGCCGCGCTGGAGCAGCACGCGTCCAGGGACGCCGCCGGCGCGCGGGCGGGCGCCTCGATGTTCACCCCGCCACCGCGCACCGAGCGTCCGGCGCCTCCGCCGCCCATCGGCACGGGGTTCGGCGTGGAGCCCCCGCCGCCGATCCCCGTGCCCGGGTTCGAGCCCCCGCCGCCCCTGCCCACGTTCGAGCCGCCGCCCGCATTTGAGCCACCGCCCGCGTTCGAGCCACCGGCCGCGTTCGAGCCACCGGCCGCGTTCGAGCCACCGGCCGCGTTCGAGGCGCCGCCCGCGTACGGCCCAGACCCGCTCGGCGGGTTCGGCGGTGAGGAGCCCGCGTACGGCCCGGCGCCCAGCCCGGCGCCGCGCCCGTTCGTGCCCGAGCCCGAGCCGTTCGACCCGGACCCCTTCGGCCCGCGGCCCGCGCCGGGGACACAGCCGGCCCCTCAGGTCGCCGAGACCGCGGTGCCCGTCGAGCAGTCCGGCTCCGAGGCCGCGCCGGACTCGACGGACGCGGCGGACGCGGCGGACGAGGCGGAGAACGAGCCGACGCACTCCCAGGAGGCCGCCGAGGGCGCCGAGGCCGCGCCGGACGGCGAGGAGGCGGACGCGCCGCCGCAGGCCCGTACCGGCACGAGCACCGACGAGATCGCCGTCGGGGAGCCGGACATGATCTCGCTGATCGACTCGGTGTTCGCCGATCTGGACGACCAGACGTGGACGGTGGCGCAGATCCAGGTCTTCAGCGACGAGCCCGCGGCCCCCGAGGAGCTCGCGAAGCTGTTCGCCGTGGCGGCCGAGGACATCGTGGCGCGCGAGGAGGCCCTGCGGGAGCGGCTCGCCGCCTGGCTGGACAGCCCGGCCGCGGCCCCGTACACCCAGTACCTGGAGAAGCTGCCCGGCGCGCTCGGCCTCGCCGCCCCGAAGGCGCGCCTGGTGGGCGCCGCCCCGTGGCACACCAGGGAGCTGCGGTCGCTGGACATCCCGGCGTGGCAGTTCGTGCTGGCGACGCTGCCCGGCTACACCGTGCAGGAGGACTGGCTGGTCGCCGGGGATATCGCGGACCTGCGCGAACGCACGTGCTCGCTGATCTTGAACGCCGAGCGGCCGCCGACGGTGGCGCGGGCGCTGGAGCTGGTCTCGACGCTGGGCATCCACCCCGAGGTCGCGAAGGAGTGGCTGGAGGACGTCCCCCAGCTCCGCATCCAAAGCGCGAAAAAGCCGGATAAATCCGCTAATTCCGCTGGCGCGGAGCAGCCCCCCGCCGAAGCCGCCGCCCCCGAGCAGGAGGGCACGCCTCCCACCGGGCAGCTCAAGGACGTCTCGATGACCCGCAAGTGCTTCCGGCACCCGGACGGCCTGTGGTGGCTGCGCATCGACGTCGGCCCCGAGCAGATCAGCGGCGCCGAATGCCCGATCCCCAGCGGATTCGCCGCCTATCTGGGCATGTCGCCCGGCGACAGCCACACCGTCATGAGCGCCGCGGGCGAGATCACCCTGACCTGGCAGGCCCGCCCGGTCATCGACTCGCTCGCCCCGCTGCTCGGCGAGCTGGACGCCCAGCCCGGGTCCAGCCTGTTCGTCACGGTCGCCGAGGAGGACCAGGTCCTGCGGGCCGGGCTGGTCCCGCCGCCACCCGCCGACGCCGACAAGAACACGCAGGCCCTGCGACTCGCCGGGTACACCGTCAACGGCGCGCCCGAGACCCTGGAGGAGACGATCCGCGTCCTCGCCACCCGCATCGGCATGACCGGACCGGTGGGGCTGCCCGATCTGATGAACCGACTGCGCGAACGCGGGGACCGCGACCTGCTGTCCCTGATGGTCTGACGGGAACACCGGTGCCCCGGCTGGCGATCGCCCCCGACGTCCCCCGGGACCTCGACGCCCTGGACCGGTCCGCGCGCCGGGACTCCGTCGTCGCGCTGCGCCGGTTCCTGCTGAACACCGCCTCCGCGCCGCATCCGGAGCGCGTCCGCAACACCCGCGACGCGCGCGTGGCGACGCTGAGGCTGGCGGACCGGCTGCGCGGGGTGGTCGTGCGCCAGCGCGACGTGTACTGGCTGCTGACGGTGCTGCCCGACGCCGAGGCGTGGTCGTTCGCCCAGCGGCACCGCTTCGCCGTGAACACGGCCATCGGCGTGGCCGAGGTGTGGGACGCCGAGGCGCTGGACCGCGTGGAGCCGGCCCTGCGCCGCTCCGCCGGCTCGACCGAGCTGCGGCTGTTCGCGCACGTCTGCGACGGCGACCTGCTCGGGCTGGGCATCGACGCGCAGGTCATCCCGCTGGTCCGGCTGATCACGACGGACGCGAACCTGGAAGCCCTGGAACCCCTCCTGCCCGAGAGCCAGTACGCCCCGCTGCTCGCCCTCGGCTGCGGCGGCTCGGTCGCCGACGCCCGGCGGGCCCTCGACACGCGCGTCGCCGTGCCCGTGACCTCCGTCGACGTCACCGACCTGCCCGCCGCCCTGGAACGCACCCCCGACCGGGCCGTGTTCGTGCCCGACCCCGGGACACTCGACCGCATCCTCGCCACCCCGCACTGGGCGACGTTCCTGTACCCCACGCAGTACCGGCTCGCCCACCAGGAGCTCTACGAGGGCCCGGTGCTCGTCACGGGCGGCGCGGGGACCGGCAAGACGCTCATGGCCCTGCACCGCGCCAGGCACCTCGCCCGCGCCGGCGCCGGGCGCGTCCTGTTCCTCACCTTCTCCCAGAACGTCGCCGGGGACGCCTCCGCCAAGCTGGACGTGCTGGTGGACGACCCGGAGGTCCGCGCGCGCATCGAGGTCGGCAACGTCGACCGGCTGGCCCACCGCATCGTCGCCGAGGCCGAGGGCCGTCCCCCGCTGCTGGTCGGCGGGCCGGACCTGGCCGCGCTGTGGCAGGAGGCCGCGCGCATCACGGGCGACGAGCACAGCGCGGCGTTCCTGCTGCGCGAGTGGGAGCAGGTCATCCTGGCGCAGAACCTGTGCACCGTGCAGGAGTACCTGGAGGCGGCCCGCGACCGCCGCAGCGTCGAGTTGGACCACGAGCAGCGCACCGCCGTGTGGAAGGCCATCGAGCACGTCACCGAGCGCCTGCGTGCCTCTGGCAGGCGCACGCTGCTCCAGCTCGCCGCCGAGGCCTCCACGCTGCTCGGCAGGACCACCGGGGACCTCCTGGACGACCAGGGGCCCGCCCGCGAGCCGTACCGGCACATCGTGGTGGACGAGGCGCAGGACCTGCACCCGGCGCAGTGGCGGCTGCTGCGGGCCGCCGTACCGCCCGCGGCCAACGACCTGTTCATCGTCGGCGACCCCCACCAGCGCGTGTTCGACACCCGCGTGGCGCTCAGCACGCTGGGCATCAAGGCGGAGATCCACCACCTCACCATCTGCCACCGGCTGCCGCAGGAGATCCTGTCCTGGGGCATCCGGCTGCGCGGCGGGAACGCGGCGGACGGCCTGGTCGACGGGGTGGTGCACCTGTACGGCTTCCGCTCCACCCACCCCGGCGCGCGCCCGGCCGTGCGCGAGTACGCCTCGCACGAGGCCGAGCTGGCCGGGCTGGTCAACCATCTGCGCGAGTGGATCAACGACGGCGTCCCGACCGAGGAGATCGCCGTCGCGGCGCGCACGGGCGAAATCGTGCGGGGCGCCAAGGCGGCGCTCACCGAGGCCCGGCTGTCCGTGCGGGTGAGCACGATGCACGGGTTGAAGGGGCTGGAGTTCCGCCGGGTCGCGCTGGTCGGCGTCGCCGAAGGCGTGGTCCCGGCGCCCGAGACCCTGACCCCGGCGAGTGAGGACCCGACGGCCCGCGCCCACGACGTGCAGCGCGAACGCGGGCTGCTCTACATGGCCTGCATGCGGGCCACCGAGAGGCTGTACCTGTCCTATTCGGGCCGAGCAAGTCCCTTTCTGCCGCCATGACCCAATAACCTGAACCGCGGATAAGACTCCGTCTCGTCCCGCCCAAGCCCCGTTCCGGTTGGACCCCCATGAATTTGAGCCTTAGCGACATCGTGCCTCCCCTGCGCTGGACCGCACCTGGCCAGGTCGAGCCGATCGCGAGCGACCCCCGCCTACCGGAGGCGTGGTGGCAGGCGCTCCCGATCGACCGGGCCTGCCTGGTCATCGGAACCGCCCAGGTGGCGGCCCGGCTCGCCGACCTCGCCACGGCCTGCTGGGGACACCTGCCGCTCGGCGACATCCTCCCCCTCCTCCGCATGACCGACCCCGACAAGGGGCTGCGCGTCGCCGACGACCGCGAGCTGGCGCTCACCGTGTTCACCGGTGTTCTGGAGCGCCTGCTGGCCTCCGACAACGCCTCGGCCGCGCGCGACGCCGCCACCGCCGCCGCGCCCGCCAAGGGCGACCGGCCGATCCCCGAGCTGATCGACGAGATCTTCGCCGTCCTCGACGACCGGCAGCGCGCCATCGCCCGCGACCGCGTCTACGCCGAGCGCCGCGCCACGCTGGACGAGCTGGCGCAGCGCTTCTCGGTCACCCGCGAGCGCATCCGCCAGATCGAGCGCGACCTGCGCGACCACGTCCAGGCCCGCCTGTCCACGCCCGAGGCCACCCCGCTGGCCGCTCACCTCGCCTGGCTGCGCGGCCGCCTCGGCTCTGCCGTCCCCGCGGACGACCTCGCGGCGGCGGCGCCCTGGCACCGCACGGACCTGGCGACGCTCGGCGTGCCCGCCTGGCGGTTCATCCGCACCCTGCTCACCGGGTACGACCAGGTGGACGGCTGGCTGGTCGCCGGCGGCGCCGACGAGCTCAAGGAGAAGACGCGTCAGCTCTTCACCGGCGGCCCGGTGAAGCTGCCCGAGGCGGTGTCGATGGTCGCCCAGCTCGGCGTCCGCGAGGACGTCGCCGAGCGGTGGCTCGCCTCGGTCCCGCAGCTGCGCATCCTGGAGGGCCACGTCGTCCCCTGGCCGCGCAGCGTCAACGAGAAGGCCGAGGCCGTGCTGGCCGTCGCCGAGGCGCCGCTCAGCCCCGAGGAGATCCAGGCGCGCATCGGCGAGGACTACAGCCTGGTCGGCATCCGCAACCAGCTCACCGCCGACGACCGCTTCCTGCGCGTCGACAGGAACCGGTACGGGCTGTCGCGCTGGGGCGGCGAGGAGTACATCGGCATCCGCGAGATGATCGTCCGCGAGATCGAGCGCGCGGGCGGCGAGGCCTCGGTGAACAGCATCGTCGCCAACCTCACCGCGCGGTACGAGGTCAGCGAGAGCTCCGTGCGCGCCTACGCGGGCGGCCCGGGCTTCGAGCGCACCCAGCGGGGGTGGATCCGCGTCGCCGCCCCCGAGCAGGCCGAGCCCTACCACCCGCGCCGCGACGTGTCGATGACCCGCCGCTCGTTCCGCAGCAGAGACGGCCGCTGGTGGCACCGCGTGGACGTGAACGCCGAGCACCTGCGCGGCTCGGGCTCCCCGCTGCCGACCGGCTTCGCCGCCCACCTCGGCATGGCCCCCGGCGGCTCGCTCACCACCTCCACCCCGTCCGGCGACGTCGTGATCAGCTGGCACAACCAGCCCACGATGGGCTCCATCAGGGCCGTCCTCGCCGACTACAACGCCGGTGAGGGCGACTCGATCTTCCTCACCGTCTCCGACGGCGGCGAGCTGCTGACCCGCTACCTCCCCCAGGCCGCCCCCGGCCTCCCCCCGATCAACATGGCCCTGCACCTCATCGGCTACACCGCCCCCGTCGCCTCGGAGGCCGAAGCCCTCCGCCTGATCGGCGCCCGCATCGGCCTCCCTGACGGCGCCACCCGCGACGAAGTCCTCACCCGCCTCCGCGACAGAGGCGACCGAGACATCCTCGCCTTCCTCGACCCCGAGGCCCCGTAAAGGGGAGCAGGGTGTCCGCCCACCCTGCTCCCCACACGCGCCACCGGCTCAGTGCTCGCAAACGGGCATCTTCCCGGGAGTCCCGCATCGCCGCTGTGAGCAAGGCACGACGACCTTTACCACCCGGACCACCACGTCTGCGCGTTATGACCGGATCTGCATGGTGCCATCTTTCAGCCCACGGATGAAGGCATTCCACCGGCTCTTGGCAAACATGATCTTCGGCCCATCAGGATCCTTAGAGTCCCGAATAGCCACTCTTGTGTCGCAAAATGCCGCTTCTACGCACGCGCCGTTCTGCTGGCTGCGCGTGCTCTTGCGCCACACGACGGCAGGCAGGTCTCGCTCTGGCAATTCACACCTCCTCGTACCGATCATTCGAGGTCATGCATGGCCGCGTTGAGCATATCGCGCGCTTTCCGAACGTTGTGAGCTTCCGCCCTTAAGTGATCGAATGCCGTGACGTAGCGAGCGACCTCGCCCGACTCCTCCACATAGAGGTTTCCGGCGATCGTCTCCATGTAGACGATGTCGAGATCGGTGGGTTGCGGGAATCCCAGCAAGGAGAACGGACCGATCATGCCAGGATGGGCACCGAGGCTGAAGGGGATTACCTGAATGGTGGTTTTCGCCCGCTCGGATGCCTCCAACAAGCAGCGCAGCTGGGCGCGCAGGATGTCGGGTCCGCCGACCGGTCGCCGCAGCACAGCCTCGTCGAGGATCACCCAGAGCTGGGGCCCGTCGGGCTTCTCCAAGATCTTCTGTCGGGTCATCCGAACCTCGACTCGGCGTTCGATCTCTTCCTGTTCAAGCTCTTGCGGTCCGCTGGCCATCAGGGCCCGCGCGTACTCCTCCGTCTGCAGCAGACCGTTTACGGCCGCGAGTTCGAAACTGCGGATTGAGGCGGCTTCGGACTCCAGTCCGATATACACCTGGTACTGGCTGGGCAGGATGTCGCGATACGCATACCACCAGCCACGTTTGCGAGCGTTTCGCGCCAAGTCAATGAGACCATCGCGTTCTCCCTGATCGGTCAATCCATACAGGTCGAGCAGGGCACGAACATCGTTGGGATGTGGGCTGGTACGGCCGGTTTCGATGCGAAACACCTTGGTCGGGTGCCAGTCAAGGCGCTCCGCCACCTCGGCCTGGATCAACTGAGCGCCTTCTCGCAAGCGCTTCAACTCGCTGATCAGTTGACGCCCGCGAACGCTCGGGCTGTAGCCGGCAGTCAACGCCACCGTCCTCCTTCGGTCGGATGCAGGAAACCAATATGCAGACCTGCATCGTCGTGATATCTAATCAGCATTACTCTGTGCAGCGTAGCGGAAGCACATCGTGACGGTAGGGCTGATGGGGATACCCGGGAAGGCGGTGGCCGTGTGAGACGGACCGATCCAACTCAGCGTCCGCGAGGTCGGCATCGACACGGAAGGCCCGCCGAGGAGGTCACCGCTCGCAGATGGGACCCTGCCGCCAGGGCATCATCGGAGCAGCTTGATCAGATGGAGCCCGCGTGGATGGTGTGGTACGGCGTCGGTGCGCGGCGCTTCTACGCTGCGGCGACCTGGCCCGTCCCCGAGGCCCTGCTGCTCCATGCATCGACCGCATATGAACTACGCACGCTGATGCGCCAGGCGGAGGACGCCACCCTGCTTCCTACCCAGCATGCCGATCAGCCCATTCAGCCCCGTCGCGCACCGGGATGGACGCCACCCCCACGTCAAGGAGCCTCGATGATCGAGAAGCCAACTGGCCTGCGTACCGTCTGCTGGGATCTGCCCGACGACCTGGCAATGATCAGCGGCGCCCGTCACAAGGTCATGAAGACCCTCATCAGCTGGGGCATCCAGGACTTCGCAGACGATGTGGTTCTCGTCGTCGCCGAACTGCTGGCCAACGCCGTCACCTACGGAGAGCCGCCCATCAGACTCTCACTGTGGGCAGGAACCCAGGATCTATACGTCCGCGTGTCCGATCACGGTCCCCAGCAACCCCGCCGACTTGCCCTCGACGTCGAAGCAGTCCACGGCCGGGGCCTGGCCATCGTCGCCATCCTCGCCGAAGATCACGGCGTCACCAGACCGCCGGACGGACCCGGTAAGACGGTCTGGGCCCGCTGGCGATTCACCGCCCACAACGCGGAAGCCGCCCACCTTGCCACCGCAGAGTCGATTTCGCGACCGGATACGCCTGCGAGTCCGATCCTGTCGCGACCGGACGACACTGACGCGCCATAGCAGCACGCGCCGTGACCTCACTCCGTACAGGCCTCCTTCGGCAAAGGAACATCCTCGCCTTCCTCGACCCCGAGGCGCCGTGACCTGGTACTAGGCTCTAGTGCTGAGCGTGTGGGTCTTGGTCGGCGATAAATACGCGGATCCAATGAGGAAATAATCGTCACTATGCCGCAACCTCACAACGCCGTTGCCGTGCGCTGTGGGCCCGGCTCGGACAAAATCCGATAAAGGTGATGCCTGCTACACCGTCGTCTTCGGCTCAGGCCGCGCGGCAGCGTCTGGGTGAGCGGTTACGCCAGATGCGGGTAGCCGCGCGGATCTCCGGCGTGGAGTTCGCGCGGCGTGCCGGGTGGTCGTCGTCGGCGATGGTCACGATGGTGGAAAAGGGCCAGAAGCCGATCAATGGCGACCATGTCCGCTTATGGTGTGCGGTCTGCGGGGCGGAGCCCCAGGCGTTGGTGGAACTGCTGGCCGAGCAGGCGGCGGCGGCCAGTATGTGGGCGACCCATGCGGAGCTGAACCGGGGTGGGTTGAAGGTTCGGCAAGAGCGGGTTCGGGACGAGTACTGGAAACTGCGGCTGCATCGGGTCTATCAGACGCGGGTTCCGCCGGGGTTGCTGCAGACGCGCGGCATGATGACCTACCTGCTGACCCGGGTCCGCTTGGAGCAACACGTTCCGGTCGATGACGTGGCCGAGGCGGTCGAGGCGCGGCTCGCACGGCAGGAATGCCTGCATCGGCCGGATGCGCGGTGGGTGTTCCTGCTGGAGGAGGACGTCCTGTGGTATCGATTGGCGCCAGTGGAGGTGCACGCCGAGCAGCTGCGGCAGCTGTTGGAGATGATGCCGTGGCCGACGGTGTCGTTGGGGATCATTCCGCGCGTGGCGGAGCGGCTGGGGGCGGTGGCCGGGGAGTCGTTCTCGATGAACGACACGGATTTGGTGTCGGTGGAGTTGATCAGTGGGTATCTGAATCTGACGATGCCCGAGGACGTTCGGCTGTATGTGGAGGCGTGGCAGCGGTTCGCGCGGATCGCGGTGCATGGGGAGCGGGCACGGGGGTTGATCGTGGCGGCGTTGGAGGCTCTTGACCGTCCGGCGGCGGGAGGGCGATTCTCGTGACAAGCAGAGTCGAATGGAGTCAGCATGAGCAGTCCGGAGCGTCTGGATTTCATCGGGCAAGATCCACAATCGGAGAAGGAGTACTGCCCCGCGGTATTCGTCGACCCCGTGACCGGGGACTGTCTGTTCCAGGGCCGGGTCGTCTCCGACCCGGCGGTCCTGGCACTGATCCGGGAGCACGGGGCGATCGCGCAGGACGAGGCGGTGGTGTGGCTTCCGGCATCGATGCGGCAGATGATCGCCGACGCGGTGAGTGACTACGAACAGGGCCTGCATGGGCACGGGCAGCCCGGGTTCGCGGATCTGTTGGCGAAGGCGACACGGTCTGCGGTGCATCTGGAGATGCGCGAACAATACGGGCCGAGTGAGGGGTTCGCGGACTGGCAGGCCGGGGGCTCTGGCCGGGTAGATGATGGTGGCCGATGGAATCGGTTGATCGGGGACGCGGTCGCCCGTGGGGTGCGGGTGCGGCGGGCGCGTATCGTGTCGGAGCCGGTGTCGGAGTTCATCCGGTACGAGTACGCGGTGACGGATGAGAACGTGGAGGCGGGGGAGGAGGTGCGGTGGCTGCCGCGCCGCCAGGCGTCGGGCATCATGCTGCCGCACGCGGACTTCTGGATGTACGACCAGCGCCTGGTGGTGTTCAACCACAACGCGGGGAACGGGGATCATCTGCCGGATGCGTTCGAGTACATCTCCGATCCGCGGGTGGTGCGGGAGATCGTGGGGTCGTTCGAGATGGTGTGGGAGCGCGCAATCCCGCATACGGAGTACAAGCCGCTCTGAGCGATGCCCTGGTGAAAGCCGGTGAAATCCCTGGTCGCGGATGGTCGAGCGGGCACATCGTGGTGTCGCACCGCGCTTCGCCCAACGGAAAGGGAGCACCGCATGAACGTTCAGACCTCGCCGAAGCTCGTCACGGTCGACCTGCCGGAGGCGTTCGACCCGCGCTGGAACCGGATCCCCGGGATCAGCGTGAACGGCCACACGATCACCGTGGACCCGGAGCAGTACTTCTTCAAGTTCACCGAGCACACCTGGCTCGTCATCCCGTGGCCGCAGGTCGAGCGCGACATGCTCGATGCGAGGGAGACCGCCGACCGGTCGTTGGAGCAAATCGCGCTGGACTACATCCGCGCGAACGCCACCCGTACCGACGACGCGGCGACGGTGCTACGGATCGGGTGGGAGGTGTACCGGTACGTGTTCCGGGAGGAGCACCTGACCGACCTGGGGCTGCCAGGGATCGGGCCGGAGCAGTTGCGTATGCTGCGGCAGGCGGGGACGTTCATGGCGCTCAACAAGGTCGAGCTGACCGGCGAGATCTCGGTGATCGGCCCGGCCTGGTTCTTCAACTCCACCACACGCGCTGTATTCGACCTGACCGACACGCAGGGCGATCTGCTGGACGAGGTGTATCACGGGGGCTGGTTCAACGAGACTCGCCGTCTTGAGTTGGTGCGGGCGCACACCGCACTCGGCGGGCGGCTCGTGCACGGCTGTCAGTCGGTGCCGGATCAGACCGGCGGCGCGGTCGTCCCCTACGGCGCCCCGCTGGAACGGTTCCGCGCCGAGTTGGCTGCGATGAAGCACGAGTGGATCGCGGCCGTCGAAGCCTGCCGCGTCCCGGCCAGCCGGTAACCCAGCAGCATCACAAGGAACGGACCTCCCATGGACGCCACCGAGACCGACGCTCTCCTTGCCCGGCTACTCGACCAGGCCGGGGGGCGGATGACCAGGCGCGAGCCGATCCGCGTGTGGGCCCGCTCCGGGGTGGAGCGCCTCCACCTGGACGGTGGCGGGACAGTGGTGTTCAAGTACGCCGAAGGCCCGTTCGCCGGCGAAGACGTCGCGCTCGGCGTCGCGCAGGCGGCCGGGCTGCCGGTGCCGGGCCGCCTCGCCGTTGCCCGCACGCCCGGCCTGCTCGGGATGCTTCTCGACGACCTTGGTCCGGCGAGGCGGGAGCCGACCGACGGCGAGGGCGCGGCGCTCGCCGTCGGTCTCCACCAGATCACCGCTACCGGCCCGCTCGACATCCTCGACGGGCCCAGACTCGCGGCGATGCCGCTGCTCATGCTTGAGCGGTTCCCCGAGCTCGGCCTCGACAGCCAGGCAGCCGATGCGGCGCGCGCGATAGCCGACGCGACGACCGTCCGGCTGAAGGGCGTGGAATTGCCGCCGTTCGGGCTGTGCCACTCCGAGTGGCATCCGACGTCCGTCCACGTCGGCGATCATGGCACACACCTTGTGGACTTCGCCCGCGCGTTCCACGGCCCTGGCCTGCTCGACCTGGCGTCCTGGCACGGCACCCTCGACACCCCCGACGAACACCGTCTCGCCGGCACCATCGCCGCCTATGTCGACGCGGGCGGCCCGCACGAGACGGCCGCTGAACGCGGCGGCCTGCCCGCCGCCCGCTGGGCGCTCGGCTGGCACCGCGTCTGGGTGGCCGGCTGGTTCACCCACCAGATGATCATCGGATGGGCGCAGGGAGCCGAACAGGCATGGACCTCCGCGATCACCCGCCACCTCGCAGAAGCCGCCGACCTGCTGACCTGACCGCATCCTTCGAGTGGACTCGCGCCCCCGGGGTCGGGCCGCCCCTCAGCGTCCTCGGCGATCTCTCCGGACGACGCATCGCAGAACTCGGCTGCGGAAGCGGCCATAACCTCGCCCACCTCGCCGCCCACCACCGCCTCCACGCCGTCGGCATCGACCACGACCCCACCAAGATCCGGCGCGCGCGAGTTCGCTACGGAGCGATCCCCGGCCTGACCTTCGTTCACGCCGACGCCACCACCCACCTGCGTGAACAGCCGGCCGGCTCCCTCGATCTCTGCCTGTCCATCTTCGGGGCGTTCTCCTTCACCGACCCAGCGCCTCTCGTCGCCGCCGTCGCCCATGCACTCCGTCCCGGCGGCCTCCTCGCGCTCACCTTCCGCACCAACGACACCACCGACCTGGTCCTCATCCTCACAAGGAACTGACCATGTACCTGCTGTGCGACATCGACGGCGTCCACATCCCCTTCCCTGGACCGACTGGCCGGCTCCCCCACGGCTTCCACCGCCACCACGTCACCCCGACCGGCTACGAGCAGCCCGTCACGATCTGGCTCAACCCCGCCACCGGCCACCTCATCTGCGACCTCCTCACCCGCCACCCCCTCACCCCGCTGTGGTGCACCAGTTGGCGGGCTGACGCCTCCACCCTCATCGCTCCTCGACTCGGTCTCCCCGCCTGGGACCACATCGACCTGCCACGTCTCCCCCTCACCACCAGCCACCCGAACGGCTACCTGTGGAAACGTGACACCATCGCCGAAATGTTCGGCCGCGACGAGCCCCTCGTCTGGGTCGATGACGACTTCACGCCCGCCGACCATGCGTGGGCCGTGCGCAGGACGCAGGACGGAGCCCGCACCGTCCTCATCCAGCCCAACCCCTACAGGGGGCTCATCCGTGCGGATCTGGACGCCCTGCTAAATGGGGATGACCCTTCCGAAAGGCAACGGAGAGCTTCCTGAGAAGACGGTTCGGGCTCCTCTCCCTCGTCGGTACCTGGTGGAATCAACCCCAAAAGGTGTTGTGCATTTGGTTGAGTCCGCCGCTGTACCCGCTCGCAACAATTGGTCGGGTGGCTGGGCAGAGTCTCTCCTCCCAGCCACCCATCCACGGGCTCTACCGCCGCAGGCCGCGAGGTTTGCGGGTGGGATCGCGGCGAGCAAGCACGACGGCGTGGTACGGGTGGGTTGACACAACCTCAGCCCGAGAAGTTGTCCATCTCCTGAGATCGTTCCCCTCCGGTCAGGAGGGAGCGGAAGGGGAATGTCGTTCGCTTCAGGCGTTTCGCGCCGCCGTCCCCTCCTTCGCATGCACACGGCCCCTATTCAGTAGGGCCCTATTCACCCGCGCGTTCCCTGCCCTGGGCTAAGGAGACTAGGCCCGTCCACGAGGCATGTTCTAGGCTCGGCCGTATGTTGCGGCTGTATGACACTCGGTCCAGGCAGCTCGAAAGCGTCGTCGCCCCGGGGGCGCGTGTCGTGCGCGTGTACACCTGCGGGCCGACCGTCTACCGGTACGCGCACGTGGGCAACCTGCGGTCCTACCTGCTGCCGGATCTGATCCGGCGGGTGCTCGAACGGCACCGTGTGGGGACGGTCCTCTGTCAGAACATCACCGACGTCGGGCATCTCGTCGATGACGACGAGATCGACGCCTCCGGCGAGGACAAGGTGCTCCAGCAGGCGCGCCGCGAGGGGCGCTCGGCGCTGGAGATCGCCCGGTTCTACGAGGACGCCTTCCGCCGCGACACGGCAGCGCTGAACATGCGCCCACCCGAGTACACACCCCGGGCCACCGAGACGATCGACCTCATGATCGAGATGATCGAGGGGCTCATCGAGAAGGGGCACGCCTACGCGCTGGACGACGGGTCGGTGTACTTCGACGCGCGCAGCTTCCCGACGTACGGCGAAATTTCGGGAAATCGGCTGGACGCGCTGAAGCCCGCCCACCGCCTGGAGGCCGTCGACCCGCGCAAGCGTTTCCACGCCGACTGGGCCCTGTGGAAGGGGTCCGACCGCGACATGACGTGGGAGACGCCTTGGGGCCGCGGCTTCCCGGGCTGGCACATCGAGTGCTCGGCCATGTCGCTGCGCTTCCTCGGTGAGCACATCGACATCCACACCGGCGGCAAGGACCTGCGCTTCCCCCACCACGAGGACGAGCGTGCCCAGTCCAACGCCTCCGTGGGCCACGACGTCGTCAAGCACTGGGTGCACGGCGAGCACCTGCTGTTCGACGGCCGCAAGATGGCCAAGTCCACGGGCAACGTCGTTCTGCTCTCCGATGTCGAGGCCGCCGGGCTCGACCCGCTGGCCGTACGGCTGGCGCTGCTCGAACACCGCTACCGCCAGCAGATGAACCTCACCTGGGACACGCTGCAGGCGGCCGATCGCACGCTACGCCGGTGGCGGCAGCGGGTCGCCGAGTGGGCCGAGTCGCCGAGCGCCCCGATCGCGAAGGAGTACCGCGACCGCGCGCAGACCGCTTTGGACGACGACCTGGACACGCCCACCACGCTGCGCGTCCTGCGCGAGTTGGAGAAGGACGAGTCCGTGCCGCCGGGAGCCCGCTTCGAGACGTTCCTGCACCTGGACAACGTGCTCGGCCTCGACCTGTCGATCGACATCGGCAAGCCCCGGGTCGCACCCGTCCTG
This sequence comes from Sphaerisporangium sp. NPDC051011, assembly GCF_040653595.1. Lineage (NCBI taxonomy): Bacteria > Bacillati > Actinomycetota > Actinomycetes > Streptosporangiales > Streptosporangiaceae > Sphaerisporangium > Sphaerisporangium sp. NPDC051011. The sequence goes on along the minus strand of NZ_JBFAGG010000009.1, from coordinate 225,484 downwards.
CCGCCCGGCGCGGCGGAGCTGCTGGAAGCCCGCGCCCAGGCCCGTGAGGCCAAGGACTGGCCGGCCTCCGACCGCCTCCGCGACGAGCTGGCCGCGCTCGGCGTGAAGGTCACCGACACCCCCGAGGGGCAGACCTGGAGCTGAGGGCGCACATCCGATCGGGCACCGCGTCGTTCATAGGACAAAAAGCGGGCGGCGCGTTATTGATCGGAAACATAACCGGTGTTCGCGTTCCGTTTCCGATGATCCCGATTATCGCGCCATCCGGAGGGATCACCATGATTTCTCCGCGCCGGTGAAATGGAAAAACGGGGCCGGTGCTGCGGCACCGGCCCCTACTGATTTCCCGAATCCGATCGGGACGACGACCGCCGTGGGAGACCTCGTCCGATCAGCCGGGTCGTCAGCCCAAGATGACCGAGATTCCGGGGAACGCGGTGGTGGCGTTGGCCCACGGCGCGTAGTACATCCGCCAGGCGCAGGTGCGGCCACTGGTGACGTAGCCGGTGCAGGGCACGGCGGTCGAAGTGTCGATGGCGGTGTTGACGCCCGCCGCGTACACCTGGCTGGTGTTGGCGGAGTTGACGACCTGCACCGCGCCGCCGCTGTCGCCCTGGCCGACCGCGTTGGTGCGCGCGGAGTGCTCGGCCCGGACGGTGTTGAAGATCAGGTAGCCCACGTTGATCGTGACGCCGACCTGCTGCACCTGGACGCTGCAGTTGGTGCCCGAGTACGCGCCGGAGGCGCACACCCAGAGGCCGACGTAGGAGCTGGAGGTGCCGATCACGGGGTTGCTGAACTCCGGCGAGGTGGAGCCCGCGTTGTTGTTGAAGACGCGGCCGCCGGCAGAGGTGCCGATCAGCGCGACGTCGTAGGAGTTGTTGTCGCCCGAGACCGGGCCGATGACCTCGCCCGTCGGGTCGGTCGCGGTCTGGCCGATGTCGCCGCAGTGGCCCGCGGTCAGGATGCGGGTGGTCCCGCCGTAGACGACGCCGAAGCCGGTCGAGCAGCCGCCGCCGGTGTTGGCGTTTCGCCAGGCCGCGCCGCCCCACCAGGGCGGGGAGTCGTCCCAGCGGGACGCCAGCGCGGGCTTGACGCCGGTCTCGACGGTGACCGCCACCGTCGCATCGGCGACCGCCGAGCGGGTCAGGCCCGCGTCGGCGCCCGAGACGGTGAGCCCGGAGCCGTCGGCGTTCGGCGCGATCGAGGTGATCGCGTTCCCGGCCTTGTGGGTCAGGCGGGACATCTCCCGCTCCAGCTCACGGGCCGAGTACGCCGCGGGAAGGACGCTGACGGCGACGTCCTTTCGCAACTCGCCGACCAGGTCGCCGATGCGGTCGGGGGTGTTCCCCTTCCAGTAGACGCGCAACTCGTGGTTCTCCGGAGCGGCGATGATGCCTGCGTACCCGGCGCCGCCCTGCGTCTTGGCGGCGGTGGTGATCCGGTCGGCGGCCTTGACCAGCTTCTCCTGGGTGGCCAGGAGGTCCGTCCAGGACGCGAAGCCGCCAGGGACCTTGCCGGTCTGCTGGACGGCCTGGGTCGTGGTGTCCTTGACGGGGGTGGGGGCCGCGTTCGCCTGGGCGGCGCCCATGCCGATCGTGACGAGGGCGACTCCCAGTGCGACCGCCAGACGGCGGGTGGAACGTGGTGCTCTTTGGGGGCTCGGGGGGGTTTTCACCTGAATACTCCTCTGCGCCTTTACTGCGGTGATACATCCGATATTCCATGCATTTAACGGATAATCAACGCCTTGACTGCGCTTGAGTAAACTGGTAAAGCCCTATAGTTGCCATCCGCATGCGGGGATTCCGGCTTCGCGAATATGGGAGCGAGATCGCGGATATCGGCCGTCCATCAGGGGACGCGATTCATCCCGCACCAGAATCGCTAAAAAGGACCGGCCCTGAGCGACGTCCACTTCCGGACATGATGATCCGCGGGCCGGATAAGATCGCTATAACCGATCGCATATCGGTGCGGAGCGTATGGCCACCGTATTCGATCTCGTGTACGCGATCCGATATTCCGCCGGCCGTCCCGACCGGGGTGCGCGAAGAACGAGACGAGGACTCAACGCAGACGCGCGTGCGTGGACGCGACGCGGCTCGCGTCCGGGGACGCGAGCCGCGTGAAAGGGGACGGCGGAGGGCCGTCAGCCGGTGAGGATGCGGGTTTCGCCTATGGCGAGGTCCCAGAGGTCGGCGTGGTCGCGGCCGGAGGCCATCCAGGCCGCGCGGGCCTCCTGGACGGGGGCCATGAGGGGCTCGCGCGACAGCACGAACGTCCCCCAGTGCATCGTCGCCATGCGCTGCGCGCCGACGTCCGCGCAGGCCTGTACGGCCTCGGCCGGGTCGACGTGCGAGACATGCATGAACCAGCGCGGCTCGTACGCGCCGACGGGCATGAGCGCCACGTCGATGCCCGGGTACCGCCTGCCGATGAGCTTGAACCGGTCGCCGTAGGCGGTGTCCCCGGCGAAGTAGATCCGCTGGTCCCGCGACGTCAGCACCCAGCCGCCCCACAGCGTCTTGCACGTGTCGAACAGCGTCCTGCGGCTCCAGTGGTGGGCGGGCACGAAGTCGAAGGTCACCTCGCCGATGCGGGCGCTCTCCCACCAGTCGAGCTCGGTGACGTTGGTGAACCCCTTCTTGGCGAACCAGCCGCCGAGGTTGGCGGGGACGAACATGGGGGTGTGCTTCGGCAGGCGGCGCAGGGTCGGGGCGTCAAGATGGTCGTAGTGGTTGTGGCTGATCACCACGGCGTCCACAGGCGGCAGGTCGCTCCACGCCACGCCGGGCGGGGTCAGCCGCTGCCGCACCCCCGGGATCTTGCGCGACCACACCGGGTCGGTCAGCACCGTCAGGCCGCCGATGCGCAGCACGTAGGTCGCGTGGCCCACCCACGTCACCCCGGCCTCCTTGGGGCCTACGGGCGGCAGCCCGGCGCGCAGCACGGGAATCTGGTCCGCGTCCCCGGTGTCGGCGCGGAACCCGCCGTACCAGGCGACGCTCACGATCTCGCGGAAGTCGGGCAACGGGCAGGTCAGGCGGTCCTTGAAGCTGGAGGGCCAGGTCCGCCGACGGGGCGGGGTGGCCGGGGTGATCTCAGGGCTGACGGTTTGCGACATTCGACCCTCCTGTTCATCGCCGAGTGGGAGGTGCGCTCGATCCTCAACGAGATCTTTAACCACTCTGACGCGATGATGCCCCGTGGGCGAGGTTCATGCCTCAGTCCCGCGGGGTATCGTCACGTCCTCCCAGATGCGTAGCCGGGTGGCCTCGGATGCCGGGCCCTGCGCCGTCGTCGCCTCCGTTCCGGGCCGCTCGACGCTCCGCCCGCAAGCGTCCATCGTGAGCGGCTCCGCTCTCCATTTCGGGGCCCGCATACTGGGGCCCCTATTCAAGGGTTCCCTCTGCGCCAGCGCGAGGACCCTCGCGGGTAGCCTCCCTCCTCCAGATCGGCAAGGCGTTCGAACGGGTTCCATGACGCCGGGTGCCCGCACAGGGCGAACGAGACGGCCACGGCGAGGAGGTACAGCGGCAGAAGGGGCAGGCCCGCGCAGAAGGCGTATTGGGTCGCGTGCCGGGCCTCGTGCCGCAGGAGCGGGCCGGTCAGGTACCCCTCGCCGTGGGCCGTGAGGATGACGTTCCCCACCGTGAAGGCCCCGGCGACGGGGAAGGGGATGCGGTAGCCGTGGGCGTACAGCAGGCCGTGCTCGCCGCGGCGCACGCCGGCCCGGCCGGCCAGCGCGATCAGCAACCCCAGCGGCGTGGACAGGTTGGCCCAGTTGAGCACCTGCCTGGCCCTGTGACGTGCCCGCATGTCTCGATTGTCACCCGGGGCCGCGGCGGGCGGTACCCCTCGCGACCGATGGGACGTCCCACCATTTATGCCTGTTTACGCGGACATTTCACCCGAGACATTGACGTGCCCTGTTCTGCCGTACGGCTGACGCAGCAGCCACGACCCCGACGAGGGGATGAGCAGGACGGCCGCCACCAGCGCCACGGCCCCGGCCCCCAGGTAGTAGTACCCGGGGACGTTGGCCGCGATGATCAGATCGCCCTCGGGCCGCTTCATCGAGAACACCAGCGCTGCGAACATCCACCCCATGCCGGGCACAAAGGCGCCCAGCTTGGAGTTCATCAGCCGGCCGGCGCCGTACAACAGGCCGAAGAGCACCAGCGCCAGGACGATCGGGATGGGCGGCACCGTGTCGCCGAGGCCGCCGAGGTCGCCCAAGGGCCAGGAGTGCTCCAGGCCCGCCACCACCCCGTAGACGACGCCGAACACGAAGAGCAGGCCGTAGACGACGCCCGTCACGAGCGCGGACAGCGCTCCGCCCACCGGTGGCGTCCCGGCCTCGACCTGCTCTTCCTCCATGGTTCGCAAGGCTAGCCGATGCCCGCGAAGAGATCGTCCTCGCGGTCGTGGGGCGCGCCGAGCCCCCCGGCCTCCTGGGGGATCCCGCGTCCGGCCGGGCCGCGCTCCCCCGCCGTGAGGATGTAGTACTCGAGGCCCATCGCGCCCTCACCCATGATCTCGGACATCTTGAACCACGGGTCTTCGAGGTTCACCTGAGAACGGTGGGCGCGCAGGGCGTCCAGCTTCGCGGACACGTGGGCGCGGGCGTCGATCTCGGTGGTGATCGCCTCGTCGCGGGCGCCGAACGGCAGTTCGTCGACGTTCGTCCCGGTGAAGAACTCGACGCCCGCCTCGCGAACGGCCTCGACGGCGCGCCGCATCGACGACTTCGACATGGTGGTGAAGTAGAACTTCGCGATCTTCCAGGGCTCGCCCTCGCCGAAAGACGGGTCGGCCGCGAGCTCGAAGGCCCGCCAGGCGACCCGGTACGCCTGGATGTGGTCGGGGTGGCCGTAGAAGCCGTTCTCGTCGTAGGTGACCAGCACCTGGGGGCGGACCTCACGGATGATCTCTACGAGCTCGCCGGCGGCCTCGTCCAGGTCGGCGCGCCAGAAGCACCGGGGGTTCTCGTTCGTAGGCGTGTCCATCATGCCCGAGTCTCGCCAGCGGCCGGGGCCGCCGAGGAAACGGTGGTCCTCGACGCCGAGCGCCTTGCAGGCGGCCTCCAGCTCGCCGACGCGGTGCTCGCCGAGCCGGTCCTCGCGGTCGGAGGCGAGGTGGGCCAGGTCCGGCACCACGATCTCGCCCTCTTCCCCCAAAGTGCAGGTCACGAGCGTGACCTGCGCGCCTTCTGCCGCATATTTCGCCATCGTGGCCCCCGTGCCACTGCTCTCATCGTCGGGGTGCGCGTGTACCAACATCAAACGACGATCGGTCATGTCCCGAGGTTATCCACAGCTCAAAGCGCGGGTCATCTCGGTTTGCCGCCCGCCTGGCAGGATGAGGGGCATGAGTGAGAGCTTCCCGCGCCTTTACGCACGGACCCGCCGGTTCAGCCTCGGTGTTCCCCGAGGCTTCACGATCGCGCCCGACGGCGGCCGCGTCGTCTTCCTGCGCAGCCGGTCCGGCACCGACCCGGTGACGTGCCTGTGGGAGCTGGACATCTCCTCGGGAGCCGAGCGCCTGCTGGTCGACCCGGCCGATCTCGGCGCGGCCGACGAAGACCTCCCCGCCGAGGAGCGCGCCCGCCGTGAGCGCGCCCGTGAGCAGGCCGGCGGCGTGGTCGCGTACTCCTCCGACTCGGCGCTCTCCTCAGCCGTCTTCGCGCTCTCCGGCGGCCTCTACCTCGCCGACCTCGCCTCGGGCGCGGTGCGCCGGCTCGACACCGAGGGCGCCGTGATCGACCCGCGCCTCTCCCCCGACGGCGCCCACGTCGCGTACGTCAGCGGCGGCGCGCTGCGGGTGCGCGCGGTCGCCACCGGTGAGGACCGCGCGCTCGCCACCCCCGAGTCCGGCGGGGTGACGTACGGCCTGGCCGAGTTCATCGCCGCCGAAGAGCTCGACCGCATGCGCGGCCACTGGTGGTCCCCGGACGGCGCCGCGCTGCTCGCCGAGCGGGCCGACGACTCGCCCGTGCGGCGGTGGCACATCGCCGACCCGGCCAACCCGTCCAGCCCGCCCGTCACGGTGGGCTATCCCGCCGCCGGCACACCCAACGCCGTCGTCGAGCTGGTGATCCTCGGGCTCGACGGCTCGCGCGTGGAGGTCCCGTTCGAGGACGAGTACCTGGTGTCCGCGAGCTGGGACCGGCACGGCCCCTTGATCGTGACCATGCCGCGCGACCAGAAGGCCCTGCGGGTGTTCGCCGTCGACGCCGCGACCGGCGCCACGACCCTGCTGCGCGAGGACGTCGACGACGCATGGGTGGACGTCGTGACCGGCGTCCCGGCGCGCCTGTCCGACGGCACTCTGGTGTGGACGGCCGACGCGGACGGCGGCCGGCGTCTGGTCATCGGCGACGAGCCCGTCACCCCGCGGGCCCTGCAGGTCCTCAACGTGCTCGGCCTGGACGGCGACACCGTGCTGTTCCGGGCGAGCGCCGAGCCCACCGAGGCCCACCTGTGGACGTGGTCCGCCGGGACGATCTCCCCGCTGACCAGTGAGCCGGGTGTCCACACCGGCCACCTCACCGGCGGCACCCTGCTCGTCGCGAGCCAGACCCTCGACGTCCCCGGCACCACCGTCTGGGTGACCTCCGGCGGCCGTCGGCTCGCCGTCGCCTCCGTCGCCGAGCGCCCGAAGCTGGAGCCCCGGGTGTCGCTGATCCGTGCGGGCGAGCGCGAGCTGCGCACGGCCGTGCTGTTCCCGACCGGCCACGTGCCCGGCTCCCGCCGCCTGCCCGTCCTCATGGACCCCTACGGCGGCCCGCACGCGCAGCGCGTGCTGTCGGCCGCCCGCGCCTACCTGGAGCCCCAGTGGTTCGCCGACCAGGGCTTCGCCGTGGTCATCGCCGACGGCCGCGGCACGCCCGGGCGGGGTCCCGCCTTCGAGCGGGCGGTGCTGCACGACCTGGCCACCCCCGTCCTGGACGACCAGGTCGACGCGCTGCGCGCAGCCGCCCAGCTCCACCCCGACGACCTCGATCTGTCGCGCGTGGGCATCAAGGGCTGGTCGTTCGGCGGGTTCCTCGCCGCGCTGGCCGTCCTGCGCAGGCCCGACGTCTTCCACGCCGCCATCGCCGGGGCGCCGGTCACCGACTGGCGGCTCTACGACACCGGGTACACCGAGCGCTACCTCGGCCACCCCGACGAGCTGCCCGACGTGTACGACCGGTCCTCGCTGATGGCCGACGCCGAGAAGCTGGAACGCCCGCTGCTGCTGATCCACGGTCTCGCCGACGACAACGTGGTCGCCGCGCACACGCTGCGCCTGTCCTCGGCGTTGCTCGCGGCGGGCCGGCCGCACACCGTGCTGCCCCTGTCGGGGGTCACCCACATGACGCCTCAGGAGGTCGTCGCCGAGAACCTGCTGCTGCTCCAGGTCGAGTTCCTGCGCAGGTCGCTGGGCTCGTGACCGGCCGCTACCGGCGCGGGGCGCCGTGCCAGCTCTCCCACAGCGCGGCATAGGCGCCCCCCGCGGCGACCAGCTCGTCGTGCGCGCCCAGCTCGCTGATGCGCCCGTCCTCGACGACGGCCACGCGGTCGGCGTCGTGCGCGGTGTAGAGCCGGTGGGCGATGGCGATCACCGTGCGCCCGTCCAGCACGGCCGCGAGCGACCGCTCCAGGTGGCGCGCGGCGCGGGGGTCGATCAGCGAGGTCGCCTCGTCCAGCACGAGCGTGTGCGGGTCGGCGAGCACCAGCCGGGCCAGGGCGACCTGCTGGGCCTGCGCGGGCGAGACCGCGAGCCCGCCCGAGCCGACCACCGTGTCCAGCCCGGCGGGCAGCGCCTCCACCCACTCCCAGGCGTCGACGGCGGCGAGCGCCTCCTTGACCTCGCTGTCGCCGGCGTCGGGACGGCCGATCAGCACGTTGTCGCGCAGCGTGCCCCGGAACACGTGGTGCTCCTGGGTGACGAGGGCGACGTGGCCGCGCAGCTCGTCCAGCGGCAGCTCGACGAGCGGGACGCCGCCGACGGTGACGGTGCCGGTGCGCGGGCCGTGGATGCCCGCGAGCAGCCGTCCGAGCGTCGACTTGCCGGCGCCCGACGGGCCGACCATCGCCAGTCGCTCGCCGGGCGCGACCCGCAGCGAGACGCCGTGCAGGACGTCGTGGCCCTCGCGGTAGGCGTAGCGGACGCCGTCGGCGACCATCTCCTCGCCGTCGGGCCGCCCGGTGCCCGCGCTGCGGTCGTCGGGGACGTTGGCCACGCCGAGCAGCCGTGCCAGCGACGCCGCGCCGACCTGCAGCTCGTCCACCCAGGACAGCAGCCGGTCGAGCGGGTCGACGAGCTGCTGGGCGTACAGGGTGGCCGTGGCGACCTGGGCCAGCCCGACCCAGCCGTTGACGTAGAACAGGCCGCCGATCAGGATCGTCGCTACGACCGGGATCACGTAGCCCATCTCGGCCGCCGGAAACCACACCGTGCGCAGGCCCAGGGTGTACCGCTCGGCCACCCACGACCGCGCGATGTCGCCGTCGGTGCGCGCGTGGCGGCGGCGCTGCAGGCCGAACGCCTCGACGGTGCGCGCGCCCTCGACGGTCTCGGCCAGGCCCTCGGTCATCTCGGCGTACGCGGCGTTCTCGCGCAGATAGCCATCCCTGGCCCGCTTGAGGTACCACCGGGTGGACACCCACAGCAGCGGGACCGCGATGAGCGAGGGCAGCAGCAGCAACGGGCCGGTCAGGGCCAGCGCGCCCAGCACGAAGAACCCCGCCACCACGGCGATCAGCGTCTCGGGGACGGCCTGACGCACGGTGCGCGACAGCGCGTCGACGTCGCGCGAGGTCCGGGTCACCAGGTCGCCGGACCCGGCCCGTTCGACGGTCGAGAGCGGCAGGGCGAGGACGCGGTCGACGAAGTCCTCCCGCAGCTCGGCCAGCACCTTCTCGCCGAGCTTGGCCGAGGCGTACACCGCCGCGCGGATCAGCACGGCCTGCGCGACGATGAACGCGGCGATGGTCAGGGCGACGGTGTCGACGGAGACGCCCGTGCCGTCGCGCACGTGCTCGACCAGCTCGCCGAGCATGCGCGGCGCGACCAGCCCCGTGGCTGCGCCCAGCCCGTGCAGACCGAGGGCCAGCGAGAGCTGCCGGGGGTACTTGAGCGCCAGCCGCCGGGCGTACGCGCGCACCTGCCGCCGGTCGGCGACCGGCAGGATGCGTTTACTACGGTCGCTGCTCATAGTTCTCATCACTCGGACCGGGTCACGGTCGCGGCGTAGTCGGGGCTGGTGGCGAGGAGGGTGCGGTGGTCGCCTTCGGCGCGGGCCACCCCGTCGTCCATGAAGATCACGTGGTCTGCGCGGTCGAGCACGAGCGGGCTGGTGGTGCACACCAGCGTCGTGCGGCCCTGTCGCGCCCCGCCGAGCCGCTCGGCGACGCGCGCCTCGGTGTGGGCGTCCACGGCGCTGGTGGGCTCGACGAGGATCAGCACCTCCGGGTCGGCGACCAGCGCCCGGGCCAGCCGCAGGCGCTGCTGCTGGCCGCCGGAGAACTCGCGTCCGGCCTCGGCGATGTGCGAGTCCAGGCCCTCCGGTAACGCCTCGACGATGTCCTCGGCGCACGCGGCGCTCAGCGCCCGACGCAGGTCGTCCTCGGAGGCCGCGCCGGTGACGTCGAGCTGGTCGCGCAGCCGCCCGCTGAACAGCCGGGCGCCGTTGTCGGCGACGAGGACGCGCCGCCGCGCCTCCTCCAGCGGCAGGTCCGCGAGCGGCACGCCGCCGAAGGTGACGTCGCCCGCGGGCACGTACAGGCCCAGGCGGTCGGCGACGGCGATGGCGTCCTCGGGCACCGCGCTGGCGAGGGCCGTGAACGTGCCCCGCCGGACGGTGACGCCCGACGCGGCGTCGGCGAGGTCGCCCCCGGGCGCCCCCGCGGCGGTGCCCGTGCCGCTGACCTCGGGGTCCAGGGACAGGATACGAACGACCCTGCGCGCCGCGACGTGGCCCTTGGTGAGCTTGTCGGCCATCTCGGTGAGCGTGCGCAGCGGGCCGACCAGGAACAGCGCGTACGCGTAGAACGAGACGAGCTCGCCGGGCGAGATCATGTGGTCCAGGGCGAGGTGGGCGCCGCGCCAGGTGACGAAGGCGATGAGCAGGCCGGGCAGCAGGAGCTGCGCGCCCTCCAGGGTGGCGTCCACGGCGGCCACGCGCACGCCCGCGGCCCGCACGCGCTGGGACTCCTCGCGGTAGCGGTCGGCGAACACCTGCTCGCCGCCGATGCCGCGCAGCACCCGCAGGCCGGCGACGATGTCGGACGCGCGGGTGGCGAGCTCGCCCTGAAGGTCGCGCTGGGCGTGCTGGCGGCGGTGCAGCGGGCGCAGCAGCGGGACGACGGCGAGGGCCATCAGCGGGACGCCGATCAGGACGATCACGCCGAGCTGGGGCGAGGTGGTGAGCAGGATCACCGTGACCGCCACGATGGCGACCAGCGAGCCGGTGCCGCGCAGCAGGATGTCCAGGGAGTTGCCGATGTGGGCGATGTCGGAGTTGCCCACGCTGATCACCTCGCCGGTGGACAGCAGTTTCGGCAGCGTCGCGCCGAGCCGGGTGGCCTGACGGGCGGTCACCTGGACGGTGCGGTAGGCGGCGGACAGCCAGTTGTAGACGGCCATGCGGTGGCGCATCACGCCGCCGAAGGCCGTGGTGACGCCGAGGCCGAGCATGATGGCCGACCAGCGGACCAGCGCGGCCGTGTCGCCGGCCATCAGGCCGTCGACGGCGCGGCCGAGCGCGAAGGGGACGAACGCCTGCGCGAGCCACCACAGCACCGCGTAGACGATGCCGATGAGCAGAGGCACCGCCTGCCCGCGGGCCGTCCACCAGAGGTAGCGCATCGGGCTGCGGGCATCGGGAACGCCGGGATCGGCGTGGGGCAGGGGGCGCATAACCCTTCCACACTCGCAGCCGGGCAGCCGAGCGGCAATCGATTTTCTGCCGCGCATACCCTCCGACCAGGGAAGACATGACAGGCGCGTTTTTGGCCTCGCTCCGCTCGGCGGGTTCGGGGCGCGTGTCAGGGGAGGACGCGGCGATACTCCACCGACGCGTACGTCAACCATGGTTGACACCCGCCGAGTGTCAACCTATATTGACAGTCATGAGTGATACGGCACAACTGGCCTCGGACGCCGGCAGCCGCGATCCCGCCGTCGGCCTTCGCGCGGTACGGGCCCTGCGGACGCTGGTCGAGCGTCTGGAGGCGCTCCAGGTGGACAACGCCCGCGAAATGGGCTGGTCCTGGCAGGAGATCGCGGTTCTGCTCGGCGTGAGCAGGCAGGCGGTTCACAAGAAGTACGCGGGCGGCCGCGGTCTACTCAGACGGGAGAAATGAGCATGTTCGAGCGGTTTACCGCGGACGCCCGCCTGACGGTCGTCCAGGCCCAGGAGGAGGCCCGGGTCCTCGGCCACGACCACATCGGCACCGAGCACCTCCTGCTCGCCCTCCTCCGCCCGAACCCGTCGGTCGGCGGCCAGGTCCTGCTCCGGCACGGGCTCGACCACGACCAGGTGGGCGACAGGGTCAGAGGGCTACTGGCGGGCACGGCCCCCGACGCGCTCGACGCGGAGGCCCTGGAGACGATCGGCATCGACCTCGGCGCGGTCCGCGAGAAGGTCGAGGCGGCGTTCGGCCCCGGCGCCCTCGACCGCGGGCCCCGCAACCGCCGCGACCGGCCCTGGCGCCTCGGCGGGCGCAGCCCCTTCACCTCTCGGGCCAAGAAGGTGCTGGAACTCTCCCTGCGCGAGGCGCTCGCCCTCCAGCACAACTACATCAGCGACGGCCACATCCTGCTCGGCCTGATGCGCGAGGGGAAGGGCCTCGCCACCCGCGTCCTCGCCGACGCCGGCCTCGACTTCGAAGCCCTCCGCCGCAATATCCGCACCGAACTGAACTAACCTCCACAACCAACCCCACCACCGCCCTCCGTACGAACGGCGGCGCGCCCCCAGGACTCCCGAGCCGCGCGCCCCCGCACCGGCAACCACACCAGGACACAGCAAGCAAGCCGCCCGCCCGTCCCCGAAAACCGTAAGACCCCCACTTCCCATCGCCATCCCATCGCCATGAGGTGCCACCCGCCGGCGCCGACTCGTCGATCCTCGTCGAATGGGAGGCCAGGGCCCTCATCGTCGCTGGTAGAACACCGGTTGGAGTGTGAAACGTCATGAGTCGCAGCCTGCGCGCCAGCGCCATCATGGCCGCAGGCACGACAGTGTCCAGGGTCACCGGATTCGTCCGCACCATGGTGCTCGCCTACGCCATTGGCACCGCAGCGATGGGCGATGCCTACAACGCCGCCTATGCCATCCCGTACAGCATCCTGGACCTGCTCCTGCTCGGCGTTCTGAGCAGCGTCGTGGTCCCCATGATCGTCAGAGCGCAGCAGCAAGACCCCGATGGCGGGCGGGCCTACGAGCAGCGGTTGTTGACGGTGGTCACGCTCGCACTGATCGTGGTCGCGGTTGCGGCCGCGCTCTCAGCACCGTTGCTGATCGACCTCTATACCACCAACTGGGCGCCCGACAGCGACAAGTTCCAGGTGGCGGTGATGCTGGCCAGGTTCATCTTGCCGCAACTCGCCTTTTTCGGCATTGGGGCCGTCGCCGGCGCCATCCTGAACACCCGTGATCGTTTCGCTGCGCCGATGTGGGCACCAGTGGTCAACAACCTCGTAGTGATCTGCGTACTGCTGGCCTTCGCGATGGTCACGGGTGGAGCAGGCAGCAACGTCTCACAGGTCAGTGATGCACAGCTGGCGCTTCTTGGCCTGGGCACGACGGCCGGGATCGTGGCTCAGTCGATCGTCCTGATCATCTCGCTGAAGCGAGCCGGGTTCTCCTTCGTCCCCCGCTTCGATCTACGGAACGCTCGACTGGGTGAGATGGCCAAGATGGGCGTCTGGACCATCGGGTACGTGGTGATCACCCAGCTCGGCTTCATGCTCACCATGAATCTGTCCAGCGCAGCCGGTGACCAGGCGCCTGGCCATGGCATCACCCCCTACATCTTGGCCTTCCAGCTCTTCCAGCTGCCCTACGGCATCATCGGCGTCTCGGTGATCACCGCCATGCTGCCGCGTATGAGCCGGGCCGTCGGCCAGGGACGACTCGACGACGTCCGCGACGAATTCCAGTTGAGCGTGCGGCTTATCAGTTCGGTGATGGTGCCGGTCTCGATCCTGCTGATGGTTCCTGGGGCCCGCCATCGCCGTGCCGATCTACGCCCATGGAGCCACCTCGGTGGCCGATGCCATCTACATCGGCAATGTCCTCCAGGTTTACGGCTTGGCCCTAATGCCGTTTGCGGTGTTCCAGCTGCTGCTACGCGTCTTCTACAGCTTCGGCGACACTCGTACGCCGGTGTTCGTGGGCGCGGGCACGACCGCTGTCAACGCATTGCTCATGATGATCTTGTACGTCTCACTCCCCGCCCGATATGTCGTCATGGGACTGGCCTTCGCCTACGCCATCGCCTACACGCTGGGCGGGATCGTCGCCTGGGTTCTGGCCAGCCGCCGCGTACAGGGGCTCGGTGGCTGGGCCATCGGGTCGGCCATCGTCCGGATGTACTGGTCATCGCTGCCCGCCGCCGTGCTGGCCCTGGCCTCAGTCTGGGCTGCCCAGCACTTGTCCGGAGGCCTCGGATTCGTCAGCGCGCTCGCCGTCTTGGCTGTCGGTGGAGGCCTCGGAATGCTGCTCTACCTAGGCATAGCCCACAAGACGCGCATCCCGGAGATCAGTTCGATCCTCGGGATGGTCACCGGGCGGGCAGCCCGGCCGGCGAAAGACGACATCGAAGCGATCGATGACACTGCGGCGGTATCTGGTTGAGGGGGTACTGGTGAGCAGGAGGTCGACGTAGAAGGTCGACGTCCAGTACCAGGCGGCGAGGCTCAGCCGAGTCCAGCGCCACGGCCTCCCACTGCTCCGGCCCCTCCGGGGACTGTAGGGCGCCGCGAGCGTGCGACTGGAGTTTTCGTCGAGCCGCTGCCGCAGCAGCCCGGGGCGGAGGGCTTCGACCTCGACGGCGGTGTGCGGGTCGACGACGCCTTCGCGCAGGCACTCCTCGCGGATTCCTGCCGTGCCCGTTCCCGCGGCCCGTAAAGCGCTAGCGTCGGATCCCGTGATCGTATGGCTCAACGGCACCCACGGCGCAGGCAAGACGACGACCAGTGCACTCGTGCAGCAACTGATCCCGGATTCACGGGTGTTCGACGCCGAGAAGGTCGGCGAGACACTCATGGACATCACGCCAGGGCTGCCCGAGACGGACAACTTCCAGCACTGGCCGCCGTGGCGGCCACTCGTAGTCGAGACCGCCCGCCGCGTACTCGACTACACCGGCGGCACTCTGGTGATGCCCATGACTGTCCTGGTCGAGGAGTACTGGCGCGAGATCAGCTCGGGCCTCTCCCAACATGCCATCCCAATACGGCACTTCGTCCTCCACGCTGACCAAGACACCCTCCGCAGGCGCATCGAGGGGGACACTCTTCTTGGCCCCTCCCCCTTCCGCCTCAAATACCTCGAGCCCTACGCCGACGCGGCCCGCACGTGGCTACACGGCGAGGCCGAGGTCGTCGACACCACGCACCTCACGCCCGCCCAGGCCGCCCTGCAGATCGCAGAGGCCGTCAAGAGTTGAGGCCCGCGCGGAGAGCGCTCAGTCACAGGCACACCCTCCGCAGGCTCCCCGGCCGGGCAGGCCCTTGACGGCCGGGTCCGCGAGAAACTGCTCAAGCGTGCGTGCTTGATCATCTGCCAGCGGTGAGCCCGACACACTGGCTCGTTGCCCAAGTTGATCCACGGGCGTTCGCAACCGGAGACCCGGCAGTTCTCGGTGCCCAGGTGGAGATGCTTTCACGCAGGTCACCGGCGTGAAAGGATAAGCGGTATCCTTTCACGCCATTGGTGTCCCTGAAAGGATAGGCGCCACCTGGGCGATGACCCCCGGTGCGCTGCTCAACGTTGCTGCGGCCGAGCCGGGACCGTCCGGTTGGGCAGGGATTCGCGGGTGTCCCACCGCGTACTGGCAAGCCGGCGTTCCGTCAGCGTGAGCAGATCGAAGATCTCCCGCGCGAGATATCCGGTGGTGTTCCGCTCGACCTGCTTGGGATGAAGAATGCCTCCCTTGGCAAGCTCCTCCAGCGCCTGCCGGGCCGCCGGATGCGTGACCGACAGCAGACGCTCGACAGTGCGCGCGGTCACGACCGGCACGGCCGGCAGGACATCGAGAAGCCGCGCCACGGCCGCGTCCGCTCGCGGAACCGGCCGCAGCCCCTGGGACGCACGGTAGGCATGATGACGTTGCCGCCACTCCTCCTGCAATTGCGTCAGTTCGTCGGCGAACGCCTCCGCCTGCTCGACCGCCTTCGTCGAAGCGGCAAGAAAGACACGCAACCATGAATCGAGGGCCGACCGTGCCTCAGCGGAGGAAGGCTCACCGGCATACCGATAGTCCGTCAACCCGGCCACATATCGATCCGACTGGGTCAGCAACACCAGGCTGATCGGGAGAATCGCGTTCGGCGTCAGACCGCGTCGCGCCAGGACCGTATGGATGAGGGCGCGGCCTACCCGTCCATTGCCATCGGTGAACGGATGAATCGTCTCAAACTGCGCGTGCACCATGGCCGCCTGGAGGAGCGGCGCATGCTGAGCACCATTGAGATAGCCGAGGAGGTCTTCCATGAGCGGGGCGACATACTCCGGCGGAGGTGGAACGAACTCCGCGTCCAGCGGATGCCGATGACCGCCCCCGACCCAGTTCTGCACCTGCCGTAGCCCATGGTGCCGCTCCTCGGGGAGCAGGACGCGATGGAGATCGAGGACGTCGTCCAGCGAAACCGTGTTGGCGGCGACCAGCGCGGTCACGGCCCGCCGCACCACTGTCACGTTGTTGGCGACCAGCCGTGCCGTCGCGGTGAACTCCTTCGACACTCCGGCATCAGTATCGGCGAGTTCGGCCAGTGCCACCTGCTGCGGCGAGACCTGGAGCCCTTCGATTCTCGACGACGCGATCGCCTCGAATCGCAGGAGAAATCTCGCCAGCCCGTCGACACCGTCACTGGCCGGATGAGCGATCAGCGACCGCACGAGCTTCTCGGCGTCGGCGGCCATTCGCGCCACCTCGGGAGAAACGACAAGGTGGCCTCCCAGCAGCCGATCGGGAAGATAGGGACGGTAGATCCCGCCCCGCCTGTCCCGTTTGCTAGGGGCGTCCCATGCCACAGGCCACAATGCCTCCCCGTACCCCGCCACGGGCTTATCCTTTCACGCACACCCCCAGCGTGAAAGGATAAGCCGTATCCTTTCATGGCTCTGGCGCTCGTGTAAGGATACGAAGCATCCAGGTACCTACGGTTGCTCCTCCCGCTACGCCTTGAACGCTCTGGCGATGGCTATCGTGCTCGGGTGGATTCGGTGGATCGGGTTGGTCAGGTGGACGACGGCGCGGCCGTGGCCGCCGCCCTCGCGGGGGACGAGTCGGTGTTCGCCGGACTCACCGAGAGGTACCGGCGCGAGCTTCAGGTGCACTGCTACCGGATGCTGGCCTCCTTCGAGGACGCAGAGGACCTGACGCAGGAGACGTTCCTGCGCGCCTGGCGCGGACGCGAAACCTTCTCGGGCCGTTCCACGTTCCGGGCCTGGCTGTACCGGATCGCCACGAACGCGTGCCTGGACTTCCTCGACCGCAACCCGCGCCGGCCGCAGCCGTACCGGTCGCCCTCACATTCCGGTACGGATCCGGTGGAACGGCCGTACGAGATCCCGTGGTTGCAGCCCTACCCGGACGCGCTGCTGGAGCCGGTGGCGCCGCGCCAGGGCGAACCCGATGCCGTGGCCGTCGCGAGGGAGACGATCGAGCTGGCCTTCCTGGTCGCGATCCAGCACCTGCCGCCGCGGCAGCGGGCGGTGCTCATCTTGCGCGACGTGCTCGGCTGGCCCGCCGAGCAGGTGGCCACGGTGTTGGAGATGAGCGTCGCCGCGGTGAAGAGCGCGCTCCAGCGGGCCCGGCCGACGCTGCGGGAGCGGCTGCCCGGACGGCGGCTGGAATGGGCGACCTCCTCGGAGCCGACGCAGGACGAACGCGCGCTGCTGCACCGGTACATGGCCGCGATGGAGAGCGCGGACACCCACGCCCTGGCCGGACTGCTGAGCGAGGACGTCCGGCTGACGATGCCGCCGCTCCCGATGTGGTTCGCGGGCCGCGACGCCATCACCGCCTTCGCCGCCGAGGTCTTCGATCCCGGATCCCCGGGCTACCACGGGGATTGGCGGCTCGTCCCCGTCCACGCGAACCGCCGGCCCGCCGCGGCCAAGTACAACCGGCGCCCAGGCGAGACGACGTACCGCGCCCAGTCCCTCGACGTCCTACGGATCGAGGCGGGCGAGGTGCTGGAAATCACCACCTTCGGCCCGTCCCTCTTCCCCGCCTTCACCCTCCCCGAGACCCTCGACTGACAGAGATCATGTAGACGAGCACCTCCGCCGGGGTCTCCCCGTCCAAGACGCTCGGCTGACGTCAGCCCACCTTCGAGCCGTCCGGAACACCGGGCCGCTCGCATCCCGCCTTCGGCTCCGCCCTTCACTCGACCGATTCCTTTTCTCTCACGGCCCCGTCTCAACAGATACCGATACCGATCGACGAGAGGGGCTCGCGATGAGCGACAAGACACCGAACCCGGCGCTCCGGCAACTGGACGTCCTGGTCGGGACGTGGAACGTCACCACGTCCGACGGCGGCCAGGGCGCGAGCGACGGCCAGGTCACCTTCGAATGGATGGAGGGCGGCTTCTTCCTCATCCAGCGCTTCGAACTGGGCCAGGTGCGAGGCGTGGAGTACATCGGCCACGACGAGGAGACCGGAACCCTCCGCTCGCACGTCTTCAGCACCGCGGGCGACGTCCTCCCCTACACCTGGCAGGTGCAGAACGGCACCCTCACGATCTGGTACGACGCCCCCGGCTCCCCCGCCTACTTCGAAGGCACCTTCGCCGAAGACGGCAGATCCTACGCGGGCGCCTGGCACTGGCCCGGCGGCGGCTACAAAGCCACCGCCACCCGCCCCTGACCCCGCGTGGTGACCGTCCGCCGACACCGACCTCGGCGGACGGTCACACCAACTCACCGGGCCGCCCCAGAGCCTGGCGTTAGAAGCCATGCGCTCGGTCAAGCCTGTCTAACCCGAAGAGCTACAACCCGTTGAGGCTATGCCGAGGTCCTCTGATCGGCCCTTGAGGAACGGACTGCTGAGGGATGGATGCCTCTTGGGTGGCGTGAGAGTCTGTCGTCTCTCTCCCAGGCAACCACCAGCGGGCCCAGACGGTCTTCCCCGGCTCCTCGGACGGCTGCGTGACGCCGTGGTCGTCGGCGAGGGCCGCGACGATCACGAGCCCACGTCCGTGTACGGCCCAAGCCCCGAGGCGGAGATGGCGGGGTAGCTCGGGACCGTGATCGGTGACCCGTACGCACAGCTCGCCGTTCCCCATCCACATCGAGAGCCTGATGGGCGGCTCTCCGTATGTGACGGCGTTCGCGAGCAACTCGCCAGTAAGTTCTGAGAATGTACCTCTATCGTGATGATCCACGGGCTGATCTCGATCAACCGCATCCCCGCCGTGCCTGGCCGTCCCGTATGCCGTCATCCCGTCCCGTAGGGAAGCGGGCCGGGGGATAGGGCGCAAGATGCAGCGCCCCACTGGACGAACGATCTTGCGCCCTATCCCCCGGTCTGCTTGGCTCTGCCCGGGGGATAGGGCGCAAGATGCAGCGCCCCACTGGACGAACGATCTTGCGCCCTATCCCCCGGTCTGCTTGGCTCTGCCCGGGGTGACGGCAGGAGGGACGGCCGGGCTTCCACAGCAACTCTTACGGTCTTCAGCCCCGGAACCGGATTCCCCCGCCGGAGGCGCGTTCCTACGCCCGCCTCCAGGGAACCTGTGCCGGTGAATGAAAGCGCCCAACCGCCAGCGAGCGATTGGGCGCAATCTGACCTAGGAAGCAAGATTACGGCTGGTGATGCATCAGCCGAGGTTGTCCATCTGTCCCAGCTTGAGGCTGGCGATACAGGCGGTCCACTCGGCATGGTTGAACGTCACTGCCGGTCCGTTGGGCACCTTGGAGTCGCGAACGGCAATCATGCCGTTGGGCAGCTCGGCCATCTCGACGCAGTTCCCGTTGCCGCCACTGTAGGAACTTTTGCGCCATGTGGCGCGGGACAGGTCCGTGTCGGGCATCCCGCGCTCCTCTCTTTGGATCACTCAGGTGAGTCTATCCGCCGCTTGCAACAGCCTATCGGCCGAATCGTTGGGGCTGAGTGCCGCTGCTCGAAGGTAGTCGAACACCATGCCGTAGGTTCGGACCTCTTCGACTTCCTCAAGGTACAGCGCGCTGGACATGTTCTCCAGATAGACCACGTCGAGGTCGCTGGGCGTGGGGAAGCCGACGATGTTGAACGAGCCTGTCAGTGCCGGATGCGCCCCTGCTCGGAACGGCAGGACTTGAACCATGACGTTCGGTCGTCGGTCGGCCAGCCGCCGCAACTGCTCAGCCGTGACCTCTGGCGTCCCGATGCGCTGGAGCAAGACACCTTCACCGACGATCACGGCGACCTCAAGCGGCCTTTCACCGGTGAGTCGTTTCTGTCGCTCCATCTTCACAGCGACGAGGCGGCTGATCTCCTCTGGGGAATCGTTGGGACGGAACGCCTGGATGACCGCCCGCGCGTAGTCCTCGGTCTGCAACAGTCCCGGCACCAGGGTTTGCTCGTAGTTCCTGATGGTGGCCGCTTCCGCCTCAAGTCCGATCAGCGTCGCGTACTCGCTCGGCAGCACATTGCTGTAGTTCTGCCACCAGCCGCGTTGCTGGGCTTCACGCGCGAGGGCGAGCAGGTCGTCTCGTCCGGGTTCGCCCACTTGGTACAGATCGAGGAACAGGCGCAGGTCGCGGGGCCTTATTCCGCGGCGTCCGGTTTCGAGGCGGCTGAGCGACGCGGCGGTGATCTCTATCTGATCCGCCACCTCTTGCATGGTCATGCCGCGTTCGATCCTGAGTCTTCGCAGTTCAGAAGCTAGGCGACGGCGGCGCACGGTCGGGCTTGTCTCTGGCGGCATGGCATCTCCCGTTGGAAACTTCCAAAGGCAACTTCCGGAGGAAGTGGTTTTCCGGTAGCTTCCGGGAGTGTAGCGCTCCTGACTGCTCGTCGGTGGTCGGATGGCCACGCTGTTGCAAGGTCAACTGCCGTGCTCACGAAGGGCCGAGACATGAAAGCCCAGAACGACGGACACCCCCGGTCGCGTAGCAACGCTGGTACGTCGGCGAACAGTCAACGTGTTCCCCGGACGGTGAAAGAGCAGCAGTATTACCACCTGGTTCGGCTGGCCTGGAACCTGAACCGGCGGGGGCTTCGCGTGGCAGTTGATCTGCCCCTGAAGACGGAACCCGTTCTGGTGGTGCCTCGGACGACGGGGGCCTTGCGAGTCATGGCGTTCAACGCCAAGGGGACATGGGTCTACACCTGGGGCCAGGGTCCGGATCAGCGAGTGCGGGTGCTCGCCGACGACGCGCCTGACCGAATCTGGGAGCTTGTGTAATGAGGACCACCGGTGACCTACTCGGCAAGGTCGAGCTTCTCGGCCTTGGCAGTTCAGTCAAGGTCGCGCGGGCGTATGTGCGCTCAGTGCTGTACGTGGCCGGACGGCTAGACCTGGACGACGTTGAGATCCTGGTCAGCGAGGTTTTCACCAACGCGGTGCGGCACTCGAAGTCGGGGCGTCAGCCGGGGGGCGTGGTTGAAGTCCGGGTATACGACGACGGCGAGATGGTCCGGGTCGAGGTGACCGACGAGGGATCACCCAGCAGCACCCCGGCGATTCCGGAGCAGGCTGGGCCGTTCAGCGAGAGCGGCCGGGGGCTGTGGCTGGTCCGGGAGTTGTCCTCGTCGTGGGGCTGGAGCGAGAACGCCAAGGGCCGCACGGTCTGGTTCACAGTCCGAGGGTGATGTGCTCGCTCGTTCCGGTCGATATTTCGGCACTGGCCGGCGCACCTCCGTGACAGCTGGGTGAATTCTCGACCGGTGACAGGTTGTTGTCAAGCCGGGGTGGTGGTGCGGTGACTTCCCCTAACCCGCATCCCCGCCCCATCCAACTCCGCATCATCCAAGCCCGCCGAGGCAACCTCGACGCCCCCGTAGACCACGGCTTCACCGCATTCGACATCGAACGCAGGTCCCTACCAGATATCGTCAATCGCGCTGCTGACCTCGACCGCATCCTTAATCGAAATTACCGCCGCGAAGCACTCGCCCAAGGGTTTCACGAACGCTATGCAACCGCCCGCCCAGCCCTCGAAGCCAGACATCTTGAACTACTCGACTAGGCATTTATTCGGTTGTCATGGGCTCTTGGCCGCGAAGCGATGCGCCCACGTCTACAGTGGTACCGCCGATACGCAGTCGCTTAGAGTACCATCAGCTTGTAGGTTGTACGTACTCGCTTTATTACCATCAGCAGCGTCAAAACTAGGTGCATAAATAGCGCGCAGACCGATCCAGAGAGAAATGGCGGCAGCCCCTTGGGTCCCGCCAAATCGAACCCCGCACCCACCATCAGTATCGCTGTTAGTAGGAGACCTACCCCGCAGGCGTAGGACACGTTCGCCCTCAGTTCTTCTATGAGTGCACTCAATCGATCACGCCGCGAAAGCCGCGCGTCCTCAGCAACCTTCAGTCCGAGCGAGAACACATGAATGAGGAGACCAAACAGCAGGCCAGTCAGGATGGAGACGCCACCTAGCAGCTCCTCGATCCCTTTCAGTCGCCAGTCGAAGAGAATTGCAGCGAAGAAAAGAATGCCCGGAAGGCCGAAGAATATGAGATAGTCGGAACGACTCTTTCTGTGTGTGTCATTACGGTCTATCTCGTAAAGAGTATCCAGGTGATCGCGTACAAGGTACCTGAGTCCGAGTCGGCCAAGATCAGGTATGATGCGCATCGCGCCACCTCCAGGCTCTCCCAGGTCACACGACCACGCAAGGCGACCTTGGTTCTACGGACTCATCCTAACGCCCTGGTCCGACAAAAGTTGGCTCGCATGATGCGTCCAGGTCTCACGGAGAGCGTGCACGGGGACATGACTTCCCAAGTCGTATACGAATTGAGGCAGCTGTTCGCGCTCTATGACTATGGTTCGCCGCGCGTCTCCACTCTCAACTTGCAACTCTGACGCCTCTCTCTCGTATTGACTGGGGTTTCCTGGCCGGAGATCCGGATACTCGTCTAGATTGAATGCGACAGGTGTACCCTTCTCCGTGAGATTGCGTAGAGATGCTTGCAGGTTTCTACCGATTCTGTGGGCTACCAAACCGCCCGCCGTTATCCGCAGGTCCTTGGCTCGACTCCTATCGGGACCGACATCCTCTATCCGGGTCGAACGGTAAACAGATGTGATCTGATTTACCTCGGCATGCTCCAGAAAGGCACTCCAAGCCTTCGGGTCGACATGAGCGTAGGTTTTGAGCTGAACGT
Organism: Sphaerisporangium sp. NPDC051011; assembly: GCF_040653595.1. Classification (NCBI taxonomy): domain Bacteria; kingdom Bacillati; phylum Actinomycetota; class Actinomycetes; order Streptosporangiales; family Streptosporangiaceae; genus Sphaerisporangium; species Sphaerisporangium sp. NPDC051011. The sequence continues at coordinate 202,937 of NZ_JBFAGG010000009.1, read as the reverse complement.
TGTAATCTCGTGCGATTGGACCCAAAATATGACGATCGATAGCGTTTCGGAAGTGGCGTGCACCTATCCGCTCGCAGAAAATCAGTCCGTCATGGGAGTTTGGGGGAAGGAAGATCATAGAGCGCATGGATGTCATCATCGCTGTTCGCTCGTCGATTTCACTCTCTTCGCCAGTGTCAAGATGTACGGCATTACCCAGAAGTCCATATGGACCCGATGTTCCATGAATCAAGATCGCTCTGTCTGAGCTTGCAGCACGATCAATACGATGCGCATATTCGAAGCGCTTCTCAGTAAGGATTTCACCCTTACACTTCGCGAGATGCTTCTCAAGAAGGGGGAGAAGGTCCGTCCCTTGACGATCCAGATCGTCAAGCTGACGTTCATCGGCCGGGCGTCCACGTAGGTGCGCGCGCAACTGGAACACCACGTAGCCATACCGTGCCATGGCCAGACCTCCCAAGTTCCGTTAGGTGGCAGGACGTAATGTCAGACCCGCCATCTTACGCCCAAGAAGGTACCACTACTGCCAGCGTAATCCCGGACTGCAACAAGCCGCATAAGTCGGTATGCGACAAAAAGGATAAACGCCGCTTTTCGTCTGGAAGTTAAGGTGTGCGCATGAGAAGTCGATCAAGAGCGGCCGAGCACAAATGATCTAGAAGGCATTGGAAGCACAGGTGCGGGGCCTAAGCCTGGATCCACCGAGGTCAATCTGAGTTGAATGCCCTGAAATGAAAGGAGGTGCCCTCCGGCCTGGGATGATGGGAGTTGTCTACGCTTCCATCGGCCAAACCAAAAGGACACCTCGTAAGTGCAAGTCTCTCACGCTCCTGGCAAGACCCATGCGGTGTTCGACGATGACCATCTGATCGCGTACGCAGGGCTGGTACCGGTCATGCGACTGGCCGAACGCTGTGGTCTGGCAGGGCTGGTGGGCGAGCATGTCCGCGTTGCCGGCCCGTGCGGGGTGAACGCGCCGGCGAAGATCAGCTCGATTGTGGCCGGGATGGCCGCCGGGGCCGACTCGATCAATGATCTGGACCTGCTGCGGCACGGCGCGATGACCAAGCTGTTCGACGACGTGCGTGCCCCACGCTGGGTTCGTTCCTGCGCGCCTTCACCTGGGGTAACGTCCGGCAATTGGAGAAAGCCGGCCGCCAGTTGCTGATCCAGCTCGCCGGGCACACCCCGCTGCTGCCCGGAGCCGGCGTGGTGGCGTTCCTGGACATCGACTCCACCCAGAAGCGGATCTACGGCCCCGGCAAACAGGGCGCCGGGTTCGGCCACACCAAGATCCAGGGCAAATCGGTGATGATCCGTGGGCTGAACGCGCCGGCCGCGGTGATCTCCACACCGCTTTCAGCTCCCGTGATCGCCGCCACCCGGCTGCGCGGCGGCACCGCCAACTCCGCCCGCGGCGCGGCTTCGCTGGTCACCGAGTCCATCGGCGTGGCACGCGCCGCCGGGGGCGGCGGCATCCTGGTGGCCCGCTTCGACTCCGCCTACTACTCCGCATCGGTCGCGCACGCCTGCCTGCGCCAAGACGCCCACTTTTCCATCACCGCGAAGATGGACAAGAAGATCAAAGCCACGATCGCGGCGATCCCCGAAGCCGCCTGGCAGGCGATCAAGTACACCGATGCGGTATTCGATGACCCATCGGGCCGGTGGATCTCCGATGCCGAAGTCGCCGAAACCACCTACACCGCCTTCACCTCCAAGAAGAACCAGGCGGTGACCGCCCGGCTGATCGTCCGCCGGGTCAAAGACCTCAACCCCCGAGCGGCCACCGGACAAGACGAACTGTTCACCGCCTGGCGCTACCACGCCGTCTTCACCAACAGCCCGTTCGAACTCATCCAGGCCGAACGGCACCACCGCGGCCACGCCATCGTCGAGCAGGTCTTCGCCGACCTGTTCGACGGCCCGCTCGCCCATCTGCCTTCGGGCGACTTCAACGCCAACGCCGCCTGGCTCACCCTGGCCGCCCTCACTCACAACCTCACCCGCGCGGTCGGCTGCCTGGCCGGACCCATCCACGCTCGTGCCCGCACAGCGACCCTGCGCCGCCACCTGATCAGCCTTCCCGCCCGGCTCGCCCGCACCGGACGCGATCACATCACCCTGCACCTGCCCCGGCACTGGCCCTGGCAGCGCCCCTTCACCAACATCTTCGACATCACCCACCGGCCACCCCCGGCCAAGGCGGCCTGACCAGCCCCAACCCCCCGGTCACCACACCTGAGACGACCACGCGGTCACCCACACGCGCCCCGAGCACCACATCCCCGAGCCAACACACCGTGGACAAGCCGACGAGACCCGGGCGGCCGCACCCCCACGCCCACATTCACCAGGCCCAACCGCTCACGGGGAAATTGAACCCACAAGATCACGCACAGAGCAGCGCGGTGGATTCAGGCTAAGGCCTGACTGCGAACCCCAGGCTGGAATAGCTCATGCTTTGGTCACAGGCATGCGGACGTCTTCTGACTTTCTGAGATCGCTTCCGACTTCGCTCTTATGTGTCAAGGCGCCGACGCTCTGCGCCGCCGCACGGCCCGCCGCTCGCCCGCCGTCCGGGCGTGCGGGTGTGGGCGCCCGCCGGTCCCGGTCCGCGGCGGGAACGCGAGCCGCCCGCCGTACGCGGCGCTCGCCATACCAGACCGCACCCACCGACAAAGGACGCGCCACCGTCTCACAGATACAGCACGACGATCGCCATGCTGTGGCCAGCCACCGCAGGTAGTTGGGGGCGATCGGTGGGCCGAGACCTCGTTCCTCAGTCTCGGCCCACCGCATAACCCGCTACCCGCCCCACAAGCAACCCGTTCTGGTCAAACGATGCTTGTACCACGCAGCTATCGGGAGATAAAACCCACGTCCGGCCGCTCACTGTCGATACTGGCCTTGGCTGATATTACCCACAGAATGGGTCACGCATCCTCGGACGTTCGGCTCTGCTCTACTGGTGCCGCTCTCTTGATGAGAGCTAGGCATCTTGTGACAGTCTCAAGAAGTCGTTCCAAGCTTTCGACGGTTTCCTGATCGGATAGGCCGTCCGCAGCGTCAAAGTCCAGATCCGCGAAAGCTCGTGCAGCTCTTCGGATGCGCCCGTTGAGGAGTGCTCGACGCTCGTTAGATTGAATCTCCGGATTGTCATCGATCACTTGACCGATGAGCTGCTGCAACCTGTCGTAAGCACTCGCTGCCGACAGTGCAGCACTAGGCGTCTCAGCCCGCTCAGCTAATGCCAAGTGTTGTCTTGCCTCGGCCTGTACCTTTTCCGGTGCCTTCACAATTTGGCCGGCAGGAGTTTTTATGGTCCCCTCTTCGGCCACTCGCCTAATGAATCCGAGCTGGTCGATTCGCCTTGTCTCGACGGTGACTGCTCTCTTGAAATCGGTATCCGAAATAAGGGTGCTAGCCATCGTAGCCTGAAGCTCGATATCGTCCCGCATGCGGTCCAGCAAAGCGGAACGTGCAGCCTCTGCTGTCTTCCAATCGGCGAGAATTGCAGCCCGCAGTGCGGTGGGATTCTCGGAAACCTCGAGGGCTTTCGTAGGTTTGATTCCCTCAGCTTCTGCCGCAGCCGCTATCAGAGCGCCACGCTCAGTGAATGCTCCCTTGCGACTACTGTAGTATAGATTCCACTCCTCGGCTGGGGGCAACTCAATTGGCTCATGACCAGGATATAGATCATCCGGCCCTTTCGTTACCACGCCATCTGCACTCGCAGCTTCCCAAGCGCGATAGTATCGCATGACTCGGTCAGCAGATATACCAGCACGTTTCGCGAACTCTTGGGCTGATATTTTGTTGGATTCGTGGGTTGTCGTACTCGTGCTTGCAGTGACAGTACTTTTGCTTAGTCGGACCTGGCAGGCGACGAAGAATCCGAGCCACCAACCTCCAGACCGATCCAGGGCAACCCATGCCTTGATATCACGGTTACGCTGGTCTTCTGTGTATCCGGTAATCCCATCCTTGGCGAGCAAACGAATTACCTCAGCCCGCATCGCAGCCATCTCTTGACGGACGCTTTTTGCTCCCTCGTGTGGATGACGAATCTGCAGGAGAGCATGGATGTCTTCCGCGCGATGCCCGAGGCCAAATGGCGGCTTAGCTTCGACGAAAGCCCTGAAGGAGGTAAACGGCTTATCTGTGTTAACCCCCGACGGAACTTGCCGCCACGTATTGTCGGCGATCACGGAAGCCAGCAGCTCCAAAAAGCCGCCCGGGGTCCCTCCGTCCCGCTCCAACGTATGGCGCAGTCGGTAAATACGCTCCTGTTCGGGAGTGAGGTGAGCGTTTGACTCGATGCGAACAGTCATCATTGCCTCCTACATGAGTGCCAGTGCGGCCCGGAGTCGCTTCTCCGCACGCTCTACGGTGTTGGCGGTAGTGGCGTTGTATCCGCACGCATCATTGACGCGGCCCGTAACCCTAGTGATGGCCTCTTGATACCCAGGTGCGCCAGGAAGGATACCAGTGGCGGCCAGGTACTTAGTGATAGCGTTTCTGGTCCGACTCTTGTAGTCCTCAATAAGTTCTTTGTCGGTCTTCGGAACCTGAATAGTTGGAACCTCGACGTAAACTTCTCGTTCCGGCTCCGTTTGCGGGCTTGATTCACCGCCTGCCTGCTTGGTTCTGATTCCGTATAGGTCGAGGAATTTCACGAGTTTGGTCGCGTCCTCCGCAGAATCCACCGCGACCTTGATGGACTCGATTAACATCAGTTCATCTGACTCCACGTCAGTGTCGTTGCTCGCTGCACGCGTCGTTGTCGCGATAGCCGATTCCACATATGAAAGAGGGCGCTGTATCTCAGCTGTGCCACCTTCGCTGATAATGTCGCGTTCTTGGACGCGGCGAAGGCCTTGATCTAGCTCTCCACGCAGAAGGCTGAGGAATTCCTTCATCTTCGGGTCGTCGGGTGCGACAATGACGCAAGATTGCTCTCTGGCCGGCATGTCCTTCCATACCCGTAGTCCGCGACCTACCAGCTGCATCAGATGACCGCCGTCTCGGTAGTGCGTCAGAATGCCTACGACCGTGATTTGTGGGCAGTCATAGCCAATGAAGGCCATTCGAACTGTAACAAGGACGTCCATCGGCTTTGCCTTGAAGTCCGCAAGGGCCACCGGAGCATCCGTATCTGAAGAGACCGCAATACCAACTCTCAAGCCCGGATACTTGCTTTGGAGGTATTTTTGGACCGCTTTCGCTTCGTTCTGTCCCATGCAGGAAATCAAGCCTCGATACGAGGAATTGAACTTCTGCTTGTCGCGGACTTTAGTTACGACTCTATCCGCCAGCGGTTCCCATGTCTTTGGGTCTCTCAAGACGTCAGCAAGGTCTTCGCCATTGTCGGATAGGTTATAGGTGAGGGTGTTCTCACCTTTCATGCGGTCTGCGGGATCTCCGAGCGTTTTTTGTGTGACCTGAGAGTTCGTGAGATGCAATTCGAATGTGCGCAGATAACGCTCTGCAATACCATCGGCGTAAGTAGCTTCCGCGTGACGAACGAGAGAGCGGAGGCCGCGGGAGTCGCCTGCCTTCGGGTCATTGTATTCCGCCAATACCAACGGCTGATTGTCTGCCCTATACGGCGTGCCCGTGAGGAGGAGGGTGTGCATTGCGAAGCCATGAAGCTTCTCAATCAATGCGCCGGCTTTCGTTCCGCCGCCCTCGCTGTCTTTTGAATCTCCGCAGAATTGGGCTTCATCGGCAACAAGCAGGAATCGCCCTTGGTGTCTGTGCGCCCATTCGGCGAAGATACGCTCGTTAATTGCAAGCGCACTGTACGTTGAGACAAACCCCGACCCAGGCTCATAGTCGAACGTGAGAGGAAGCTCCTTGACGCGGTGACGGATCTTGCCGAGCCGTCGTGTGCTATCAAAGAGAAGGCACGTTCCGGACGGCGGCTCAGAGGGTCTGCCGTGCATCCAGTCGATCTCGCACTGCTGCGCGAGCGCTACGCGCGGAACAAAAACAGCGATGTTGTCGATCAACCCTTCACGGAAGAGCCTCGTGCCTAGCGCTAGATAGGCGAGTGTCTTGCCAGACCCTGGCGATGCCAAAACGATCGTCCGATCGCGACCCGACCTCACGCCATCCATGACCTGGGTGATCACATCTGCCTGGAAGGGCCGTGGCTGGAAGGCGTCGACGTACGACATCTCACGTCCTTTGGTCAAATTGCAGACAGAGCAAAGAGCTTGGCCGTTCTCCAGAGCGGTCGGCCCGCCAGCGGCCCAAGGGATTCGATGGTCGGCATGCCAGTCCACATCAAGTGGGCTACCACACACTTGGCACAGGCCGCCAGCATGCAAATAAAGGATTTGTCGCTGCGTCGAGCTGAAGAATCGCTGTGGATCTCGCTCGATCATGCCGCAGCCTCCTCCACTGCTCGCCCTGGCGCTCTGGCAGGTTACTGCGGAGCACCGACAGAATTGATTGACGCGTCGAGATGAGACATCTCGGTTTGGTGACATCCTGCTTACTCGCTGTTGAGCGATGGGGCCGGCGGAATGCCGTAGGGCGACCGTGAGGGAGTTCGGCCGGCGCCACTGCGGCTGAAAGTGGATCTTGCTAAGGTCCGCGGACTACCCAAGGATCTTTGTCTCCTGCGGAGGAGTGATGTCCCCTGCCTCGTGGGCGTATGAGTTGCCGGGGCGGCAGTGCTCCGGTGTGCGGCGGGTTCGTTTGGTGCGGCGGGCGCTCGGTGCGGCGGAGCGGCCCGGAGTTTCCGCCGCCGGGACCGGCCGCCAGGGCCGCACGCCCGGCGTGCGGAAGGGCTCCGGGCCGGGTGCGGCGGCGCGGAGCGCTGCCGCCTTGCACCCGTAAAGAAAATCTAGACGAGCTCATAGGGCCAGCAGTGTCCGGGCCGAGTGTACGGCGAAGCCTTGGGGCTGGCCGATCGCGAACCGGAGCCGGCCGTTATCGTGCAGGCCAAGGGGGACATCGTCGCCCAACTGCCTGGGGTGCAGGCGATGTCCCAGGCGCTGACCGGTTCCCGTATGGTCACTCTGACCGGGGGGCACGCACCCGCGGCGCCTACGTGTTCCACGAGCATCCCTACGCCGGCGAGAGGTCGGCGCCTACCTGGATTCCGGCCGCCTGCCGACCTCCGACCTGACCTGTACCAGCGGATCCCGACAACCGCTGTCTGCGGTGCCGACCCGTTCGTCTGCGGGGCTCCGTCCCTCTTCAGGAACTGCCGACCCGCCAAGTCTCCTCGACGCGCTGGAGGAACGCCTCGCCGGTGAGTTCGGTCGCCGCGCAGACCGAGTACGCCACGAGCAGCGCCGCGCGTGCGTTGCGTTTACCCAGGAGGCCCAGCCTGTCGAGGATCTCGTAATACGGCACCGGCAAGGTGAGATTCTGAGCGGCGCTGATCTCCTGCACGCAGAACTGCTCGACGGCTGCGCGTACGTCGAGTCCCGAGGCCAGGCGCTCTCGGCGGAGGTTGACGTTGCGCAGCAACTTCTGCCGATAGCCGTAATTGAAGCGGGCGTTCAGGTCCCGGCACACCGCCTCGAATATGGTTTCCGGCTCGACGGAGGCGTTGTCCCTCCACGCTTTCGTCAGCTTCGTATCGCGCCGGACCAGCAGGCTGACGCGTTCCAGGTCGGACAGTGCCTTCGCCGACTCGCGCAAGAATGCCTCCGCCGCCGCCTCCCAGGACCGGTCACGGGTCCACTCCGTATAGAAGTCTTTCGCCTTCAGGTTGTCGTCGTGCTGCTTCGCCGTCCGTAGCTGGTAGACGGCGTTGTTGAAGTTCGCGACGTACGGTGAATCCTCGACCGAACGAAGAAAGGTCACATCGGTACGGATGCTCTCGCGGAAGAGCTTGTAGTATTGCGTGACCAGCGCGTCGAAGGCGGCTTCGGTGCCCGGTCGCGGATTTGGATCGACCGGCGCCTCGTAGCTCAGTGTCATACCTGTGCATATCAGCTTATTACGGGCGAGCCCGGCGAGGGGATCGGTCATCGCAGCCGCGTCTCGCGGTACAGGGTACGGGGCTCGGCAACGGGTCCCCGCGTAAGCTTGAATCCGATCATAAAGGCGGGCAGTCGCTGGTGCCTGGCGAACTGCTGAGAGATCGAGAAGAGGCGCGGCTCGAAGTAGACCTTCGTGCTCAGTTCGTCGACCCAGACCTCACCACCCTGCTCGTCCGTCCACTCGACCCTGCCGGTGAAGATCCTCGGGGCGCCAGACTCGTCGCCAAGCAGCACCAGGGTGTGGATGCGCCGTGGCAACTGCCTGGTCATCTGCTCGACTTGCCGGAACGTGTGCTTGGCCTCGGTGTAGTTGCCTGAGACGAAGAGAGCCAGCGCCTTGACGAAGGTGAGCTTGTAGCGATCGGGAAGCTCGGTGTCTCTGAGGTCGGCGGCGAGCCCGAGCAGGGTGGCCAGGTCCGCCTGTGAGAAGTGGATCGGTATGCGGCCGCCTCGAAGCAGCCGTTGTCCGGTGATCTTCTTCCAGGTCAGCTCCAGGAGCAACTGGGCGCAACGCCAGTCGCTGCGGGTCGTCGGCGGTGCTTCTCGCAGACGGGTGAGCGCATTGACCTCGCCCACCGGTCCCTCATCGGCTTCGAACTTAGCCAGGAAGTAGATCGCGGCCGGATCAGCGTTCTGTTCCAGGCTACGGAGGTTCGCCCACAGCGCGTCGTCATTGGCCAGGAGCTTGTTGAGTTCGGCGCTGCGCCGGTCGAGGTTCGCCCGCTGCGCCTCGCTCAGCGGCACCCGGTCGACCGAGTCCAGCGTGGCGACGGCATTGGTGAGGCGGTCGAGCCGCTCATGGAGAGAGAGCGCGTTGGTCTTGATCGCGTCACGGGTCGACCATGCCAGCACGTCGATTGGATAGAGGTTCCCCGGATCGATGGCCCGCGCCTGGAGCACCGCCCGGAGGATGTCGTCGAGCCGGCCGACGATTCCGGCTGCCCCGGCAGCCTCGGGCTGCGTGGAGATTTCATGAGTTATCGCACCCAGCGTCGAGGCCAGTTCTACCGTCAGCGACAGGCGCATCATCCCCTTGACGCTGCTTTCGGACAGCATCTCCTCGATCAGGTCGCGGTTGTACTCGAGATCGGCGATCCGCTCTTCCGAGGTTCCGTCACCTCGTCCCTGACGCCAGTGGACGAAGCCGCGTACGAAGATCGACTCCTGCAGCACGAGGCGGGGGTGGAGGCGTCCGGCCTCCGCCAGCCGATCGGCGAGTGCCTCGGCTATCTCACCGTAGTGCGGCTTGTACCTGGAGTCGTTCAACTTCGGGCTGAGCCGTTCGAGGAGCGAGACCACGAACGAAACCTCGTCCGTCTCGCCGGTGTAGCCCTCGTTGATCCGGACCTTCCGGATCACCTCGGTGATGATTTCGATCTCCGCCTCGAGGGAGATCTCGTGTTGAGCCAGGAGTTCTGCCTCGAGATGAGAGCGGATGGTCAGAAAGTACTCGCCGCTGTCGTCCTCAATATCGCGGACGATGTCGAACGAGTTCAATACGTCCAGGATGCTCTGCGAACCCTCACGACCCAGGATGCGCAGCGCCAGGTCGATCGGGACGGGCACGCCATGCCGGGTGGCCGCCAGTGCCAGAGCTGTCACCTGCTGGATCGGGCTACGCTCGCCGAAGGTCTGCTCGATGAGTGGCTTCTCGTCCGCCGCCGGGCCGGGGAGCATCTCGCCGATGTCGAACCCGGCAGCCTGGAACGCCGCCGTCATGGCGGTGAGACGCTCGCGCTGGCTGGCCTGCTTGCCCCGCTCCCGGACGAGCTTTTCCATTCCCTTCTCGGCGGCCCGCATCTCGTGCGCCAGGCCGCTGGTGAGGTTGAAGTGGGAGTCCGGCAGGGTGTGGTAGAGGAACGCGAGGAAGCTGGTGTCCAGGGCGGCCTTGGGGGCGCGGATCTCGATGCCGAAGGACTTCAGCAGGGCGAGGAGCTGCGTCAACTCGTTGTCAGTCAGTTGCGCTGGGGCGTCGACGGACAGGGAGTTGCTGTTTCGTGTGGCGTACCCCGAGCCGACAATGAGCACCTTGCGGCCCCGGCTGCGCAGCTGGCGCAGAAGCGCCGCGTACTCGTCCGGGTCGACCATCCCGTCCCAGACCAGGACGGTGGCCTTCGCGCCGTGATCCTCCGCCCAGGTGGCGTACATGTCGATGTCGTCGAGCGACGGTCGCACGGTGCGCCGGGACTGGTGCAGCACCGCCCACTCACCACTGCGGGCCAGTTCCATGGCAAGTGCGGCCAGCGCGACACTCTTTCCGGTCGTCGTCTGTCCCAGCAGGATGAGCGGTGCGAGAAGGTCCGGCTCCTTGAGCGCCTCCGCGACCTTCTCTGCGAGGTTCTCCTCAAAATCGCGGCGGATGTTCATGCCGGCGGCGATACCCCGCCACTGCGGTGAGCCCTCGGTGGCGCCGGCGAAACGGCGAAACCCCTGGTACCGCGCCGCCTCGGAGCTAAAGACAGGTGGCGTCAGCAGTTCGAGGTCGACGGGCCGGGCGGAGCGTCGGATCTGGTTCCACGTGTGGATGTCGATCTCGACGAAGCCGTCGCCGAGCGCGATGACGTGCTGGGAACCACGACCCGGCCCAGCCGGGCTGCCGGTGGTGAGCGCGCCAGTTTCGGCGAGTCGGCTGACCGCGTCGTCCAGCGACTCGGAGTGCAGGACGAGCTGGCCGGTGCTGACCAAGCTTGAGACGAAGGGGTCTCCGGCCCAGGGCCGTCCCGAGAAGAGGTGCACCTGGCCGGGACCGAGAGAGCGCAGGGTCGGCACCAGGTCGGTGACCGCGAGGTCGTCGCCTGGCGCCCAGCCCTCGATCACGACGACGCCTCGCGGTGTGACGGTCTCCGTCACAAGACGCACAAGCTCTTGGACGCAGCGCATCCGGGCATCCGCCATCTGCAGCGGGTTGGTCGGAGGCCGCTCGGACTCGGGCAGGTCCTGCCCGCCGAGGAGATAGCGGACCTCGAGCTCGGTCTGGCTGCGCGAGGGAGTGGACGACATGGCGCCGACCGGCATGACCGTACGCCAGTCGGTGCGGAATTGCGCTGCCACCGCGGCATCGGTTCGCGTCGTGTATATCCCGCTCCAGCGGTACTCCGCGGCGGGACTCTCGTCACGATCCGCCGATCGGCCGAGAATGAGAAATGCCGGCCCGTTGGCGAGCCGAGCAGCAAACCCCTGCAGATCGGGCATCGGCTCCGGCATCGATCTCCTCGGCACGCATCAGTGGCTCAAGCCCGGATCGTTCTCAGCGGAATAGTCTATGCGAACCGAACAGTCGAGTCTAAATCCATAGGCGTACGTCCTGTCATCGGCATGAGCGGAAGTGTCGCGCGACATGATGGCCAGACCGCGCAGAGTTTGAGTCGATAGCCACGTCGTGATCATGTAAAGCCTCAGGCGGGGCGGAAGCGTCAAGCATCAACCGAGGTCCGGCATCATAGGGCGAGCAGGACCCGACCTTTGACGTACTGCTCGGGCGGGGTGTGCTCGTCCATGGCGTCGAGTACTTCCTCAGGGATGAGGTGGCGGTTTTCGCCTGCGTGGGTGGTCTCGAACTGCTCGGCGGATGCCTTGACTTCGGTGACCTCTAGGGGGCGGTCGTCTTTGTCGCAGAGCAGGCGGCGGATGAGCAGGATGGGCGCGCCTGCTTCCATCTGGAGGCGCTGGCGTTCGTGTGCGTAGGGCATGCGGGCGGTGACCAGGGTCCGGGTGCTGGTCGGGCCTCGGCCTTCGGTGACGGCGTCGATGAAGGCGCCTGGGTCCATGCCGTACAGCAGCGGCCAGGGCGGCAACTGCGTGGAGGTCGCCACGCTCGACGGCCCGGCGAAGCTCGGCGCGACGACGTACGGCGGCCTGAACCTTGTACGCGATTCCAAGAGTCTCGACCGAGCGGTGCTGAAGTTCGCCCGCGACGAGTGGAACGTGTTCACCGCCGCCATCAAGAACGGTAGCCTCGCCACCCGCTTTTGATCTGTACTCTGTCGCCTTCAAGTTAGCGCTGCTTGGTCGGCTGATCGGCGCGACGCTGTGGTCCAGGAACTATGGATGGTGCCGAACTTCGCTAGAGGTAGGAATCGACCTGGCTACCAGCACCAGCCCTGCCGCCAGGCTTGGGAAGCACAGCCCGAGCCGAAGGCGAGGACCGCTTCGTACGCGCCGACGCACCGCGTGGGAGGTGTGATGGAAGATGCAGAACAAATGAGCGAGGCCGAGCTGGCCGAATTCTACTATGCGCATCGCAACGACCCTGGCGCACTGGGCGAAGAGGTGCTTCGCACTGAACCGAGCCGATTGTCCAGCATGGTGTCGGTCCGGTTCACGCCAGAGGAGTCCGTTCGTCTGCGCAACGCAGCAGAGGGAGCCGGGCTGACGCTGTCGTCCTATCTTCGCCAGTGCACCCTGGCCTCATGCGAACCGGCGCTCAAGCCAACGGACGGGTACACCGCCCCACCGTCACACCGTACGTGCGCATAAGAAAACCCGGCCCACAAGGAACCGGGTGGTATATGAGCCCAGGATAGCGGATGTCCCTCACTTCCGGCCGCGATCACACACCGGCCGCCGGGCTTACTGTACGTCGAGGCCACGCATCTCCCGGACTTCCGCTGAGGGGATCGCCGCGCGGCGCGTGAGTGCCTCGCCGCTGCGTGTGAAAGCCGTGCACCGGGCGGGTGGTCGGTGCACGGCTCTCGTGGGCGAGAAAGCTACTTGGCGGCTTTTAGGTAGTCGCGGTTCATTTGGGTTATTACGTCGAGGCTGATGCCCTTGGGGCAGACGGCGGTGCATTCGCCGGTGTTGGTGCAGCCGCCGAAGCCCTCCAGGTCCATCTGCTCGACCATCGCCACCGCGCGGGAGTCGCGTTCGGGCTGGCCCTGGGGCAGCAGGCCCAGGTGGGTGATCTTGGCGGCGGTGAACAGGGACGCCGAGCCGTTGGGGCAGGCGGCCACGCAGGCGCCGCAGCCGATGCAGGTGGCGGCGTCGAACGCGTCGTCGGCGTCCTCCTTCTTCACCGGAACGCTGTGCGCGTCAGGCGCGGAGCCGGCGGGGACGGAGATGAAGCCGCCCGCCTGGATGATGCGGTCGAAGGAGCTCCGGTCGACGACGAGATCCTTGACGACGGGGAACGGCGCGGCCCGCCACGGCTCGATGGTGATGGTGGCGCCGTCCTGGAAGTGCCGCATGTGGAGCTGGCACGTCGTGGTGGCCCGCTGCTCGCCGTGGGCGACGCCGTTGATGACCATGCCGCACATGCCGCAAATGCCCTCGCGGCAGTCGTGGTCGAACGCGACGGGGTCGTCGCCTTCGAGGATGAGCCGCTCGTTGAGGACGTCGAGCATCTCCAGGAAGGACATGTCCGGCGAGACGTCCGTGACCCGATAAGTCACCATGCGCCCGCTGTCGGCGGGGCCGTTCTGCCGCCAGACCTTGAGGGTCAGGTTCACTTGTAGCTCCGCTGGCTCATCTTGACGTACTCGTACTGGAGTTCTTCCTTGTGCAGCACCGGGTCCCCGTCCGGGTTGTGCTCCCAGGCGGCGACGTAGGCGAAGTGCTCGTCGTCGCGCAGCGCCTCGCCCTCCTCGGTCTGGGACTCGGCGCGGAAGTGCCCGCCGCAGGACTCGGTGCGGTGCAGGGCGTCGAGGCACATCAGCTCGGCGAGGTCGAAGAAGTCCGCGACCCGGCCGGCCCGCTCCAGCGCCTGGTTGAGGCCCTCCCCCTCGCCGGGCACCTTGACGTTGTTCCAGAACTCCTCGCGCAGCTCGGGGATGCGCTCCAGGGCCTTGCGCAGGCCCTCCTCGGTGCGCTCCATGCCGCAGTGGTCCCACATGAGCTTGCCGAGCTCGCGGTGGTAGGAGTCGGCGGTACGGGTGCCGCCGACCGCGAGCAGCCGTCCGATCTTGCCGGTGACCTGGCCGACGGCCTCGTCGACGTCCTCCTGCGCGACCTCGCCGAAGGGACCGGCGGCGAGGTAGTCGCCGATGGTGGTGGGCAGCACGAAGTAGCCGTCGGCGAGGCCCTGCATGAGGGCGGACGCGCCGAGGCGGTTGGCGCCGTGGTCGGAGAAGTTGGCCTCGCCGATGACGAACATGCCGGGGATGGTCGACTGGAGGTCGTAGTCCACCCACAGCCCGCCCATCGTGTAGTGGACGGCCGGGTAGATGCGCATGGGCCGGGTGTAGGGGTCCTCGCCGGTGATGCGCTCGTACATCTCGAAGAGGTTGCCGTACTTCTTCTCGACGGCGTCCTTGCCGAGGCGGGCGATGGCGTCGGCGAAGTCCAGGTACACGCCGAGGCCGCCCGGTCCGACGCCTCGGCCCTCGTCGCAGACGTTCTTGGCGGCACGGGACGCGATGTCGCGCGGCACCAGGTTGCCGAAAGCCGGATAAATCCGCTCAAGGTAGTAGTCGCGCTCGGCCTCCGGGATGTCCCCCGGCGCCCGCGTGTCCCCCGCCTGCACCGGCACCCACACGCGCCCGTCGTTGCGCAGCGACTCCGACATCAGCGTCAGCTTCGACTGGTACTCGCCGCTCACCGGGATGCAGGTGGGGTGGATCTGCGTGTAGCACGGGTTCCCGAAGTACGCCCCCCGCCGGTGCGCCCGCCAGATGGCCGTGGTGTTGCACCCCTTGGCGTTGGTCGACAGGAAGAACACGTTGCCGTACCCGCCGGTCGCGAGCACGACGGCGTCCGCCAGGTGCGTCTCGATCTCGCCGGTGACCAGGTCGCGGACGATCACGCCGCGCGCCCGCCCGCCGCTGATGACCAGGTCGAGCATCTCGTGCCGGGTGTGCATCTCGACGGTCCCGGCCGCGATCTGCCGCTCCAGGGCCTGGTACGCGCCGAGCAGGAGCTGCTGGCCCGTCTGCCCCCGCGCGTAGAACGTACGGGAGACCTGCGCGCCGCCGAAGGACCGGGTGTCGAGCAGCCCTCCGTACTCGCGGGCGAACGGCACGCCCTGGGCCACGGCCTGGTCGATGATGTTCACGCTGACCTGCGCGAGCCGGTAGACGTTCGACTCGCGGGCCCGGAAGTCGCCGCCCTTGACGGTGTCGTAGAACAGGCGGTGGATCGAGTCGCCGTCGCCGCGGTAGTTCTTGGCCGCGTTGATGCCGCCCTGCGCCGCGATCGAGTGCGCGCGCCGGGGCGAGTCCTGGTAGCAGAACGACTTGACCTTGTACCCGAGCTCGCCCAGCGTCGCCGCGGCCGACCCGCCCGCGAGCCCGGTGCCGACGACGATGACGTTCAGCTTGCGCTTGTTGGCCGGGTTGACCAGCTTGGCGGAGAAGCGGCGCTGGTCCCAGCGGTCCTCGATGGGCCCGTCCGGGGCCTTGGTGTCGCGGATCGGCGCGCCGGTCGTGTAGTTCACTTCACAACTCCGATCATCACGGCGACGGGGACGGACACGAAGCCGAGGACCAGCACGGCCGCGAAGACGGCGGCGAGGCCGTTGAGCAGGTGGCGCCTGCGGCCGTTCGCCAGCCCGAGGGTCTGGAAGGCGCTCCACAGGCCGTGGCGCAGGTGGAGGCCCACCATGACGAGGGCGACGATGTAGAAGGCCGTGACCCACCACCGGGAGAGGTCGAACCCGGCGACCACGCGGTCGTACGGGGTGGCGTCGTAGCCCTTGGGGTTGACGGCGCCGAAGGTGAGGTCCAGCAGGTGCCAGATCACGAACAGCAGGATGACGACCCCGCCGTACCGCATGGTGTGGACGACGTAGCCGCTGGCCTGCGATCTGCGCTTGGCCGCGTACTTGACGGGCCGGGCCCTGCGCGCGCGGCGGGCCAGCGAGACGGCCGACCACATGTGCAGCGCGACGGCGGCGGCCAGGCCGATCTCGGTGAGGGTCAGCAGCGTCCGGCCGGGCAGGGCGGGCTCGCCGACGGTGCGCAGCCACTCGGCGTAGGAGTTGAAGGAGTCCTCGCCGAGGAAGATCTTCAGGTTGCCCAGCATGTGACCGATGAGGAACAGCACCAGAACGGCGCCGCTGACGGCCATGACCGCTTTCCTGCCGTTGGACGTCCCGAGCAGGCTCGGGCGCCCTCCCCGGACCGGCCGGTCAGGGCCCGGCTTCCTGGGGGTCGTGGGGACACGGGGCACCTCGGCCGTCGCCGCGCCTCGTTCGATCGTCGATGTCACATTTTCCGACGGTAGGTAAGGCAGACATAAGCCGTCCAAGTCATCGCGTGCCTTGTCTCGATAGCCGGAGGCTATGCACCGTGGCCCCAACCTCGCGCGGCCGCGACCGGGGGGCCGCGCGTGCGAGCAATATCACAACGCGGGCGGCGATGAGGCCGCGGGAAACTCACGATGCGGGCGTCGGCGAGACCGGAGGAGACGCACGATGCGGGCGGCGGCCGGGCCGGAGGAGGCTCACCGTGCGGGCGGCGATGAGGCCGGGGAAGATCGGCGGAAACGGCCACCGTACGCTGTGAATCGTGCAGCTCCAGCAACTCGCCTCGTTCGTCGCTGTGGCGGAGACCGCACATTTCACACACGCCGCCGAGCGCATGCGGCTGGCCCAGCCGTCCCTGAGCAAGCAGATCAAGGCGCTGGAGACCGAGCTCGGCGCGCCCCTGTTCAGCCGCGCCCGGGGCAACGTGACCCTCACCCCGGCGGGTGAGGCGCTGCTCCCCCTGGCCCGGCGCATGCTGGCCGACGCCGAAACCGCCCGCCGCGAGGTGGCCGAGCTGGCGGGGCTGCGCCGGGGGCGGGTGCGGCTGGGCGCGACCCCTTCCCTGTGCGCGGGGCTGCTGGCCGAGGCGCTGGCCCGTTTCCACCGGGACTATCCCGGGATCGACCTGCTGGTGGAGGAGGGCGGCTCGCGCGACCTGGTGCGGGACCTGGCGCGCGGCGGGCTCGACCTGGCCCTGATCATCCTGCCGTTGCAGAGCAGCGATCCGTCCCTGGTCACCCAGGAGATCCTGCGGGAGAACCTCGTGGTGGCCTCCCCGACCGGGGTGGGCGGGCGCAGGCCGTACTTCAGGATCGACGAGTTGCGCGGACGGCCGATGGTGATGTTCCGCCGGGGGTACGACCTGCGCGAGGCGACGCTGAACGCCTGCCGCCAGGCCGGGTTCGAGCCGCGCTTCGCCGTCGAGGGCGGCGAGATGGACGCGGTGCTGCGCTTCGTGGAGGCGGGGCTGGGGGTGGCGGTGGTGCCGTCGATGGTGCTCGACGGGCGGCCGGGGCTGTCGGGCACTCCACTCGCCCCGCCGGGGCTTCGTCGCGCGATAGCGCTCGCTCGGCGCAAGGACGTGGAGCCCACCCGGGCGGCGCACGCCTTCCGCGCCACGTTGCTCTCCTACCTGTCCGAGGCCGCGGAGGAGGGGTCGTTGCCGCAGGGTGTCGAGCTGGCGAGACCTCAGGCGGACGCGTGACGCGGGGTCTCCACGCCAACGCCTACGTCGCCAAGCCGGTCGACTTCGACCAGTTCATTCGCGTGGTCCGCCGGATCGACGACTTCTTCGCGACAGTCGTTAAACTGCCAAGAGGTGGACAGCGTTCCTGACGGGTTCTCGAGCCTGACAGCGACGTGACGGGAATCACACGAGGTCAGTCGAAAAAGTGAGTGACCCTGTCCACACGCAGGGTTCCACCCGTCGTAACGTAGCCCGCACCGGCCACGCGCGCGGCTGCGTCCGGCGCGGAGCACACGCGCGCGGCACCCCAGCCAAGTTGAAAGCCCGGACCCTCGCCCCTCAGGCGGCAAAGGCCGGGGAAGGTGGAGAGTTCTCCCATGACCCAGACAACGGCCGGTCGTCCGACCGGCGAACCGGCGCAAAGGAAGCAACGGGCGCAGATCGCGGCCCGCACCCTGCGCACGGATCGATGGTGGCTGGCCCCCGCCATCACATTCGCGGCGTTGGCGTCGTTCCTCGTCTACGGACTCTGGGCGATCTTCGACAAGAGCTACTTCGTCGAACCCTACATCGCCCCATTCTCGTCGCCCTGCCTGGCGACGTCGTGTCCGGAAGGCGCGCGATTCCTCGGCCTCGCCCCCTTCGGCGACTGGTGGACGTTGCCGCCCGGCATTTTGATCCTCGGCCTGCCGGCCGGTTTCCGTCTCACCTGTTACTACTACCGCAAGGGTTACTATCGCGCGTTCTGGCTCTCGCCGCCCGCGTGCGCGGTGGCCGAGCCGCACAAGAAGTACACCGGTGAGACGCGCCTGCCGCTGATCATCCAGAACATCCACCGCTACTTCTTCTACGGCGCGGTGCTGATCGCCATTGTGCTGACGTGGGACGCCGTGCTGGCCCTGCGGGACGAGCACGGCGCGTGGGGTCATTTCGGGCTCGGAACGGCCATCCTGTGGATCAACGTGGTGCTGATCTGGTCGTACACGCTGAGCTGCCACTCCTGCCGGCACATCACGGCCGGCCGGCTCAACCACTTCTCCAAGCACCCCCTGCGCTACAAGATGTGGACCTTCGTCTCGAAGCTGAACCGCCGCCACATGCTGCTCGCCTGGCTGTCCATGTACTCGGTCATGCTGGCCGACCTGTACGTGCGGCTGGTCGCCAAGGGCATCGTCAACTTCCCGCTCGCTTAAGGATCATCCAGTGGAAATCGAGCGTCACGAATACGACGTCGTCGTCATCGGAGCCGGCGGCGCGGGGCTCCGGGCGGCGATCGAGGCCCGCCAGCAGGGCAAGCGCACGGCGATCGTCTGCAAGTCGCTGTTCGGCAAGGCCCACACGGTCATGGCCGAGGGCGGCGCCGCCGCCGCGATGGGCAACGTCAACCCCGCCGACAACTGGATGGTGCACTTCCGTGACACCATGCGCGGCGGCAAGTTCCTCAACAACTGGCGCATGGCCGAACTGCACGCCAAGGAGGCGCCGGACCGCGTCTGGGAGCTGGAGGCCTGGGGCGCGCTGTTCGACCGCACCAAGGACGGCAAGATCAGCCAGCGCAACTTCGGCGGCCACGAGTACCCGCGCCTGGCCCACGTCGGCGACCGCACCGGCCTGGAGCTGATCCGCACGCTCCAGCAGCGGGTCGTCGCCCTCCAGCAGGAGGACGAGAAGCTGCACGGCGACCCCGAGGCCTACATCCGGGTCTTCGCCGAGTGCACGATCACCAAGCTGCTGAAGGAAGGCCCCGCCGAGGACGCCGCGATCAGCGGCGCGTTCGGCTACTGGCGCGAGACCGGCCGCCTGATCTGCTTCGACGCGCCCGCGGTGGTCCTCGCCACCGGCGGCATCGGCAAGTCCTACGTCGTGACCTCCAATTCCTGGGAGTACACCGGGGACGGGCACGCGCTGGCGCTTCTGGCCGGGGCCAAGCTGATCAACATGGAGTTCATCCAGTTCCACCCGACCGGCATGGTGTGGCCGCCGTCGGTGCGCGGCATCCTCGTCACCGAGTCCGTCCGCGGCGACGGCGGGGTACTGCGCAACTCCGAGGGCAAGCGGTTCATGTTCGACTACATCCCCGAGGTGTTCAAGGACAAGTACGCCACCACCGAGGAGGAAGCGGACCGCTGGTACGACGACCAGGCCAACAACCGCCGTCCTCCGGAGCTGCTGCCGCGCGACGAGGTCGCCCGCGCGATCAACTCCGAGGTGAAGGCCGGGCGCAACTCCCCGCACGGCGGCGTGTTCCTGGACGTGTCGAGCCGCCTGCCCGCCGCCGAGATCGTCAAGCGGCTGCCGTCGATGCACCACCAGTTCAAGGAGCTGGCCGACGTCGACATCACCGCCGAGCCCATGGAGGTCGGCCCGACCTGCCACTACATCATGGGCGGCGTGGAGGTCGACGCCGACACCGCCGTGTCCTCGGTCCCGGGCCTGTTCGCGGCCGGTGAGGTGTCGGGCGGCATGCACGGCTCCAACCGCCTCGGCGGCAACTCCCTGTCCGACCTGCTGGTGTTCGGCCGCCGGGCCGGCGCGGGCGCGGCGGAGTACGTCGACGGGCTCGCGGCGCGTCCCGTCACGCCGGAGGAGACGCTGCGCGACGCCGAGGACGAGGCCGTGGCCCCGCTCTCGCGGAGCGGCGGCGAGAACCCGTACGAGGTCCACCACGAGCTCCAGCGCACGATGAACGACCTCGTGGGCATCATCCGCAAGGCGGAGGAGGTCAAGGAGGCGCTGGAGGTCGTCGAGAAGCTCAAGGAGCGCGCGGCCGGCGCCGGCGCCCCGGGCGGGCGCATCTACAACCCCGGCTGGCACCTCGCGATCGACCTGCGCAACATGCTGCTGGTCTCCGAGTGCGTCGCGCGCGCCGCGCTGCTGCGCCAGGAGAGCCGCGGCGGGCACACCCGCGACGACTACCCGGCGATGTCGGCCGAGTGGCGGCGCAAGCTGCTGCGCTGCGGGCTCACCCCCGCCGGCGAGGTCACCGTCGAGGAGCGCGAGCAGACCACCATGCGGCCGGACCTGCTCAGCTTGTTCGACCGGGCGGAGATCAGCAAGTACGTCACCGCCGACGAGCTGGCGGACTACGACGCCCTGGTGAAGGAGTCCTGATGGGATACAAGGCCAAGTTCCGCGTCTGGCGCGGCGAGGGCGGCGAGGGCAAGCTGGAGGACTTCACCGTCGAGGTGAACGAGGGCGAGGTCGTGCTCGACGTCATCCACCGCCTGCAGGCCACGCAGGCGCCCGACCTCGCGGTCCGCTGGAACTGCAAGGCGGGCAAGTGCGGGTCGTGCTCGATGGAGATCAACGGCAAGCCGCGCCTCGGCTGCATGACGCGCATGTCGACGTTCACCGAGGACGAGACGATCACCGTCACGCCGATGCGGACGTTCCCCGTCATCAAGGACCTGGTGACGGACGTCTCGTTCAACTACCAGAAGGCGCGCGAGATCCCCTCGTTCACCCCGCCGGACAACGTCAAGCCCGGCGAGTACCGCATGCAGCAGATCGACGTCGAGCGGAGCCAGGAGTTCCGCAAGTGCATCGAGTGCTTCATGTGCAACAACGTCTGCCACGTGATCCGCGACCACGAGGAGAACAAGCCGGCCTTCGCCGGGCCGCGCTTCCTCATGCGGATCGCCGAGCTGGACATGCACCCGTACGACGTGGCCGACCGCAAGGACTCCGCGCAGGAGGAGCACGGCCTCGGCTACTGCAACATCACCAAGTGCTGCACCGAGGTGTGCCCCGAGCACATCAAGATCACTGACAACGCGCTGATCCCGATGAAGGAGCGCGTCGTCGACCGCAGGTACGACCCGCTGGTGTGGCTCGGCAACAAGATCTTCAAGCGGCCGGGTTCACAGAGCTCGTCGGGGTCCAAGACGAGCTGAGACGGGCCTCTCCACACGAGACGGGCCGCCGTCCGTACACCACGTACGGACGGCGGCCCTTCGCTTTGCGCGGCCCTTCGCTTTGCGGCGGGCCTTCGCTTTGTGCGGGCCGGACGGGTGGCCGTCAGGAGGAGCGGCCGCGCCAGAAGCGGCCGAGGGGACCGCGGCCCTGCTTGCCGTCCGGCAGCGGGCCCTGGAGCGTCCGCTTCTCGTCGCCGGGGAACTGCCCGGGAAGGACGACCCCTGAGCGCGGCGCGGACGCCGTGGGAGGCGTCTGGCCGCCCGGAGCGGGCATCGTGGCCGTCGCGTCGCCCGCGACCGGCTGGGGAGCGGAGGGGTCGCCCTGGACGTGCGGCCACGGCTCGGCCTGGCCGGCCTGCGGTGCCGTCTGACCGGGGGCCATCGGGTCACCCTGCTGGTGGACGCCGTACGGGTCCTGGTAGCCGGGAGGCGGCGAGCTCGGGTAGCCGTGCACCGGCACGAAGCTGACGACCGGCGCGTACGTCGTGCCCCCGTGGTAGATCGGGTAGGGCGGCACGGGGTAGCCGTAGTAGTCGTCGCCGCGGTGACGACCCCGCGCGCGGGGACCCACCGTGCGGATGGCCGCGGCGTGCGCCACCCGGCGGATGCGGCCCTCGAAGATCAGCACGCCGAGCATCACCAGCACGGCGAGCAGCACGCCCGGGATGGCGAGTTTCCTGCTCAGCGTGATCTGGTCGTACTCGGGAGCGGCGCGGCGGATCACGACCGGCACAGAGTCGGGCGTCGGGTCCTCGAACGCCAGGTTCGTCGTCGTGTCCGGTGGGGTCGCCGGGGGCGTCGTCGCCGGGGGCAGGTTCACCTGAGGATCGGCCGCGGGCGTTTCCACCGGCGGCGGGGTCGTCTCCACCAGCGGCGGGCTGGTCGGGATCGTCGGCGTGGTGGGGAACGTGTCCTGCGTGGGAGGCGGCGCGACCGGAGAGGTCTTGCTCCCCGATGGAGTCGGCTTGGGGGTCTTCGTGGGGGACTTGGCCGGCTTGGGGGTGACGGTGTGCGTCTTGGTCACCGTCGGGTCCGGGCTCTCCGTGATCGTCACCGTCACGGTCGGCTCGGGCCCGGGGTTCGACGAATCCGGCAGGTCGGTGATCGTCGGGTCCGTCGGCTCGACCACCCGCGTGGGCTCGGCCCGTACGACCTGCGCGGCGTTGGCCCGATTGGAGGTCAAGGGCGCCGCGGCCAGTACCACGGCGCCCGTCAGCCCCAGCGAGGCGACGACCGCGGACACGGTCGTCACTCGCGCGCGTCCATTCACCGCTTGCCCTCCGCCTGACTGAGCGTTGCCGTACCAAGAGGAATCCTAGTTTGGCAAAACTAACAGTAACGGGCGTTTGGCGACACTCTTCCTACGCGGTGTCCGATCTTCGCGCCTTGTTTCCTCCGTTTTCCCGGCGTGTTTCGCGCCTACATGACGTGTGACCTGCGCGCCCTGCGGTGCCGCAGCCGCAGTTGCAGGGCCAGCGCGATCAGCAGCAGGGCCACCGCGACCACGGCGGCGGGCAGACCGCGGCCCATCTCGAAGTCCTCGTGGTCCGCACTCGCCATCAGGTCCTGCTTGTCCGGGCGGATCTCCTGCGGCAACGGCGCGCCGAGCGGGACCGCCGCCTGGACCTGTCCGGGAGCCGGGACCTCGGCCGCCGGCACACCCGCCCCGGGCACACCAGCCCCGGGGACCTGACCCGGCGCGCCCACCTGTCCGGGGACGGGGGGCTTCATCGCCGCCTGGACGGGCGGGACGGGCTGGCCGGGAACGCCGCCGGGCGCGAGGACGCCCGTGGGCTGCTGGGCCTGCCCGGGAGCCGGAGTGATCGCGGGCGCCGCCGGGGCCTGCGGCAGCGCGGCGGGCAACTTGGCCGTGACCGGAGGCGCCGCCGGCGGGACCGGGGCGGGCGCCGGGACGGGCATCGGCATCGGCATCGGCGCGGCGACCGGCGCCGGGGCGTGCACCCCCGCCGGCGTGGCGGGCGCGCCGGGCGCCGGATGCGGGACCGCGGTGTCCTTCGCCTTGGCGACGTGCTTGGCGGGCTGCTTGACCTTGGCCTTGGCGTCCGACTGCTTGCCAGGGATCACTGTGCCCAGGGACGCGGCAGGAGCGGACACGGCCGTTCCGGGCTTGCCGGGCGCGCCGGCCACCGGCTTCGGCGACGCGCTGGTCGCAGGCTTCGGGATCGCGCTGGTCGTCGACCGCGGGACCGCGGCGGTGAAGGGCTTCTGCGCGGCGACCGGCTTCTGGCCCGGGAAGATCGGGGCGACGGCGAGCGCGCCCTGCCCTGGAGCCCCGGCGACGTCCGGAGTGCCCTGAGCCACCGGGACCGGGTCGGTCCCCGTGTTCTGGAACGGCACGACGACCGTGGCCGGAAGGGGCTTGGCGGCCGTGGCGGGGACGGGCTTGACGGCCTTGACCTCGCCGTCCTCCACGACCGCCTTGGCCGGCGCCGTCACCCCGAACTGGTCCGGATCGGCCGTCGACGGGGTCTTCGCGGGCCCCACGTCCACGGTGACGGCGTCCGCGCCGCTCGGATGCGGCTTGCCGGGGACGCCGCCGATCGCGGCCACGCCCTTGGCGCCGTCGATCGGGACGGGTCCCCCGGTCGGGGACGGACGCCCGCCGGAGCCGTCCGCGTGGAAGTCCCGTCCGAGGCCGCCCTTGAGCGCGGTGTTGAAGAGGGAGTCGATGCCTGTGCCGGTATCGCCGTCGTCGGTCGTGTCCGTGAGCTCGTCCTCGTCGTCCGTGCCGGCGATGTCGGCGATGCCGATGCCGGTTCCGGTTCCCGTGTCGGTGGTCTCGTCCCCCGTGGTCGCCACGGGGCCGGGGCCCGCCACCACGCCCCCGCCCGCGTTGGCCACCGCGCCGGTGCCGGTGCCCGTGTCTCCGATGTCGCCGATGTCGTCGCCGGTGGTCCCGCGCGGCGTCGTCACGGCCCCGGACGGCTGGACGGCCGCCTTCTGCGTCTCCGCCTTCTGCGCGTCCGCCTCGGGATCGCCAGCCGCGTTCTTGACGTTCGCGACGTTCGCGAGCTTCTCGACGTTCTCGGCGTTCCCGTCCTTCTCTACCTGCTCGGCCTGCTCGGCATTCTCGACAGGGAGCCTGACGTCGGCCGTGCGCCGGATCCACTGCACGCCGACCGGATCGTGCATGTGGGCGATGGCGCTGACGCCGACCTCCTGGGCCTCGCGGGGCACCCGCATCGCCACGTCGACGGTCTTGCCGTCCGTGACCTGGTCGAACTCGCAGATGCGCAGGCGCGGGGCCGGCTTGGCGGGCGTCGCCTCGCGGTCCTCGCAGCTCACGAGGGCCGGGGCGTCCGCCGGGGTCATGGCCACCGCCAGGCGGGTGCGCGGAGCCGGGCCGTCGAACCTGACTCGGAAGTGCAGGACATCGCCCGTGTGGATCGTCCTCTGCTGCCCGCTCTGGGTGCCCGTCACCAGCCGCACGCTGAGCTTGACGCCGGTCGAATCCGGCGGGCCCTCCGGCACCTGCTCGGCCGCGGCCGCCGTCACGGCGGATCCGCCCCCGCCCAGGATCAGCGCTCCGGTGCCCACCATGGACACCACCCGGGCACGTTGCCACCAACCGGCCACTACAGCCCCCCGTTCCCCGATACGGTACGCGACAAACTCGTCACGTTGTGTAGCTGTTATCTCACATCGTGCCGGGTCTCAACCCTCGGGGATCAGATCTTGTACAGCCTGGACGATGGGGAGGTCGGCGGGCAACCACGGGATGTCGAAGAGTTCGTCACGGGTCATCCAGCGCAACGCCAAGTGCTCGTGGGGGTGCGGGTCGCCGGACACAAGCCGGGCGAACCACGCGCGCAGGACATACCCCGGGCCGAGCGGCCAGTCGCCGCCCACCTTCGCCCCGACGGCGATCTCGACGCCCAGCTCCTCGCGACACTCGCGGACCAGCGCCTCCTCGTCGGTCTCCCCGGGGTCGACCTTGCCCCCGGGGAACTCCCAGCCCCCCGCGGTGGCCGGGGGGCGCGCCCGCTGGGCCGCGAGAAGCCTGCCCCCGTCGACGATGATC
This sequence comes from Sphaerisporangium sp. NPDC051011, assembly GCF_040653595.1. Taxonomy (NCBI): domain Bacteria; kingdom Bacillati; phylum Actinomycetota; class Actinomycetes; order Streptosporangiales; family Streptosporangiaceae; genus Sphaerisporangium; species Sphaerisporangium sp. NPDC051011. The sequence goes on along the minus strand of NZ_JBFAGG010000009.1, from coordinate 177,610 downwards.
GCCGCCACAACAATCGTCTCCATGCGGGTAAAGACTAAGGAGTCCCCGTCCATCTCCGCCGCCGGACGCCCCGGCGTCGCGCCAGGCGACCGGAATGACCGATCTACGTAAGGCCGAGTCGCTTGAGCTGTTCTATGACGGTCGGGTTCTCCAGCGGGCGGGTGTAGCCGACGATGTTGGGACGGTCACGGTAGGTGGAGATCTTGATCGGGCCGCAGAGCGTGCACCTGGCCTCGATCATCTTGCCCGGTGACACCACCATGCCGACGTGACCGGGGTTGTTGGCCGACGTGCCGGGCCCGGCGTTGAAGAACACCAGGTCGCCCGCCTGCTCCGACCCCCTGGCGACCTTCGTGCCGAAGGGCCACTGGCCGAACGTCGTCCGGGGGATCGACAACCCGGCCGCGCGGTAGGCCATGTAGATGATGCCCGAGCAGTCGTAGCCGTGCGGCCCCGTCCCGCCCCAGATGTACGGCTTGCCGCGCTGCGCCAGGGCGTACTCCATGATCTTCTTGACGATGTCCGTCGGCGCCGCGTCCACCAGCGGCGGGTCGCACTGGGGGTCGTCCTCCGGCGGCACCTCCAGCGTGCCGTCGGTGGCGTACCGGCGGGCGATCTGGAGCACCTGCTCGACGTACCACATCGCGTGGTTGTAGACGAACAGCGCGCGGGTCAGGTCGCCGGGGGCGCCGTTGCGCTTGAGCATCTTGGCCGCGCCCAGGATCGCGTCCGCGGGGTTGTAGACGTCGGCCCAGCCGTCCCCGTCGCCGTCGGAGGCGTACCCGTTGAACTTCGACGGGATCTTGATCTTGGCCTGGCCGCCCCACGTGCTGATCAGGAACTGCATCGGCCCGGCGGCGCCCGCGTAGTTCGTCCCGCTCTTCACCCCGGGCAGGTTCGAGCGCCCGTGGTCGGTCTCCCGCTTGCCGACGCCGGCCAGGACGGTCCACTGCACGCCGGTCTTCTTGCCCCACTTCTTGTAGAGCTCCAGGTAGTCCGCTGGGATGTCCGACTGCGCGGTGTTCGAGACGTTCGTCACCTGCATCGTGTCGTCATTGCAGTCCTGCGCCCCGCCGCCCGCGCCGAGGAACGACGGGAACGTGCTCATGAGCATGGGTGCCATCACCAGGGTCACCAGCAAGACCCCGGCGAGCCCCACCATCAGGGCGATACGTGCACGGGAGCTCACTCCACCGTCCCCCCGCCGGGGTCGCCGTCCTGTCCCGCGTCCGCGGGCTGCATGTCGTAGATGCGCCACTGGTCGCCCACCTGGGTGAGCGTGATCGCGTAGTCGGCGTCGCTCTCGCGCGTGCCGCTCTTGGCGGTGATGCGCTGGACGGCGGTCACCACGAAGACGACCGACCCGCTCGCGATGTCACGGATCGTCTTCAGCCGCGCCGAGCCCGCGGACACCACCTGGTCGGCGCGGTTCTGCTCGACCGTGGCGGGCGAGGTCACGTCCCTGGTGAGGATCACCCCGAGGTCCGGCGTCGTGTAGCCCTTCAGGCGCTCGGCGTACGAGGCCGGGTCCTCGTCCCAGCGGTACGTGGCGTAGGAGACCGCGAACCGCTGGGCCGCGTCCGCCGCCTGCGCGATCTGGTTCTTCGACAGCGGCAGGTAGGAGTAGATGTCGAAATTTCCGGACTTGACCGGGGGCGCGGTGCCCTCGGTCACGGGCGTGCCCGGGGCCGTGCTGGACACGGCCCCGGGAGGTGGAACGGCCTCGCCGGAGCCCCCGGCCGGCCGCATGGACAGATAGATGCCGACGGCCGCGAGTGCGACGACGACGCCGGCGAAAACGAACTTTCGCCGGTCGTTGACCTGCGCCATCGTCAGTCCTTGTCGCCGTCTGCCGGTCGCAGCCAGAACGGCGCGTCCTCACCGCGCCCGGCGTCCGAGCGCGGGGGAAGCCACAGCGGCGGGGCCTCGTCCGACCCCGAGCGCCCTCCCGACAGCCAGCCGGACCCGCGGTCGCCGTTGCCCGACGAACCGAAGATGCTGGTGGCCGAACGCGACGACCCACCGCCGGACGATCCGCGTGACGACCCGCCCGAGGAGCCCCGCGAGGAGCCGCCGGACGAGCCGCGGTTCGAGGACGACCCGCCACCACCGCCACCGCCTCCGCCGAGGATGCCGCGGGGGCCTCCCGCCGTCGAGCGCGGAGCCCGCGGCTCGGAGCCCTCCGACCGGCGCGAGCCGCCCGACGAGCCGTTGGACGAGCCCCTGGAGGACCCTCCCGAGCCCGAGGACCCCGGCCGCGAGGCCCAGCCGCCGCCGGACCCGCCACCGAACCAGCTCCCCGCCGAACCCGCGCTGCCCGAGCCCGAGCCGGTGCTCGTCCGCGTGGCCGGACGGGAACCGGCGGCGCCGGGAGCGCCTCCGGAACGCGCGGGCGTGCCCGGCGCTCCGCCGCCTGAACGCCCGTTGAGGTTGAGGGGCGGGGCCGCGCCGGGACGCGGGACGGCGGCGCCGCGGCCGGTGGCCTTGCGGCGCGCCCCCGCCTGCGCGTCGGCGTCCAGCGGCGCCGGCTGGGCGCCCACGGGCACGCGGGTGCCGGTCTGCTGCGTGGCGCCCGGCGTGACCTCCTGGTCGCGCACGCGGGCCTGGGACACCGACGCGGCCGTGGCCGCCGCCCCCGTACCCGCTCCCGCGGCCCCGGCCATCGCCGCGGCGTTCATGATGGGCTCGGCCTTGCGCAGGCCCCAGCGGCCCATGCGCGCAGCCGCCACCGGGGGAAGCGCGTTCGTCGCCCGCGAGAGCGTGGGCGCGGACGCCGCCTCGCCGAGCATCCGGGTCGTGAGCGTGTGCCCGTCCATTCTGGCGAACAGGTGCTGGAAGGGACGCCGGTAGAAGAACACGGCGATCGTCAGCAACGCGATGAACATGATCTGCATGCCCCAGGGCAGGGCCGTGGAGATGATCAGCGCGTACCCGTACACCAGCACGCCGAGGACCAAGGCGAGGACCGCCTGGCGCAGCAGCGTGCCGATGAGCATCTCGACCCAGCGCATGGCGATGATGCGCCCCGAGCCGGGGTGGACGCCGATCAGCAGGAACACCGGGCCGAGGATCAGCAGCAGCAGGAAGCCGACCTTGAGCGCGATGAGCGAGACGGCCACCAGGAAGATCAGCACGCCCGCGACCATGGCCGCCATCAGCGCGCCGATCGCGATGCCGAGCCGGCTCGTCCAGTCCTTGCCCTGGAAGAGGAAGAACAGCGGCGTGTTCTCCAGCGGCTTGGCGATCTCCTGCTCGTAGCGCGCCTGATGCGCGCCGCTGGTCATCTGCTGCCCGGAGTTCTGCTCCTGGACGTCCGTGGCCTGGATGTCCAGCAGCTTGACGCCCAAGCTCGCCACGACCTTGGGGTCGGCGGTGCCGAACTCGCCCATCAGCCACGGCTTGCAGACCAGCGTGGACCACAGCGCGTCCGCGTTCTGGTCGACCCCCGGGACGCCGCTCTGGCCGTAGCCGCCGGGCCCCGCCTTGGGGTTGGTCTCTCCCTTGAGCGGCAGGCAGGAGGCGCCGCCCGCCCCGGGCAGCCCGCTGAACGCCGAGTTCACGACCTCGGTGGTCCTGTCGGTGACGGCCTTGCCGAGACCGGTGAAGTCGCCGGGACGGCTGAAGAACCACACGGCGACCGTCACGGCGAGGATCATCCAGATGACGCCCTCGGCGGTGGTGCTGGCGCGCTTGCGGATCAGCCCGTACCAGGCCAGCCAGACCGCCCCCAGCAGGATGACCACCCGCAGGTAGGGCCAGTACATGGCGTTGGCGAGGTTCGTGACGATGTCGTCGACGACGTCCTTGATGGACTGGAGCGGTCCTTCCGTGGCCGCGGCCTGGTAGGTCGAGATGGTCATCCGGTCGATGGTCTTGGCCCAGAGGAAGACCGTGTTGGCCCACGCGTTGCCGAGGACGGCGGTCACGTCCGTGCAGCCGAGCTGGTAGGTGTGCCAGAACAGGCCCGACATGCCGTACCGCTCGTAGTTGGTGGCCGGATTCGACGCGGCCTGGGACGTCGTGCCGGTCGCCGCGCCCGGCGGCAGCGTCTCGGTCGAGGGCGCGCCCGTGACGGCCCCGGGGATCTCCGCCGGGGGCGGCTTGACCAGGCCGTCCATGCCGGCGCCCACGATCTCGGGCGCCAGGTCCGGGGACAGGTCGCACGGGCCCGCCGCGCCCGCCACGGTCGGCGAGAACGCGATCGGCACCACGACGACGCCGACGAGGATCGCCAGCACGACCAGCGCCCTGCGCCGCAGCCGCGCGCCACGACTTCTCTGCTTACGTGCCCGCCTGGTCGGCGTGACCGGCGCGGCCAGCCCGGCCGCCCGCGCCGCCCTGGCCGAAGCGATCCGCCCGGCCGTCTCGTCCATCCGGTCCTGGATCGCCCGGATCACCCGGCCCGCGACGGCCGCTCCGCTCACCTTCCGACGCCCCTCGCCGACGTCGGCCCGCCCCTCACTCCGCCCACGATCTCTCATGACCGCACCTCCTGCGCAGCCGCCGACCTACTCGCTCGCCCACGAGGATCATGCACGCTCTCGCCGGGTTTGTCGTGGGTCGGATTCGTGTCCAGCCACCGAAGCAACTCCTCGGAGATGAGATCGACGCCGATGCGCCCGGCCCGTCCGTCCAGGTCGCGGAAGATGCACTCGCCGTTGCCGAGCGCCCGCAGCGCGCCCTTGTGCTCCTCGGACGGTTCCACGCCGAGCAGCGCCATCACGCTGTCGACCTCGGTGCGCTCGGTGGACCGGAAGGCGAACACCGAGGACAGGCAGTTGGTGACCTGCTCGTTCAGCAGGTCACCCGCGTTCTGTGAGACCAGCACCAGTGCCGTGTTCCTCGACCGGCCCATGCGCGAGACCTCGGGCACCAGCTTGGCGCCCTCGGGCGTGGAGGTGATCGCCCACGCCTCGTCCAGGAAGATCGCCTTCGGCGCCCGGCGGTCCAGACCGTTCATCAGCCGCCGCGCGAACTGCGACACCAGGTACAGCAGCGCCACCGACAGCCGCTGCTCGTAGGAGTAGTCGTCCCGGACGGTCGTGACGTCGGGCAGGGTCAGGCCGCCGAGGGTGAACACCGTCGTCCAGCCCTCGGTGTCGATCTGGTCGCCGCCGGAGGCGTCGAAGCACAGCCGCGCCAGGTGCATCTCGGCCATCGACCGCAGCACCGCGCCAAGGTTCTTGGACGCGGGGTCCTCGGCCTGCTCCAGGTGGTCGACGACCTTGCCCAGCGAGGGGTCCACCCCGTTGGAGACCGTGGAAACGGCCTGGATCATCGCCGACTCGCGCTCCTCCGACATGCGCGGCAGCAGCAGGCGCAGCGTCTCGGTCGCCATCGTCTTCTTCGCGGCGATGTCGTCGCCGAAGGAGAACGGGTCCAGCAGGCCCGGCGCCGCCGAGCCCAGCGGGATGATGCGCGCCTTGCGTCCGCGCTTCTGCAGGAGCTGCACCAGCGACTCGGCGTCCCCCTTGGGGTCGATGACCGCGACCGTCACCCCGCGCAGCGCCATCTGGTAGATCAGCAGCAGCGCGAGCGTGGTCTTGCCGCCGCCCGGCTCGCCGGTGATCGCGATGGCCGTCGGACGGTTGCGCGTCGCCGCGACCAGCGGATCGAAGTGGACGATAGACCGGGCACGGCCCAGCGTCTCACCGATGTACGGCCCCGCCCACCCGGCCCCGCTCTCGTCGATGCGGTCGCCGAGGTCGACGGTCGCCGTGGCCATGCCGCCCGCGATCGTCCGCAACGGCTGCCGCTGGGCGTACGCGTTGACGCGCACCCGCTCGCCGGGCAGCGCCTCGCAGAACAGCGAGAACTGGTCGCCCGTCGAGTTGACGATGTCGATGCCCATGTCGCGGTAGTGCTCCACCACGGCCTCGACCCGCTGCAGGCACATCTCCTCGGTCGGCGCGGCCACGATCAGCCGGTGCCAGCCGTACACGAACGGCAGGCGCTCCTTGGTGATGCCGTGCTCCAGCATGCGGGCGGCGTCGATCTGCTCGGCCAGCGCGATCGGCGCCTCCGCCCCCGCCTCGCGGATGTGGATGTCCATGTCCCGCGCGTGGGCCAGCTTGCGCGCGACGTCCTTGCTCGCCTTGACCGGCGGGATGAGGCGCATCCGCGAGCTGACCTCGACCGGAAACGGTAACTGGTCGATGAAGTGCAGCCACGGCTCGCCGTCCGGGAACGGCATCAGGTCCGGGAACCGGGCGAACGACAGGTGCGCGACATAGGAGTCGCCGCCGGGCTGCTCGATGCGCAGGAACGAGCGGCCGTTGTGGATCTGCCCCTCGACCAGCGACTCGATCTCGCCCTCCCCCCACCTCCTGGACGGCGTCGCCGACGACGGCGGGTCGCCGAGCGAGCCGGACGCGGCGTGCCGGAACAGCCACGCGATCTCGCCGGAGGACGCGTGGCGAGCGTACAGGGCGCTGGAGCCGAGGGCCCGGCCGAGACGCTCGGCCTGGTCGGTCCACTTGGCGATCTCGCTCGCCGGGACGTGGTCGTCCTCCAACCCGAGCGCCGCCTCGCTGCGCTGGTAGAAGCCGAACAACTGGCCGAACACGCCCGTGCCGAGCTGGGCGCCGCGCGGGCCGAGCCGCACGCCGACGTAGACCTCCTTGGTCCAGAAGTCCTTCGCCCAGACGTGCCGGTACATGTCTTCCAGGTAGTCTCGCCAGCCCTCCCCCTCGTCGGAGGTGGCGTTCAGCGCCATCGCCCACTCGGCGGCCGGGTACGCCCGGTGCGCCACCCGCAGGTGCACCTCGGCGTCGGACATGCGGATCGCGGCCAGCGCGATGGTGATGTTGGTGGCGAGGGCCTCGCGCTCCTCGGCGGTGACGAACTCGTAGCTCACCGTCGGAAGCCGGAAATACGCCCATGCGGATGAGTCGGTGAGAAGGATCCGATCGTCGAAATACCGTACGGCCAGCCTGCTCCTCGACCGCGACGACCGGCCCATCAGGCCGCCCGTTCCCCGGTTCGCCGCACGGCTCGCCGCAGGGTTCGCTGCAAGGTCACTGCGCCACTTCCTCCTCGCTCGGGCGGCTCGCCGCCGCCAGCCCGCTTGCCACGACACCCGCCAGGGCCACGTACGCCCTGCGCCCACCGGCCCGCAACTGGGACGGCTGCGCCGGCCCGGGACGCCCGGGGGCCAGCTCGTCCTCCCACGGGATACGGACGATCGCGCGGCACCGGCCGCGGGCGACCGCCTCCGCCTGCTCCACGCCCGCCATGCTCCGGCGGCTGACCCCGTTGATCACCATGACGGACCGCCGCCTCAGGTCGGCGGAGGTCTGCCCGTCCAGCCAGTCGAAGGTCATCGCCACCGCGTCCGGGGCGTCCTCGCTGGCCGGGGCGACCAGGATGAGCTGGTCGGCGTACGCGAGCATGCGCGCCGCCACCGCCGCCGCCGGGTCCACCAGGATCAGGCGGTAGTGCCGGTCGAGCACGCGCATCGCCTGCGCCAGCCGCTCATCGGAGAACAGCCTGCGGTCGGCCAGCCTGCGCGCCGCGCCCGCGTCCGCGTCGGAGCCGACGACCTCCAGGCCGGACTCGCAGCGGGTCGTGTACGCGCGCATGCTCAGGTATCCGCTCACGCCGTCCAGGCCCGCCATCAGCGAGGTCAGCGACTCGGGCGAGTCGGCGTGGATGCGGCCGGTCAGGGTGTTGTCGCCGGTGTTGGCGTCCACCGCCAGGACGCGGTCCTCGCGGTAGCGGGCCAAGGTGTGGCCCAGCATCAGCGTGGTCGTGGTCTGGCCCGCGCCGCCGGTGCACCCGAGCACGACGACGCGGCGGCTGCCGTTCAGCACGGTGCGCGCCCGCGCCTCGTCGGCCTCGATGCCGTCGTTACGGCTCGGCGCGCCACCGCCGACCACCACCTGCGCCAGCCTCCGCCAGCCACCGGATTGCTCACGTCCCACGACGGACTCGACGCGCCGCACCCGCGGCTCGTCCCCCGGCCGGGGCACCGGAACGGGCAGCGACGGCACCGCCGGATCGCCCGTCCCGGGAACCGCCCGAATCGACAACGGCGGCGCCACCTGCTCGCGCCCGGCAGCACCCCGCACAGGCGCCCTCGTCCCGGGTGCGGCCTCGGGACGGGCGGGCCGGGAGGCGGCGAGCCCCCGGCCTCCCTCGCGCGGAGTCGCCGCGCGCGGCGGCTGCCCCTTGCGGTGCTGCTCCCGCCCCTCACTCGCGAGGCCACCGGCACGAGCCCGTGACGCCTCGGCGGGAACGGCTCCCGGCGTCTCGGGACCGCCGAGCGTCTCCGCGGCTCGCTGCTCGCCGGTGCTCTCGGCGCGGACATCCGCGTCCGTGGACTTCGTCCGAGCCTGGACATCGGCCAGGTCGTTCGCCCCGGCTTGGGCATCCGACGGGAGGTTCGATCCGACTCGGACATTCGACGGGACGTTCGGGCCGACCTCGACGTCCGACTCGTCATTCGACCGCCGGCCGGAGACCGGCTCACCAGTGCCGGTGGACGCCGGGCGGTCGTGGCCGAGGGTGGGCCACTCGTGGGACGCCATGCGCTCCGACGCACCCGCACCCGCACCGGCGCCCGCCGAACTGCGGCCAGGGGCGGCGTCCCTGTTCTCGGCGGACGCCGCGAGCCTGCGCAGACGGCGAAGCGCCTCGGTGCCGATCGGCGCGGGGGCCGACGAGGCGGCGTCCGTACCGGAGCCCGCCTCGGCCCCGGCCTCGGCGGACAGACCAGACGAAGCAGGAGAAGTGCTGGAACCACTCGTCGGCAGCGGAGGGAGGGTCATCGGCGCGGGGGGAAGCCCCGGGCGCGCCGGAGGAGGAACGACCGTCCGCGACGCGGCGGCGGGAGCCGAGGGCGCCCCGGGCCGCGCCTCCGCTCCCCGCTCGGGAACATCGGCAACCGGCTTGGGACCATCGGCATCGGACCTGGACAGCCCGGTGACCGGCTTCACGACCTCGGGGGCTGTACTCGACAGACCGGTGACGGGCCTGAGGACCTCGGGCACCGACCTCGAAAGACCCGTGGCCGACTCGGCGACCTCGGGGGCCGACCTGGAAAGACCCCTGGCAGGCCCGGCGACCTCGGGGGCCGACGTGGAAAGACCCCTGGCGGGCTTGGCGACCTCGGGGGCCGACGTCGACAGACCCGTGGACGGCTTGGACGGCTTGGACGGCTCCGCGGCGGGCGTCTCGGCCTCCGCGGCGGGCCGGGGCGCGACCGTCCTCGGCAGGTCGACGAGGCGGTCGGGCTTCGGCGGCAGGCCGTGACGTTCCTGGGCCGGCCCCTCCCGGCCAGGGCTCGGCGGCAGGGCGGGGATCGCGGCGTCGGACTGGACGGCCGTACCGCCCCTGGCACGCCCGGACGCCCGGCCCCGCACGCTCGGCATGAGCGCGGGCGCCTCGGCCCCGGGCAGCGTGGTCACCGCGGCGGCCGCGGCGGCCACCGCCGGGCGCACCTCACCGGGAACCGGCCGCGCGTCGCCGGGCACGGACCGGACCTCGCCCGGCACGAGGGCGTCGCCCCGCTTGACGGACGGAACCTGCCGCGCCGAACCGAACGCCTCCAGCGGCCGGCGACGAGGAGCCGTGTGCTTGGGCTTCGCCCGGTTGCCACGCCGCGACTTGGACCCGGACCTGGCCCCCGCCGTGGACGCGGACTTCACGCTCGCGGCGGCGACGGCCCGCGCGGCCCCCGGCGCCGTCCGCCACACCTTGGCGGTGAACGTGATCTCGTCGGGCTCCTCGGCCGGCGCCAGGCGGCACCAGGTCTTGGGCTCGCCGAGGTAGCGCAACTGCGACTGGAGCAGTTCGTTGAGCCGCTTGCTCTCGATGACCGGCCGCGTGGACAGCCAGGTCACGATTCCCGGAGGCACGAGGTAGACGACGTGCCACGGCGCCTCGAACGGAACCCCGACGACCGCCAGGAGGACCGACCACGGGACCAGCACTCCCAGGAAAACACCGATCCAGACGATCGGAAGCGGCATCGGCAGCCGGAGGTCGTACAGCTTGTAGAGCCGCTTCTCAATTCGCCAGATATTGGTATAGGTAGGCAGGTCCACCCGATCCTCCTCTCCCAGTCACAGCCACACGATCTCGCTCACTTGATGCCGAGCGCCCCCGCGATGGCCCTGGCCGTCACCTCGATGACGTTGGGCACGTAGAAGATCACTCCGATCGCGACCGCCAGAATGATGAACTGGACGAATCTGGTGATCTCCCGCGTGAAGAGGAAGAAAATCGCCACGACGGACACCACGACGAGGAACAGCGGGGCGAAGAACTTTCGCAGGAAGTCCGCGAGGCCCGCGGTGTTGACCCCACCTGTCGGCGGTGGCGTTGCCGGCGCCGTCGGCGCGAGAGCCTCCAGCGCGTTCTCGACGATGACTTTAAGAATCAACTTCCGTCCTCCTGCTTGTGGTCGCGCCGGGCGGTCCGCGAGGCGGTCCCGCGTCGTCGCGTTACCTTTTCCGCTCCCTCGCTCGTCATGGCTCCCGGCCTCATCCTGTGGACCGGGTCGCGCCGCGGATGTCCTTGATGTACCAGTTGTCGCCTTGCTTCTCGACGGTGAGCCGGTAGGCCTGCTCCAGGCCAGCGGGCTGCCCGCCGGCGCCGGCCGTCGCGGCCGGCGAGGCGGTGGCGGTCGTCGGCATGCCCCACACGACGACCGCGGTGATCTCGCGGCTGGTGCCCCCGGGCGGAACCGTGACGCTCTTCAGCTCGGACAAGGTGAGCTTGTTGCCGAAGCCTTCCAGCGTCACACCCTGGACGACATATCGCTGCAATTGGGTGGCGTCGCCTTGCGCGTACGCCTTGAAGAAGCCATCGAGTTGCGGGCGCAGCTCCGCTTCGGCGGTTTCGTCGTGTTCAGGCCCGGCGACCTGGGGAAGCCCGGCGGGACCGCCGGCCGGCAGCAGGGCGGGCTCACCGGAGACCACGAAACTGCCGCCAGAGGTGTAAACAGGGACGGATAGCTTCCAGCGCTGCGGGCCCGATTGGGCGAAAACGGTCACGACCGCATTTTGCGCATCCTGCACCTCTATGTCCGCTAGCTGAAAAGTTCCGGCGGACATTCTGCCAACACCATTCCATCCCAATTGGCGGTCGGCCGCACCTTCGGGAAGAAACGGCTTCAATCGCTCAGCGCGGTCGTCCGGCTTCGCACCGTCGAAGTTGAGATAGGCGTTCGCGAACTGGCTGACGAACGCCGTCGCCTCCTTCTCAGGGAAGCCGGAGCCCGTCGGGGTGGCCGCCGTGCTCGCCGGCGTGTCCGACTGGGTCATCCGCTCGATGACCGCGCGCACACCGTTGACCACGATCACGACGATCAGGACCCACAGGATGATCCTGCCCGTCCAGACAAGCCACCGCCCGCCCCCACCGGACCAGCCGCCGCGGCGAACCGCGCTCCTGCCACGTGCCGGCACGCGCTCAGGATCCGGGTCGTAGGGCGAGGGAGGGTACGTCGAATGCTCGCTTTCGCCAGCGGTCCGCGGACCGTGCTGGACGTTTGACCTGCGAGCCATCACGCCTCCGCTCGCGCCGATCCCCCCGGCTGGCGCGCTCTCGTCTTACTATCGATCCCGTTATCCATGGTGAAGTATTCACACTTTAGCCGCCTCACCAATTGTTCCAGGAAAGCCACGCCCATGCTGCAGGCATCGCCGTAGCAGACCAAGTCGGTCTTCCTCCGGTTTCGGGAACGCGACCGCCCAGTTCACACGGCACACAGCGCCTGCGTCCGCACGCGAGCCACCATCGACCTCCGCGACAAAGTTCGCACTAGGGACAAAGCTCGCACCGGACATCAAAACACCATGAGCGCGGCATGCGATTACGGCATAACTCCTGTTCAACCGCCTAATCGCAGCGCGCGGGCCGATCCACACCAAGCTCTCCGTGCTGCCGGTGCTGCCAGTACCGTACGTGAGCAGGAGATCACTTCGCGCGGGAACGGAGGCGCCGGGACCGGTCGCGAGACGGCGACACGTCCGCACGCACCGACCTCCCTTCCCGGGGCCGCCCGCGCGCGCACGACGCCGGACGGCCACACCCACGGCCGCCGACCCTCGCGGAGACGCACAACCGACCCAAACAAAGGAGAGTACGCGTCCCCGCGACCCCACCTGGATTACCTGACGGCCACGCCTTACTACCCGCGCAAACCGGCAGGTCAGGGAGTGCCCGCGAAGGGGTCGCCGCCACCCGTGCCGTCGCGACCGTTGGGGATGGTGAAGACGTTGGGGTCGCCGTCCCCGGCGTTGGGGTCGGGGGTGGACGGCGCGGGACGGCAGCTCTGGCCGCAACCGCCGAAGCGGTCCGCGTTGATCGCCGTGAACGGCGTCGGGTCGACGTTCTTCAGCGCGGCCAGCATCGTGTCCTTCCAGATCGGACCCGGGATGCTCGCGCCGAACACCGACCCGTAGTACCGGCCGCCGATCGTGACGCCGATCAGCTTGTGCTGCTGGGAGCCGCGCGGGTCGCCGATGCTGACCGCGCCCGCGAGATCCGGGGTGAACCCGGCGAACCACGCGCTGGCGTACGCGTCGGTGGTGCCGGTCTTGCCCGCCGCGTCGCGGCCGATGCCGCCCACCGACCGCATCGTGCCCTTGGTGAACACGCCGGACAGCACGTCGGCCGCCGCGTCGGCGACCTCCGGGTCGAGCGCCTGCTTGCACTTCGGCCTGTACGTGGTGACCTTCCCGTCCCTGTCGGTGATCTGGCTGATCGCCATGGGCGCGCAGTACTGGCCGCGGGCGCCGATCGCCGCGTACGCGGTGGCCACGGTGACCGGGTCCATCTCGTTGATGCCGAGCGTGAACGTCTCGTACTGCTGGAGCTTGCCGCCGTCGGAACGGTGGACGCCCAGCGACTGGGCGGTCTTGACCACGTCGCAGAGCCCGACGCGCTGCTCCAACTCCATGAAGAACGTGTTCACCGACTGCCAGGTGCCGGTCTGCAGGGTCTTCCAGCCGGGCGATCCCTCGTCGTTGGTGACGGTGTGGCTCGGGTCGCCGATGTTCTGGCCCTTGCAGTCCTTGAACGCCGAGTACCCCGAGGCGCGGAAGCCGGCCCCGGCGCTGATGCCGTCGTCGATCTTGTAGCCCTCGCTCAGGGCGGTGAGCAGCGTGAACGTCTTGAAGGTCGAACCCGCCTGGAAGCCGACGCCGCCGCCGTGCGCCGCGTCCGCCACCAGGTTGTAGGACATCTCGTTGCGGGCCCTGCTCCGGCCGTACTCGCGGCTGGCCGCCATGGCCTTGATCGCGCCGGTGCCCGGCTGGACGAGTGCCTCGGCCGCGACGGGGTTGTCGGAGGGGCTCACCCACTTCCTGATCGCCTTGTCCGCGGCGGCCTGCATGGACGGGTCGATCGTCGTCTTGATCGTCAGCCCGCCGCGGTTGAGGAACTGCCCGCGCGCCTTCGTGGTCGCGCCGAAGTCGGGGTTGTTCAGGATCTCGTTGCGGACGTAGATGCAGAAGTACGGATATTTGCTGGTCTCGCAGCCTCCGGGAAGCTTCGTACCCTTGTAGCCGAGCTTGGCGCCCTTCGCCTGCGCCGCCTCCGCCGCGGTGATCTTGCCCAACTCGGCCATCCGGCCCAGGACGACGTTGCGCCGGTTCAGCAACCGCTCACGCTGCTTCCTGCCCAGGTTGGGGTCGGTTGCGTACGGACTCTGAACGGCGCCCGCCAGCGTCGCCGCCTGCGGCAGGGTGAGGTCGTTCGCGCTGACACCGAAGAACCGCTTCGCCGCCGCCTCCACCCCGTATGCGCCCGCGCCGAAGTAGGCGATGTTGAGGTACTTCGCCAGGATCTCGTCCTTGGCGTACTTCTGCTCGACCCCCATCGCGTACCGCAGCTCCTTGAGCTTGCGCGCGTAGCTCGCCTCGACCGCCTGGTTCTTCTCCTCCTGGGTGGAGGCGGAGTTCAGCAGCACCTGCTTGACGTACTGCTGCGTGATGCTCGACCCGCCCTGGCTCACCCCGCCGGACCGCAGGTTCGTGGCCAGCGCGCGCAGCGTGCCCTCCAGGTCGATCGCGCCGTGCTCGTAGAAGCGGTAGTCCTCGATCGAGACGATCGCCGTCCGCATGATCGGGGCGATCGCGTCCAGCCCGACGACCTGGCGGTACTGCTCGTAGAACCGCGCGATCTCTTTGCCCTTGGCGTCCTGGACGATCGAGACCTCGGCCGGCGGCGGCTCTGGCAGGCCCTCCGGTTTCAGGTCGATCTCGTTGGCCGCCGACACCAGGCCGAAGCCCGCGCCTCCGACCGTCGGCAGGGCGATCCCCGCCACCAGCACTCCCGCCGCCGCCCCAATGGCGACAAGCCGTCCGATCTTCGCCCCGGCCCCCGACCGATCCCGCAGCACAGCCTCTTCCTTGCCTTCGTCCATCAGAGATGATGAGGAAACACGACCATAGCTATAGATGTCTAATATCCTCATCAAGTTCGCACTGATATCGCCCCGCGCATCACCGCAGCTCAGCCCGCCAAAGGTTCTCACCTCCAGCCCAGGGACCTCACCTCCGAGCCTCGGCGGCATCTCCCGGCGACGACCTGCCGCCCCTCGAACTCCCCGCTGACCTCAAGCCAGGAGAGCAGAGACCGGAAGCTGGAACTACGCGTCCTCGGTCACCGCTGGCCTGAACGAGTAGGCGCATACAGTTCCCGGTATGCCTCGCGTAGCTCGCCGGAAGCAGACATACGCCGTGCTTCGATGGCGGCGATCACTTCACGGGCGCGCCAGTAGTTCGAGGGGACGAGCAGGCCACTGGTCACGGCCGTGAGCGTGAGCTGCCCTGCCTCGTCGAACTGCTCGGAGGCGAGGAGGGCCAGGGCCAAGTCCAGCCGCGCGCTCACCGCTCTGCGCGGACGTGGCGGGCCATCCGTGGTCGATTCCAGGCGCCTGATCACCTGCCGCGCGTACGGCTCGGCCGCCCGATCGCCGAGCCATGACAGGGTCGTCGCGATGTAGGCGTCGCTTTTCGCGGGGTCGTACTGGTAGTGGTGCTCGGGGCGCTCGGGCATCGGCAGCGGGGAGACCAACGCGGCGACGCGGTCGAGCGCGTCACGGGTCTCCGGTCCCGCGCCCAGACGCGCCCACACCCTGGCCTCCTGGGCGGTCGCCTGGATGTACGCCGAGCCTCCTCGCGGCGCGACCGTCTGCGCGCCCTGGGTCAAGCTCAGGGCCCGCCGGTAGTCGCCATTCGTGACGGCCTGCCACGCCTCGGTCTCCAGGCACCAAGCCGCGATCTCGGCGTGCTCGGCTTCCCGCGCCATCTGGGCGGCCGTTCGAAGACGGGCTGTGGCGGCCGGGAACTGGCGCAGATCGACGTGGCATGTCGAGGCGAGCAGGGAGAGCCAGCCACCGACGACGAGCAGCCGCCGATGCTCGGAAAGAGTTTTACGAGCATCGATCAGGCGCGCGATGTAGGACAAGTGGCGGCGAACGCGTTCGAGGAGCTCCCCCGGTGGCGTACTCGGATAAGCCGTCGCCAGATCGTCAATGGCCAGTTCCAGCCTGGTCAGCGTCTCATTCCCGACATCGCTGGCGGCGACGCGCTCCGCGAACTCCAAAGCATCGATCTCATCATCGAAGGCGAAGCCCCCATCCCGCGTACCGGACGTAGCACCGGCCTGCACGAGCGCGACCAACTCGCCGCCCGCCTCCAACGCGCCATCGATCCTCTGGACCGCCTGAAGTGACGGGCATTTACGGTCATTTGCGACCTTTGACAAATAACCGACGTCGTAGTGGATCGTCTTGGCGAGCCCGCGCAGCGACATCCCGCGCTCACCCATAAGGACTCGCATCCGCTCACCGAAGGTCATCGTCATGGCCTGTCCTGGGGGATCGACGGGTGTTGACCATGTTGACTCGCCACGGAGAGCAACAGGTCAACTCTGCCACGGTAACCGGCCGCCTGTTTGCATGGCAGCACGTCATGCGAATCGCTTGGCGGCCCCGGCCCGGTGCGGTAACACCGGGAACCCGGGGCCTTGATCAGGAATCGAGGTCCTGACCCATGCTTAAGACTAGGATCCGCTGGGGGGCCGATGCCCCGCCATTGCCGCTTGGTTGTCGCTGGTGCGGGCACCCGCCGCACGCGCACGATGCCTCCAGCCTGCCCCACCGCCGTCACCACCAGTGGGAGCAGCCGACGCCCGCCCAGATGCGCGCCCGTCTGGACGCGCGGCGGCGTCTCGGGCTGGGCGGCTCGCTGCCGGCGGCGGCCCCCGTACGTCCGCTGAGGCTCCACCCGCCCGCGGTTCCCCACCTGCCCAGGCACGCGCGGCCCCTGACGTCGGCCGTCCCGTTCGACCATGTCCGTTCCCCCGGCCCTGACCGCGACCGGTCCGCCGACTCGTACCAGCACGGGAAACACCGGCTTCAGCCGTACCGGCGCGACGAGAACCAAGTCCGGCCGTACGGGCGCGGCGAGGACCGAGTCCAACCTCACGAGTTCGGGGCTGCCGCGTGAACCGCGAACCGGGGCGGCACCGGATCGGCGCGACGCCCGTACAGGTGGAGTCCCGGCGCTGGGATCCAGCCAAACGGGCCGCAGCCGCCCAACTCGACCAACTGGAGCCGGGCTGGTTCGTGTCCTACGGCGTGGGATGCCGTCGATTCGTCGCCATCGCCCTCTGGCACGCACACGCCCCGCTGCGCATCGAGGCCACCACCGTAGACGAACTGCGCGAACTGATGCGCGAGGCCGAACTGGGTGCTCCTGCGGGGACGGTGAGCGGGTCGGGGGAACCGTGGGCGTGGGTGGCATGACCGGCCCGGACGCGCACGCCCCCGAACCTGTCCAGCCGGCGCGGGCCGCCGAGGAGATCAAGGACGATCCGTACGGGTTCGGGCCGACGGCGCGAATCTCTGTGGGCGGTTACTTTCCGCCCACGACCGGGCGGCGCACGCCGGATGGTCTCGAAGCCCCAGCGACCACAGGCGGCGCCCCGCGTCGGGACGGCCGGTTGTACGCCGTGGCACTGGTGATCGGGTCCATGACCGAACACGCCGTGCGATGGTCCGCCGCCGTCCCCCGTGCCGAGGCCACTGCGGCATGCGGCATCAAGGTTCGGGTCGCGGACATCTCCGGGTCGCGGGTCATATGGATGCCGGGCGTGCTGATGTGCCAGGACTGCGCTGCGGTCGTCACCGGCCGGGCACAGCGGGAGGGCACCGGATGACGCCCCTCACGCCGACCGGCGGCACCGTAGGGCACGGGCCGCACGTACCCGAACCACAGCCCGACAGCGTCCCCATCGACTGGCAGCGCGCCACGCAGGCCGAGGACCGGCGCCGGGTAGTCCGCTGGACCTGCCAGTGCAAGCCGGTCGTGTACTACCTGATCACGGCAGGAGGGCACGGCCACATCGAACGCACCGCCCCCGGCCAGACGACCGTCCAAAGCCCCCGGCTGCGATACGCCCCCCTCGCCGACCTGTGGGAACTACTGCTTCTCGGACGTGCCCGATGATGGCCCGCCGCCGTGACACCGCCTGGCACGCCGAATTCCTGCGCCTGGTGAAAGGCAGCCTGACGTTCAAGGCCGCGGTGGAGAGGCTGGGCGTGAGCCCGGCCACTCTCAACAAACACTTCCACGCCGACCGGAGTTTCTACAGGCAGGCCGAAACCCGACGCGCTCGCCGACTGCACGGCCCCGCCCCGGACACCAGTTGGCATCCCCGGCTGCCCTCACTGCTCGCGGCTGGCCTGTCCATCCCTCAAGCGGCCAGGCGGTTGGACAAGAGCCCCATCACCGTTCGCAATCACCTGGACCGCTTCCCCGACCTTCGCGCCGCCGTCGACTCCGCACTACGGCCCGCGCGCCCTCACCGAACCACGCCCCGAGAACCACCACGAGACACGTCGTGGGAAAGGACCCGGGGCGCTACGAGATAGCCGTCAGGCTGAGTAGCGGCTTCTCCAAGGAGAGGGTGAGTTCAAGCGGGGAGTTCGAGGGCAGAGCCTTGGAGGACAGCCCACCGAAAGGCGTCCGGCTCAATCGTGCAGGTCGGCCACCTCGATCACGGCCAGCGCGCCGGAGGCTTCATGTACAGCTTCGTTCCAACCGACCGTGGTCGAGGGTGAGGATCGGAGCGCGACGGCGCAGCGCGGCCCCGGCGGTCTGCGCCTCCCACAACGTGTCGACAGATGAACTCGCGAGCTGTACGCGAGGCGGTCTCCACGGCGTCATCGAACGCGACCACCCCGGCGAACCGCGCCCGGTCGTCGTGTTTCTGGCACCGTTGGGCAGGTACGGAGGCATGAAGGACGACCTTGAGCGGTGGGCCACGGAACTCGCCGCAGCTGAGCTTGCTGGAGTCCGTCCTCGGCGGTGGGCGCATTCCCAGGGGGTGGCAGCGCGTGCGAGTCAACTCGCTCCCCTGCCGCTTGACCAGCAAGGTCTCCTTCGCGCGGCTGCCATCCTGCACGACATCGGGTACGCGCCGAGGCTGGCGGTGACAGGGTTCCATCCCCTTGACGGTGCCCGGTTCCTTCGTGATGCCCATGGTGCTGATGAGAGGCTGGTGCGGCTGGTGGCGAATCACTCGTTCGCGTTGTTGGAGGCTGAGGAACGTGGGCTGCGGGAGGTGCTGGAGGGGGAGTTTCCGCTACTGGAGGACCAGCTTCTGGTGGACGCGTTGGTGTGGTGTGACATGACGACGACGCCCGACGGGGAGCCGACTACGGCCGAGGCGCGGGTGGTGGAGATTGTCAGCCGGTACGGCGCGGGCAGCGTGGTGGGGCGGTTCATTCGTCGGGCGTCGCCGGAGATCTTCGCGGCGGTGGTGCGGGTGGAGGCCGCGCTGGTGGCTCAGCCGAGGTAGGGGTAGGTGCCGGCGAGGTAGTCGCCGATCTGCTGGCGCATGCTGGGGTGGATGTCGTACTGGTCGAGGTCGGCGGGTTGGACGAAGCGGACCCCGTCGGCCTCGTCGTTGATCGTGGGCTCGCCGCCGATGGACTGGCCGATGTAGGTGTTCTCGTACTGCTGGCGGATCTCGCCGTCGGTGTACGCGACGATGTGGTTCGGGTTGGTATAGACGCCGAGGAAGCCGGTGATCTCGGCGCGAATACCGGTCTCCTCCAGGCACTCGCGCACGGCGCATTCGGCGGCGGTCTCACCGATGTCCTGGGCGCCACCGGGCAGGGCCCACTGGCCGGTATCGCGGCGGCGCTGGAGCAGGATGGCGCCGTGGTCGTCGACGACGAGCAGGTTGCTTGCGGGGATGAGGGTGTTGGCCTTGGGGGCGTTGGGGTCGTTGTAGTACTCAGTCCTGCCCATGCGTGGCGGTCCCCTCCTGGTCGGGCGTCCAGGGCCGTGCGGTGGCCCAGACGGCTTCGAAGCTCTGAGCGTAGTTGTCGAACCAGCCGGTGGCATCCACGCGCTTGAGGTGGAGCAGGGGGTTGGCGCTGGCCGGCTGGCCGAAGATGTGCGGGTTGACCAGCAGGTTTTCGTCGTAGCGGAAGAGGGAGTTGTACAGCGTGGTGTCGTGCAGCCTCACCGTGCAGCCTTCCTCGGTCAGCAGGGGGCGGTAGTAGGTGAGGGAGGCGCGGATCTTGGCGGCGAGGGTGTCGCCGATGCCCTCCTCGCGGCCCCGGACGGCAATGGCCTGCCCACTCGGGTCGCCGAAGCACAGGCGTACCTGGGCTCCCTCGGCGGCGCGTTCCGCGAGCATCTTGGCGACGTGTGGGTTGGACTGGGCAAAGAAGGTGCCGGAGAAGACGAGGACGTCGATCTGCTGCTGGGCTTCCGCCAGCAGGGTGAGCCACGTATCTCGGGGAACGCTGGCCCGGTTCTGGTAGGTGCCGACGAGTTCGGTGCCTAACCCGCCGGTCCGCCGGCCTGCGCGTGGCTGGGGGGCGGGCCAGAGGAAGGTCTCCTCGACACGCAGGTGCTGGGCGGCACGGAAGCGGTGCCTCGGGTGGGGCACCCGCCCGCCGAGCCAGCGACCGACGGTCTTGGGGTCCACCTCGCAGGCTTCGGCGAGCGACTCGGGTGAGACGCCTCGCTGGGCGAGTACGGAGTGAAGTCGCTCGTTCACGGAGGCTATACAAGCCGAGGCAAGCGGAGGAGCGCAAGGACGTTGTGGGACGTTTGCTGGAGCTGATGGTATGAGAAGGTGCTTATGTTGGCGGTATGCAGCTCATCGTCCTGTGGGACATCGACCACACGCTAATCGAGAACGCAGGGGTGAGCAAGGAGATCTATGCCACCGCTTTCGCCGCGCTGACCCGTGTATCGCCGAGCCTGCCAGCGTCAACGGAGGGCCGTACGGATCGCCTGATCATGCGCGACATGTTCCGTCGGCACGATCTTCCCGAGCCGGACTGGCCGACCATCGAGGCCGCCCTCACCCGGGCCGGCGGGGAGCGCTTCGATGACCTCCGCAGGCGCGGGGTGACGCTTCCAGGCGTCCGCGATGCACTCAAGGCGGCATCGGTGCAGGCTGGTTGGGTGTCGTCAGTGCTGACCGGCAACATCGCGGCCAACGCCCGTGTGAAGCTGGCTGCCTTCGACCTCGATCCACTGCTGGACCTGGCCGTCGGGGCCTACGGTGCCGACGCCGAGCAGCGTCCCGATCTCGTCGCCGTCGCCCGTGAGCGCGTCCATCGGGACCGCGGCCTGTCCATCGATGTCCCGGTCGTGTTGGTCGGAGACACGCCGAGGGACGTCGAGGCAGCTCTTGCCACCGGCTCCGGGATCATCGCGGTCGCCACGGGCATCCACAGCCAGGCCGAACTGGAAGCCGCTGGAGCGTCCGTCGTCCTCCCGGACCTGTCAGACACGGCCGGGCTCCTCATCCGGCTGGAGTCCTTTGCGGCGCGCTGAAAACGTCCCAGGACGTCCCTTAACTGTCCACGTACGTGGTGATGCGGTCCCGCCGCCCTCCGAAACGATCGGGTCTCTACCAGGCAACTGGCCGAGGGAGGCCCATGTGATCGAGGAAGTCACCGGGATCCGTAGGATCCGGATGCTGTACCTGCAGCTGCTGTACCGCTGCAACTTCGAGTGCCTGCACTGCTTCCACGGCGAGCGGCTCAAGCACACAGACGCCTTCAGTCCCGAAGAGGCCATCAACCTCCTCGCCCTCATGCGCGACCAGTACGGCACCGAGGCGGTCACGCTCCTGGGCGGCGAGCCATTCGTCTACAGGGACCTCACCCAGGTGGTCCGGCACACCAAGCAGCAGCTCGGTTTGCAGGTCGAGATCTGCACCAATGGCTACCGGATCGAGCGCCGGCTCACCGAGATCGCCCCGTACCTCGACTTCCTGCGGATCTCGCTGGAGGGGATCGGCGCGACCAACGATGGCATCCGCAAGTTCGGCAGCTACCAGGGCGCTCTCAGCGCACTCGACCTCGCACGAGAGCTCGGCGTCACCACCGGCGCGACCATGACGGTCACCTCCCGCAACATCGACGAGGTTCTCCCGCTGGCCCGCACCCTCCAGGAGTTCGGCGCACGGCAGCTGAAGCTGCACTGCCTGCGGCCGGTCGGCAACGCCGCCGACCACCCCGAGCTCCTCGTCACCGACCCCGCCGCCTACACCCGCCTGCGCGAGCAGCTCCAGACGTCCGACCTGGCCATCGAAGTCGTTGTTGACGAGGACCTGTCCGCCGACGGTGCCCCGGAGGTCTGCGCTCCCGTCAGCGGCCCGCGTGAGATCGAGCGGATCGAGGCCGACCCGCGCGGCGCGCTCACCATGTCGTGCAAGGCCGTCGGCAAGGACTCCCACGCCTTCTGGTACGACAAGCTCGCCGACCGAATCCTCCACCGGCCCTCTGACACGGACGAACTCACGCTCGCCGTGCCCGATGTGGTGTACGGTCGTGTCTGACCTGCCACTGTTCGAGAGCCTCGAAGGACTGCGCGGTACCGGTAAGTCGACCATCGCGCCGTTACTCTCGGCAGCCCGCGAGGCCGTCCTCGTTCCCACGGTGCCGATCTTCTATCAACCGCTTCGTCGGGAGATCGACATACGGCAGAACGTCGAGGCACGGATGTGCTTCTACCTCTCCGCGCTGTTTACCGCCGTCGACGAGATCCAGCGCTATCTATCCGCGGGCATCCCCGTTGTGGTGGAGAGCTACTTCGCCCGTTGCCTGGCCAACCACCAGGCGCTCGGCGCCCGCTTGGGCGCCACGCTGCCACCCGACCTGCCACAACCCGTGACCTACCAGCTCGTGTGCGCCGAGGACGAGCGCCAGCGCCGCCTGGCCGAACGGCACAAGCCGATCTCCCGCTGGGACGCCCTCGGCGAAGACGCCGCCGACCGGATCGCCGACGCCTACACCCAGTTCCCGATGCACCGGGTCGACACCACGGGCCTCGAACCGGACCAGGTCGTCAAGGCCATCCTCGCCACCGACGCCCAAGGAGCCCACCACCGTGCAGACACAGAGCCCGTGGGAGCACACCCTTACGTTCTTCCCCCAGTTCCTCGCCGTGCTGAAGGAGCACACCTCCCCTGACGCCACGGTCGCAGTGATCGGCGCCAGCGACGGCAAGTTCGTCCTACCGCTGGCCGTCGCCGGCTACCGCGTCATCGCCATCGAGCGTGACCCGCAGGCCCTCCACGGCGGCGAGGTCCAACTTCCGGGTGACGTCAACGCCCACGCGATGGGGCTGCTCGACCGGCTCAAGCTCGAAGAGCTCTACGACCGAGTCCAGGTCGTAGAACAGGACTTCCTCGACACCAACCCTTTCGACACCCTCTGCGACGCGATCTGGACGAGCTGTTCCTGGCATTACAGTGCCAACCACCACCGCCCACTCGCCGAGTTCGTCGCCCGCATGCAGCTCCTGGTGCGTCCGAACGGCCTGTTCGGAGCGGAGTTCATGATGCCCGTCGAACAGCGCCACCACCTGACCGAGCACTACACCTCCCCCGAGAGGCTCAGCCGCCACTTCGCCAACGCCTGGACCGTCCTGCTGACACTGCGGACCGGCGAATTCACCGAGCGGGCCCACGTCGGCCGGCTCCAGGACCACACTCACCGCATGGGCCTGCTCCTGGCAGCCCGCACTCCCAAGTAACCCAGTCAGCAAGCCGATAAGGGGAAACATGAAGCACGAATACGAGGCCAAGTTCCTGTCGGTGGACGTCGCCGACCTCCAGGCGAAGCTAACCGCCCTGGGCGCCGTCCAGGCGTTCCCGCGCACTCTCCTCACCCGGAAGATCTTCGAGAACGACGCCCTCGACAGCGGTGCCTGGGTCCGCCTGCGTGACGAGGGCACCCGCACCACCCTGACGCTCAAGCAGGTCACCGACTCCACCACGATCGACGGCACCACCGAGATCGAAACCGAGGTCACCGACCTGCACGCCATGGCCGAGATCCTCCGCCACCTCGGCATGCACGAGGTCCGCTACCAGGAGAACTACCGAGAGGAATGGCGCCTCGGCGAGGTCGCCTTCGACTTCGACACCTGGCCGGACCTTCCCACCTTCGTCGAGATCGAGGGCCCCGACGAGGCATCGGTCCGCCAGGCCGCCGCCTTCCTCGACCTCGACTACTCCAAGGCCCGATTCGGCAGCGTCGACGAGATCTACAAGAGCGAGGCCGACCGCGACATCCTCGCCGAGCCCACCCTTCTCTTCGCCGACGCCGAGAAGAACGGCTCGACACCCGTGGCCGCCCAGGACCGCTGACTCGGGGCCGAACTGTGCTTACGGAACTGGCCGTGCCGCACCGAGTGATCCCGGGAGTTCCGCCAGTAAGCCAGCCGTACCGCAGCCAGGCCGAGCAGAGGCTTCTTCAAAGATCAGCGAGGCCGGGGCAGTGGCGTGGAGTTCGGTGAGCAGGGCTCGGGGAGCCGCCTGAGGCCGCGGGAGAGTTCGGCTGGGGAGGCGTCGGCTCAATCGTCCAGGTCGGCTACTTCGATCACGGCCAGCGCGCCGGCGGTTTCGTGGACGGCTTCCTTCCAGCGGCCGTGGTCGAGGGTGAGGATCGGGGCGCGGCGGCGCAGCGCGGCCTCGGCGGTCTGCGCATCCCATAATGTGCCGACAGATGAGCTGGCGAGCTGGACACGGGCCGTCTCCACGGCGTCGTCGAAGGCGACCACCCCGGCGAACCGCGCCCGGTCGAGCCGGCAGATCCCTCTGATGACCGCCACCTGATCCTGCGCGCCGCCTACGTCGAGAACCGCGGCGGACGCCGCCAGTGCGGGCAACACGAGGCCGACCTGATCGTGATCGAGTTGCTGGATCATGCCGATGAGTTCCGCGTCGCCTCGGGCAACAAGATCGTCAAAATGACTACCGGGAAGTCCGCGAAATGACTACCAGACCTCTGGCAAACTGCCTACCAGAGCCACCGCGAAATTAAGGTTTGCGAGGTCAGCAGGCATGTCGGACCAGATCCCACGACGGTTGAGAGCTCGGATCGAGCGTGCGCTCGCTGCGTACCGCGTTGTCGTGGTCGGCGGCCCCCGCCAGGTCGGCAAGACGACGTTGGCCAAAGAGCTTTTGGGTGCCCAGGGAACGTTCAGGCAGTTGGACAGGGACGACACGCTGGCAGCGGCGATCGTCGATCCCGAGGGCTTCGCCACACTGGGCACCCCTCCCAGAGTCATCGACGAGGTACAGCTTGCCGGCGACAACCTCATCCGGGCGATAAAGCTACAGGTGGACAGGGACAACATGCCCGGTCAGTACTTGCTGACCGGCTCGGCCGACTTCCTGTCGGTGCCCGGACTCTCCGAGTCCCTGGCGGGGCGGGCCGTGTTCTTCGACCTCTGGCCGTTCTCCCAAGGAGAACTGCGTGGGCGGCCCGACGCCTTCCTGGACCGGCTGTTCGAGGACCCCGCGAGTCTGAAGAGCGGGCCACGCTCGGACGTCCAGCGAGAGGACTATCTGGACGCGATCTGCCGTGGCGGGTTCCCCGAGGCCGTCAGGATGCACTCCGACGATCGCGGCCCGTGGTTCGACAGTCTCGTTCGCACCGTGACCCAGCGGGACATCGCCGACCTGACCGGGGCCAAGCGAGCCGGCGAACTTCCACGTCTGCTCCGGCTGCTCGCGGCCCGCACCGCCAACGAGCTGGTGATGACGCAGCTACACGCGGACACCGGACTGGCCCGCGACACCGTGGACGCGTACACCGGCTTCCTGCGTATTACCCATCTGGTCCATGAGCTACCAGCCTGGTCCCGAAATCTCACGAACCGCGCGAGGAAGCGCCCGAAGTCGTATCTGACGGATACCGGACTGGCAAGCCACCTCCTCGGGGCCGACACGAGAGGGCTCCTCCGGCCCGAGGACAAGCGAAGAGGGCCTTTGGGCGAGACCTTCGTCGTCAACGAGTTGCGCAAACAGCTCGGCTGGTCGCGCACGCGAGCCGAGCTTCATCACTTCCGCGACCGCGACGGGAGCGAGGTCGACATCGTCGCCGAGACCCCGGACGGCCGGGTCGCGGCGATCGAGGTCAAGACGGCCCTCACCGTCACGGGCAAGGATTTCGCTCAACTCGGCAAGCTGAGAGATGCGCTCGGCGATGACTTCATGCACGGCGTGGTGCTCAGCTTCACCGACACCCCCCTGCCTTTCGGCGACCGCCTCACCAGCCTCCCGATGTCCTACCTCTGGGAAACCGACTGAACAGGTGGACACCGCCGCCTGTCGGACATTGAAGGGGCGCCGGCGCAGCAATGCGTCGCCGCTACCCGACAAGAGGGACCCAGCGCTCGTCACAGAAGACCGTGGAGCCCAAGCGTACGTCGGTCCTGGCTGCGGCTGCGAAGTCCCAGCAGGGCGGCACGCAGCACCCGTTCCCGGTACCCGGCATCCGGGTCGATCAGGTTCCGTAGGCGTTTAGGGGGCGTCCGGGGAAGTCCTCAACGGCTCCTTCTGCACGGGGCTCTCAGGGGTGGGCTCGGAGCGCGATGTGGCGGAGCGTGCGCTCACGAAAGCGTTCAGCGCGCCTGCGACAGCGGAGAGGATTCCACCGATGACCCAGACCAGGGTTGCGTGGGTCCTGTCCGCGAGCGCGAGGCCCGATGTCGGCCCGATGGCGCTGCCGATGTCTTCGGAGATGGAGAGTGCCGCCATGTAGCTGGCGCGTCGGCTGCTACCGGCCCGCCGGGCGACCACCGTGGACAGGACGGGGCCGTAGATCGCTTCGCCGATCGCCATGAGCACGACCGCCCCGACGAGAACCTGGTATCCGGTGGCGGCGAAGGCGAGTGCGGCAAGTCCGATGCCCTGCAACACGCCGCCGACGAGCATGGTGGGTCCGGCCGGTGTCTTGGAGGTGATGCGGGAGACGGGCCACTGCGCGAGCACGATCACTGCGGCGGCCACCGTGAACAGCCCGGCGTAGGCGGTCTGGGTCAGCGGTATCTGATGCCGCAAGAGCAGGAGCCCGTCGCTTTCGAACCAGGTGAACGTCACACTGATCAGGCCGCCTGAGATGACCAACGTGAGCAGGCCGCGGTCGCGTACCAGGGCGAGGAGCGTGCCCGGCGGGACCTCGGGCTCCTCGTCATCGGCCTCGGCGTGGCTGCCGAGATCGGCCGGCAGAAAAGCCAGGGCGAGCAGTGTGGCGACGAGCAGCATCGCGCCGGTGAGGGCGAAGACCATAGACGTCGCGACCAGCGCGGCGAGCGCGCCGAGCATGGGGCCGACGATGCGGCCGACGTTGTAGGCGACGCGTATGAAGCCGAACGAGGACACCAGGCGGTCCGCGGGCACCGCGTCTCCGACGAGCGCGCCGATCGAGGGGTGGAATGCCGACTCGAAGATGCCGGCGGCGAGGAACAGCAGGATGGATGCCGCCGGCCCGGAGGTAATGGCGAGCAGGCCGTATCCGAGCGCCATCCCGAACGTCGAGAGCACCAGAACCCGCCGCCGCCCCCAACGGTCGGCGAGGCGGCCGACGACGAGTCCGGCGCCGAACTCGCCCACCGCCTGGACCATGAACAGCGTGCCCGCCGCGGCCCCCTTGAGCCCGGCGGTGTCGTGCGCCCACACCACGACGAACGGCAGCATCGCGGTCGTGGCGAGCGCCTCCAGCCCGGCGATCACGACCAGGAAGCCGAGGAGGCCCGACGAATTACGAATCTTCATGCCTCGAAACATAGGGCATTACGAGACATGATGTCTAGTTAACCTGGCCTCCCCGTCGCCCCGACACGAGAGGACGGGGGCGCACGTAGGTGATGCGTTCGACCGGCGATGACCTGCTGCCCCGGAGGCCTGACGCGCGCAGCATCACGCAGAACGCCGCGAAGGCAGGCGGCCGTCCGTCGCAAGTCGTTACCGCTCCAGACAGGTTCAGCGCGTGATCGCTCACGCCCAGGGTCTGGCTGCTTCCCGGCTTTGCCGAGGCCATTTCCGTTTCGCCTGGAGAAATGATCGATTGCCGGTTATTGCATTGCTGCCATGTCGGAGTGCGCGTGATTCTGGACACGCATAGCACGCGAATGGATGTGCAGCAGCGATCGTGGTGCGGGCGCGCCTGACCGCCCCATGCCAGCTGCAAGGGACGCGGCGCACGGCCACGCGGGCGGGTGGTAGGGCGATGGCCGCACGGAGCCCAGTCAGCTGGGCAGCAGCGGCATCGGCCGGGTGCCGTCGGCTCCCATGCGGACGGCATCGCTCGGCAACGGCAGGCCCATTCGATTCTTCGAGGAGGAGACCATGGAACGCGCTGCCCCGATCGACGGGGAGGTCCAGGCCGGCCGCCATCGAGAGGTGGAGCGACTCGTTTACGAGTTCGCGCGACGGGTCGATTTCGATGAGGGAGCGGATACCGAACTCCTTTTCACCGAGGACGGCTATTTCGAGTACGACGGCCGGTCCTGCACCGGCAGAGACGAGATCGGCCGCGCCTATGCGGCCCGGCGGGCTCGGGGTCCCCGCACAGCGCGCCACGTGTTCACCAACGTGTCCTCGTTCCGGGACGGTCGGGGCGCTCTCGGTGGGGGGTCGATCATGCTGCTGTTCGGTGCGGACGGGCGGCCGCCATTCGACTTCGCGTCCCCGATCGTCGTCGCCGACGTCGCCGACAGTTACGCAGCGGTGGGAGACACCTTGCTGATCGCCCGCCGAGTGATAACTCCACTCTTCATCGAGTCGAGTCGACCTGCGGTACCGCCCGTGGGGCTGCGCTGACCATCACCTCAGGCTCGCGAAAGTGAGGTCCTTGTGTACCACCGAAGCGATCCCCGCAGCAGTCTCGACCTCAGCCGTGACAGGGCGGCGCCGCCGTCCTCTTATGGCACGCCGAGGCTTTTCCGGCTGCATGAGATCAGTCCGAGTTCCACTACGGCGGGCGGGACCCGTATCTGGCACGTGAGGTTCTCCCACTTCGTCGTCGCCTACTACGAGTTGGTCCCCGGCGATGCCGTCCCTCTGCTTCACGCGGCTTCCGACCGCATCGTGCTCGTGCCGCACGACGACGAACCGGTGACCCTCGATTTCGACATCGGCCGGTATCCGGTGGACTGCGCCGGTATGTTCGTCGCCGCAGGGCCGGCCATCCTGACCGCACACGCGAACGCGACAGTGATCGAAGCAGCAGCCTTCGCCGATCTCGCCGAGGTCCCCGAAGCGCTCAACGAGCCGGATTTCGCGGACCCCGTGCCGGGGATCGGGGACGCACGAACCCGGCGGGTCCCGGGGCTCCAGGCCGGCGTCAGGTTCTACCCGATGGCCCCCTACCCCCCAACCCCCGGGCGGTTCGGGCGCATCATCGCGTCGAGCAACATCATGGCCAATCTGCTCGAGACAGAGAGAGAGGCGCGCGATGTGACGCGGTTGTCGCCGCACAGCCACGCCGACTTCGAGCAGTGCTGCATCACGACGAAGGGCTCCTACGTACATCACTGGCGAACGCCCTGGACCTCCGATCTCCGCGAGTGGAGCGAGGACTTGCACCTGGCGTACGACAGCCCTGCCATTGCCGTTATCCCGCCCGGGGTGGTGCACACCGCCAACAGCGTCAGCCGCGGGCCGAACCAGATGATCGACGTGTTCTCCCCGCCACGCCAGGACTTCACCGCTCAGGGCTGGGTGCTGAATCCCTACGACAGCGACCTGCCCGCAGCCGCTGCCGCGCTGAATCGCGGCAGCGATGGGTGAGAATGCTCTGAGCGGCACCGGCCCTGCCTGGACGTCCGGCTCCCGGCGCCCTGTGATCGGTACCTGGCTCAAGCTCGACACCTTTGAGACGGTGGAGATCGCTGCGGCGGCAGGCCTGGACTTCGTCATCATCGATCTCGAGCACTCGCTGATCAGCACGTCGACGCTGTCGGCCATGCTGTCGATCGCCGGCGCCCTCGACCTGAAGGCGCTGGTCCGCATCCCCGATCATGCGAGTTCCGTGGCCAAAGTCGCCCTCGACAACGGTGCCGCCGGGATCGTGGTGCCGAATGTCGAATCGGTGCAGGAGGCCGAGTCCGTCGTCGCGAGGGTGAAGTTCCCGCCTCTGGGATCCCGCGGGCTGTCCACCAGCGCGCGTGCGGGGCGATGGGGTCTCACGGAGCAGTCCGCGTACATGGCCGCGCAAAACAGCAGCAGCACGCTCCTGATGCAGATCGAAAGCCCGCGGGCCGTGCACGAGGCGGTGCGGATCGCCGCCGTCCCCGGCGTCGATGGTCTGCTGGTCGGCCCGGCCGATCTGTCCGCCGCCGTGGGTTCCACGGCGGCGGACGGCACGGCGTCTTTGCTGGCCGCGTTGGAGAAGTCCTGTGCCGAAGGCGGAGTCTTCCTGGGCACTGCGGCGAGCGCGGACCCGGAGCAGGCCCGTCGCTTGCTGAACCGCGGCTATCGCCTGCTCGCCATGAGCAGCGACGCGGTGCTGCTGCGCGGGGCGGCAGCCGGCCTGCGCGCGGGCTGGAAGCAACTGCTCGCAACGTAGTGAACAACGAGGCGGACGCTGCGGCACCACACACGACGGGGATCGCCACGTCCTGGCCGGGCGAGCGGGCAGGCCCGGGAGCGCGGCATCGTCGACACGCCACTGGAGGCACAGATGAACGACCCAACAAATCCGGCAGCGGCCCGCGGCCTGCGCGCGTGGCTTGCCGCGGGCGAGACGCTCATCGGCGCCTGGAGCACGCTGCCCAGCACGGCCGCAGCATCATTGATCGCCAGGGCGGGCGGAATCGATTACTTCGTCACCGACCTGCAGCACGGCAGCGCCGGCGAAGCCGACCTTCCAGGCATCTGTGCGGCGGTCAGCAGTCAGGGAGTGACACCACTCGCTCGGGTGCGCAGTTCCACGGTCGGCGACATCGGCCGCGCCCTCGATCTGGGGGCCCACGGCGTCTTCCTCCCGAACGTGTACGGCGTGGAGCACGTGGCCGAGGTGCTCGGCTTCTGCCGGTACGCTCCCACCGGCGTGCGCTCCTACGGGCCGCTCATGCCCGGCGCCGAAGACCCCTTGCGGTTCATCGTGCTTGAGACCCGGGAGGCGCTCGGCGATCTGGACCAGATCCTCGACCTCGACGGGCTCGATGGCGTCTACATCGGTCCGGTGGACCTGGCCTGCGCGCTGGGGCATGCCGCCACGCCGCACGACAAGCACATGGCCGGGATCATCGCCGACGTGGTGCGGCGCTGCATCGACCGGGGCGTCGCTGTGGGCGTGCACACCGGCGAGGGCCACACCGCGGCGGAATACCGCAAGGGCGGAGCCCGCCTGGTCAATGCCCTCACCGATGCCGTCGTGCTTACCGACGCCGCCGTGCAGCACACACGGCTCGCCCGCGGCACACGGTGATGCGGGTTCGGTGCCGGTTGCGATCGGCCCGCCCACACAGCCCTGTACCGGTCCGAGTGCACGCACCATCGGTGTTGTAGATGACTTTGGCGTTGGCGGCGAAAGCCCCCAGGAGGTGCGCCGGGCGGCGGCGGACAGCAGCGGCGGCAGCCCGACCGGGAGGATCCGGTCGGGCTCGATGGCCACCGGGGCCCCGTGAGGCGGCCTTCCTGCGGCCGGTGACGCCTGACCGCCCAGCTCGCCCCGGGCACCAGCGGCACCGCATGCGGTGGAGTCGGTGAACGCCGCGTTGGCGTCACCGGCTCTGTGCCACACGTGGTGCTGAGGTTAGAGGCTTTGCCCTCCGGAGGCTTCGATGCGCTGGGCGGTGATCCATCCGGCGCTTTCGGCGGTGATGGCGCGTACCGCGCCGCCGATGTCCTGCGGTTCCCCAACGCGTCCGAAGGCGTGGTTGGCGGTCACCATGGCCCGGTAGTCGTCGTTGTCTCGGATGACACCGTTGGCGAAATCGGTCGCGGTCGCCCCGGGAGCGATGACGTTGACCGTGATCGCCCGGGAGCCGAGCACCTTCGCAGCGTACTTCGTGTACACCTCGATGGCTCCCTTCATGGAGGCGTACACCGAGTAGTTGGGGTTGGCGACGTACCGCGTCAGCCCGCTCGAGGTGAACAGCACACGCCCGCCGTCGCGGACCGTCGAGGCAAGCAGCTCAGTCAGCAGGATCGGCCCCTTCACGTGGACGGCGTAGAGGTCGTCAATGGTGATGGGGTCGATGTGACCGAAGGGGGTGAGGCGGTCGAAGCCGGCGTTGTTGACCAGGATGTCGAACTGGCTCTGCCCCCAATGCTCCTGCAGGTTGCGGCGGAGCTCGTCGGCGAAGGCCGGGAAGCTGTCGTGCTCGGTGGTGTCGAGCTGGAGAGCGAGGGCGGTGCGGCCGCGTTCTGTCAGTTCGGCGACGACTTCCTTCGCCTCGTCGGGGTTGGAGCGGTAGGTGACGATGACGTCGGTGCCGTCGTCTGCGAGGGCGAGGGCGGAGGCGCGGCCGATGCCGCGGTTGCCGCCGGTGATGAGTGCGATGCGGGCCATGCTGCGATCCCTTCAATGGTTTGCGCTGAATGGTGGGGGTTGTTCTGGAATATGGCTTTCGTGGGCAGTTGCGACATGCGGTCGGTGCGCGTCCGGCCCGGCTTCTCTTGCGGCTCGCGCGCCGGGCAGGGTGAGCGGGGTGGCTGGAGTGGGTCAGCTGCGGTCGCGGCCGGGGGCATTCCAGTAGCCCTTGGCGAAGATGTTGTTGTGGGGGACGCCGAGGGCCGGCATCAGGGTGCGCAGGCGGCTGACGACTCGGCTTTCGCCGAGGAGGTAGGCGTGCCCCGTGCCCGGCGGCAGGGGGAGGTCCTGGACGGCCGGTTCGACCAGTGCGGTCGTGCCGGTCGGATGATCGCGGCGGTGCAGCCAGCGCACGGAGTGCGCCTGCATCGGCAGTTCGTCGGCGGCGTCGGTCACTTCGGCGACGACGAAGGTGGCGGCCTGCTCGCCGAGTGCTTCGGTGAGGGCCGAGATGGCCGGCACGGACGCCTCGTCGCCGACGAAGAGGTGCCAGTCGGCGGGGCGCAGCTCGAGTTTGCCGCGAGGCCCAGCGAACTCCATGGTGTCGCCTGGCTGCACGGTGGAGGCCCAAGCGCTGCCGAGGCCGTGCCGGTGCAGGAAGACATCGACGTCGATCTCGCCTTGACCGGGGCGGTAGCTGCGGATGGTGTAGCGGCGTTTGACGGGTAGGCCGGAGGCGTTCAGCAGGAACAGTTCGATGTCCTGGGCAGGACGTACTTCCAGGCCGATAAAGGTCTCGGCGGTGGCTGTGACGCGCACCATCCGCGGGGTGAGCTCCCACACGGCGGTCACGGTGGCGGTGTGCACAGCACGCTTGGAGCGCAGGGGCAACATGGGTCTCCAGTCGCTTACAGCAGAAGAAGAGGGAGGAGGAGGCGGTCGGGCGGCTGACGGGCGTCAGCTCGCTCGGCCGAGACCGCCGTAGTCCGTGGTCTTGTCGCGCCACACCGCGTGCGGGTGGGGCTTGTCCATCGTGTAGGGGGTGTCCATGACCATTTCGAGCCACAGGGACGGCCCGTCGATCCGCACGTAGTCGCCGGCCGAGGTCATCGAGGTCGAACCCGAGTAGCTCAGGTACGTCTCATCGAGTTCGCCCTGGTACCTCTTCAGGATTGCCGCGGCGTCGGCGTCGTCGATGTCCTGGACGTAGTGGGTGATCGCCGCGATGACCAGGGCGCGCTGGCGGTCGCTGAGCGAGGACACAGCGATGCCCTCGGGCGTGGCCGGGAAGGCCCAGTCCTTGCCGGGCGCGAGGAGGACGTCGGCGAACTTCTGATCAAGTTCGGCCTTCACCCGCTGGGCCGCGTTGAGCGAGTCGAGCAGGGTCACGAACGCCTGGTGTTCCTGGCGCTCGGGCGCGTAGGTGTTGCCCTGGTACCGGAACGGGTCCAGGGGCTCGATGCCGCGGAACGAGGGTGTCGCTCCGACCAGGGCGCCGTCACTGTAGGTGTTGGACAGGGCGAGGTGGTGCCCGCCGAACTGCAGCTGCCAGGCCCCCGTCGGGGACGGCTTGCCGAGGAAGGCGACGCGGAAGTCGCCCCGTCCGTATCCGTCTCCGGCGCCGATCTGGCGGAGGTGGTCGTCGGCTGTCAGGTGCTGCTGGATCTCGTCAAAGCCCTCATTCTTGCCGGTGCCGGTCGCGGCGGCGAGCAGCGCGTTCAGGGCGTCCCACTGCTCGTCGGAAAGGGTCCCGAGGTCCAGTCCGACGCGTCCGCTGTCTCCGAGGTACCACTGCGGGTAGGTGTGCCAGTTGGAGGCGTTCTCGAAGGTGTAGGGCTGCAGCAGCTGGGCGCGCTGCTTCTCGGTGAGGGCGGCTTTGAAGGCGTCGGCGCGCTGAAGGATCGCCGGATACGGATCGCCGGAGCCCCCGGGTGAGGCGAGGAAGCCGTTGCTGGAGGGCTTGCTCGCACCCGGGGCGGGCCGGGTGTCCTCGCTGCTCGTGCAGGCGGTCAGGCCGAGTGCGAGCGCGACGGCGCTCACACTCGCGGCCCACCGCCTGCGCGAGCGGTTCAGGGACGGGGCCTGCAGGCGGGCGCGGTCTTGGGTGCCGCGTGTGGGCATTGGTGGGCCCTCCTTTACTGAGGGGCGTCGCACGAAAGCAGCACAGGTGGGGTGGGACCACCATCACCCACCGTTTCGAGTCACGCCGTATAGAAACCCTACACGATTCGATGCATGATGTCTCGTTAACGCGGGGTGGTGGTGCCCGTGCGGCGAGCAGAGGAGGGGTGGGCGCCGCGTATCTGCTCCGTCTGCGCCGGGTCCGTCCGGTCAGGTGGCCGTGTGGCGGGCGATGTGCTCGGTGACGGTGGCGCGGACCTGGGTGCGGAACCAGCGGTGAGCGGAGTCGGTGTGGTGCCTGGGGTGCCAGGCCATGCCGATGACGACGGGCGGAACATCCAGGGGGATGGGGAAGGTGCGCAGCCCCAGCTCGGCCATGGTGTCGGTCGCGGCGGCGGCGATGGTCAAGCACACCAGGTCGGTCGTTCTGGCCAGCATCATCGCGCTGAAGTGGTCGGGCACCACGGCCGTGACGTTGCGGGACAGGCCCTGGTCGGCCAGCGCCGCATCGAGCGGGCCGCGCGGTTTGCCGGTGCGGGAGATGCTGATGTGGTCCGCCTCGGCGAACCGGCGGGCGTCGATGGGGCCATCGAAGAGGGGGTGCCCGCTGCGGGCCGCGGCCAGTATCGGCACGGTGGCCAGCCGGGCCGAGCGGATCTCCGGATCAAGATGCGCGAGCACACCCAGTTCCAGGTCCACCACGCCCTGCCGCAGTGCGGGCGTGTCCTCGAGGGTCTCGGGCAAGAAGACGACGCGCACCCCGGGGGCCTGCGAGCGCAGCCGGGCCAGCAGCGGTGCGCCCAGGCTGATCTGGAGCAGTTCGCCGACCTGGATGGTGAACGTTCGGGCCAGGTCGGCGGCGCGCAGTGCGCCGGCGGGGGCGAGTACGGATTCGGTCCGTTCGATGAGCGCGCGCACCTCGGCCTGCAGTTCCAGGGCCCGCGGTGTGGGCACCATCTGCTGGCCGGCGCGGACCAGCAGCCCGTCGCCGGTGATCCGCCTGAGGGTGGCGAGTTTGCGGCTGACCGCCGCGGGTGAGGAGCCGAGCCGTTCGGCGGCCCGGGTCACGCTCTGCTCTTGCAGGAGCACGTCGAGTACGGCGAGCAGATTCAAATCCAACTGGTACCTCCTGCGAAAGGAGTTGCTCAGACCGGAACGACCCCTTGCCGATCTTTGCATTGCGGTCATTGTCCGGGGGCTCGGAGACTCGAAAGCCCCCCGCGCCGTGCGGGGCCCCTGTCACTGCGAGGTAGACGTGCAGCAATTAGACCGTGACCCCTACGCCGGCGATGTGCTGGCCGTGGTCAGCCAGAGCGGCCCGACCGTGTCCTTCTTCGACGCCGCGTCAGACCGGCTTCTAGGCACCCTGGAGGTACTGGCCGAACCGCACGAGCTGTGCTTCGACCCCACACAGCGGCTGCTGTGGTGCGCTCATGCTTACCATTCGGGCTACTACCACGCGAACAGCGGCCGACGCAGCGAACTCACTGTGATCGACCCCGACGCGCGAGAGATCGTACAGGTCGTCGACCTGGCCCCGGAGTGGGCTCCGCACGGCCTGGCGCTCGACGCCCCCCGCGGGCGGCTGTATGTGAGCGTGGAGGGTTCCACGAGCCACCCCGGCGGTGTGGTCGTCATCGACACCCACACCCGCAAGGTGATCGGCAGGATCGACACCGGCGCGCCGGGCCCGCACTGGTTCGTCGCCGCGCCCGACGGGCGCACCGGCTACGCCAGCAACAAGGAAGCCCCGTTCGTGTCCGTCGTGGACCTGATCGAAGGTACGCTCACCGATCAGATCGAGGTGCCCGGCAGTGAGGGAATCGCCGTGTCACAGGACGGCTCCCGGGTCTACACCGCGGCGCCCTATGCCTCCTTCGGCGGCCCCAAGCCGTCCGCACCCAACGGAATCCGGGTGATCGACACGGTGCGGCGCGCGGTCATCGACGTCCTGCCCACCGCCAGCGTGGTGGTCCCGGTGCACCTGACCTCAACCGGGCGCCTGCTGGCCGGGGAGATGGGGGTACGGCCTGAGGCCGGCGACGGGTTGCCCGAGCGCGAGCCGGGCCGGCTGACGGTGTTCTCGGCCCTCGACCACCAGAAGCTGGGCTCCCTCGATGTGGGCAGCGGCCCTCTGACCATGACCTCCTCGCCCGACGGCGCGCTCGGCTACGTCGCCGGCGTCATACAGTCGACCGTGGACGTCATCGACCTGGCCGCGCTGAAGAGGCTGGCACGGCTGGACATCCCCAAGCGCGCCGAGCCCGGCGCCCACGGCCTGGCATACATCCCCTCAGCGTCCTGAGGAGCTGCGCACCCGCCGCAGGTCAGGCCCAGGCCGTGGCCAGTCGGCGGGCCATCGCCCGCAGGGTCGGGCGCGAGGGAACCGGCGCGCCGGTCATCACCATGAGCACGAGCGGACCGCACAGTTCCGCGACGCCGCTCTGACCCTGCGGCACCCCGCCGAGCCGGGTGCCGACGTGCTCCAGCACGGCACCGGCCGGCGCGGCCAGCAGATCGGCCTCGGCCACCAGCCGACCCAACTCGGGATCGTGCTGAGCCTCCCCCAGCAGCGCCCGGTAAGCCACCCCTGCGGGCGAAACGGTCAGGAAGCGGCCCAACGTGACCAGGAAATCGGCCATCGTGCGCACCGGATCAGCATGCAGGGTGACGGTCAGCTCGCTGCGCGCGTCCTTGTCGCACGCCTCGACGAGGATGTGCGCCTTGGTCGGCCACCACCGGTACACGGTCATCCGCCCCACTCCGGCGCGCTCCGCGATGCCCTTCATGGTCATCGCGGAATAGCCGACCTCGACGAGCAGGTCGTCGACGGCGCGCAAGACGGCAACACGGGCGGCCTCACTGCGAGGACGCCCCGGGGCAGCAGAACCGGTCATGGCGACAGGGTATCGAGACACCGGGCACCGCGGCCCAGAGCGGCATCCTCGTCGGGACCGTTCAGACCGCGCAGCTTCCCGCCCTCTACGCGGTCCTCCCCCGACGCCAAGCCCGGCGGTTTCCACGGGCCCAGCGGGCCCGGCCACCTGGGCGGCCCTCCCCGGGCGAGGGGTCAGATTTCCCAGAACCATCCCAGCACGGCAAACGAGGGGCCCGGCCTCGAAAGGCCCGACCCCTTCTGATCTGCATGTTCGCCAGATCAGCGACGTGGTCGTATAGCACCCGCTACACGTTGAAGCGGAATTCCACCACGTCGCCGTCGCGCATCACGTAGTCCTTGCCTTCGATTCTCGCCTTACCCGCCGAACGGGCCGCCGTCGTGGAGCCTGCGGCGATCAGGTCGTCGAAGGAGATGACCTCGGCCTTGATGAAGCCGCGCTGGAAGTCGGTGTGGATGACGCCCGCGGCCTCCGGGGCGGTGGCGCCCTTGCGGATCGTCCAGGCGCGGGTCTCCTTGGGACCGGCCGTGAGATAGGTCTGCAGGCCCAGGGTGTCGAAACCGACGCGGGCGAGCTGGGTCAGGCCCGACTCCTGCTGGCCTACGGACTGCAGGAGCTCCAGCGCCTCGTCGTCCGGCAGCTCGACTCCTCGCGCGGGATCCCCGACTCGCGGACCGCCCGGCCGACGCCCCGCTAGTTGCCGTAGGCGGCGGCCGTGTCGATGTGACGGTAGCCGGCCTCCAGGGCGGCAGTGACGGTGGGGACAATCTGCGAGGAGGAGACCTGCCAGACCCCGAAGCCCAGCTGCGGGATCGACGGCCTCCGTGCCGGAACTCTTTCGGAAGTTCCGCCCGAGGAGCACGACGGCAGCGGGAGTCAGCACCGACTGTGCCGGCGTCGGTCATATCAAGGGAGTCGGGAGTCAGCCGGTCCAGGGGTCGAGCAATTCGACCCCGGTCTGCGCGAAATCCTTGGTGTTCCGGGTCGCGCACGCGGCCTTGTGAGACCGGCAGATCGCGGCGATCTGGGCATCGGCCGTGCTGATCGGCAGCCCTGCCTGCTCGCGCGCGACGAGCA
This sequence comes from Sphaerisporangium sp. NPDC051011, assembly GCF_040653595.1. Classification (NCBI taxonomy): domain Bacteria; kingdom Bacillati; phylum Actinomycetota; class Actinomycetes; order Streptosporangiales; family Streptosporangiaceae; genus Sphaerisporangium; species Sphaerisporangium sp. NPDC051011. The sequence continues at coordinate 139,750 of NZ_JBFAGG010000009.1, read as the reverse complement.
CCTCGGCGTAGTGGTCTGCCGCCTCGTCGTCGAAGGCCAGCACAGCCTTGGTCTCCCGGTAGGGGTGCAACGCGCTCTCGATCATCGCGCTCAGCGCCGACCTGCGGCGACCATCCGGGAGACGGCGCACGCCGGCCAGGAGCTCGGCGAGTGTGACGGATGTGATAGCGACGTCACCGGCGAGGGACTCCAGCCACGCGACGACGCGGGCATCAGGCTGCGGCCGGAAGATCTCCGAGATGACGTTCGTATCGAGGACGATCACTCGAAGTCCATCGCTCGCGCGACGTCGTTGCGCTCAGGGATGACGAGATCGTCGATCCCGCCAGCCTCCTGCGCCGCCCGCATGAGCGCCAGGCCGATGTGGGGCCGGCGCGCGGCCTTCGTGAGGATGTCGCGGACCTCGGCTTCCAGGGAGCGGCCGTGCTCCTTCGCCTGGGTGGCGAGCTGCTTCTTCACGGACTCCTCGAGCCCGCGGACGACGATGGCTGGCATCAGGCCACCTCCTCAACTGATATCAGCCATGATAGCACTCGGATCGTATCAACGAACAGTGAATCGGCTGACCGCCGCGCGGGCCCCTCTCAGTGGCGAGCGACCGGACTCAGGAACCGACTCCGCGCGCGACCAGCCACTCCCGTGCACTTCTGGCCGTGGAGCGGAGCTGCGGATGCTCCTGCACGATCTCTCGTTGGCGCTCGGTCGACAACCCCAGCTCGTTCAACAGGTTGAGGATCACGACAGCGGTGGTCACGTCCACCAGCCTCGTCTTCGCTACTGACGTGCGCCGTCGTCGCCACCACGGTCTGCTTGTCAGGGCTCTTCACCCGCGCGCCAAAGGTTCGCTTGCCGCCAGTCGGGACGCAGCCGAGGAGGGTGATCTCGCGCTGCTCGGCCGCACCGTGGATCACATCCCACGTCTGGTGCCCTTCGTGGACCGCCACGACGCCTGGAGTGTGCGTCGTCATGATGCGGTCTTCAAAGGTGCCGATCAACGAGAGCACCGGGCCGTCCTCGGGCTCGTAGCGAAGCACCCCGGGGACCTGGCGGTCAGGTTTCCCAGCACCATCCCAGCACGGCAGAACGAGGGGCCCGGCCTCGAAAGGCCCGACCCCTTCTGATCTGCATGTTCGCCAGATCAGCGACGTGGTCGTATAGCACCCGCTACACGTTGAAGCGGAACTCCACCACGTCGCCGTCGCGCATCACGTAGTCCTTGCCTTCGATTCTCGCCTTACCCGCCGAACGGGCCGCCGTCATGGAGCCTGCGGCGATCAGGTCGTCGAAGGAGATGACCTCGGCCTTGATGAAGCCGCGCTGGAAGTCGGTGTGGATGACGCCCGCGGCCTCCGGGGCGGTGGCGCCCTTGCGGATCGTCCAGGCGCGGGTCTCCTTGGGACCGGCCGTGAGATAGGTCTGCAGGCCCAGGGTGTCGAAACCGACGCGGGCGAGCTGGGTCAGGCCCGACTCCTGCTGGCCTACGGACTGCAGGAGCTCCAGCGCCTCGTCGTCCGGCAGCTCGACCAGCTCGGACTCGATCTTGGCGTCCAGGAAGACGGCCTCGGCCGGGGCGACCAGCTGCGACAGGCGGGTGCGCAGGTCCTCGTCGATCAGCTCGTCGGCGTCGAGGTTGAAGACGTACAGGAACGGCTTGGCCGTCAGCAGGTGCAGCTCGCGCAGGTCGGCGAGGTCGAGGCCGGAGGCGTACAGCGTGGTGCCGGAGTCGAGGACCTTGGACGCGGCCTCGGCGGCCTCCAGCGTCCCCTTGCGGTCTTTGTTGGTCTTCGCCTCTTTGGTGAGCCGGGGCAGCGCCTTCTCGATCGTCTGGAGGTCGGCGAGGATCAGCTCGGTGTTGATCGTCTCGATGTCGCGCAGGGGCGAGATCTCTCCGTCGACGTGCGTGACGTCGGGGTCGCTGAAGACGCGGATGACCTGACAGATCGCGTCCGTCTCGCGGATGTTGGCGAGGAACTGGTTGCCCCGCCCCTGCCCCTCCGAGGCGCCCCTGACCAGGCCCGCGATGTCGACGAACTCGACCTTCGCCGGCAGGATGCGCACCGAACCGTAGACCTCGGCCAGCTTCGCCAGCCGGGGGTCGGGCACGCCGACGATGCCCACGTTGGGCTCGATCGTGGCGAACGGGTAGTTCGCCGCGAGCGCGTTGCCGCTCTTGGTCAGCGCGTTGAAAAGCGTGGACTTGCCGACGTTGGGCAGGCCGACGATGCCGATGCTCAGGCTCACGTTCGCCGAGTTTACGGTGCCGCGGCCCCTTCGCGGACACGGGCGGAGGCGCGGACTGGAATCATGCGGGAAATGGACGTGATGGCACTCGCCTTCCAATTGGCCGTCGGGCTGGCGGCCGGGCTGGTCATCGGCTTCTACGTGGGCCGGGCACACGCGGGCGCGCGGGCGTCCCAGGCCGAGACGAAGGTCGCGCTGGCCGAGGCCCGGGCCCTCGCCGCCGAGGAGAAGGTCGCCTACGTCGAGGAGCAGATGACCCAGCGCTTCCAGACGCTGTCGAACCGGGCGCTGGACGTCAACAACCTGCGCTTCCTGGAGCTGGCCGAGAGTCGCCTCGCCGCCTCCCGGGCGGACGCTGCCGGTGACCTGGAGCAGCGCAGGCAGGCCGTCGAGAACCTCGTGGCGCCGCTGCGCGAGACCCTGGCCAAGGTGCAGGAGCAGCTGCGCGAGAGCGAGACGGGCCACCGCGTCGCCCGTGCCGAGCTGGGCAAGCAGATGGAGTTCGTCCGGCAGAGTTCCGAGCAGCTCAAGGCGCAGACGTCGGCGCTGGTGCGGGCGCTGCGACGGCCGGAGGCGCGGGGCCGGTGGGGGGAACTGCAGCTCCGCAGGGTCGCCGAGATCGCCGGGATGGCCCGGTTCTGCGACTTCGACGAGCAGGCGAGCGCCACGACCGCCGACGGCGTCGTACGGCCCGACATGGTCGTCCGGCTCGCGGGCGGCAAGAACATCGTCGTGGACTCCAAGGTGTCGCTCGCCGCCTATCTCGAGGCCGCCGAGACTGGCGAGACCGAGATGCAGGACGCCCGCCTGGACTCCCACGCCCGCCACCTGCGCGACCACGTGGACCGGCTGGCCTCCAAGGCGTACTGGCAGGCGTTCAGCCCGGCTCCCGAGTTCGTGGTCCTTTTCGTCCCCGGCGAGGCGTTTCTGTCGCCCGCGCTGGAGCGGGACCCGGGGCTGCTGGAGCACGCGATGGCGCGGCGCGTCCACATCGCCACCCCGACCACGTTGATCACCATGCTCCGCACGGCGCAGTACGCCTGGCAGCAGCAGGCGCTGAGCGAGAACGCGCGCGCGGTGTTCGACCTGGGCAAGGAGTTGTACGAGCGGCTGGGCGTCCTCGGGCGGAACGTGGACGCGGTGGGCAAGGCGCTGAGCCGGGCCGTGGTGGCGTACAACAAGAGCGTCGGGTCGCTGGAGGGGCGCGTGCTGGTGAGCGCCCGCAAGCTGAGCGATCTCGGCGTCGTGGACGGCCCGCTGCCCGCGCCCGAGCTGGTGGAGGACATGCCGAGGCAGCCCGCGATGCCGGAACTGGTGGCGGAGGAAGAGCCGCACGAGCCTCACGAGCACGACGAGGCCGCGGCCGGCGAACCGCTCGGCGAACCGGTGAACGCCGAGCACGCCGAGCACGCCCAGGAGGACGCCGGGGACGTCCGTGGGGAGGCAGAGAGCCCGCCACCGGCGGGTGAAGAGACGGCAAGCGCGTACCCGGGCACTCGTGTGAACGGTAAGTTGGCGCGAGACTCGTCGTAGGGCCGACCCGCCGGCCGTGATGCCGCCGACCAGGCCGGGAGGGGCGACAGTGGTGACACAGGAGCGAGCGCGACCGGGCGTCAGGCTGACCGCCCGGGGCGCGATCGCGCTCGTATTCGTGAGCACGCTGGTCGCCGAGGCGGCCGGGTCCTCGGTGATCGTCGGGCTGGTCTTCTGCGTGGCCTGCCTGGCGGCGGTGCTGCTCGTGCAGCCGCGTGAGCTGCTGTCCCTCGTCGTCACCCCTCCGCTGGTGTTCTTTGCCGCCACTCTGATCAGCGCCGTGATCGGCACGTTCGGCGCGCCCTCGCTGATCCAGGCCCTCGGGGTCGGCCTCTTCACCGATCTCTCGGCGGGGGCTCCCTGGCTGTTCGCGGGCTCGGTGCTGGTGCTCGGGGTGGCCTGGTTCCGCGGCCTGCCGGACAACGTCGTCGAGCTGCGTGCCGAGCTGCGGGCGAACCGGGCCGCTCAGTCCTCCACCGGCCCGGCCGGTGCGCAGACCTCCGGAGGCCCCGCCGGTAAGGGGACGAAGGCCCAGGGACGGCAGGCCGCCGAGCCCGGGGACGTGCCGGTCTACGCGCCGGAGCCTGAGGGCTATTTCGAGCCGCGCGTGTACGGCTCGCCGAGGGAATCCAAGGACTGACGGGGTCTGTCGAAGGTCCGGCAAGGCTGGCGAGGGTCCGACGCGGGGGTGTCCGCCGGGTCCTCGCGTGAGCGTGAGCGCGTGCCTGGCTCTGATCGCGTGCCTGAGCCCGGGACGATCGCCGCCGCCCGCATGGCCGCGGAGCTGGGCTCGGGGCTGCGCGCCGGGCGTGCGCGGGCCAGGACGGGCCTGGCGCGGGCCGAGGCGGGCCGCACGGGCGCCGAGGCGGGCCGGGCTCGGGGCGAGGCGTGCCCGGCGTGGGTGGTGGCCTTGGACGGGCCGTCCGGGGCGGGGAAGACGACGCTGGGCCGGGCGCTGGCCGCCGAACTGGACGCTGGTCTTGTCCATATGGATGCGCTGTATCCCGGTTGGGACGGCCTGCTGGGCGGCGTGGAACGGCTCGTGGAGTGGGTGCTGCGTCCCCTCGCGGCCGGGAGGGCCGCGCGCTGGCGGCGCTACGACTGGGCGCTGGAGGCGTACGCCGAGTGGCGCGAGCTGCCGCCGTCGGAGGTCGTGATCGTCGAGGGCGTGGGCACCGGGGCGCTCGCCGCGCGGCCGTACGTGTCGTCGCTGATCTGGGTGGAGGCGCCGCTCGCGATCAGGAAGTCGCGTGCGCTCGGCCGTCCCGAGGACGGGGCGGCGTACGCTCCGCACTGGGATCGGTGGGCGCGGCAGGAGGAGGCGTACTTCACCGCCGACCGCGTACGCGACCGCGCGGACGTGATCATCGACACGACCTGACGCGGATCAGCCACGAGTCCGGAAAAAGTCGGAAATGTCGCCTCAGCTTGTCGTCCCTCGACCCCAGCGGGCGTACCAGGTCCGGGGACGTCGGCAGTCAACACCTCCAGGGGCAGCGGAGATCAGCCCCGTTCGAGGGACGGCGGAGATCAGCCCGTCCAGGGATGGCGGCGGTCAACCCGTTCGAGAGACCGCGGCAGTCGACCCGTCCAGGGACGGCGGAGATCAGCGCGTTCGAGGGACGGCGGCAGGCAGTGGCTTCGGGGGCGGTGCCTATGGCCGCGCCTCCGGCACGGCGGTTCGAGGCGCCCCGGAGGCGGCGTTCTTCCGTCGTCACTCGGAAGGGGCTCGTTCCTCACCCCTTCCTCCCTCCTCCTCCAGAACACCGCCGCGCCCCGAACAGGGTCAGTGGGTGTTGGTGCGGAGGCTGCGACGGAGTTCGTGCGGCAGGGCGAAGCGGACGCTCTCCGGCACCGACTCGACCTCCTGGACGTCCGCGAAGCCGTGCTCGGCGAGGCGGGCGAGCACGCCCTCGACCAGTTCCTCGGGCACGGAGGCGCCGCTGGTCACGCCGACCGTGGTGACCCCCTCCAGCCACTCGTCCTGGATGAACGAGGCGTTGTCCACCAGGTAGGACGCGTCCGCCCCGGCGTCCTTGGCGACCTCGACCAGGCGCTTGGAGTTGGACGAGTTGGTGGAGCCGACGACAATGACGAGTTGCGCCTCCTGGGCGATCTCTTTCACCGCGACCTGGCGGTTCTGCGTGGCGTAGCAGATGTCGTCGCTCGGCGGGTCGATCAGGTTGGGGAAGCGCTCGCGAAGCCTTGTGACGGTTTCGGTGGTCTCGTCCACCGACAGCGTGGTCTGGGACAGCCACACGACCCGCTCGGGATCGCGCACCTTCACGCTTCCGACGCCGTCCAGGCCGTCGACGAGCTGGATGTGGGCCGGGGCCTCCCCCGCCGTGCCCTCGACCTCCTCGTGGCCCTCGTGGCCGATCAGCAGGATGTCGTAGTCGGCGGCGGCGAAGCGCTTGGCCTCGTTGTGCACCTTGGTGACGAGCGGGCAGGTCGCGTCGATCGTCTTCAGCGACCGCCGCCCGGCCTCCTCGTGGACGATCGGGGCGACGCCGTGGGCGGAGAAGACGACGATCGCGCCCTCGGGGACCTCTTCGGTCTCGTCGACGAAGATCGCGCCGCGCTCTTCGAGCGTCTTCACCACGTGTGTGTTGTGGACGATCTGCTTGCGGACGTAGATGGGCGCGCCGTACAGCTCGAGGGCCTTCTCGACGGTCTGGACTGCGCGGTCGACCCCCGCGCAGTAGCCGCGCGGCTTGGCCACCAGGACACGACGGGTCACAGGCGTCTCCGAAGTCATGTGCTCATGCTATGTGCTCGGGGCTTCCCGGGAGGCCATGAGCTTGTGTTACGTGGGCACGTACCGTTTATCTGCTTTCCTATGCTTGAGGGAGTGTGCGACGGCAGTGTCCGTCCGCCCCTTTGCACTCAATCGGCACAGTTCAGGACAGACTGGCCGTCCATTTTCAGATCTTGTAGGAGCCGGCATGTCACTGAGCGACATCGTCCGCACCATGGCCAAGAACGTCCGGCAAACCATCACCAACCCCGGCGAGCTCAAGGAGAAGGCGAAGGACCTTCCCCTCACCGTGCTGCAGACCGCCCTCACCGGCGTCGGGCAGGCGCTGATGATCAGCGACCGCATCCGGTCGGGCATCAAGCGGCTGCTCACCGATGACGACGAGGGGGCGCCGCGGCAGGCCAAGGCCGCGCCCGAGCCCGTCGAGCCCGTGGAGCCCCTCTTCTTCCCAGACGAGGAAGAGGAGGTGCGCAAGCCCGCCCGGCGCGAGCCGGTCATCTTCGCCCCCCGCGCCGCCGCCCCGGTGGAGGAGAGCGCCAACGGGTCCACGCCCAAGGCCGGGCCGGCCGTGACGCCGGTCCCGCCGGCGCCGCCCGCGCCCACGATGAAGCCGGTGTCCGAGGCCGCGGCCCAGCCGAGCACGGAAACCGCCGCCAAGCCGGTCACGGACGCCACGGCCGAAGCGGTCGCGGAACCCGCGGCCGAGCCGGTTTCGGAAGCCGCCAAGCCCACCCCTGAGCCCGCGGAGCCGGTCGCGAAGGCCGCCGAGCGCGCCGCGGCGGTCGTCGCCGAGCCCGCCACCGAGCCCGTCGCCGCGCCCGTGACCGAACCCGCCGCCGAACCGGTTGCCGAGACGGTCGCCGAAGCCGCGAGTGAGCCCGCCACCGTCGAAGACGCCGCCGTGACCCCCGAGGCGGAGACGGTGAAGCCCGCGCCGAGGGCCAGGAAGCCCCGCGCGACCACAGCCGCCAAGCCGGCCGCGAAGCCGCGGACGCGCAAGCCCAAGGCCGACGCCGGCGAACTCGCCGACGCCGCCACCGCCGGCACCCCGGCGACCCCCGAGGCGGCCACGGCGACCGCAGCGCCCATATCGGAGGCGGGCACCACGTCCACCCTGGCCGAGCCCCTGCCCGGCTACTCCCAGCTGACCATGGCCTCCCTGCGCGCCCGCATGCGCGGCAAGTCCGCCGACCAGATCCGCGAGCTGCTGGAGTACGAGCGGAAGACCTCCGCGCGCGACGAGATCGTCCAGATGTACGCCAAGCGCCTCGCCAAGCTGGAAGCGGGAGAGTAACCGGGATCGTTTGTAGGCTGCCCGCATGGCCGCGAAGACTTCACCGGAGCAGCCGCTGCCCATCCGCTCGGTGTTGCAGATGGTGGCGCAGTGGATCGGCAAGCTCGGCACCGTATGGGCCGAAGGGCAGATCACCGAGCTGTCGTCCCGGGGCGGCACGGTCTTCCTGACGCTGCGCGACCCCGTGGCCAACGTGTCCGCCCGGGTGACCTGCCCGCGAAACGTCTACGAGACGGCCGTCCCCCGGCCGGTGGACGGCGCCCGGGTCGTCGTGCTGGTCAAGCCGGACTTCTGGGTCAACAGGGGCTCGTTCGCCTTCACCGCGCTGGAGATCCGCCCGGTGGGCATCGGCGAGCTCCTGGCCAGGCTGGAGCGGCTGCGGCAGATCATCGTGGCCGAGGGCCTCGCCAACGCCGACCGCAAGCGGCGGCTGCCGTTCCTGCCCGGCACGATCGGGCTGATCTGCGGCCGTGACTCGGCGGCCGAGCGCGACGTGCTGGAGAACGCCCGGCGCCGCTGGCCGGCCGTGCGGTTCAAGGTGGAGGCCGTCGCGGTCCAGGGCCCGTACGCCGTCGCCGAGGTCACCGAGGCCCTGCACAAGCTGGACGCCGACCGCGAGATCGACGTGATCGTCATCGCCCGGGGCGGCGGGTCGCTGGAGGACCTGCTGCCCTTCTCCGACGAGTCGCTCGTCCGGGCCGTCTCGGCGTGCCGGACGCCCGTCGTCAGCGCGATCGGCCACGAGCAGGACAACCCTCTGCTGGACCTGGTGGCCGATCTGCGCGCCTCGACGCCCACCGACGCGGCGAAGAAGATCGTCCCGGACGTCGGGGAGCAGATGACGCTGATCAGGCAGCTTCGCGACCGGGGACGGCGCGTGGTGATCGGCGGGCTCGACCGCGAGGCGTCCTGGCTGGCGGCGGTGCGCTCGCGGCCGTCGCTGGCCGATCCGGTCCGCGAGATCGAGCGCCGCGCCGAGCAGGTCGACGGCCTGCGCGACCGCGCGCGCCGCTGCCTGGGCTCGTCCCTGGACCGCGCCGAGGACGCCCTGGAGCACGTGCGCGCCCGCCTGGTCGCCCTCTCCCCCGCGGCCACCCTGGAACGCGGCTACGCGATCGTGCAGTTCCCGTCCGGCGAGGTCGTGCGGCGGGCGGCGGACGTGAGCGGCGGCGAGGAGCTCAGCCTGCGGTTCTCCGACGGCAGGGTGGGCGTCATGGTGTCCAAGCCGGGCGCCGACGAGCAGGGCGCCGGTCGGTCGGGCAGCGGTCGGCCGGGCGGCGGCGAGCCGGGCTCATGACCGGTCGTGGCGCCCCGATGCCCGTAAGGTGGGGACGTGGCCGAGCAGAAAGCTGAGACCCCGTCGTACGAGCGGGCCCGTGAAGAGCTGACCGACGTGGTGCGCCGCCTGGAGGCGGGCGGGCTCACGCTGGAGCAGTCGATCGAGCTGTGGGAGCGCGGCGAGCGGCTCGCCGCGATCTGCGAGGAGTGGCTCCAGGGGGCGCGCGTCCGGCTGGCGGCGGCGATGGCCCGCCGCGAGGAGGCCGAGGACGGCTCCGAGGAAGCGCCCTTCTGACCGCGGACGGCGCCGCGGAGGCGTTCTAACCGCGCGGATGGCCCCCGGCCTGACCGCGCGGGCGGCCCACGGCGCTCACACCGCTTCGACTTCGGCGCTCACACAGCTTCGACTTCGACGCGACCTGCCGCCGCCCCACGTCGTCCGTTCGTCCGTTCGTCAGGAGCGGATCGGGGACGTCAGGAGGGGATCAGAGATGGGGTGGCGCTTCCCGGCGGGGCCGGGGTGGTGGTGAGCCTGGGCTGGGTCTTGAGCGAGCCCGCGAGCTGTGTGAGCTCGTCCCAGTCGGCCAGGCCCGTGACCACGATGGTGACGCCGGGCTGAAGGCTGATCAGCGTGCGCTGGTTCTTGTCCTCGCGGAAGCGCTGCTGCCAGGTCTGCCCGCCGATCTGCTTGCTGCCGATCACCTTGTCGCTATTGGCGAGCCGGTTCGCGAAGTCCTGCGCGGGCTCGTCGCTCTGGGCGAGCAGCGCGTGGGACCCCTTGGCGGTCGCGAAGCCGAGCCGCCAGGTGACGTACTTGTCCTGGTCGACCTCGGAGCTGTTGGGCGTCCAGCCGGCGGGGACCGGCTCGGGCGTCCTGACCTCGTACGGAGCCGCGCGCCGGAGGTTGTTGACGGTCACCGAGTAGTCGACCCGCGGAATGTGCGGAGTGCGGCTCTGCGGAGTGATCAGCAGGAAGATGCCGACGATCGCCAGACAGAACAGCAGGGCGAACGCGTACCCGTAGAAGCCTTGCGTGAAACGGCTCACGACCAGCAAGATTACCGGCCGCGACCGGCGGTCCGGGACGCGAGCCACCCCGCCGCGGGGTCCGGACTACGGGCGGTGGACCTGGCTGATGATCGTCAGGACGTTCTCGGCCAGCACGCGGGAGGCCTCGACGTCCTGGGACAGCGTGATCTCCGAGGTGGCCGCCGCCAGCGCCCCCGTGATCACCACGACCAGCGCGCCCTCGTCGTCCTCGAACAGGGCGGCGTTGCGCCGGGCCCACTGGCGCATGCGGTCGCGCATGATCACCTCGAACCCGGGCGGGCCGTCCCCGCGCAGGAACAGGGCCGCCAGTTCGCGCTCGTCGAAGCACCCTTCGAGGTAGGCGCGGGCTCCGGCGATGAACAGCCGCATCGGGTCGGTCTCGCCCTCGGCGCGCGCCGCCTGGACGGCCTGTTTGGTGCGCTGGGTCTGGCGGACCTGGAATTCCTCGAAGAGTGTGAGGTACAGGTCGGCCTTGCCGGAGAAGTGGTGATACAGGGAGCCCACGCTGGCCCCCGCACGGGAAACGACGTCGGTGACTCCGGCATCGGCGAAGCCGCGTGTGACGAATATCTCCCGGGCGGCGTCCAGCAGCGCTCCCCGTGTGGCGGCGCCGCGTTCCGAGGTGCGCACTGCCACCGGTCGTTCCGTGTCACTGCTCATGAGGGCGACAGTATCCCCCCGTCGGCCGTCGAAGTGAGACAACTACCATCGTTGGCGTCGGCTGGATTAAGAAGCAGGGAACCTGGTAGGTCCCGTACAGGGCGTCCCGATCGACGTTCGTGTGGATAAGAGGGGCTTTTCGCCATGTCGGAACAGACGTCCGTACCACCCGCACTCGCCACGGGCGAGCGCGCTCCCGATCGTAACCTCGCTCTCGAACTGGTCCGCGTCACCGAGGCGGCGGCGATGGCCGCGGCGCGCTGGGTGGGCCGCGGTGACAAGAACGGCGCAGACGGCGCGGCGGTGAACGCGATGCGCCAGTTGATCAACACGGTGTCCATGGACGGCACCGTCGTGATCGGTGAGGGCGAGAAGGACAACGCCCCCATGCTCTACAACGGCGAGAGCGTGGGCGACGGCAGCGGCGCCGCGTGCGACGTCGCCGTGGACCCGATCGACGGCACCCGCCTGACCGCGCTCGGCATGCCGAACGCGGTATCGGTGATCGCGGTGAGCCCGCGCGGCTCGATGTACGACCCGTCGGCGGTCTTCTACATGGACAAGCTGGTCACCGGGCCCGAGGCCGCGGACGCCGTGGACATCAACGCCCCGGTCGCCGTCAACATCCAGGCGGTGGCCCGCGCCAAGGACTGCTCGCCGTCCGACGTCACGGTCGTGGTGCTCGACCGGCCCCGCCACGAGCGGCTCGTCAAGGAGATCCGCGAGACGGGGGCGCGCATCAAGTTCATCACCGACGGCGACGTCGCCGGGGCGATCATGGCCGCCCGCCGGGACACGGGCATCGACATGATGATGGGCATCGGAGGCACCCCCGAGGGCATCATCGCGGCCTGCGCGCTGAAGTGCCTCGGCGGCGTGATCCAGGGCAAGCTGTGGCCGCGGGACGACGACGAGCACCGCCGCGCGCTGGACGCCGGGCACGACCTGGACCGCGTCCTCACCACCGACGACCTGGTGACCTCGGATGACGTCTTCTTCGCGGCCTCCGGCATCACCGACGGCGAGCTGATGGCCGGGGTGCGGTACCGCTCCGGGGTCGCCGTCACGCACTCGCTGGTCATGCGCGGCCGCTCGGGCACCGTGCGCAAGGTCGAGAGCGAGCACCAGCTCTGGAAGCTGCGCGCCTACAGCGCCATCAACTTCGACACCGCCACCTGATCTTCAGCCTCGGCCCGATGTCAGCCCCGGCGGCCCCAGCCCCGCCGGGGAGGTTTGGGGGACTTCGCCACGACGTTTCCCATCATGATCATGCCGGTGATCTCGATGACGGGCGCGCCCGGCGTCGGCGACTTCGGTACGTGGTTCTTCTTCCCGCCCAGCACGGCCGAGGCAGGGATGATCACATGGACGTCCTCGGGGACGATCAGCGTCAGCGTCGCCCCCACCACCGTGGCCTGCACGGTGATGTGGGCGCTCTGGAGCAGCGCCTCGCGCAGGTCCAGGGTCACACCGGTGCCGACGGCCGTCACCGAGTACCGCGAGGGCACGACCCAGCGGCCCTCCCGCTTCTCGGACTGGAACAACGCCATCACCGGCCGGCCGTCGGCGCGCAGGGGCTGGAGGTCCTCGGGCAGCAGGTCGGCGGTGAGCGCGGCCAGTTCGCCCAGCGTGCGGGCGCCGTACACACGCTCGACGCGCTCCTCGTGCTCGAGATGGGTCAGGCGGCCGTCCGCCACGGCGTCGCGCAGCACGGCCACCACGCGTTCGCGATCGTCATCGGACGCCCGCAGGTCGGACGGGGCCGGCCCCGGGCCGTTCTGCGTGCTGCTGAGCACGCCCGTCAGGAACTGCCGCAGGGCCGGAACGCCCCGCTCGTTCCATCGGGCGCCCCAGCGATCATGGCGCGCTCCGCGCTCGGCTTCCACGATTCGACACTAACCGCCGTCACGCCCAGGGCGTACCCCCGCCGCGCCACGGGTCGAAAACCGCCAGGTCAGTACATCAGGACGGAAGATCAGCCAGAATCGTATGACCTCGGTCGTTCCGGCGGCGCCGCTCGCCGGAGGGCGCCGATCGCCGATCCGCGCCATAAGGAGCCCGCCGCGTGATCCACCCGGACGACGCCGCCTACTGGGCGTGCCCTCACGGGTACGACGCGCGTGCGGGCTGCGTCACCTGTTTCGTGGAGTCGACCGATCCCGACCCGGAATGGGTCGCCTGGGACGTCGCCGTGTGGTTCATCTCCCACCGCCCGATCCCGGTTAAAACGCTGCGGGACGTCCACCGGCATGGCAACCGCTTCAACCTGGACAAGCTCTCGGCTCCCCACATCTACCTGCTGACCGGACGGGCGCACGCCGTACTCGGGGCGCAGGCCGTGGCCGGGCTGATCGGCTTTCTCCTCCACAACCGGCACGTGGTGGACGAGTTCACCGTGCAGGAGACCCGCGCCGTCCGTGTCTCGCCGCCGCCCGACGTTCCCGCCCGCGACCGCGTCTGGCCCTGAGCTCCCCTGTAACGGCAGCGCCTTCGGCCCTCGCCCTGTCCACCCTCACACGCTGAGCCGTGGCCGCCCTCCGCACGCCGATCAGGCCTGGGTCGGGTGAGGGAGGCGGGCAGGGCGGTTCGGCTGGAAGCCGGGGGCCAGGGCGACGATGGCGGCGGCGAGAACGAGCGGGGCGGCGAACGCGATCTGGTAGTTCGCCGCGTCCGCGATGCCGCCCACCAGGGCCGCTCCCACGATGAAACCGACGTAGTTGAACATGTTGACGCGGGCGATGGCGACGCCCGTGCCCGCGGGGTCGAGCCGTCCGGCGGCCGAGAACGACTGCGGAGCCACCACCGACAGGCCGACGCCCGCGATCCCGAACGCGACGACCGCCAGGGGCTGGTTCGGCGCCGCGACGATCCCGGCGAAACCCAGCGCCGCCAGCGCCCCGCCGATACGGACGATCACCGCGGGCCCGTACCGGCGGACGGCCAGATCACCACCGACCCTGACCACGAACGTCGTCGCCTGGTAGGCCCCGAGCGCCAGCGGAATGACGGCCGCCGACGCGTCCATGATCTTGTCCATGTAGACGGAGCCGAAGTTCGAGATCGACGCGTCCCCCACGTACAGGAACGCCATCGCCAGGCACAGCGGCAGGATCGGCCTCCAGGGGAAACGCGGCGACGCCGAGGACCCCGGAGGAAGCGCGTCCGCGACCGGCTCCACATGCTCCTCCTCGGGAGCGCACAGCGTCGGCCCCGCGACCACGGCGACCACGACGCCCGCCGCCATCGCGACCGCGAACGTCGCGGGAAGGCCGAGCCCCATCACGCCCGCCGCCGAAGCCCACGCCGCGCCGATGACGGCGGCGGCACTCCACAGCGCGTGGAACCCGGTCAGGATCGGCCGGCCGTACCGGCGTTCGACCGCCACCGCCTGCATGTTCATGCCCGCGTCGACCGACCCGAGGCACAGCCCGAACAGGACGTTGGCGGCGACGAGCTGGGGGACGTTCGCGGCGAGTCCGGCGAGCACGACGACCGACCCCGCAAGCGGCTGCGCGATTCGCAGTACGACCCGGCTGCCGCGTCGCTTGGCGATCTCACCGGCCAGAACGCTGCCGACGCCCGCGATGACCGGCACCACCAGCAGCAGGATGGACAGCTCGCCGTCGCTGAGGCCGTGCTTCTCCTGCAGCGCGGCCACCTGGGTGAGCAGGGTGGCGAACGTCAGGCCCTGGACGAAGAAGACGGCGAAGGTGGCGAGGCGCGCACGCCGGTCTCGGGGGGTGGGCACTGCGGCCTCCACTAAACATGAGGCTGGTTCAAGTTCGGTAAGGCTACGGTTACACCCTCAACCGGTCAATGGGCCCCGGGACGGCCGGCGTTGCGCCCGCGGGGTGGGGGTCAGAGATAGGGGCGTTGGGCGCGTTTGTGGTCGTCGTAGGCCTCGCGGAGCGCGGGGGTCGTGGAGGTTTCGGCGATCGGGACGTCCCACCAGGCCGTCGTCTCCGCGCTCGGGCCGGGGACGGTCTCCACATGGACGACCGTCGTGGTCCCGGCCTCGCGGGCCTTGAGGAGGGCGACGCGGAAGCCGTGGGGATCGGTGGCGCGCAGGACGTCCGCGCCGAGGCTGGCCGCGTTGGCGGCGAGGTCCACGGGCAGGTACGCGCCCTCGAGGTGCCCCTCGGGCGAGCGCATGCGGTAGGACGTGCCGAGCCGCCGCGCGCCGACCGACTCCGACAGCCCGCCGATCGAGGCGAAGCCGTGGTTGTCCACGATGACGACGACCAGCTTGAGCCCTTCCTGGACGGCGGTGGCGATCTCCTGGGCCATCATGAGGTACGACCCATCGCCGACCAGGACGAACACCTCGCGTTCCGGCGCGGCGAGCTTGACGCCGAGGCCGCCCGCGATCTCGTACCCCATGCACGAGTAGCCGTACTCGACGTGGTACGCCTTCGGGTCGGAGGCCCGCCACAGTTTGTGCAGGTCACCGGGCATCGACCCGGCGGCGTTGACGACCACCCCGTCCGTGCCCGCGACCTCGTTGAGCACGCCCAGCATGACCGGCTGCGTGAGCGCCTCCCCGGCCTGGAGCACCGCGACCTTGGACCGCCAGTCGCGGCTCAGCCCGGCGGCGCGCGCCGTCCACGAGGGGTCGGCCCGCCAGCCGCCGAGGTCGAGCACCGCGAGCCCCTCGCGGGCGTCGCCGACGAGCATGATCCCGGCGTGCTTGGCCGCGTCGAACGCCGTGACGTTGAGGTTGACGAAGCGCGCGTCGCCGAAGAGGGTGCGCGAGGCGGTGGTGAAGTCGGTGTAGCGGGTGCCGACGCCGATCACCAGGTCGGCCTCGCGGGCGACGGTGTTGGCGGCGGCGGTGCCGGTGTGCCCGATGGCGCCGAGCGCGCACGGGTGGTCGTCCGGCAGCGCGCCCTTGCCGGCCTGGGTCTCGCCGACAGGCACCCCGTGCTTCTCGGCGAACGCGGTGAGCTCGCCCCACGCCTCGCTGTAGATCACGCCGCCGCCCGCGACGATGAGCGGGCGCCGGGACGACTTGATGACCTCGACGGCACGCTCGACCGAGGCGGCGTCCGGGATCGGCCGGGCGACGTGCCAGACGCGGCGTTCGAACAGCTCGGCGGGCCAGTCGTGCGCCTCGGCCTGGACGTCCTGCGGCAGGGCCAGCGTCACGGCGCCGGTCTCGGCGGGATCGGTCAGGACGCGCATGGCCGCCATCAGGGCGGACGGGAGCTGCTCGGGCCGGTTGATCCGGTCGAAGAAGCGGGACACCGGGCGCAGGCAGTCGTTGACGCTGACGTCGTACGACCGCGGGTCCTCCAGTTCCTGCAGGACGGCTCCGGCGGCGCGGGTGGCGAAGATGTCGCCGGGCAGCAGCAGCACCGGGATCCGGTTGATCGTCGCGAGCGCGGCTCCGGTCACCATGTTGGTGGCTCCGGGGCCGATGGACGTCGTGCAGGCGTAGGTGGACAGCCGGTTGCGGGTCTTGGCGTAACCGACGGCGGTGTGCACCATGGCCTGCTCGTTCCTGGCCAGGTAGTACGGCAGCGGGTCGTGGAGGCCCGCGCCGCGCTCGGCGAGCGCCTGGCCGATGCCGGCGACGTTGCCATGCCCGAAGATCCCGAAACAGCCGGCGATGAGGCGTTGCTCCACGCCGTCGCGCTCGCTCCACTGCTCGGCGAGGAACCGCACGAGCGCCTGCGCCACGGTCAGCCTGACGGTCTTCATGCCGTCACCTCCCCTTGGGCTCGGCGGGCGGGGTCATGGGGACGCGGGGGTCCACGGGCTGGTCCGCCCAGGTGGAGCGGATCCAGGCGTGGCGGGGGTCGTCGCAGAAGGCCATGGACCGCTTCTCACCGGGACCGGCGAGGACGTTGAGGTAGTACAGGTCGTAGCCGGGCGCCGCCATGGACGGCCCGTGGTAGCCGTGCGGGACGAGGACGACGTCGCCGCAGCCGACCTCGGCCAGCACGTCGATCGGCCGGCCCGGTACGCCGTACACCCGCTGGTAGCCGGGGCCGCCCTCGAAGTAGTAGATCTCCTCCAGCACGGCCTCGCCCTCGCCGGGGGTGTCGTGCTTGTGCGGCGGGTAGGACGACCAGTTGCCGCCGGGGGTGAGCACCTCGACGGCCATGAGCTTGTCGCACTCGAACGCCTCGGGCGCGCAGAAGTTGTTGACCTGACGGCTGGCCTGCCCGGCCCCGCGCACCTCGACCGGGACGTCCGCCGCCGCGCCGTACCGCACCGGCAGGCGACGGGTGGCGCGCGCGGTGGGCATGCCGAAGCGGCCCCGGCCCGTGACGCGCGCCGTGGCCCCGACGGGCAGGTACGCGAAGTCCGTGACGCCGGCGAAGACCGACTCACGCCCCTGGAGCTCCAGGCGTTCGCCGTCGCACTCGACGACGCAGGAGCCGGACAGCGGCACGACCAGCATCTCTTCGTCGCCCGTCTCGAACTCCACCGTCTCGCCGGAGAGGTTGAGCGCGCGGAGCCCGGCGTACGTCCAGCCGGCGCTCGCGGGGGAGATCCACAGCGCCCAGGGGGCCGCCGCCGTGGAACCCGCGGGGATGTACGACATCAGGACACCTCCAATAGACCGGCGGCGATGTCGACGGCCGCGGCCACATCGTCGTCTGGAGGGTAGAGCAGCGCGCGCCCGACCACGAGCCCCCGCACGCCGGCAAGCCGCAGCGCCTTGCCCCAGGAGGAGTACACCTGGTCGGGCGCGGCGGTCGGGTCGCCGCCGAGCAGCAGGGTGGGCAGGGTGGTGGCCTCCATGACCCGTTCCATCTCGTCGATCACCGGGATCTTCAGCCAGGTGTGCGCGGAGGTCGCGCCGAGCGCCTGCCCGACGTGGATGGAATGGATCACCCCATCCGGGGACAGGTCGTTCCGGGTGCCGCCGCCCGCGTCGCGGCGGGACCAGAACGGCTCCACCATGGCGACGAGCCCCTGCCGCGCGAGGCTCGTGACGGCCCCGGCGCACGCCTCCAGGGTACGGGCCGTCTCGGGCGAGTCGAGGCCGACGCGGCACAGCATCTTGCCGCCGTCGAGGCCCATGCGGACGATCGTGTCGGTGTCGTAGGCGGTGAAGCGGTCGTCGAACTCGAACGCGGCGCCGTGGATTCCGCCGCGGTTCATGGACCCGATGACCACCTTGTCGTCCAGGGCGCCGAGCAGCAGCAGGTCCTCGACGATGTCGGGGGTGGCGAGCAGGCCGTCGACGCCGGGCCTGGCCAGCGCGACGCGCAGCCGGTCGAGCAGGTCGACGCGGCTCGCCATCGCCATGGGACGCCCGCGCACGGCGAGCGCGCCCCGGGCGGCGTGGTCGGCCGCGATGATCAGGAGCTGGTCGCGCCCGGCCAGCAGCGGCCTTCGCCGGCGCTCGGCGGCGGCCTGCGCGATCTTCTCCGGGTAGCGGGCGCGGTACTCGGAGAGCTTCCCGCGGTCCTCGTCACGCATCGATCCCCCTCGCGTGGTCGCCGTCCTCGACGAGGCGCGCCAGCACCGCCTCGACCTCCTCGGTCGTGGGCATGGCGGGGGCGCAGGCCAGCCGTCCGGCGACGATCGCCCCGGCGGCGTTGGCGAACCGCAGCGCCTGTTCCAGGCCGCGCCCGGCGAGCAGGCCGTCGCACAGCGCGCCGCCGAACGCGTCGCCGGCGCCGAGGCCGTTCACCACCTCGACCGGCACGGGCGGGACCACGACGGTCTCCTCCGCGGTCATGCCCAGCACGCCGCCCGGCCCCTGCTTGACGACCGCCACCTCGACGCCCATGCCGAGCAGCGCCTTGGCCGCCTCCCGCGGGTCGCGCGTGCCGGTGGCGACCTCGCACTCGTCCAGGTTGCCCACGGCCACGGTGACGTGCCGCAGGGCCTCGCGCACCCAGCGCCCCGCCTCGTCCGGCGAGGACCAGAACATGGGGCGGTAGTCGAGGTCGAGGACGGTGAGCGGCGCCCGTCCACGCGCCTCCCAGGCGGCGAAGTGGGCGCCGCGCGAGGGCTCCTCGGACAGGCCGGTGACCGTCGCCCAGAACAGGCCCGCGCGGCTGATCGCGGCCACGTCCAGTTCCTGGGTCTGTATTTCCAGGTCGGGGGCCTTGGGGAAGCGGTAGAAGTACAGCGGGAAGTGGTCGGGCGGGTGGATCTCGCAGAACGTGACCGGCGTCGGCAGCCCGGGCACCTCGGTCACGTACCGGTCGTCCACGCCGTAGGAGCGCAGCGCGTCGTGGACGAACGCCCCGAACGGGTCGGCGCCCGTCCGGCTGATCACGGCGGCGTCGCGGCCGAGGCGGGCGGCGGCGACGGCCACGTTGGTCGGGCTGCCGCCGAGGTACTTGCCGAAGGTCTCGACCTCGCGCAGCGAGACGCCGATCTGCAGGGGGTAGAGGTCGACTCCCACCCTGCCGATCGTGAGCACCTCGGTCATGCGCGGCCTTCCGCCGGCGAGCCGAGAGAGGCGAGGGAGGCGAGGTACGCGAGGCTCGCGCGGACCTCGGCCTCGGGGCCCTCGCCCGCCGGGGGCTCTGCGTCGAGGATCAGGTCCTGCTCCATGACGTACCAGCCGTCGTATCCGGCGGCGGTGAGCGTGGACACGATGCCCGCGACGTCCACGTCGCCGCGTCCGAGGGGCCGGTACATGCCGGCGCGGACGGCCTCGGTGTAGGTGAGCTTTCCGGCGCGCACCTGGGCGGCGAGCGTGGCGTCCACGTCTTTGAGGTGAACGTGTGCGACTCTTGCAGCGGCCCTGGACACCAGGTCGAGCGGGTCGGTGCCCCCGATGAGAAGGTGGCCGGTGTCCAGGCAGAGCGGCATGTCCGACCCGTCGAGCACGCGGTCGACCTCCTCCCGGTTCTCGATCATCGTCCCGACGTGCGGATGCAGGGTGATCGCCCGCCCGAAATCGGCGGCCTCGGCGAGCAGCCGCCCGAGGTTGCCGAGCAGGGTCTTCCAGCCCTCGTCGTCCAGCACCGGGCGCGCGTCGTAGCCGTCGGCGCCGGTCGCCGCGGCGAGCACGACCGTCTCGACGTCCCCCTCGGCGAACGCGCGCAGCGTGGCGCGGGCCTCGGGGACCGGGTCGTGGCCGGGGTCGTGCAGGACGACCGGGACGAAACCGCCGATGCCGCGCAGCCCGTAGGAGTCCAGCAGCGTGCGGCGGTGCTCGGGGGACGGCGGCAGGAAGCCGTCGGGGCCGAGCTCGGTGGCGGTGAGGCCGAGCGCGCGCATCTCGCCGAGTACGCGCTCCCGGTCGAGCTGGTACCCCCAGCCGGGCACCTCGCACACGCCCCAGGAGATGGGTGCGGCCGCGATCTTCAGAGTCAGGGCGGTCACGCGGTCACCTCCGCGACGCGCGCGGGCCTGCCGGTGCGGCGGGACAGCTCGGCGGCCTCCGCGACGCGCAGGGCGGCGAGGGCGTCCTCGGCGGTGCAGGGGCTCGGGCCGCCGTCGCGCACGGCGGCGAGGAAGGCGCCGATCTCGGCGATGTACGCGGCCTCGAAGCGGGCGCCGAAGTCGGGCCAGGGCTCGCCCTTGGGGAAGTCGACGGCGGGCTCGGCCGAGGTGAGGGGGACGCGCTCGTCCAGGCCGACGACCATCGTGCCGCGGGTTCCGGCCAGCTCCATGCGCACGTCGTACCCCGCGCCGTTGTACCGCGAGCCCTGCATCGTGACCAGGGTGCCGTCGTCGAGGGTGAGCAGGGCGGCGCTGGTGTCCACGTCGCCGGCCTCGGCGAAGAACGCGGCCCCCCGGTTGGCGCCCGTGGCGAACACCGACTCGACCTCGCGGCCGGTCACCCAGCGCAGGATGTCGAAGTCGTGGATGTGGCAGTCGCGGAAGATACCGCCCGAGAGCGGGACGTACTCGGCCGCCGGGGGGCGCGGGTCGGCGGTCAGCATGTGGACGCGGTGCAGGTCGCCGACCTCGCCGGAGCGCAGGGCCGTGCGGGCGGCGGCGTACCCGGCGTCGAAGCGCCGCTGGAAGCCGATGTGGACGAGCACGCCGCCGTCCTTCGCGGCCTCGGCCACGCGGGCGGTCTCCTCCAGGGTCGGGGCGGCGGGCTTCTCGCAGAACACCGGGATCCCGGCCGCGCAGGCCTTCAGGATCAGCTCGGCGTGGGTGGAGGTGGGGGTGGCCACCACGACGGCGTCGGCGTCGAAGGCGTCACCGGCGACCGCGCCGACCCGCGCGGCGATCTCCTCGGCCCTGGTCGCGTCCGCGTCCGCCACCACCAACTCGCCGACCTCGGGGTGGGCGGCGAGTGTCGCGGCGTGGAACGCCCCGATCCGGCCGAGACCCAGCAGACCCACACGCATACCGCCTCCGCAGCTCTTGACGATCCGTCCCCAGTTCTAAGTACCAGAGTGCGCGGAGTCAATAGTTTGTCCTGACATTCAGATGAACTGTGGTCTTGGCCAACTCACCGGCGATGCGCGCCGGACCGGGCCCGGACGCCGCCCGTCCGGGCGGGACGTCCGGGTCCTTCCGAGCTGGTTCACCACCAGCGAGCCCGTCCCGGGACGGCCCGCCTGTGCTCGTGCGTGCCCACCGGCCTGAGGTCGTCGCCCGCGAGCTCGCGGCCGGTCCACTCCGGATGCTCGCCGCCCGCGTCCCCGCGGATCTCCGCGCGCCGGGCGGGGCCGGTGAGCGCGCGCTTCTCGGACGGCGCGCGGCGCTCGGGGCGCACCGGCCACTGCGCGTGCTCGCCCTTGATGCCGTTCAGGACGATGGTGACGAGCGCGACTCCCAGGGCGGCGGCCACCACGAGAACCCCGAAGATGACCACGACGAAATAGCCCGGATCCATGATTCCCCCGATCTTGGATGTCGCGCGTACCTTCATTATCGAACGCGCATATTTGGGTATTCGCCCCCGGGCGCCCAGAAGACGTAAGCAGCACACCACGATTCCCCCAAGAGCGGAGGCCCCCGGGTAAGGAAGACTCCGGCGATGGCCGTACTCTGCACTGGGCGGCGGCGATCGCGGACGAATCGCGGACGAGGAACCCTTGCCGTCCCCATGGCGTCCACGAGTCCAGGAGTACGAAGGAGTACAGGCGAGATGCCCGGATTCGACTACACCGACCTGCTTCCGCTAGGCCCCGACGAGACGGAATACCGTCTGATCACGGCCGAGGGCGTGCGGCGGGTCGAGGCGGCGGGCCGTACATTCCTCGAAGTGGACCCGGAGGCGCTCCGGCTGCTCACCGAGACCGCGATCCACGACATCTCCCACTACCTGCGCGCGTCCCACCTCGCCCAGCTCCGCAAGATCATCGATGATCCCGAGGCCAGCGGCAACGACCGGTTCGTGGCCCTCGACCTGCTCAAGAACGCGAGCATCTCGGCCGGCGGCGTGCTGCCGATGTGCCAGGACACCGGCACCGCCATCGTCATGGGCAAGCGCGGGCGCCACGTGCTCACCGACGGCGCCGACGCCGAGCACGTCTCGCGCGGCGTGTACGACGCCTACACCAAGCTCAACCTGCGCTACTCCCAGATGGCCCCGCTGACCATGTGGGACGAGAAGAACACCGGTGACAACCTCCCCGCCCAGATCGAGCTGTACGCCGAGGACCCGCACGGCCACCCCGACGAGTACAAGCTGCTGTTCATGGCCAAGGGCGGCGGCAGCGCCAACAAGTCGTTCCTCTACCAGGAGACCAAGGCGGTCCTGAACGAGAAGCGCATGCTGGCCTTCCTCGAGGAGAAGATCCGCTCGCTCGGCACGGCCGCCTGCCCGCCGTACCACCTCGCCGTGGTCGTCGGCGGCACCAGCGCCGAGTTCGCGCTCAAGACCGCGAAGTACGCCTCGGCCCGCTACCTCGACACGATCCCCACCGAGGGCTCGACGTCGGGGCACGGCTTCCGTGACCTCGAAATGGAGAAGAAGGTCTTCGAGCTCACGCAGCGGCTCGGCATCGGCGCGCAGTTCGGCGGCAAGTACTTCTGCCACGACGTCCGGGTGATCCGCCTGCCCCGGCATGGCGCCTCGTGCCCGGTGGCCATCGCCGTCTCGTGCAGCGCCGACCGGCAGGCCCTCGCCAAGATCACGCCTGAGGGCGTCTTCCTGGAGAAGCTGGAGACCGACCCGGCCCGCTTCCTGCCCGAGACCACCGACGAGCACCTGTCGGATGATGTGGTCGCGATCGACCTCAACCGGCCCATGAGCGAGATCCTCGCCGAGCTGACCCGCTACCCGGTCAAGACCCGGCTCTCGCTGACCGGCCCGCTGGTCGTCGCCCGCGACATCGCGCACGCGAAGATCGC
Source organism: Sphaerisporangium sp. NPDC051011 (assembly GCF_040653595.1). Taxonomy (NCBI): domain Bacteria; kingdom Bacillati; phylum Actinomycetota; class Actinomycetes; order Streptosporangiales; family Streptosporangiaceae; genus Sphaerisporangium; species Sphaerisporangium sp. NPDC051011. Next base: position 116,702 of record NZ_JBFAGG010000009.1, on the reverse strand, counting down.
CGAGCGCCTGGACGCGGGCGAGCCCATGCCCGACTACCTCAAGGACCACGCCGTCTACTACGCCGGGCCGGCCAAGACGCCCGAAGGGTACGCGTCCGGCTCCTTCGGCCCGACGACCGCCGGCCGCATGGACTCCTACGTCGAGCGTTTCCAGGCCGCGGGCGGCTCGCTGGTCATGCTGGCCAAGGGCAACCGCTCCAAGCAGGTCACCGACGCCTGCAAGACGTACGGGGGCTTCTACCTCGGCTCGATCGGCGGCCCGGCGGCCCGGCTCGCCCAGGACTGCATCAAGAAGGTCGAGGTCCTGGAATATCCGGAGCTGGGCATGGAGGCCGTCTGGAAGATCGAAGTCGAGGACTTCCCGGCGTTCATCGTCGTTGACGACAAGGGCGACGACTTCTTCCAAGACGCCACCGGCCCCGTGCTCACCATCGGCCGCAGAATCTGACTGCATTTGACAGAAGACCTCAACAGAGAATCGGCATGGCCTCTACAGGCGGCGATAAACGAATCGGTAAGCTGCCCCCCATGCGCGCCCCGTCCGGATACGAGCTGGCCTCGCGATACCGGCTTCTCGAGCCCGTGGGGCGTGGCGGCATGGGCACGGTGTGGCGCGCCCACGACGGGCTGCTCGGCCGCGACGTCGCGGTAAAGGAAGTCCGGCTCCCGCTCGTCCTCGACGAAGACCTGCGCGCGGAGCTGTGCGCGAGAACGGAACGCGAGGGCCGGGCGACCGCCATGGTGACCCACCCCTCGGTCATCACGGTCTTCGACGTCATCACCGAGGACGACCGGCCGTGGATCGTCATGGAGCTCCTGCACGCCCGCTCGCTGGAGGAGCTCGTCAAGCAGCAGGGGCCGCTTCCCGCGCGCCGGGTGGCCGAGATCGGCCATCAGGTGCTCGGCGCGCTGCGCGCCGTCCACGCCAAGGGCATCCTGCACCGCGACGTGAAGCCGAGCAACATGCTCGTCACCGAGGACCGCGTGGTGCTCACCGACTTCGGCCTGGCCGCGCTGGAGGGCGACGCGTCCATCACGCAGGCCGGCATCGTCCTCGGCTCGGCCGGGTACATCGCGCCCGAGCGCGTCCTCGGCGACCGCGCGAGCCCGGCGGCCGACCTGTGGTCGCTCGGCGCGACCCTGTACACCGCCGTCGAGGGCCGGGGCCTGCACGGGCGCCGGACTGCCGCGGCGGCGCTGGCCGCGCTCACCAGCGGCGAGCCGATCCCCATGGAGCTGGCGGGGCCGCTGGCGCCCATCCTGCGCGGGCTGCTGCAGATCGACCCCGAGGCCCGGCTGGACGCGATGCGGGCTTCGCTCATGCTCGCGCGCGTCGCGGCGGGCGGGTCTGCCGAGGAGCCCCTGGGCGGCCCGGCCCACCGCACGGCCCCGCACCGGCAGGCCGCCGTCCCGGTCGCGCCGCAGTCCTCGCCTGCCAACGTGTCGCGCCCGCCGCACGGCGCGGCGCCGGCTCCGCGCAAGACGTCCCATCGCGGCCAGCACCGCGCCGACCACCGTACCGACCACCGGCCGGAGCGCCCGCTCGTCGCGCCCACGCCGACCACGCCCTCCGCCGGGCCTGTGCCGATGCCGCGCGCGCCGCGCCGGTCGTCCGAGGGATCGCACCGCAAGCCGCCCGACCCCGCGCTGGGCCGCCGCCGCACTCCGGCGAGCTCCGAGCCGAGCCCGATGAGGCGGCAATTGTCCGCACTTGTGAAGATTCTGCTTCCGCGTCGCCTGTGGCCAAAAAACATGCGTAAGTGAGGCGAAAGCAATTCCCAAGACGGAATCGCTATCTTCTTACTCATGCCGGAACAGCAGACGCGGTTGCTCGCCTCCAGGTACGAGCTGATCGCTCCCCTCGGCCGGGGGACGATGGGCACCGTCTGGCGGGCTCACGACCGCCTCCTCGGCCGCGACGTCGCCGTCAAGGAGATCCGCCACGATCCGGGGCTCAGCGAGCTGCAGCGCGACGAGCTGCGGGAGCGCATGATCCGCGAGGGCCGGGCCGCCGCGAAGATCACCCACCCCTCCGTGGCCACCGTCCACGACGCCATCGTCGTCGACGGCAGCCCCTGGATCATCATGGAGCTCGTCGAGGCCAGATCGCTGGACCAGGTGCTCGACGAGGAGGGACCGCTGCCGCCCCGGCTCGTCGCCGAGATCGGGCTCGACCTGCTCGGAGCGCTCGGCGCCGCCCACGACCAGGGCATCCTGCACCGCGACGTCAAACCCGCCAACGTACTGCTCACCGAGACCGGGCGCGTCGTCCTCACCGACTTCGGCATCGCCAAGGCTGAAGGCGACAGCAACATCACCGAGACCGGCATGGTGATCGGCTCCCCCGGCTACACGGCCCCCGAGCGCGCGCGGGGCGACCACACCGGCCCCGAGTCCGACCTGTGGTCGCTCGGCGCCACCCTGTACTTCGCCGTCGAGGGACGGCCCGCGTACGAACGCCGCACGGTCGGCGAGACGCTCGCCGCCCTGATGACCGAACAGGCCGACCCCGCGACCCAGGCAGGTCCCCTCCGCCCCGTCCTCGAAGCCCTCCTGGAAAAGGACCACACCAAACGCCTGACCCGCGACCGCGCCACCGCCCTCCTCCGCGCCATAGCCCGAACCCCCGCCACCCCCGCACCCTCCACCGACACCCCCACCCCAAAGCCGAAGCCAGCCACCACACCAGCCAAACCACCCTCCACCACAAACCAACCCCCCACCCCACCCGCCCGCCCAGCGAACCCCTCCACCGACTCCGCGAACCCCACCCCCGGTTCAACGAAAACTCCTCCCACCGCAGCCACGGCAAACGCCACCCCCAACCCGGCGGCCCCACCGGCCCACCCCGCGAACCCCACTCCCGCCCCAGCGAAGCCCGCCCCGGCTTCAGCCAGGCCCAGCACCACTTCCGCGAAGCCGGGCCCCGGTTCAACGGAACCTCCTCCCGCCGCAGGCACGGGCCAGAACACCAGCGCCGGCAGGAGGCCGGCTCACCAGTCCATAGGCGTGCCCCCGGTGGGTTCGGGGACCAGGACGCCGGTGGAAGCGGCCAGGGAGGCGGGGAGCGGTACCGCGTGGGAGCCGCGTGCCACGGACGGCTCGGAGGCGGAGCCGGACCCAGACCAGACGATGGTGGTCATCCGTCCCAAGGGCGGACTGCGCATTCCCGGCGTGAACCCCCAGACTCCCCCGAACGGTCCGACCGCCGGTAAGGCTTCCCCCGGCCCCACCCCGCCCGCGCCCCCGGCCGTCGATCGCGCGGCGGACGACGACCGCGACGGTGCCGAGGAGGAGGACGACCAGGCCACAATGGTGGGCCTACTCCCCCCGATCACGGCCATGAGCCCGTCATCGGGTACGGCCGGGAGCACTCCGTCCCGCACGGCCGAGCCCTTCTCGCCGCCGGGGACCGCCGGGGCGGCGGGGCCGTCGCAGCACGTCGCGACCCCGCACGGACGTCCGGCAGGTTCTTCCGGCCGTCCCGAAGCCGACGGTCGTACGGCCGCGTCCGTCCCGGCCTCGTCGGCCTCGGACGCGTCCGTCTCGGACGCGCCCACGCGCCCGCCGTCCCCCGCGCAGGTCAGCGCGCCGTCCAAGCAGATCGGACCGCGCACGTCGACCGCGCCGTCGGACGCCACCCCGCCCACCGGCTTCGCCGCCTCCCAGGCCGATGCGCCGTCCAGAGCAGATGCGCCGTCCAGACCTGTATCCGCCCCCGGGACGCGCACGCCTGCGACGCCGGGCGTCTCCCCGGCGTCGGCGACACCCGCACCGGGCTCGGCGGCCCCCGCATCCGGGATGCCCTACGGAGAAGACCCCCAAGCAGAAGGCGTCCACCAGGAGAGAGGCCTCGGTACCGACCTGTTCTCCTTCCAGCAGACGGCCGCCCCTCGGGGTAACAGCCCGGCGGGGATGATCGTCCTGATCGCCGTGGCCCTGCTCGGCCTGGTGGCCATCGTCATGCTCGCCGTCGCCGCGCTCTCCGACACCGGGGGCGCCAAGGGCTTGGGCCCGCTGGGCACCTCCGGCGACGGCGGTTCCGTCACGGGGCCGAGTACGCCGGGCCTGGCGACCGACACCGAACCCGTCAGCGCCTCGGCCCCCGAAGGACGACCCGCCCCGGGCACGGCTCCCGACGGGCGGCCGATCTCGGGCACGGCCCCCGAGGTGCGACTCGCCCCGGGCGCTGCTTCCGTGGAGCAGCCCACCCCGGGCGCGGCTTCCGTGGAGCAGCCCACCCCGAGCACGGCCCCCGCCGCCGGCTTCCGCCGCTACGAGGACCTGAGCGGCTACGCCATCGACCTGCCGGAGGAGTTCCAGAGCACGGTCAAGGGCCGCAGCGTCGGCTTCGGCGCCCACGGCGACGTCCGCGCGGCGCGGGTCAGCCGCTCGCCGGAGAGCAGCGCCGACATCCTGAACACGGCCAAAGCGGCGGAGGCACGCGCGCTCGCGGCGGGCACGTATCCGGGGTACGAGCGGCTGCGCCTGACCATGAAGCGCCCGACGCCGTACCCGGGGACGGACGTGGCCGACTGGGAGTTCACCTACACCGCCGCCTCGGGCCCGGTCCGCGTGCTGTCGCGCTGGGTGGCGGTGCCCGGCGGCTCGACGTACGCGATCTACTGGTCCACCCCGCAGTCCCGGTGGGACGCGCACTGGCCGCAGCTCGCGGCCGTCCTCGCGTCCTTCCGCCCGGCCCGGGCCGGCGCGCCCGGCGGCTCCTAGAGCAGGCCGGGCTCACCCTCTCCTAGCCAGGATCACCCCATCCGGAAGCTCCTAGAGCAGGCCCAGGCCACCCCGGGTCGGCGCACCTTGGGGCTCTTGGGGCAAGACTGGGGTCATGGAGGATTTCCGGATCGAACATGACTCAATGGGCGACGTGCGCGTCCCGGCGGCGGCCAAGTGGCGGGCGCAGACGCAGCGGGCCGTGGAGAACTTCCCGATATCGGGGCGCGGTCTCGAACCCGCCCACATCGCGGCGCTCGGGCTGATCAAGGCGGTCGCGGCGGAGGTCAACGGCGAGCTGGGCGTGCTGGACGCCGGCATGGCGGAGGCCATCTCGGAGGCCGCTACCGACGTCGCCGAGGGCGAATGGAACGACGAGTTCCCCGTCGACGTCTTCCAGACCGGCTCGGGCACCTCGTCCAACATGAACGCCAACGAGGTGGTCGCCACGCTCGCCGAGGAGCGCCTCGACCGGCCGGTCCACCCGAACGACCACGTCAACGCCTCACAGTCCTCCAACGACGTGTTCCCGACGTCGATCCACGTGGCCGCGATGGTGGACGTGGTATACGAGCTGATCCCGGCGCTCGAACACCTGGCCGTGGCGCTGCGCCAGAAGTCGGACGTGTTCGGCAAGACGGTCAAGGCCGGGCGTACGCACCTCATGGACGCGACGCCGGTGACGCTCGGCCAGGAGTTCGGCGGCTACGCGACCCAGGTCGAGAACGGCATCGCGCGCCTGCGCGCGACGCTGCCCCGGCTGGCCGAGCTGCCCCTGGGCGGGACGGCGGTCGGGACGGGCATCAACACCCCGCCCGGCTTCGCGCGGCAGGTCATCGAGAAGCTCCGGGAGGCCACCGGGCTGCCGTTCACCGAGGCCAGGGACCACTTCGAGGCCCAGGGCGCCCGGGACGCGCTGGTCGAGCTGTCCGGGCAGCTCCGCGTGGTCGCGGTCTCTCTCAACAAGATCGCCAACGACCTGCGGTGGATGGGCTCGGGCCCGCGCGCCGGTCTCGGCGAGCTGAACCTGCCCGACCTCCAGCCCGGCTCGTCGATCATGCCGGGCAAGGTGAACCCGGTGATCCCCGAGGCCGTGTGCATGGTGGCGGCCCAGGTGATCGGCAACGACGCGGCCGTCACGTTCGCGGGCGCGTCCGGCTCCTTCGAGCTGAACGTGATGATGCCGGTCATCGCCCGCAACGTGCTGGAGTCCACGCGGCTGCTCGCGGCGGTGTCCCGGCTGCTGGCCGACAAGTGCGTCCACCGTCTCACGGCCAACACCGAGCGCCTGCGGGAGTACGCCGAGTCCTCGCCGTCCATCGTGACCCCGCTCAACCGCTACGTGGGGTACGAGGAGGCCGCCGCCATCGCCAAGCAGGCCCTCAAGGAGCGCAAGACCATCAAGCAGGTGGTCATCGAACGCGGCCACCTCGAGAACGGCAAGCTCACCGAAGCCGGGCTCGACGGCCTGCTCGACGTCCTCTCTATGACCACCCCGCCCGAGCCGCCGAAGCCCGAGGACGCTCAGTCCGGTGGAGGGGACGGCAGGTAGCGTTGCTGGAGGGCCTGGGCGAGGCGGAGGGGGTACTTGCCGCCGGGCAGGTGGGACAGCAGTTTGCCGAGCGCGGAGCGGCGGACCGCCAGCGCGGCGGGTTCGCCGGTCGCCTGGATCCTGGCCCGGCCGCGGGCCATCTCCAGGGTGAAGCGCAGGGACGACTCCTTGCCGTCGACGCGCAGGTGGGGCGTCCACAGGCCGTTGCCGAGGTGGCCTTCGCTGGGAAGGCGGCGGACGGGGACCTTGGCGACGAGCTGGCCGGGGAAGCGTCCGGGTACGCCCGGTTCGACCAGGGCGGGCACGGTGATGACCCGTCCCCGGCCGGCGTGCTGCCGCAGCACCAGCTCCGCGGGCGGCCCGCCGCTCGGCGGGACGTACGGGACGGGCAGGACGACGAATACGTTGCCCTCGCGGTGTGTGACCGAGGCGCCGGGCGAGACCAGGACGATGGACTCGGCGAACGAGCGGGGTTCGACGCACACGCTGAGCTCCCGCTGCTCCGACCAGCAGGGGATGACGAGCCTGCGCGGCCGTCCGGCGAGGACGCCGACGCAGCTCAGCTGGGCGCCGCGGCGACCGGCGACGCGGGTGCGTGCCTGCTGGGCGCCGCCGTACATGCGCACGTGCACCTCCCACTCGCCCGAGCGCAGCGGGCGGCCGATCGCGGCGGCGCCGACGTCGAGCCGGGCCCGTCCGACGGCCCAGACGCGCACCCGGTCGCCCTCCCGCGCGCGGCACACCTCGCCGTGGACGGGGATGAAGAAGATCAGCCCGTAGTCCTGGTGGCGGATGTAGACCTCCATGCGGGCGCGGGCGACGGCCTCGGTGACGTCGGCCAGCGGCGCCGGGAGGTCGAGCCCGGCGAGGGGGGGTGTCCAGTACAGGCGGTCGCCGTCGGCCCGGAAGGTGATGGGCGCGCCGTCGGGGCCGAGGAGCTCGACCGCGAGGTCCATGATCAGGGCGTCCTCGTCCCAGCGCACCTCGCGCAGCTCGGCACGGACGGAAATGCCCCTGGACGCGTCGCTGAGGGCCACCAGACGCCCGAGTTCACCGGATCTGACCAGAACTGCCCGGGCACGAAGATGGACCGGGAGATGGCGGTCCAGCTCTTCGGGGAACCGTTCGGCGGTCAGCGCGCGCAGTTCGGCGAAGAGCGCCGCGCGCTGGTCGGAGCGGGCCGACAGCAGGTGCCGTCCCCCGAGAAGGCGCAGCACGCCCGCGCGGAACACGTGCGCGTACAGCCGCTCGCGCTGGTCGCCGGGGTCGCTGTGCGCGTCGACGATGGCGAGGATCGCCCGCAGGCCCGCGGCGTACGCCACCGGGTCGGGCCGGCGCTCGTTCGGCGGGCCGAGGTGGCAGCAGATCTGGTCGGCGAGGATCGCGATGACCTTCGCCGTGAGGTACGCCTCGACGACGAACGCCTGCTCCGACAGCTCGGGCTCGATGTCCGGAAAGCGGATCTCGCGCGCTTCGAGGAAGGCGCGGCGGAACAGCTTGTGCGCGGTGGGCAGCGCGAGCAGACGGTCGCGCAGCACGTCGGCGCGCTCGCGGTTGCGGCTGAAGGCCCGCTGCGGCGGGTTGTCGCCGCGGACGAGCCTGCCGATGAGGATGTCGGCGTCGGCCTCGACGGCCGCGCGGTACATCATCTCCAGCGCGACGCGTTCGAGCCGGTCACGCTGGCCGAGCAGGTAGACGTACTCGCCGCGCGCCACGGCGAGGCCCACGTTGCGGCCGCGCGCCGGCGTCCCGGTGTGCTCCAGGTGCAGGACGCGCACGTTGGGCCGGACGGCGGCGACCGCGTCCAGGCGCTCGCGCGTGCCGTCCCCGGACCGGTCGTCGGCGAAGATGACCTCGTACTCGTCCGACGGCATGGTCTGCTCCAGGAGCGAGCGCACGCACGCGTCGAACGCGTCGTCGTCCGGCCCCGGCTCCGATACCGGTACGACCACGCTGACCTTGACACCCATGTGGGCAAGCGTGCGCCGGACACCCCCGGCGGATGGTCAGGCTTGCCGAAACCTCGAACAACTCTGACCAAGAGTTTCGCGCCCGTCTGGACACCACGCGCGGGCCGGTGGATCAGGGGAAAGGCGTCAGTACCAGCCGGTGGACTGCGAGTGCGCCCAGGCGCCGCAGGGCGACTTGTAGCGGGCCGCGATGTACCCCAGCCCCCAGGCGATCTGCGTGGCCGGGTTGACCTGCCAGTCGCCGCCGGCGCTCGCCATCTTGCTGCCGGGAAGGGCCTGCGGGATGCCGTACGCGCCGCTGCTGCGGTTCATGGCGCGCTCGTTCCAGTGGCTCTCTCTGTCCCAGAGCTTCTCGAGGCAGCCCCATTCGCCCGTCCAGCCCTTGGCGGCGGCCATCTTCTGGCCGATGGCCTTGTTGCTGCCGGGGTCGGGCTTGGAGCCGGGCGGGAACGCCTGCGGGGTGAAGCCGCCGCCTCCCGGAGCCTCCTTGACGATCTTCACCGAGTCCCACTCGGGGCCGTCCTGCTCGCGGGCGTCCTTCATGGCCCGCGCCCGCTGGGCCTGCGCGGCGGCGGCCTTGAGCGCGTCGGTCTTGGCGTCGGGCGCGAACGGGTCGTTGGCCATGCGGGTGAGGTCGTCGAGTGAGAGCGGGTTCGCGGCGGCGGCCTCGTTCTCCTTCATGGTCTTGACCGTGAAGACGCCGAGGGCCGCGACGACCGCGAGGGTCAGCCCGATGCCGGCGACGCGCTTGGGGGTGATCCAGGACCCGCGCGCCGATTTCGGGCGGGCGCGGCCGCGGGGAGGACGGACGTCTGCGTCGTCCCGTCCGCCTCGTTTGTCGCGCAACTGCTGACCTGAGCTCACGGCCTATGAGCTTGCCTTGACTTGGGGGGTACTTCGCAACCGGAACGTGGAAGTTATTTGACCGTTACATGACCTGACTGGCCGGTAACGTGCACTTTTCGCAAATAATGTGACTTACCTCACACCGCCCCCGTGATCCGCCCTCCGGATCCCCGCACCGGAGGGCGGCGGGACGCCGACACATTCCAGGGCCCAGCGTGCATGACGGGTGTCGGGGTCGCGTCGGCACCGCGTCACAGTCCCATGACAGAGAAGGGGATATCGGACTTTCAGCAATAATGTGCGGATGGCCGGCATCCTCCTGGTTGAAGATGACCCCTCCGTCCGTACGGGCCTAGAGCTGGCCCTCACGCGGCAGGGCCACTCCGTCACGGCCTACGCGACCGGGGAAGAGGCCCTGGACCACGTGCGCGCCCGCCGCCCCGAGATCGTCATCCTGGACGTGATGCTGCCCGGCATCGACGGCGTGGAGGTGTGCCGCCGCATCCGCAGGCTCGACTCGCTCCCCATCATCCTGCTCACCGCCCGCGGCGACGACCTCGACGTGGTGGTCGGCCTGGAGGCGGGCGCGGACGACTATGTCGTCAAGCCGGTGGAGCCCCGGGTGCTGGACGCCCGTATCCGCGCCGTCCTGCGCCGTCTGGAGTCCGCCTCCTCCGACCGCATCAGCTTCGGCGACCTGGTGATCGACCGCGGCGCGCTGAAGGTCACCCTCTCCGGCCGCGAGGTGCACCTCACCCCCACCGAGCTGCGGCTGCTGCTCGAACTGGTCCGCCACCCCGGCCAGGTGCTCAACCGCCGGTACCTCCTGCGCGCCGTCTGGGACCACAACCACGTGGCCGACTCGCGGCTGGTCGACGCCTGCGTCCAGCGCATCCGCGCCAAGATCGAACCCGTCCCCGCCGAACCGGTGTACATCCACACCGTCCGCGGATTCGGGTATCGCTTCAGCCCGCCGTGAACATCGGCCGCCGCCGCCCCACGGGACTGCGCGCGCGGCTGGTCATCACCTTCATCCTCGTGGCGGTGACCGCCTCGGCGCTGGTCGCGGGCATCGGGTACCAGCTCGTCCGCCGCGCGCTCCTGGAACGTGCCGAGAACGGCGCCATCTCGGACGTCCGGGACATCCTGCAGCGCATATCGATCCCCATCGGCACCAGCGACCTGCTGTGGCCCGCCTCGGCGGTGTCGGAGAACGACCTCGCCAACCTGGCCGAGTCGCTGGACGGTCCCGACCGGCAGGTGATCCTCAAGTACGGCGACCGCGAGCGGCTCAGCAACGGAACCACGCTCGGCCTGGACGACGTGCCGGTCGAGCTGCGCCTGAAGGCCGCCTCCCGGCTGGTCCACCAGCGGCTGCTGATCCGGAACGAGCCCTGGCTGCTGATCGGCACGCAGGTCCACCGGCTGACCAAGACGGGCGCGGTGCGGCCGACCGGGATGACGGTGTTCGTCTTCGTCTCGCTCAAGGAGGAGGACGGCGTCCTCGCGCGGCTGCGCACCGCGCTCGCCCAGTCGTCCGGGATCACCCTGGCCATCGCGCTGACCGTCGCGCTGGTGTCGGCGCGCAGCGTCCTGCTGCCCGTGCGCAGGCTGGGTGACGCCGCGCGGGCCCTCGGCGCCGGGCGCCTGGACACGCGCCTGCCCGTCCACGGCCGCGACGAGCTGGCCGGGCTGACCGCGACGTTCAACGACACGGCCTCCGCGCTGGAGCAGACGGTGTCGGAGCTGCGCGCGCTGGAGGCGATGTCGCGGCGGTTCGTGGCCGACGTCTCCCACGAGCTGCGCACGCCGCTCACCGCGATGACCGCCGTGACCGACATGCTGACCGAGGAGGCGCAGCGCCTTCCCCCGGACGCCGGCAAGGCCGTGGACATCGTCGTGCGCGAGATCAACCGGCTGCGCGTCCTGGTCGAGCACCTCATCGAGGCGAGCAGGCTGGACTCGGGCACGGCCGTGCTGGTCAGGGAGAACGTGGACGTGGGCGTGGCGCTGGCGGACTGCCTGGAGATCCGCGGCTGGACGGGCCGGGTGCGGCTGGAGGTCGCGCGCGGGCTGTCGTTCTCCCTGGACCCGCGCCGCTTCGACGTGATCGTGGCCAACCTGGTGGGCAACGCCCTCATCCACGGCGCGCCGCCGGTGAGCGTCACCGCGCGGCGCCTGCGCAGCGGGCTGGAGGTCAGGGTGCGCGACCGGGGCCAGGGAATCCCGCGCGAGGCGCTGCCCCACGTCTTCGAGCGGTTCTACAAGGTGGGCGCGGGACGGGCGCGCAGCGAGGGCAGCGGGCTCGGCCTGTCGATCGCCAAGGCCAACGCCGAGCTGCACGGCGGCACGATCCGGGTGGAGCTGTGCGACCCCGGGACCCGCTTCACCGTCTGGATCCCCCACCCATGAGCGCCCGGAGAGCCCTGACGTGCGCCGTCGCGGCGCTGGCCCTGGCCGGGGCGGCGGCCTGCGGGGTGGACCCGACGGGGGTCGACGACGACGGGCCCGCGCCGGTGATCAGCGCCCGGGGCGCGGCGGCGACGATCTACCTGCTGCGGGACGGAAGGCTCGCGCCGAAGAACGTGACCACCGCGTCACCGGCCGTCGAGGATCTGGTCACGGCCCTGTTCGAGGTGGGCAGGCAGCCGGGGGACGGCCTCGGGACGGCGCTGCGGGGCTTCCGGCTGGAGCAGAGCGTCGTCGGCCGGTACGGGGTGGACAGCGGCGTGCGCAACGACCCGGAGAACCCCGTGGGCCTGCGCCTGCACGTGATCGTCAACGGGCCGGGACGGCTCGGCAGGACGGCGATGGCCCAGATCACCTGCACAGCGCGGCTGCGCGAGGAGATCTGGGCCGTGAAGATCACTCAGACGACGCCCAAGGGGCCGCTGGCGCTCGGCGAGCACACCTGCAAGGAGTACCACGATCTCGCGGCCCCCAGCGTGAACCTCCCGCCGTGACGCGGACGCCCCGGCTCAGGGGGTGATGTCCTCCAGCATCTCGGTCACCAGGGCCGCGATCGGCGAGCGCTCGGAGCGGGTCAGCGTGACGTGGGCGAACAGGGGGTGACCCTTGAGCTTCTCCACCACGGCCACCACGCCGTCGTGCCGTCCCACGCGCAGGTTGTCACGCTGGGCGATGTCGTGGGTGAGCACGACGCGCGAGTTGGCGCCGATGCGCGACAGCACGGTGAGCAGGACGCCGCGCTCCAGCGACTGGGCCTCGTCCACGATGACGAACGCGTCGTGCAGCGAGCGACCGCGGATGTGCGTGAGCGGCAGGACCTCCAGCATGCCCCGGTCGAGGACCTCCTCGATCACCTCGGGCGTGGTGACGGCGCCGAGCGTGTCGTACACGGCCTGCGCCCAGGGGCCCATCTTCTCGTTCTCGGTGCCCGGGAGGTAGCCGAGTTCCTGGCCGCCGACCGCGTAGAGGGGGCGGAAGACGATGACCTTGCGGTGCTGGCGGCGCTCCAGGACGGCCTCCAGGCCGGCGCACAGGGCCAGGGCCGACTTGCCGGTGCCCGCGCGCCCGCCGAGGGAGACGATGCCGACCTCGGGGTCCATGAGCAGGTCGAGGGCGATGCGTTGCTCGGCCGAGCGTCCGTGCAGGCCGAACACCTCGCGGTCGCCGCGCACCAGCCGGACGGACTTGTCGGGCAGGACGCGCCCGAGCGCGGAGCCGCGGGCGGACAGCAGGCGCAGGCCTGTGTGGGTGGGCAGCTCGCGGGCCTCTTCGTGCTCCAGATTGCCGTTCTCGAACAGCCCCTCGATGTCATCGGTCGTCACCTGGAGCTCGTGCATGCCGGTCCAGCCGGACTCCACCACCAGGTCGGCGCGGTATTCCTCGGCGGAGAGGCCGATCGAGGCGGCCTTGACCCGCATGGGGAGGTCCTTGGAGACGAGCACGACGTCGCTGCCCTCGGCGGCGAGGGACCGTGCCACGGTCAGGATGCGGGTGTCGTTGTCGCCGAGCCGGAATCCGGCCGGGAGGATCGCGGGATCGCTGTGGTTGAGCTCAACCCTGATGGTGCCGCCCTCGCCGATCGGCATGGGCTCGTCCAGCCTGCCGTGCCGCACCCGCAGATCGTCGAGGAAGCGGAGGGCCTTGCGGGCGAAGTACCCCAGCTCCGGGTGATGGCGCTTGGCCTCCAGCTCGGTGATGACGACGATCGGTAGGACGACTTCGTGTTCGGCGAAGCGGCTCATCGCCGCCGGGTCGGACAGGAGGACAGAGGTGTCCACAATGTAGGTGCGCCTGGACGACGCACCGGATTCGGTGGACGGGTTGCTCGAGGACACTGCCACGCGTTCTCCCCCGGGCGCCAGGATTGAGCGCCCTGCCAGATGAGGTGGTGAACGGACCGGGCCCGGTCGTGCGCACCCGCGAGGCGACGCCGGATACCGGCCCTCCTCGTCGTGTGGCGACGCAAGGCGGACCCTCTCCCGAAGTAGGCCGTATCGAACTGCCTACTGGCTACGGTACGTCGTGAAGTTCTCCGGCCCAACAGCGTGAACGGCTGAGATAGATGTATTTCACCGCGTGTTTCAATTGCCGTACCGTCGGTGCCGCGCGGCATACGAGCGAAGCGCCCGCAAGAAGTCGACCCTGCGGAAGTCAGGCCAGTAGGCCTCGCAGAAGTAGAACTCTGAGTGGGCGCTCTGCCAGAGCATGAAGCCGGAGAGCCGCTGCTCTCCCGAGGTCCGGATGAGGAGATCCGGGTCGGGGAGGCCGCGCGTGTAGAGATGCTCCGCGATGTGCTCGACGTCGAGGACCTCGGCAAGCTCCTCGATGCTCGCGCCCTTGCTGGCGTGCTCCTGGAGGAGGGAGCGCACCGCATCAGCGATCTCACGTCTTCCTCCATACCCAACTGCAACGTTCACAATCAGGCCAGGACGTCGTGATGTCACTTCTTTCGCTTCTTTGAGAATTCTCGCCGTACTGTCGGGCAAGAGGTCCAAAGCGCCCACAGGGTTGATATGCCAGCCGCCGGCGACCCATTCCTGGACGGTGTCCTCGATGATCTCGACGAGCTGGTCGAGCTCCTCCTTGGGGCGGGAGAGGTTGTCGCTGGACAGCAGCCACACCGTGACGATCTCGACGCCCGCCTCGCGGCACCACTCCAGCAGCTCGGAGATCTTGTCCGCGCCCTTCTGGTGGCCGTGGCTGACGTCGCGCAGGCCCATCGCCCGGGCCCAGCGGCGGTTGCCGTCGACGATGACGCCCACATGGCGGGGTATCTGGTCGGAGGACAGCTTCGACTCGAGACGGCGCTCGTACAGCCGGTACACGAGGTCGCGCACGCCCATGGAAGCCTCCCCTTCGCCGCCCGTCCGCATCCGGACGTTGACAACACGCAATTATCACGTGCCCGGGCGCTCGCCCGTCCCCAGCTTCGGCCACCGGACCGCGCGGGGAAGGCGTCTTCACGATGTCTTCACATCGCCGCCACAAAGGTCGCACCGGGAGAGGGAGGCCGGGGTCCGGACCGTGCGGCGCACGCGTGCCGGCTCCGCGCGGACGGCGCGCGGAGCCGCGAACGGGGCGCGGGCGACCCGAGTGGCACGGTCAAGGATGACCTACGCGATGAGGCATAAGAATTACACTAGCCGCCTCATCTCGGACATAACACCCCAAACCTCCCCCGAAATCAGCCCAGCCGGGCGACCAGGGAGCGGTACTCCTCCCACAGCTCCCGGGGCAGGTGGGTTCCGAACGTCTCGAAGAAGTCCGGGATCAGCTCCGCCTCGCGCCGCCACACCTCGCGGTCCACCGACAGCAGCGTCCCGAGCTGCTCCTCGCCGAGGCCGAGGCCCTCGACGTCGAGCGCGCCCTCGGCCGGGAGCAGCCCGATCGGCGTCTCGACGGCGTCCGCCTCGCCGTTCAGGCGCTCGACGACCCACTTCAGCACGCGGATGTTCTCGCCGAAGCCCGGCCACAAGAACCGGCCCGAGGCGTCCTTACGGAACCAGTTCACGTAGTAGAGGCGCGGCAGCTTCTCCGGCGAGGTCATCGTGCCGACCTTGATCCAGTGGCCGAAGTAGTCGCCCATGTTGTAGCCGCAGAACGGCAGCATCGCGAACGGGTCGCGGCGCAGCTCGCCCACCGTGCCCTCGGCGGCGGCGGTCTTCTCCGAGGCGATGTTCGCCCCGAGGAACACCCCGTGCCGCCAGTCGAACGACTCGGTCACCAGCGGGACGGCCGTCGCGCGCCGCCCGCCGAACAGGATCGCCGAGATCGGCACGCCCTTGGGGTCGCGCCACTCGGGGGCGATCGTCGGCGCCTGGGACGCCGGGGTGGTGAAGCGGGCGTTCGGATGAGCGGCGGGCTCGGGCGAGTCCGGGGTCCAGTCGCGCCCGCGCCAGTCGGTGAGGTGCGCCGGCGGCTCGTCGGTGAGGCCCTCCCACCACACGTCGCCGTCGTCGGTCAGCGCGACGTTGGTGAAGATGCTGTTGCCCCACAGCGTCGCGATGGCGTTGGCGTTGGTCGTCTGCCCGGTGCCCGGCGCCACCCCGAAGAAGCCCGCCTCGGGGTTGATGGCGTACAGGCGGCCGTCCTCGCCGAAGCGCATCCAGGCGATGTCGTCGCCGATCGTCTCGACCTTCCAGCCCGGGACCGTCGGGCGCAGCATGGCGAGGTTGGTCTTGCCGCAGGCGGACGGGAAGGCCGCGGCGACGTACCGCGCCGGCCCGGACGGCGGGGTGAGCTTGAGGATGAGCATGTGCTCGGCCATCCAGCCCTCGTCCCGCGCCATCACGCTCGCGATGCGCAGCGCGTAGCACTTCTTGCCGAGCAGCGCGTTGCCGCCGTACCCCGAGCCGTACGACCAGATCTCCCGGGTCTCGGGGAAGTGGCTGATGTACTTCGTCGGGCTGCACGGCCACGACACGTCCCGCTGCCCGGGCGCGAGCGGCGCCCCGACGGAGTGGACGGCGCGGACGAACTCCCCACGTTCCTCGATCAGCCGCTGGGCCTCCTCGCCCATGCGGGTCATGACCCGCATGGAGACGGCGACGTACGGCGAGTCGGTGATCTCGACGCCGAGCTGCGAGATCTCCCCGCCGAGCGGGCCCATGCAGAACGGCACGACGTACATCGTGCGCCCGCGCATGCAGCCGCTGAACAGGTCGTCGAAGGTCGCGCGCATCTCCTTGGGCGAGATCCAGTTGTTCGTCGGCCCGGCATCCTCGGGGTCCTCCGAGCAGATGAACGTGCGGTCCTCGACGCGCGCCACGTCGGAGGGGTCGGAGGCGGCGTAGAAGCTGTTCGGGCGCTTGGTGAGACGGGTGAAGGTGCCCTGCTCGACGAGCAGGTTGGTCAGCCGCGTCCATTCGGCCTCCGAGCCGTCGCACCACTCGACGCGGTCCGGACGGGTCAGTTCGGCGATCTCCCGCACCCACGCGACCAGCTCCGCGCAGGAGGTCGGCGCGGTCGTCTCGATGGAATCAATGGAAACTGCCACTGGGCCGGCTCCTTACTCTTAGGCCAAACATCTTCAACGACGAATCGCCCCGAATCCAATTGGCGTAGACCAGTCGGTGAAACGGAGGTTCAAGCACCCTCAAAAAAGGGAGATCGGTCCCGCGTATTTCACTTTCGTTTTCGCCGCACGAAATTCCAGGGCACCCGCCGTGGCCACCGCCCGCCACGCCGATCTTGGTGTCGTAGCAGGCAGAGGGCCGCGCATGGTGCCGGGCAGTCTACCCACGCTTTACCGGGTTAAAAGTGCGGGCCCCGGCCGCCGGGGGCACTGCCCACCGGGTTCCGGGGCCCGCATTGGTATAGGCCAATTCGAGTGGTCTAATCCTCTCGTGTCATTGGTTCAGTCCAATTCACGTATTCAGATCAGGGCCCTCGGAACGCACGCGATCCACGTGTTGAAGGGCATCGCGCAGGTCAGCGAGCCAGGTGTCGGTGTGGCTGCCCACGAGCCGCACGCACCACGCCAGCGCGTCGCTGCGGCTGCGCGCGACGCCCGCCGCGACGAGCGTGTCGAGCACGCGCCGCTCCTGCTGGCGCAGGCGGGTCATGACGGGGATGGAAAGGGTGGTGAACATCACTGTCTCGCCGCCGCAGGAGACCCCCCAGGAGACCTTGCGGCGGAAGCGGTGCTCGGCCTCCCGCGCGATCTCGATACGCCGCTCGCGGGTCTCCTCGCGGAAGCGCTGGATGTGACCGTCCAGCAGCGCCGCCCGCTCGGCCCCGGTGGCCTCCTCGGCCGCGGCCGGCACAGGCAGGGCGCCGACGACCGCGATCTCCTCGCGGTCGATGACGAACTCGTGCCGCCCGCCGAACCACTGCTCGGGCAGTCGCCCGGTGAACCATGACATGATCACTGATTCGTCCGTATCCATGTAATCGAGATTACACCTCGACACCGCACCATCAAGGGGCAGGGCGACGGTGGTCGGTGAGAGCGATCGGGGACGCCGGGAGCGCCATGGCCGCCGGTCACGCCACAATTGGGAGATGAGCTCACCTCCGCACACCGGCCTTCGTGAGCGTAAGAAGGCCAAGACCCGGCGGTCGATCCAGGACCACGCCATGCGGCTGTTCGCCGAGCAGGGCTACGACGCCACGACGATCGAGCAGATCGCCGAGGCCGCGGAGGTCTCGCCCAGCACGTTCTTCCGCTACTTCCCCACCAAGGAAGACGTCGTCATCCAGGACGACTACGACCCCCTGATCGCCGAGGCGTACCTGCGGCAGCCCGCGTCCCTCTCCCCACTGGAGGCGGTGCGGAAGGCGGTGAGCGAGGTCTTCACCGAGGTCTTCGCCGAGGACGAGCAGACGATCCTGCGGCGCATCCGGCTCATCTGGTCGATCCCGGCGCTGCGCTCCCGCATGGTGGAGGGCCAGATCGCCAGCATGACGATGCTCACCGACGTCGCCGCCCGGCGCACCGGCCGCTCCCCCGGCGACATGGAGGTGCGCGTGTTCGCGGGCGCGGTCATGGGCGCCTGGATCGTCGCCGTCGAGCGCTGGGTCGAACTGGAGGGCGCGCGGCCCCTCGCCGAGCTGATGGACGAGGTGCTGGTCTTCCTGGGCCGGGGCATGCCGCTCCAGCCCTGAACACCCGCGGGCGGCGCGTCAGCGGACGCGGGCGGCCACCCAGGGGCTCACCCGCACGACCCCGGCGAGGTTCCTGGTCGAGATCGGCGAGATCTTCACGACGTCGCCGGTGCGCGGCGCCTGCAGCATCTTGCCGTCGCCCCAGTAGATCGCGACGTGCGAGATGTACCCCGGGTTGGTGGGGTCGCTGCGCCAGAACAGCAGGTCGCCGGGCTGGGCCTGGGCCAGCGGGATCTGCGGGCCGGTCACCCACTGCTGGTGGGTGACCCGCGGCATCCGCACCCCGGCCTGCCCGAACGCCCACTGCACGAGCCCGGAGCAGTCGAAGGTGTCCGGCCCCTCGGCGCCCCAGACGTACGGCCGGCCGAGCTTGCTCGCGGCGGCGGTGAGCGCGACGCGGATCTGGTCGGGCGACATGAACGCGCTGACCGGCCAGGTGGTGCGGGCCTGGGTGGGACGCGCGAGCACCGGGTTGATCAGCGCGACCTGGGTGCCCTTCGGCAAGGCTTTGAGGATCGCCAGCCGCAGCTTCTCCAGGTCGACCCCGGGCGCGCTCACGACCATCGCGTTGCCCTCGGGGATGCCGAGGGCGCGCGCGGTCTGCTGGGAGACCACGGCGTTGATCAGGCCCATGCCCATGGTCGCGTACGCGCCGACGCGCATCTTCGTGCCGCCCGCGTCGAGCGTCGACCCGAGCACCACGCCGCCGTCGCTGCCGAGCACGAAGGACACCGCGACGTCCCCGGCGGCGACGCTGTTCCACAGCGCGTCCGACCTGGCCGTGGAGCGCGGGGTGTAGGCGCGGAACGTCGAGGGGTTCACGCCCATGGTCTGCACGCGCTTGCCGCCCATCATGACGTCGGCCGCGTCGGTGACCTCGACGGACTTGACGCCCTTGTACGCGTTGACGGCGCGGACGGCGGCCACCGGCAGCGTGCGGCGCGAGACCACGAACAGGTCGGGCGCGCGCAGCCCTGCCAGCGGCGCCACCATGGGCCTCGTGGGCCCGACGGGAAGCTCGCCGGCCGCGGCGACGTACCCCTCGCGCCGGGGCACCGAGTCGCGGGGAGCGGTCGCGGCCACCACGTCGGGCTGCCGCTTGTTCAGCTCGCCGATGACCACCAGGTCGACGGCGAGGACGGTGACCAGCCCCACCGCGATCAGCGGCACCGTACGGCGCAGCCACCGGGACGGGAGCCGGCGCGGCGTGGGCTGGAGGCCGGGGTGGAAGCTCAGGTCCTCGCGGACCTCCGCGAGCGCGCCGCCGAGCTGGTCACGGACGCCGCTCAGCACGCGGACGAGGCTCTTTCGGACGACGGTCGAGCCACGCGGTCGCCGATCGAGCACGTTCCCCCCATACAGCCTGATCTCAGCACAAGCCGGTCAATGCCTGATTCTTGCGGACTCTGTCGCCGATGTCCGGAGTTCACCCTAAACAGTCTTGGTCCGCCGGAGCCATGCTCCGGCGGACCAAGTTACCCGGCCCCAGCCGTCGGACCAGGCCCGGGGCAGCTGTGGGAAGCCACGGAACTCCGCGAGAAACGGCGCCCCCGCCCGCGCTCAGCCGCCGATGTAGGGGACGGCCTCGAGGATCTCGACGGTGTTCGACCTGCCGTTGGGCATCGTGTACGTGGCCTTCTCTCCGATCTTCTTGCCGTTGATCGCGGCACCGAGCGGCGACTTCGGCGAGTAGACGTCGATCGGCGCGCCGCTCTCCTCACGCGAGGCGAGCAGGAACGTCACTTCGTCGTCGTCACCGTCGAACCGGATCGTCACGGTCATACCGGGGCCGACAACGCCCTCGGCCCGGGGGGCCTCGCCCACCCTGGCCTGGTCGAGAAGCTGGCGGAGCTGGAGGATGCGGCCCTCCATCTTGCCCTGCTCCTCCTTCGCGGCGTGGTAACCGCCGTTCTCCTTGAGGTCGCCCTCTTCGCGGGCGGCTTCGATCTTCTTGGCGATGTCGACACGCCCGGGTCCCGAGAGATACTCAAACTCCGACTTCAGACGGTCGTACGCCTCCTGCGTCAGCCAGGTGACGTTCTCTTCGCGGGAGTCGACCACGGGTTCTCCTTGCGTACTCGTGAGAGTTGCGAGCGTTCGAATTGGGGGAGACTAACAAATTAACCCGCCCCCGAACGCTTTCCCAAAAGTCTCATTGTACGAGATAGCAGTACTGCACGTCGCCCGAAGTCGCGCGCGCGCTTGTCTGCACGCGCTCGGTCAGCCGGACATCGGACTGCCCGCGGGGGAGGGTGACGCTTCTGGTGCCCACCTCGACGTGCTCGGTGTCGGTCGCCCGCAGCCGGCACTCCGCCTCGCGGTCGGCCGGCTTGTGCGCCTGGAAGGTCACCGTCAACGAACCGGGCCCCTCGACCTCGAAGGCGATCACCTCGGTGAGCACCTCGGGGTTCCCCTTGGCGGACATCATGACATAGCCCCAGCCGCCCATGGCCGCGACCACGATGACGGCGACGACCGCGAAGAACAGGGATCGCCCGACCCGCCCGCCTCGTCCGGGACGCTCCCTGAAGGAGTCAGGGGTGCCCAGCACCGGCCCGTCCGCACGCGAACCGGTACCTCTTTCGGACATGGCGGAATCTCCCAGCGGTCTCCGGACGTTGCACGAGACAATTGTCCCCCGCGGGGCGACCGCCCTCCGCGCCGCCCCAAGAGAAAATAACCTCTCTTGAGAGCTGTCCTGGACACTTGAGGAGACCGAGCCGTGGTTGCACCCCTGAGGTTGCTGGCCGTACACGCGCACCCAGACGACGAGTCGAGCAAGGGGGCCGCGACGATGGCCCGCTACGCCGCCGAGGGCGTCGACGTGCTGGTCGTCACGTGTACCGGCGGTGAACGCGGCTCGATCCTGAACCCCAAGATGGACCGGCCCGACGTCCTCGAGAACATCACCGAGGTGCGCCGCCAGGAGATGGAGAAGGCCCGCGAGATCCTCGGCGTGCGGCAGTCCTTCCTCGGCTTCGTCGACTCCGGCCTGCCCGAGGACGAGAACGAGCCGCTGCCCGAGGGGTGCTTCGGGCTGCAGCCGGTCGAGATCGCGGCGGCCCCGCTGGTGAAGGCCGTCCGCGAGTTCAGGCCCCAGGTGATCCTCACCTACGACGACGACGGCGGCTACCCGCACCCCGACCACATCATGACCAACAAGATCTCGGTCGTGGCCTTCGAGGCGGCGGGCGACCCGGACCGCTACCCGGAGCTGGGCGAGCCGTGGCAGCCGCTGAAGCTCTACTACCACATGGGCTTCACCCGGGCCCGGTTCGAGGCCCTGCACACGGCCATGACCGACCGCGGCATCGGCTCCCCGTACGCCGACTGGATCTCCCGCTGGGAGGACCGCCCGCAGAAGTGGGAGGTCACCACCCGCGTCCACTGCGGCGACTTCTTCGAGGTGCGCGACCTGGCGCTGCTCGCCCACGCCACCCAGGTCGACCCGGACGGCACCTGGTTCGTGTGCCCGCGCGACCTCCAGCGCGAGGTCTGGCCCACCGAGGACTACCACCTGGCCCGCTCGCTGGTCGACACCGAGCTGCCGGAGAAGGATCTGTTCGCGGGCATCCACACCGACGAGGTCGCGTCCGCCCGCCACTGACGGAGGTACTGACGGGAGCCCGGCCACCGGGTGGCAGACTTGACGGGTGACAGATTTCACCGCACTCGCGGCCGCCGCCGCGCCGGCCGCGCCGGTCGGGCCCGGGCTCCTCGGCTTCCTGGTGGTCGCGGCCATCGGCGTCGCGTTGTACTTCCTGGTGAAGTCGATGAACCGCCAGATCTCCAAGATCGAGGTTCCGCACGAGGAAGATCTGGCCAAGCGCGAGGCGTCCGAGCCGGCGCCGGGGCCCGAGTCCGCGTCCACGTCCACGCCCGGCGAGTCCGGGTCCGGGCGCAGGGCCGACGGCACCCACTGAGGCATCGTCCCACCCCCGAGGCCGTCCTACCTGAGAGGGAGCCGTCCATGGAGCATGCGGTCGAAGTCGCCGACAACGCCGAGGCCAGGCGATTCGAGATCCGGGTCGACGGAAATCTGGCCGGGTTCGCCGATTACCGCCTGCGCGCCGATCGAATGATCTTCACGCACACCGAGATCGGCGACGAGTACGAGGGCCACGGGCTCGGCAGCCGCCTGATCCGCGTGGCGCTCGACGGCGCGCGCGACACCGGCCTGAAGGTCGTGGCGCTCTGCCCCTTCGTCGCGCGCTACATCGAGCGGCACCCGGAGTACCAGGACCTGCTGGCCGAGAACCCGCCGGAGGCCGAGGCCGCCGCACCGGCTCACTGACCCGCGCCGGCCACGACCCGGGGCCGGACGAGAGCCGGGCTCGGACGCTCAGCTCGGGGACCAGGCCAGTTCCAGCGCCTTCGGCAGGCCCCACCAGCCGAGCGGGGTGAGGATCCCCCGCTGGTCCACGATGCCGAGCCGTTTCCACAGCGGCATCACCGAGGTGAACAGCTCCTCGGTGGTCCGCAGGTCCTCGGGGTCGTCCATCTCGACGTCGATGTCCTCGGACTCGGCGACGAACCGGGCGATCCGCTCCGGGGAGGCGAGGACGCCGGGCCCGCGCCGGACGAGCGCCGTCACGGCGGCGAGCCAGTCGGCGTGGTGGATCGTGCACAGCGCGGCCAGCGCGGCGTCCTCCTCGCTGAGCTCGGCCTGCAGGTTCCAGAACTGGTGGGCGTCCTCGTCCTGCAGGTCGGAGACCGGGCTGGCGATGCCCGCCGCCACCGTCAGCCACAGCTCGGTGTCGTTCTCGGGCAGCGGCTCGTCGTCGATGCCGGCGCAGGCCCTGAGCACCGAGCCGGGGTAGCCGGGCTCGTCGAGCAGGACGCGCAGCCGCCGCGCGGCGTCCCGCAGGTCGTCGGACGGCAGGTCGGGCTCGGGCAGGTCGGCGAGCACCCGCCGCAGCTCGCTGAGGGCGAACGCCTCCTCCTCGTCCCAGGTGGCGAACAGCCCTTCCTCCAGCTCGTCGTTGACCGCCGAACCGGGCACCCGGCCGTCGGGCAGGGGCGAGATCAGCCAGCGGTCCTGGATGTCCTCGTACACCTCGCGGGCTGCGGTGTCGCCGGACGCGAGGCGGTCGGGGTCAATGTGCCCGCCGGCGACCTGGTCCTCCAGGTGGGCGACGAGCCGGTCGTGCAGCTCCGAGGCCACCGGCCCGCGTTCGCCCTCCTCGGGCCAGACGAAGTAGGCGCGGGTGATCAGGATCGGCTCGGTGCCGGTCGCCTCCAGCCACCGCTGGACGTCCCCCACCGTGGCCACGCCCATCTCGATGGACGCCAGGGTGGCCTTCGCCGAGTCCCAGAACCGGGCCGACAGCGGGTTACCGGCCGCCAGCATCGCCCGGCGGAGGTCGGGAAGGGCCACCAGCGCCTGGCCGGTGGGCACGGCGAGCAGGGCCCGCGCGATGTCCCGCCTGGTCAGGCGGCCCGGGGGGCGGCCCGCGTACTCACACACGAAGTCGAGATCCAGCCTCACGCCCTCTGAGATTACGCTCATGGCGGCGAACGCGACAGCGTCACACCCTCGGTTGGCACGACGCGCGCCCCGGAGGCGGCCTTTCCGCTTGACCAAGAATTTGGAAGGACGGGATGAAAGGCCCTTGTGATGGCCCTTGAGCTGGGCAGGAGGTGAAATGAGGTATTTCCTCGCACCTTGAGGAGGGGGCTATGACCGTGACCCAGACGTCACGCACCGGTCGAACAGGCACGCCGTCGGCGGCCGAACACGATGGCGACCTGTTCAGTATGGACACGCCGGTCGTCAGCGTGAGCGTCCACCGGCCCCACATGCCGAGAATGCCGCGCTTGATGGGCGGGACACGGCGCCGCGGCCAGGAAATGAACCGGGCCATGGAGACCGCCAGGACCTTCCTCCCGCCGCCCGAGCGCATCGCCTACTACGGCGGGCTCGGCCTGCTCGCGGCCGTCGGCCTGCTGGAGTGGCCCGTGGCCGCCGCAATCGGGGCCGGCACGCTGATCGCCCAGCGCGCCTGCGCCGCCGCGGCCAAGGGGGCCGAGCGCAAGCCGTCCGAAGCGGCGGCGCGGCCGTCCACGACCACCGGCGCGCGGACCACCACCACCGGCAGGTCCACGAGCAGGACGACGCGTGGCACCACGCGCGCGACGACCTCCCGCGCGGGGACGCGGGCCGCGTCACGTACGACCGGCACCACACCCCGGTCCACGCGCGCCACCGGGAGCACGTCCTCGCGCAGCACCGGCGCCACGGCGTCGCGTAACGCCGCCGCCACCCAGAAATCCGACACTTCGCCGGAGAGGCGTCCAAGCGCCTGACCTGGGCACACTTATGATCGAACGATCAGACCGCGGGCCCGACGCGGTCTGATCGCTGTATTGGCACCGGGCTCCCGGAGGCGTCGTGTTCCTGCTGCGTGAACTCAGGGGTCCGGTCTCAGCGCTGGCCTCTCTGCTCCCCGGACCGGTCCGGGGGCTGCTGCCCGGCACCCGGCGGGTCCACGACTGCGCGGGCGGCGTGCGCGTCGAGCTGCGCCACGCCGGCGGCCCCGGAGGCGCCGCCGCGGCCCGCGCCCTCGAAGAACGGCTGTGCGAGATCGGCGGGGCCGAGCGCGCGGAGGTCAACGGGGCGATGGGCTTCGTGTTCGTGGCATGCGACCCCAAGTCCATCGACACCGGGAAGCTCCTGGCGATCGTGGACGAGATGGACGTCGCCGAGGAGGCCGATGACGTGCCGTGTACGGCGCGCCACGGGGCCGACCACCACGCCCGCGCGCTCATAGAGCTCGGCGCGAGCGTCGCGGGCGTGGGCATGACGGTCGTCGGCCGGATCACGCGCGTGGCCAAGGCGCCCGCCGCGCTGCCCGCGCTTCTGCAACTCGCCGAGGCCACCCCGCGCGTCCGGAGCGAGCTGGAGCGCCGCGTCGGGCGTCCCACCGCGAACCTGATGTTCGCCACCACGCGCTTCACGGCCCAGACGATCGCGCTGCGGCCGTTCGGACTGGTCATCGACTCCGTCGCCGCCGCCGGACGCCTGACCGAGGCGCGCGCGGGCGTGCGGGCGTGGAAGAGCATGGAGGGCCGGTTCGCCGCCAAGAAGGGCTCCTACCGCCACATCCGGGCCGCCACCACCCCGCGCCCCGTCCCCCTGCCCTCCGGGCCGATCGAGCGGTACGCCGACTCGCTCAGCGTCGGCGCGCTGGCGTCCTACGGTGTCACCGCCGCCGTCGGCGCCGACCGGGAGCGCGCGCTCGCGATGCTCGTCTCGGCGACGCCCAGGGCCGCCAGGCTCGGCCGGGAGGCGTTCGTCACCACCGTGGGCCGCGCCGCCGCGACACGCGACGCCCTGGTGCTGGACCGCGACGCGCTGCGCGGCATGGACCGCGTCGACACGGTGGTCTTCGACGCCGACGTGCTGACGGCCGCCACCTGGACCGTCCACGAAGTGATCACCCTGGGCTCCGGCGTGGACGTGGACGAACTGCACGCCCGCATCTACACCATGCTCGAAGGCGCGGACGCCACCGTACGCCACGAACGGGACGGCTGGGCCGCCGAGCCGCTCGCCGCGATGCCGGCGGGGGCGCCGCACTGGAGCGACAAGGGCGTCCGGCCCGTCGCCGTCACCTTCGAGGGCCGGAACATGGCCTACGTCGGCGTCGTCCCCGAGGTGCGTCCGTACGCCGAGGCGCTGGTCGGCGCGGCCCGTGGAACGTGCCGCGTGGTGCTGGCGGGCGGCGACCCGAGCCTCCCCTGGCGGCTCGGCGTCGAGGCGTTCACCGAGGGCGGCGACCGGCTGGCCTCGTCGGTACGCGCCCTCCAGCGGGACGGGCACGGCGTCGCGGTGGTGGCCCACCGCGCGCGCCGCGGGCTGCGCGAGGCCGACCTCGGCATCGGCGTGCTGGCCGAGTCCGGGCGCCCGCCGTGGGACGCGGACGTGTTCGGCGGGCCCGACGTCGCCTACCTGCTGCTGCGGGCCCTCGCCCCCGCGCGGGCCGCCAGCCGGCGCGGCATGAAGGTCTCCGCCGCCGGGGCCGCGCTCGGGGCCGGGCTCACGCTGCTCGCCCCCGCCGCCGGATCGGTGCGCCGGGTGCAGCTCGCCGGCGACTGCGCGTCGATGGTCGCGCTGGCCACGGGCGCGTGGTCGGCCCGCGACCTCGGCCGCCTCGGGCTGCCCGAATACCCCGACCGCACGCCCTGGCACGCCCTGCCCGCCACCGACGTGCTGGAACGCCTGTCCTCCACCGTCCACGGGCTCACCCAGGAGGAAGCCGTCCGCCGCAGGAGCGCCTCCCGGACCCGGCGGAAGACCGGACCCCCGTCCCTGCTGCGCGCGACCGCCGAGGAGCTCGCCAACCCGCTCACGCCCGTGCTGGCCACCGCGGCGGGGGTGTCGGCGTCGGTGGGGTCCGCCCTGGACGCCGTGCTCATCGCGGGCGTACTGGCCGTCAACGGGCTGATCGGCGGCGCCCAGCGCAACAACGCCGACCGCGCGCTGCACCGCCTGACCGGCGCCACCGCGATCCCCGTGCGCGTGCGCCGCCCGTCGGGGACGGAGTCCGCCACGGCCGACGACCTCGTGCCCGGCGACGTCATCGAACTGCGCTCGGGCGACGCCGTTCCCGCCGACTGCCGGGTGCTCAAGGCCCGGGGACTGGAGGTCGACGAGGCGCCGCTGACCGGCGAGTCGCAGCTCGTCGCCAAGTCCGTCCTGCCGACCGCCGCGCTCGCGGTGGCCGACCGCTGCTCCATGGTCTACCAGGGGACGACCGTGGCGGCGGGCTACTGCCTGGCCGTGGTCGTCGCCACCGGCACGGCGACCGAGGCGCGGCGCGCCGCCGAGTTCGAGGACGTCCAGGCGCCGCCGACCGGCGTCGAGCTGCGGCTGCGCGCGCTGAGCAGGCAGATCATGCCGGTCGCGATAGGGTCTGGCGTCCTGTTGATGGCCACCAACCTGATGCGCCGCTCCCCCATCGCCGGAGCGCTCGCCCCGGCGGTCAACCTCGCCGTCGCCGCCGTCCCCGAAGGACTGCCGTTCATCGCCACCGTGGCCGAGCTCGCCGCCGCCAAACGGCTGTCGGCGCACGAGGCGCTCGTCCGCAACCCCTCGACCATCGAGGCGCTCGGACGGGTCGAGGTGCTGTGCTTCGACAAGACCGGCACCCTCACCCAGGGGCACATCAGCCTGCGCAGCATCTCCGACGGCCGCGTGGAGCTCCCCGCCGAGAACCTGCCGCCCGAGTTCCGGCGCATCCTGGCGGCGGCGCTGCGCGCGGGCCCGAACCTCGACGGCGAGCGCGTCGTCCCGCACCTCACCGACCGCGCGGTCGTCAACGGGGCCGAGAAGCTCGGGGTCGACCCCACCGAGGGGCTTCCCGGCTGGCATCGGATCGCCGAGCTGCCGTTCGAGTCCGCGCGGGGCTACCACGCCGTGCTGGGCACGACCGAGCCCGGCGACCCGCCGCCGACCCGCACGCGACGGCCCTCGCGGCCGGGTTCGGGGCAGCCGCACGTGCTCACCGTGAAGGGCGCGCCCGAGGTCGTGGTCACGCGCTGCACGACGATGCTCAGCGACGGGCAGGTGGCGCCCCTCGACGACGAGGCCGCCACGTCCCTCGCCAAGGAGGTCGACCGGCTCGCCCAGCAGGGCTACCGCGTGCTCGCCGTCGCCGAGCGGGCCGCGTCCAGCCGTCGCGATCTGGACGAATCGCGCATCGACGGGCTGTGCTTCCTCGGCTTCCTCGGGCTCGCCGACCCGGTCCGGCCCACCGCGGCGCGCAGCGTCGAGCGGCTCGCCCGCGCGGGCGTCCGCGTCGTCATGATCACCGGAGACCACCCGAGCACGGCCGAGGCCATCGCGGCCGAGCTGAACCTCCAAGGCGACCTGCGCGTGATGACCGGCCCGCAGCTCGACCGGGTGGACGACGCCGCGCTGGCCGCGCTGCTGCCGGACGTCTCCGTCTTCGCCCGGGTCACCCCCGCGCACAAGGCGCGCATCGTCGCGGGCCTCCAGCGGGCGGGCAAGGTCGTCGCCGTGACCGGGGACGGCGCCAACGACGCCCCGGCCATCCGGCTCGCCGACGTCGGCGTCGCGCTCGGCTCCCGCGCCACCCCGGCCGCGCGCGCCTCCGCGGACGTCGTCGTCACCGACGACCGCATCGAGACGATCGTGGAGGCCATCGTCGAGGGGCGGGCCATGTGGAGCTCGGTCCGCGACGCGCTCGGCATCCTGCTCGGCGGCAACCTCGGCGAGATCGTCTTCACCGTCGGGTCCAACCTGGTCGCCGGGCGCAACACCCTGAACGCCCGCCAGTTGCTGCTGGTCAACCTGCTGACCGACATGCTGCCCGCGCTCGCCGTCGCCATACGCCCGCCGAGCGCGACGAGCCCCGAGACGCTGCTGTCCGAGGGACCGGAGGCGTCACTCGGCGACGCGCTCACCCGGGACATCTACACCCGGGCCGCGGCCACCGCGGCGGCGGCCTCGATGTCGTGGGCCCTCGCCCGCGTCACGGGCACGGCCACGCGCGCCGACACGGTCGGGCTGATCGGCCTGGTGTCGGCCCAGCTCGCGCAGACGCTGGCAGCCGGGGGCAGGGACCGGACGGTTCTGCTCGCGGCGTCGATGTCGCTGGTGTCCCTGTTCGTGGTGATCTCCGTGCCCGGGCTCAGCCACATGTTCGGCTGCCGGCCGATCGGGCCTGTGGGCTGGGGAATCGGGCTCGCCAGCGGGACGGTGGCGGGCGTTGTGACGCGGCTGGGGGGCTCGTCCGGGGACCACTGACGCGGAGTCACCATACGTTCACCAAACAGTCACCTCAAATGGGACAAATCACTGCATACATCCCGCATTATGGATGAAGCACCCCTAAATCCCTGTGAGGTTACCGTGTACAGCTTCCTTGCCACCGTCCTCGCCAAGGCCGCCATGCTGGTAGTGGAGGCCGTGGTGATCCGCCTCGTCCAAACCTGGCTCGACAAGGCCACCACCGCCACCGCCTAACCCTGGGGCCACCCTCCCTCTCTCCCCACACAGCCCCAATTGGGCGCCGCGACGGTGATAGGGACGACGGCGAAATCGGCGCCTGGTGCGGCGGTCGCCCGGGCGTACGGTCGTGGACGCCGCGCGTCCCGGCTCGTCCCAGGGATCGGCGTCCCGCGCGAAGAGCGGGTCACGTGCTCTGCCGGCCCTGGAAAGGTCCATGATGGTAGGCATCCGTCGTGGAGGTTCTCGGTTGGCGAAGCGCCCGTACGTCCTGCTGTCGGTCGCGATGTCGATCGACGGCTACATCGACGACTCCTCGGACGCGCCGCTCGCGCTGTCCAACCAGGCAGACTTCGACCGCGTGGACGAGGTCCGAGCCGGATGTGACGCCATCCTCGTGGGGGCGGGGACGATCCGCGCCGACGACCCCCGGCTGCTCGTACGCTCTCCGGCCCAGCGGGCGGACCGCGTCGCCCGCGGGCTCACCGAGACGCCCCTGAAGGTCACCATCACCCGCGACGGCGACCTGGATCCGGGCCGCCGCTTCTTCTCCCTCGGCGACGTCGAGAAGATCGTGTACGCCACGAGCCCCTGCGCGGACAAGGCCCGCGACCGCCTGGCGGACGTCGCCACCATCGTGGACGCCGGCGACCCGCTCGACCTCCCTGCCATCCTGTCCGACCTTTCGGAGCGCGGCGTCACCCGCCTCATGGTCGAGGGCGGCCAGGCCGTCCACACCCTCTTCCTGACCTCAGGCCTGGTCGACGAACTCCACCTTGTCATCGCCCCTTTCTTCGTCGGCGACTCCAGGGCGACGCGCTTCGTCACCGATGGCGCCTTCCCTCACAACCCGGCCAACCCCATGACCTTGGCCGAGGCCCGCCCGATCGGCGACGTCGTCCTCCTCCGCTACCTGCCCGCCGACCACACCTCCGACCGGCCGCGATGACCGACGAACCGATGACCGCGAACCCGCCTGAGTACGACACCGAGGCCGACCTGCGGTGGCTGAACAAGTGCGTAGAGCTCTCTCGCCGCTGTCCCAGGTCCTTCACCGCGTTCGCCGTGGGATCGGTCATCGTCGGCGGCGAAGGCGGCGTCCTCGCGACCGGCTACTCCCGTGAGACCGCCCCGCACGACCACGCCGAGGAAGCCGCCCTGGCCAAGCTCGCCCCCGACGACCCCCGCCTGGCCACGGCCACGATCTACACGTCCCTGGAACCCTGCACCACCCGCGCGTCCCGCCCCCGTAGCTGCACGGCCCTGATCCTCGCCGCCGGCATCCCCCGCGTCGTCTACGCCTGGCAGGAACCGACCCTCTTCGCCGACTGCACCGGCACCGAAACCCTCGAAGCGGCAGGCGTACAAGTCACCCAATACCCAGAACTGACCCCCGCCGCCCGCGAACCGAACACCCACCTGTTCAGTGCGTGATGATGAACGGTGTGATCAACCAACTCTTCCGAGGACACGAAAACTTGGAAAGAGCGCTCACCAAAGAAATACGGTTCCAATCAGTCGCGTCGTCTCTCAGCACCTTCTCGGGTGCGGGATCGGCATGGTCGTCGAGGCGGGATGGCTGGGGCGAGACGCTCGTGGCATGGGTGACATGCGGTTAAGCTGCATCGAAGCCATGCGCGACCTGAGAGATCATCGCAAGGGAGTAGTACGAGGATGTACAAGGAGTTCGCGATCGAGGCCATCATGTGGCTGATCCCCATCGTCATCTTGATCGGCATTGCCCTCATGGTCACCGCCGGCTGACCACCCCCGCGATCCCGAGAACTTCAGCCGAAGACGGCGCCCCGCCACCCGAGCGGCGCCGTCTTCGCCGTTTTCACGGTCAACGCGATTCACATCAAGGCGTCGAGGTCGTCATCAGCCATGTCCGGACCTCGCTCACGGTCCCAGGCGAGGGCTGCCCGATCATCTGACCGGTCCCGGCACCAGTGTGGCCGGGCGCTCGGCGTGAGCGCCCGGCCACGTGGCCGTCCGGACGGCGTCTTAGCTCGCCGACGCGTCGTGCGCGTGGACGTGGGCCTGCGGCGCGGTGGTGCGCGCCGCGGTGGCCGGCCTGGTGTCGGGCCCGGGCAGGTCGCGGCTGAACGCGTACACCAGGGCGGCGGTGGCGATGGCACCGGTGTTCAGCGCCAGGGCCTTGCCGTTGATGTTCGCGATGGTGTCGCAGGACTGGTGGTAGCAGGAGTCGTAGGCGACCCCGGCGGTGCCGCCGAACAGCGCCTGTTCGGCCGGCGTCTTGATGCCCTCGGCGCCGGTGAACAGACCTCCGGCGGGGATGCCGGCCTCGATGAACGGGCCGTAGTCGGACCGGCCGTCGAAGTCGGTGCCCACGTGGCCCTGGCGCAGGGTGTCGAAGTACTTCTCGAAGAGCTCCTCGATCTCGTCGGATCCGGGCGGCCCGGCGGGCGCGCCGGTGGCGTCGGAGTCGTCACCGTCGTAGATCTTGAGCGCGTAGTTCGGCGAGGCGACCATGTCGAAGTTGAGGTAGAGCTTCGTCCTGGCCTTGTCCGCGGCGGACAGGGTGGCGACGTAGTGCTCCGAGCCGAGCAGGCCGAGCTCCTCTGCGCTCCAGAACGAGAACCGCAGCTTGTTCTTGGTCGGCAGGAAGCCGATCTTGGAGGCGACCTCCAGGATCGCCGCGCTGCCCGACCCGTTGTCGTTGATGCCCGGCCCCGGAACGACGCTGTCCAGGTGCGCCCCGAGCTGGACCACCTTGTTCGGGTCACCCCACCGCGAGTCGGCGATCACGTTCTGCGTGGTGCGCTTCTCGCTGATCGTGTCCGTCCTGAGCCGGACGACCGACGACGCGGGCGCGGCCAGTTCCTGACCGACGGCGAAGCTCGCGCTCACCACCGGGATCGTGACGCTGGAGTCCCCGAGGGTGCCGCGGTTGGTCTCGGTCCGCCCCGGCTGCCCCTCGTTGAAGATGATCACGCCGCTGGCGCCCGCGGCCTGGGCGTTCGCCGCCTTCGCCTGGAAGGTGCAGGTGCCGCGCTGGATCAGGGCGATGTTGCCCGGGGTGAACCCGGCGAAGTCGCTCGCCTCGCATCCGGAGGTGGAGCCGGGCGTCGGCGGGGGCGGGAGCACCAGGTCGACCTTCTGCAGCGGCGCGGTGACGTCTCCGGAGCCCGAGTAGGTCATGGTGGCGAAGTCGCCGAGGGATCCGTTGTCGGGCGGGGTCGGCGTGTAGACCTTCGGGTCGGGAGAGATCCGCTGGAGCGCGGCGGCCGACTTCTCCTGGAAGAAGTCGAAGGGGAACGACTGCAGCGTCACCTTGTAGCCGGCCTTCTTGAGCTGCGCCGCCACGTAGTCGCGGGACGCGGCGTGACCAGGCGTGCCGGCGGCGCGGGTGCCGCCGTTGGCGTTGGCGATCTCCTGCAGTTTCCGCAGGTGTTTCTCGACGCCGGGCGCGGAGATCGTACGGGCTAATGCGGCGATGTCGGGATCTGAGGACCCGGCATCGGCCGGTCCGGCCCACACCAGGGGGAGCATGAGGGTCATGGTCGCGGTGGCGACGCCGAACCCCCTGCGGAGGGTGAATCGCATGGAGCTTCTCCTAGAAACCGGCGATATGGGGTACCCCGAGGAGTCACTTCCTGGAACCTAAACCGCGATCATCAGTCCGGGAAGTGCCACGGCCGCGTCCGGCCATCCGCACGGAGATACGGTCCGTCCGGTATCTGAGAAGCGCCTGAGCCGCCTGGGATTTTCCGTCGGAGCCTCGGGCTAGGGTTGGAACGACGGTGCGGGCACGGCGCGTGACGGGCGCGCCGCCGGTCATCCGGACGTACGCGGCCGCGTACGCGGGGGAGGTCTGATGAACCGCTTGAAGGACGCGACGAGCCCCTACCTGCTCCAGCACGCCGGCAACCCGGTCGACTGGTTCCCGTGGGGCGAGGAGGCCTTCGCCGAGGCGCGCCGCCGCGACGTGCCGCTGCTGGTCTCGATCGGCTACTCCGCGTGCCATTGGTGCCATGTCATGGCGCACGAGTCCTTCGAGGACGCCCAGACGGCGCGCCTGATGAACGAGCAGTTCGTCAACGTCAAGGTCGACCGCGAGGAGCGTCCCGATGTGGACGCGGTCTACATGAGCGCCACCACCGCCATGACCGGCCACGGCGGCTGGCCGATGACGGTGTTCGCCACCCCGGCGGGCCACCCGTTCTACGCGGGCACCTACTTCCCCCGGCAGCAGTTCCAGCGGCTGCTGGCGGGCGTGTCGCAGGCGTGGGCGAGCGAGCGTGACGCCGTGCTGGCGCAGGGGGCCCAGGTCGTCGAGGCGCTCGACCAGGCCACGGCCCTGCCCCCGGGGCCCGCGCCCACGCGCCGCGTCACCGAGGAGGCCGTGCGCGACCTGGCCCGCGGCTTCGACGCCGCGCGCGGCGGGTTCGGGTCGGCGCCCAAGTTCCCGCCGTCCATGGTGCTGGAGTTCCTGCTCCGCCACGGCACCCCCGAGGCGGCGGACATGGCGGGCCGCACTCTGGAGGCGATGGCCAGGGGCGGCATCTACGACCAGCTCGGCGGCGGCTTCGCCCGGTACAGCGTGGACGCCGCGTGGGTGGTCCCCCACTTCGAGAAGATGCTGTACGACAACGCGCTGCTGCTGCGGGTCTACGCGCACTGGTGGCGGTCCGGCGGGTCTCCCCTGGCTCGGCGGGTGGCGGTGGAGACCGCCGAGTGGCTTCTGCGCGAGATGCGCACCCCCGAGGGCGGCTTCGCCTCCGCGCTCGACGCCGACAGCGAGGGCGAGGAGGGCCGGTTCTACGTCTGGACGCCCGCGCAGCTCGCGGAGGTCCTCGGCGAGGAGCGCGGGGCGTGGGCGGCGTCGATGTTCGGCGTGACCGGCGAGGGCACCTTCGAGCACGGCACGTCGGTGCTGCGCCTGCCGTCCGACCCCGCGGACCGCGCCGTCTTCGACGACGTGCGCGCCGAGCTGCTGACCGCCCGTGCCGCCCGCGTCCGTCCCGGCAGGGACGACAAGGTGGTGGCGGCCTGGAACGGCCTCGTCATCGCCGGGCTGGCCGAGGCGGGGGCGCTGTTCGGCCGTCCCGACCTGGTCGGCGCGGCGCGTGAGGCCGCCGAGCTGCTCGACCGCGTGCACATCGACGGGTCGCGGCTGGCGCGCACCTCGCGGGACGGCCGGGTGGGCCCCAACGCGGGTGTCCTGGAGGACTACGCCGACGTCGCCGAGGGGTTCCTGACGTTGTACGGCGTCACGGGTGAGGCTCGCTGGTTCGAGCGGGCCGGCGCCCTGCTGGACACCGTGCTGGAGCGTTTCCCCGACGGCTCGGGCGGCTTCTTCGACACCGCGGACGACGGCGAGCGGCTGTTCCAGCGTCCCGCGGATCCGACCGACAACGCGACCCCGTCCGGGCAGTTCGCGGCGGCGGGGGCGCTGCTGTCGTACGCGGCGCTGACCGGCTCGGCGCGGCACCGCGAGGCCGCGGAGTCCGCCCTCGGCGCGGTGTCGGTGCTCGCCGAGCGGCACGCACGGTTCGCCGGGTGGGGCCTGGCCGTGGCCGAGGCCGCGCTGGCGGGGCCGCCGGAGGTCGCGATCAGCGGTCCCGTGGACGATCCTCGGACGGCCGCGCTGCGACGGGCCGCGCTCATGGCGGGCGTACCGGGAACGGTGATCGCCCTGGGCGACGGCGAGGTGCCCTTGATGCGTGGGCGCGGCCTGGTCGGCGGCGAGCCCGCGGCGTACGTCTGCCGCGACTTCACCTGCCGCCTCCCCGTGACGACCCCGTCCGACCTCACCCGCGAACTCCGCGCGTTAACGGCCGGCTAGCGGGGGCTGGGCGGCATCAACCCGCGGGCCGGGTCAGGCCGATCGGACCGGGTCTCCGCATCACCTGCGGGAGGGGTCAGGCTGGTGGAGGTGGGGTTTCCGGTGGGGGCTGGTCCGGGGGCGGGATCTGCCCGTCCGGGTCGTCGGGGCCGGGGCCGGGGGCGGTGGGGCCGCCGCCGTGGTCGTCGGGTGGGGAGGACGGGCCGGGGCCGCTCGGCGGGGAGTCGTTGGGGCCGGTGGTGGGCCGGTGGTCGCGCGGGGCCCTGTCGGGCCTCTGGCGGTTCTTGAACCCGGCGTCACCGCCGTTGCCGTTCCCCCAGGCGTTGCCGTTGTCGCCCCAGCCGCCGTACCAGTTGTTGTACTGCTGCTCGTAGGACGACGCCGGGAAGTCCTGCACCGGCTTGCCGGCCATGGCCTCGGACATGAACGCCCGCCAGACCTGCGTCGGCAGCGACCCGCCGTACAGCGCGCCGTACCCGGGCACGCTGACGGTCTTGTTGTCGTCGCGGAACATGTTCACGGCCGCCGCCAGCTGCGGGGTGTACCCGACGAACCAGACGGAGCTGGAGGAGTCACTCGTCCCGGTCTTGCCCGCGACCGGGCGGTCGTACAGCCGCGCGGCGGTGCCCGTGCCGCCCTCGACCACCTGCCGCAGGGCGTACGTCGCGTCGGCGGCCGTGTTCTCGCTGTAGGCGCGCACGCCCTTGGCGGTGAACTTGCTGATGCGCCCCTTCGCGTCGGTCACCGAGCGGATGACGTGCGCGTCGTGGTGCATCCCGCCGGCCGCGAACGTGCCGAACCCGGACGCCTGCTGGACGGCGCTGACCGACGCCGTGCCGAGCGGGAAGGTCGGGTAGTTCTTCTGCTTGGCGATCTGAGCGGCCGGGATGCCCGCCGCCTCGGCGGCCTGGGCGACCTTCTTCAGCCCGACCTTCTGCGCGAGGTCGACGAAGGCGGTGTTCACGGAGTCGCGGGTGGCCTCGACGAGGTCGATGGCCGAGCCGTAGGACGCACCGCCGGCGTTCGGGATCGGGTCCTTGGCGGAGGCGACGCGGATCGGCGAGTTGCCCTCGACGAGCGTGTTGAGGTCGAGTCCGTTCTCCAGCGCCGCGGCGAGCGTGTACGGCTTGAAGGTGGACCCGGCCTGGACCTTCGCCGAGAACGCGTTGTCGTACTGGTTGGACGCGTCCCTGCCGCCGTAGAAGGCGACGACCTCGCCGGTGTCCGGGTCGACGGCGGCGAGGCCGGTGCGAACCTTGCCGGACGTGCCGTCGGGCAGGGTGTCGGTGACGGCCCGCGCGGCGATCGCCATGAGCTTCTTGTCGAACGTCGTCGTGATCTTCAGGCCGCCCTGCTGGATGTCCTCGTCCGAGTATCCGCGGCGGTTCAGCTCGGCCTGCACCTGGGCGAGGATGTACCTCTTCTGGCCGGTCGCCGACAGGAGGTTCTTCTGCTTG
Organism: Sphaerisporangium sp. NPDC051011; assembly: GCF_040653595.1. Taxonomy (NCBI): domain Bacteria; kingdom Bacillati; phylum Actinomycetota; class Actinomycetes; order Streptosporangiales; family Streptosporangiaceae; genus Sphaerisporangium; species Sphaerisporangium sp. NPDC051011. The sequence goes on along the minus strand of NZ_JBFAGG010000009.1, from coordinate 80,293 downwards.
GCGAGCGTGGGAAAAGCCATCTCGGCGGCCTGCGCGGGAGTGATCGACCGGGTCTGCACCATCGCGTTCACGACGGTCTGCCAGCGCGCCCTGACCGCGTCCAGGTCGGTGCCCTTGGGGTTGGCGAACCGCGACGGCTGCTGGATCACCGCCGCGAGGTAGGCGCCCTGGGACGGGGTCAGCTTGTCGACGTCCGTGCCGAAGTACGCCTGGGCGGCGGCCTGGATGCCGTAGGCGCCGCGCCCGAAGTAGATCGTGTTGAGGTACTGCTCCAGGACCCAGGACTTGGGCTTGGACTGGTCGACCTTCAGCGCGATCATGATCTCTTTGAGCTTGCGGACGATCGACCGCTCCTGGCCGAGCCCGCTGTAGTAGTTCCGGACGAGCTGCTGGGTGATCGTGGAGCCGCCCTGCACCTGGTTGCCGGTGAACGTCGACCACATCGCGCGGGCCGTCCCTTGGAGTGAGACGCCGCGATCCTGGTAAAAAGTCCGGTTTTCTATGGATATGACCGCGTCACGCACCGGGACGGGCACCTTGTCGATCGAGACGTTCTTGCGGTTGACCCCCTGCCAGGCCAGCACGGTCTTGCCGTCGCGGTAGTAGTACACAGACCCCTGAGCGGTGGCCTCCTTCTGGGTCGTGTCGGGGATGGGCGTGAGGAACCAGGCGAGCGCCAGCAGCCCGACGGCTCCCAGGATGGCCACGCCACCCGCGATGAGAAAACGGTGGAGAAGACGGCGCCTCGGCCGGCGCTTCTTCCCTGCGTCCCGCACGGCGTCCCCCCGATCTGCGGCTCAGCTACCCCCGTGAGCTGGGCGGATCGTTCACGATAAACCATAAACACCGATGTCCGGCGCGTCGAGTGACCGGTCGATCTCTGTATGAACAGGCTCGCAGATTTCCAGGTGGATGCATGGGAGACGCTCCCGGTTACCCCGGATCGGTACGGACGGCGCCTGCTGATTGCCACGACTTCGTCCGAAACGTCGGGCCGCGAAAGCCGCCGACGGACCCAGGACCCGGGACTCCAGGCGGGCGGACCCCGGCCGGGCTAGGAAGCGGTGTGCCGGGGCGTGTCGGCCACCAGCGGCAGCACGCGGTACGCGACCGGCGTGTCCAGCGCGATCACCGACGACGTGCGCATCACGCCCTCGACGTCCACGATCAGGTCGATCACCCGTTGCAGGTCGGCGTTGCTGCGCGCGACCACCCGGCACAGCATGTCGTCCCCGCCGGTGATCGTGTGGACCTCCAGCACCTCGGGGATCGCGGCGAGCAGCCCGCTCACGGGGTCGTGCCCGGCGATCTGCCGGATCTGCAGCGTGACGAACGCGGTCACCCGGTACCCCAGGGCGGCCGGGTCGATGTCCGGCCCGAACCCGGTGATCACTCCGTTCTCGACCATGCGGTCGAGCCGCGCCTGGACGGTCCCCCGGGCGACGCCGAGCCTGCGCGACGCCTCCAGGATGCCGACGCGCGGCTCGGCGGCGAGCAGGGAGATCAGGCGCACGTCCAGACCGTCGATCGTCATGCTGTACAAGATTACCGCCCTTGAGGCGGTTTGGCCAGACAACTTGTCCACTAAAATTAGTAACGCTTGCACATATAGGCCACAACATCTGAGAGTTGGCCTCATGAGCGATGCATTTCCCGTACATGGCATGGATGCAGTGGTCTTCGCGGTGGGCAACGCAAAGCAGGCCGCCCACTACTACTCGACGGCCTTCGGCATGCGACTGGTGGCCTACAAGGGCCCGGAGACGGGGAGCCGCGACGAGGCGGCCTACGTGCTGACCTCGGGCAGCGCCCGTTTCGTCCTGCGTGGTTCCCTGCGCCCGGACACCGAGATCGCCTCCCACGTGGCGCGGCACGGCGACGGCGTCGTCGACCTCGCCCTGGACGTCCCTGACGTCGAGGCCGCCTACGCCCACGCGGTGAAGGCGGGCGCGCGGGGTCTTGAGAAGCCCCACGTCGTCGAGGACGAGTACGGCAAGGTCGTGACGGCGGCCATCGCCACGTACGGCGAGACCCGCCACACGCTGGTCGACCGCGCCAACTACAGCGGCCCGTACCTGCCCGGCTACGTGGCCGCCGAGCCCATCGTGGCGCCGCCGGACAAGCGGCTCTTCCAGGCCATCGACCACTGCGTGGGCAACGTCGAGCTCGGCAAGATGGACGAATGGGTGGACTTCTACAAGAAGGTCATGGGGTTCACCAACATGGCCGAGTTCATCGGCGACGACATCGCGACCGAGTACTCGGCGCTGATGTCCAAGGTCGTCGCCGACGGCACCCGCAAGGTGAAGTTCCCGCTCAACGAGCCGGCGGTCAGCCAGAAGAAGTCCCAGATCGACGAGTACCTGGAGTTCTACGGCGGCCCGGGCGTCCAGCACATCGCCCTCGCCACCAACGACATCATCCGGACCGTCGAGCGCATGCGCGAGGCCGGGATCGAGTTCCTGAACACGCCGGACTCCTACTACGACGACCCCGAGCTGCGCGCCCGCATCGGCGAGGTGCGCGCCCCCGTCGAGGAGCTCAAGCGGCACCGCATCCTGGTGGACCGCGACGAGGACGGCTACCTGCTGCAGATCTTCACCAAGCCGGTGCAGGACCGCCCGACGGTGTTCTTCGAGCTCATCGAGCGGCACGGCTCCCTCGGCTTCGGCAAGGGCAACTTCAAGGCGCTGTTCGAGGCCATCGAGCGCGAGCAGGACCGCCGCGGCAACCTGTGATCGTTCTTTGCGCGACCCCGGCTTTGCGGTGAGCGCCGCCTGGTGATCAACGCTTCATGCGATCACCCGGGACCGGGCCGCCGTACGACGGACCGCCACCAGGCGAGCCCCCGTACGGCGGCCACACCCCGCCGTACGGCTACGGGGCCGACGAGCCGCCGTACGGACGCCGGGCGGCGCCACTCGGCGGCCGGGTGCGGCGCCTGGTCGCGGGCGTGATCGACCTGGTCATCGTGGGCGTGCTCACCTCGCCGTTCTCCACCACGGCGGTGGAGCGGGGGCCCACAGGGGACGTGACCGCCGTCCACACGGGCAACGGGATCGTGCTGGGGCTGATCTGGTTCCTCTACTTCTGGCTGCTGACGGCCTTCTGGCGCGGTCAGACGGCCGGCAAGAAGCTGATGCGGCTGCGCGTCGTGCAGGACCCCACCCAGGAGCCGGTGACGGCCGGGCAGGCGGCCGTCCGAGAAGCCCTGTATGGCATCTTCAGCATGGTGTGTTGCCTCGGTCTGCTAAACCTTTTGTGGATTCTCTTCGATGGAAAGAAGCAGGCTTTGCATGACAAAGCCGCCTCTACCATCGTCGTAGATGCCTGATGACCTGCGCTTTCTCGCGTAGGCTGCGAGACATGCAGCTCTTGTGGCCCAAGCGGCTGACGACGGCCGTGCTGTCGGCGGCCCTCCTCGGAACCGGTGCCTGCGCCCCCTCGAACGGCGCGACCATGCCCGCCACGCCTCCCACGGCGGCTCCCGCGCCCGGCGGCACCCAGGCGTCCGACACCGGTGGCTCGATCGGCGCGGCGGGCATCGGCGACCCTGACTTCCCGACGGACGGCAACGGCGGCTACGACGTCGCCCACTACGGGCTCAAGCTCGCCTACGACCCGCCGACCAAGAACCTGTCCGGCGTGACGAGCGTCACGGCGAAGGCCGTCCAGAACCTCTCGCGGTTCAACCTCGATCTGCACGGCTTCACCGTCCGCAGGGTGACCGTCGACGGCAGGGCCGCGACCTTCACCCGCGAGGGGGACGAGCTGACCGTGAGCCCCGCCACGGAGATCGCGAAGGGCTCGTCGTTCGAGGTCGCCGTCGACTACGCCGGCAAGCCGGACCCTGTGCGCAACTCATCCAACCTCGGCACATACGGGTTCATCCCCACCAAGGACGGCGCGTTCGTCACCAGCGAGCCCAACGGCGCCAAGACCTGGTTCCCGTCCAACGACCACCCCGCCGACAAGGCGACCTTCGACTTCGACATCACCGTCCCGGCCGGAACGACGGTCATCGCCAACGGCGAGCTGCGCGGCAAGCCGGTCAACGGCGGGCCCACCACCACGTTCTCCTGGCGCGAGTCCCATCCGATGGCCACCTACCTCGCGACGATCACGCTCGGGAAGTTCGACGTGAAGACGGGCAGATCGCCGGGCGGCATCCCCGTGTACGCCGCGACCGACCCGGCGTTCCGCCGGCGGCTCGACTACCTTTACACGACCTCGGCCACGGTCACCGACTACTGGTCGAAGGTCTTCGGGCCATACCCGTTCTCGTCCACGGGCGGCGTGATCGACGATTTCTCCTCCGGCTACGCCCTGGAGAACCAGACCAAGCCGATGTACGGCGGCTTCGACCCCGACCAGAGCATCATCGCCCACGAACTGGCCCACCAGTGGTTCGGCGACAGCGTCAGCATCACCCGCTGGCGGGACCTCTGGCTCAACGAGGGCTTCGCGACGTACGCCGAATGGCTGTGGTCGGAGCACAACGGCGGCCTGAGCGCCGCCAAGACCTTCGAGGACTACTACAGCGCCAAAAACGCCCCGATGTGGCGGTACCCCCCGGGCATCGCCCAGAAGCAGGACCTGTTCAACAACTCGGTCTACATCCGCGGCGCGATGACCCTCCAGGTCCTGCGCGAGCGCATCGGCGACCAGAAGTTCTTCGACCTGCTCAGGACCTGGACCACCCAGCACAAATACGGCAACGCTACGACCGACGAGTTCATCAAACTCGCCGAGTCGATGTCCGGCCGCAAACTCGGCGACCTCTTCGACGCCTGGCTCTACAAACCCGAACGCCCCGCCCTGCGCTGACCCTCCAGGTGAGAAGAGGCATCCGTCACTCGGCGGCGCGCGGCTCCTCGGGCGTGCGGGTGACGGACGTGCCGAGGGGCTCGCCGGACGCCTGAGAGGTGTGCCACCAGCGGGCCCAGACGGTCTTGCCGGGACCACCGGCGGACGGAGTGACACCATGCTCGTCAGCCAGGGCGGCGACGATGAGCAGGCCCCGGCCGTGAACGGCGTCCATGCCGAGATCGAGATGCCGAGGCAGGTCAGGCCCGTGATCGGTGACCCGGACGCACAGCTCCGCCATGAGCAACTTCAACACGAATAGAGGCGTGAACAGTGGATCGCAGCGCCGCGCTCACCTGGCGCAAGAGTATTCGCAGCACCTCGAACGACAACTGTGTGGAAGTCGCCTCCCTCCCCGGCAGCGGCAGAACGATCCGCGACTCGAAGAACCCGAGCGGACCATTCGTGCGCCTGAGCGGCAATGCATGGCAGGCATTCATTGGCGGCCTGAAGAGGGGCGATCTCGGGTGACGTGTCGGCCATGCCACGTCGGCGCGGCATGGCCCTTTCACATATGAGCCGGGGGAAGGCCGCGAAGCGTGATGGGGCCGTCAGGCCCAGGAAAACACAGCCCGAGCCGAAGGCGAGGCCCATCAGGCCGGGTACGCGGCGGCCCGTTCGGCCTGCACGCCGACGATCCTGACCCCGGACGCATCAACTTCACGAGTGCGTCTATCCCCGCCGCGATACCCACGTCACGGGGCTGCGTGCCTTTGGCGCGGACATCTCCTCAACCGGCGCGACGATCCACGTGCGTGGCCCCGTACGGCTCACCGCCGCCCAGGTGGAGGCCGCCGACATCCGGGCTGTGACGGCGCTGTTGATCGCCACCCTGGCAGCGGAGGGGACCTCTACGATCCGGGGGGTGTACCACTTGCGGCGCGGCTATGGCCGGTTGCCGGCCAACCTCGTCGCGCTGGGCGCCGACATCACCACCGATGCGGAGGCTTAGAGAATGTCCCTACCGTTCACCGCCAACGACACGGCGCGGCTCGCCGAGATGTTGCACCAGGTGGTCGCTCTCGGCGCCACTCCCGGCGGTGTCGTGGTCTACGGCACGGCCGCCGGGGACCGGCACGTCCTAGCGGCCGGCACAGTAGCGCCCGAACTCGGCGACCTCACGCCAACCGAGCACACCAGATACGACATCGCCTCGTTGACGAAGGTCGTCGCAACGTGGCCCCTGATCGGGTCTGCTCTCGAATTCGGCTTGCTCGATCTTGACGCGCCCATCCGCGACGCCCTGCCCGCGATGAACGGCGAAGCGCCCAGCGGTGAAGCGACCCTACGTCAACTACTCGCACACACCTCTGGCCTGCGGGCCTCCACCCGTCTGGACCAGTATCGCGGCGCCGACGCGCCGCTCTACGAACTCCTGTGCCGCGAACCACTCGAAGACGCCCCCGGCGCTCACCGGTATATCAACCGTGGTTATATCTTGCTCGGCTTGGCCCTGGCACACGTCAACGGGCGGCGACTGGACGAGATCACCGACGATCTGTGGAACTCCCTCGGCATGCCGTTCACCACCTTTGGGCCCATCGCCCGCACGCCACAGGTCGCGCCGACCGAAGAACGCATCCCTGGCGCCCCGCGCATTTGGGGCGCCGCGCACGACGACAACGCCGCGCTGCTGGGCGGCGTTGCGGGGCACGCCGGCGTTTTCTCCAGTGGTGTGGACCTGGCCACCTACGCCGTGCATCTGCTCACCGCGTACACAGATTCCACCTCCAGTTTGGGGGATTGGCTACGGGTGAGCCTGATTCCACAGGCCACGATCGAGCCGGGCCTTGAACGCGGGCTGTCGTGGATCTTGATCGAAGGGGGCCGGATCGCCTATCACCACGGCTTCACCGGCACGAGTCTCTACCTGGCTCCGGAGACGGGTCGTTACCTGGTCATCTGCACCAACGCCGTCTATCACGGGACCGCTCGTACGAGGATCGCCCCGCTGCGAGCGCTCGCCCTCAAAATCATTGCCGCCGCTTGACCGCGAACACGGCTATATGCCCTCACATCCGCCAAGTCAAGGATCTAGCTGAAGATCAGTTTGTAGCCGAAGCGGCGGAGGCCTGCGAGGACCTCGTCGCAGTGGACGGGGCCGCGGGTCTCCAGGTGGAGCAGGACCTCGGCCTCGTCCAGGTGCAGGCGCGGGTTCACGCGCTCGTGGCCGACGTCCAGGACGTTGGCGCCGAGGTCGGCGAGGCGGGCGAGCAGCGTGGCCAAGGCACCGGGGCGGTCGGGCAGGCGGATCCTGAACGCGAGGTAGCGCCCGGCGACCGACAGGCCGTGGCGTAGGACGCGCGAGAGCAGCAGCGGGTCGATGTTGCCGCCGGAGAGCACCACCACGACGGGCGGCTCGAAGGCGCGGGGCAGCTCCAGCAGGGCAGCGACCCCGGCCACGCCCGCGGGCTCGACCACGAGCTTCGTCCGCTCCAGGCAGAGCAGCAGGGCCCGCGACAGCGACTCCTCCGAGACGGTGACCACGCTGTCGACCAGGTAGTGGATCATCTCGAAGGTGATGTCGCCGGGACGGCCGACCGCGATGCCGTCCGCCATGGTCGAGGCCGGCTCCACCAGGATGGGGTGCCCGGCGGCGAGCGAGGCCGGGTACGCGGCGGCCCGCTCGGCCTGCACGCCGACGATTCTCACCCCCGGACGCATCGACTTCACCGCGAGCGCGACCCCGGCGGCGAGCCCGCCGCCGCCCACGGCCGCCGTGATCGTGCCGACCTCGGGGAGCTGCTCCAGGATCTCCAGCCCGACCGTGCCCTGTCCCGCCACGACGTCGGGGTGGTCGAACGGGTGGATGAAGATCGCCCCCGTCTCCTCGGCGTGCTGCCGCGCGGCGGCCAGCGCCTCGTCCACCGTGGACCCGGCGAAGATCACGTCGGCGCCGTACGCGCGTGTGGCCTCCACCTTGGGCAGCGGCGCGCCGTGCGGCATGAAGACCATCGCCTTGCATCCGAGCAGCCCGGACGCCAGGGCGACCCCCTGCGCGTGGTTGCCCGCGCTCGCGGCCACGACCCCGCGCGACCGCTCCTCCTCGCTGAGCCGGGCAATCCGGACATAGGCACCGCGTACCTTGAACGAACCCGCCCGCTGGAGGTTCTCGCACTTGAGATAGACCGGACCGCCGGCCATCTCCGACAGAAGCCGGGAATGCAACAGCGGTGTCTGGACGATCACGCCGTCCAGCAACTCACGTGCGGCGACCACGTCGTCGTAGGTCACCTCAGGGCGCGCCATGCCCGAAGTCTCCCACTCCGCCTCACTGACCACCGCCACCGGGCCGCCCTCGTGTGTCACCCCATGAGAGGGCTTGCCCGCCCCTGTCGTGCCGTACGCCTTCCGGACGCCGCACGGCACGACGGCACCGAGATCAGCTTCCCGGCGGAGGCGTCGCGTCGCCGATGCGGAACGCCGACGGATCGTCGACCGGCCGGCACGGCCGGACCGGGCCTTCGGTGAGCCCGGCGCTGAACTGCCATTCGACGCCCGGATCGCTGACGGTCGGCGTTCGCGGATTCTCCGCGATGTCGATCACCAACGTCTGCCCGGGAGCGATGCGGCGGGGGTAGATCGTGATGCCGTCCCACAGTCGCACGGCCTTGCCGGACGGCCTGCTCTCCAGCTTCTCGCGGACCCTGGCCCGTACCCCGGGGTCCTTGCTCTCCAGTTCCTCCCTGGTCGGCAAGTTCGCCTGATCCGCGTCCAGGGGCCGGTACCGGCTCACGTCACAGCGCTTGCCCAGGGGCATATAGGCGATGTCGGCGCGCACCCCCGCGGCCGCCAGATCCCTCTCCACCGTCTCCGGGGCGCGGAACTCGCGGAGGGTGAGGGTCACCGACCCGTCGGCGTTCTTCGTCACCGCGTAGGCGGGCGATCCGGATCCGGTCGCCCAGGGCACGACGACCACCGCCGCGGCGGCGACCCCGACGACACCTGCGGCCAGCAGTAGCCTGCCGACCCTGCGACGAATGGGGGCGTGCTCCCTCTGCGGCCCCGCGGCCATGTACGCCTTGAGTTCTCCGAGCAGCTTGTCCTCGAAAGTGCCGTTCATCTGAGTCCTTCCATGACGAGGGGCGGCACGACGCCGGGAACGCGCCGGAGCGACCGCCTGGCGCGGTGAAGCCGCACACGGGCGGTGCCCTGGCGGATACCAAGAACGGAGGCGGCCTCCGGGAGGGTGAGCTGGTCCACCACGACCAGTTCCAGCAGCGCCCGCTCGCCTTCCGGCAGTTCGCGCATGGCGTCGAGCGCCTCGCGTGCCGAGGCCTCCGCGTCGATCCGTTCCTCCAGGCGCGCGACGTCGTCCGCCTCCAGCAACCGGCGGCCCGCGATGCGCCGCCCGGCCTGGAGTTCCCGCGCGGCCCGCCGCCGTTCGGCCAGCAGGGTGTTGCGCGTCACGCCGTACAACCAGGCCGTCTCGCTCCCCAGGGCGGGACGGTAGGTGTGTGCGGAGTCGATCGCGGCGAGAAAGACCTCCGCCACGAGGTCCGCGACCGTGTGGGGGTCGTCGACGCGGCGGGCCAGGAATCGGGTCACCTCGTCGATGTGCCGCCGGTAGAAGGCTTCGAAGGCCTCCGGATCGCCGGCCATCTCCCCCGGCCCGGCCTGTCTGAGGCGCACCGGCCTCACTCCCTTCGTCGTCCGCCTGCTTACACACCTGCTTGGACGAAGGCCCGCAAACCGTTACAACAGCCGACGAGCGCTCATCGGCGAATCAGCGCCCAGGGCCGGGGGGAGCGGTCGGGCTGCCCTCAGTTGAAGGCGGCGGTGAGGCGGGTGTGGAGGGTTGGTTGGGCGTCGGGGGTGGTGTGGAGGGTTGTGGTTAGGCCAGTTTGGGCGGATTCGGCGAGGATGTCGAGGAGGGTGGCTAGCTGGGCGGGGGGTTCGTCGGCGAGGAGGTCCTCGGCGTGGTCGATGACCAGGGCGACCTTGCCAGCGGTGGTCAGGTCGCGGAAGGAGTCAGCCAGGGCGTCCCAGTTGCGGCCGAAGTAGCCGGGCAGGCGCAGAGCCCGCGCCGCCTCCTCGAAGAAGGCGGCGCGGGTGCGACACGCGCGCCCGTCCACGACGTCGCCGTGACCCCGGCCGGGATCCCCGGCGGCGGGCGCCGGGGCGGTGGACACCGTCAGCCAGTGCGGCAGTGGACGTGCGGCGGATGTCATGGAAGTTCCTAGAGCCTGTAGAAGTCGGTGTAGTGGTTCGGGGAGAACCAAACCGCGCCGGTGCTGCGGCTCACGACGATCCGGTACGCGTCACGTGCGGCGCCGCGCGCCCGCGAGTACACGTCGTACTCGTTGTAGGTGCCGCCAGCGGGAAGCTGACCCTCCCGGTTCTGGAAGGTGCCGCCAGTGTAGTTGTACCGGCCGTCGGGCCAGGTGTACCAGCCGGCGGTGGTCGGGTAGCCCTTGCTCGACCAGACGCTCGCGGCGTAGCGGGCGTCGGAGCAGCGGGAGATGGTGCAGGAGCTGTAGACCGCCGCGTCGGCGGGGGTGACGCCCGCCACGAAGGTCAGGGACATGAGGGTGGCGAGCAGGACGGTGAGCCGCGCGGGCCAGGCGAGCCGGGGGCGTTGCAGGGTGTGCACGAAGCCTCCTTGCGGGGGTGTTACGACACTCGTCAGGATCTCCGCTCAAATCGGGTCAGATAAAGGCAAAGACCGCCAAAGCTCCGGTGAACTTTTCGCAGCATGAGGGTATAAATCGGTCTAATTAGGACGCCTGTGGCGACCAGCCTGTTCCACCCCATTCGTCCCCGTGATAGGGCGTCCGGCGTGTCCGACCGGCGGCGCGCAACCGCCCGCACGGATCGCCCTTGGGAGAGAGCCGGCATCCCTGCCGTGAAGCGCGCGGACCACGACCGTAGCCGCACATCGGCCGGACAGACGTCGGAGGCGCCTGGTCGGGCGGCTCAGGCAAGGCCTGCCTCAGAAGGGGCCGGTCCAGTAGTGGTCCTCGGCGAGGATCAGGGCGGCGGCGCCGATCAGGCCGGCGTCCTGGCCGAGGGCGGCGGGGACGACGCGGACGCGGGCGGCGAACTCCATGCGGACGTGCGCGCGCAGGGCCTGCTCCAGCGGCTCGAACAGCAGCGGGCCCGCCTGGGACAGGCCGCCGCCGATGGTGACGAGGTCCAGGTCGCACAGGTGGGTCGCCGAGGCGATGGCGATGCCGAGCGCGCGGCCGGCCCGGGTGAAGGCGCTTCGCGCGATCGGGTCGCCCGCGGCGGCGTCGAGGGCGAGCTGACGGCCGCTGGCCCGCGCCGCCTCGACGTACAACCCTCCGGCCGCCGGCCCACGAGGCGCGCCCACCCCCTCGGACGCCACAGCTCCCAAGTCAGACCCCACCCCCGGTGTCTCGGCCGCTGCCGCCCCCACGCCCGGCGTCGCGACCGCTGCCGCCTCCACGCCGGGCGTCGCGACCGCTTTCAGTGCCACGTCCGGCCTGTCCGGCCCTGCCGGTTCCGTGCCGGAGCCCGGGATCCAGCCCTGGGTGAGGGCCCAGGAGGCGAGGCCGGGGCCGCGGCTGATGGCCTCCAGGCAGCCGCGGCCGCCGCACTCGCAGGCCGGGCCGTCCGGGTCCACCACGACGTGCCCGATGTGCCCGGCGTTGCCCGTGCCGCCGTCGATCAGGCGGCCGCCCAGGATGAGGCCGCCGCCGACGCCCGTCGAGACGACCATGCCGAGCATGTTGTCGCTGCCCCGGCCCGCTCCGCGCCAGTGCTCGGCGGCGGCCATGCAGATCGCGTCGTTGTGGATGCGCACCGGCACGCCGGGAAAGCGCGCGGCGAGCCGGTCACGGAGCGGGAAGCGGCGCCATCCGGGCATGTTGAGCGGGGACACGTGGCCGTCGGGCCAGCTCATCGGACCGCCGCAGCCGATTCCAACGCCGATCGGATCGGCGCCGGGCACGCGCCGGACGACGGAGTCCACCAGCGCGGCCAGGGCCTCCCACAGGGCCTCGGCGTCGCCGCCGGGCGGGGTGGCGACGCGGTCGGCCACGATGATCTGCCCCGTGGGGCCGACCAGGGCGGCGGCGAACTTCGTCCCGCCGATGTCGACCGCCAGCACCGCGCCGGACCCGTCCGCCGGGTCCGCGTTCCGTGTGATCCCCGCGCCGTGCGCCGCGTCGTACGTCACCTGAGCCCTGCCTCCCAGACGTCCGGAGCGGGAACGTCCGTTACTCCGTCGCGGGACCCGCGCGCCCGCGATGTACAGGATCACATGCCGGGCGAGCACGGCGGTCACCAGGGCGTCAGGCCCTCGCGCCCTCAGGGCGTCACGGCGCCGGACCTGGCACCATCAATCGGACCTGGCACCATCGACGGGACCCGGCGCCACCAGCCGGACCCGACGTCATCAAGGCGTCGAACCCGGCACCGTCAGGGCGTCAGACGCGGCGCGCGGCCCTTTCGCCGCCGGGGCCGTCCGGGCGGCTGGAGAAGACCAGGATGGACGCCGAGAAGCCGTGGACGTGGTTGTGGCCGGCGACCGGGCCGACCTCGCCGGCCGCGAAGAACCCGGCCATGCCGATCGGGCCGAGCGTGTCGTGCAGCGCCAGCGCGTCGTGGTCGGGACTGCCGAACATGGCGGCGCCCCGGCCGTTGCAGGAGAACAGCAGCGCCCCGTCGATGCGCCCGCGCTCCTCGACGTGCGCGTCGAGCAGCTCGTACAGGTCCTCGTCGGCCGCGGCGGCGTCGCGGACCTGGAAGCGGACGCTCTGGCCGATGTCGAGCACGTCGCCCACGGCCACGGCCTCGCGTTCGGGGTCGATGCCGAGGATGCCGCGGATCAGGAAGTCGCCCCGCTCGTGGCTCTCGGCGTACTCGTCCATGGCGATGCCGATCTGCAGCCCGGAGGCGACCAGTTCCCGGTCGTCCTCGTCGAGCCCGCTGACGATGTCCTCCAGGCGGGCGAGCGCGGGCTGGCCGGCGAGTTCGAGCAGCAGGTTGTCCTCGGAGCGGGTGACGACCATGGTGGGGCCGATCGGGCGGCAGCCCTGGCTGACGACGGTGCTCACGTTGACGGGCCCGCTCAGCATGACGCCGATCGCCCCCTCGGTGTACATCTCGCCGCCGGCGAACAGGCGGACCGAGCCCTGGCCGCGCATGCCGTTGGCGAGCCCTCCGACCAGGGGCAGGTCGCCGAGGACGTCGGAGGAGTGCTCGACGAAGGCGTCGGTGGGGAAGCTGTACGGGTCGGCGAGCAGGATCGCCACCCGGTCGTCCGGATCGCGGTCGGGAAGACCGATGATCACGAACCGATCCTCCATGCGCAGGGTTTCCAGGACGAACGTCGTCACGCGGGCGCCGTCCAGACTGGCCGCCCAGGCGCTGACCGCCGAGGTGTGCTCGACGCCCTGGCTGTCGCCGATCACGCCGGTGGCGCTGCACCCGATGACCTGGGCCCCGGGCGCCATGCGCATGGCCCGCAGCCCGGCGCGGGAGACCTCGTCGGGGTCCTCTCCGCAGATGAAGAAACACACCAGGTCCGGCGGACCCGACAGGCCGGAGAGCGCCTGGCGCACCGCCTGCTCGGCGACGGCTTCCAGGTCGGAGCCCACGGCGAGACCGTCCGCGAACCGGCTCGTCAGCACTGCCACACGCCTCGCCTCCCCTTCCGCGCGAGTCGTTGTGTGTCGCTGGGTTTTGACCCTCTTGGCCGGATTCTCCCCACTACGGGAGTAACGACGCGCGCGTAGCGTCACACAATGGTCAAGATCCGAAATGTGTATAAGCTGCCACAAGCTTCCCCCGCGACGTAGTCTCGTTCCCGTGCATGAATCGCCCACACCGCGAAGTGAGACCCCGCAGGCCCGCACACTGCGTGACCTGCGCGAAAGTGGACACACCTATCGCACGGTCAAGGCGGAGATCCGCGAGAACCTGCTCGCCAGGTTACGCGCAGGCGAGCCCAGATTCCCGGGCATCGTCGGATTCGACGAGACCGTGCTCCCCCATCTTGAGCGGGCCCTGCTGGCGGGACACGACCTGGTGCTGCTCGGCGAGCGCGGCCAAGGCAAGACGCGCCTGATCCGCACGATCACCGGCCTGCTCGACGAGTGGACGCCCGTGATCGAGGGGTGTGAGATCAACGACCACCCGTACGCGCCGGCGTGCGTCCGCTGCGTCAAGCTCGCGGCCGAGCGGGGCGAGGACCTGGAGGTCGACTGGAGGCACCGGGAGGACCGGTACGGCGAGAAGCTCGCCACGCCGGACACCTCCGTCGGCGACCTGATCGGCGACGTCGACCCGATCAAGATCGCGGAGGGCCGCACGCTCGGCGACCCGGAGACGGTACACTACGGCCTCGTGCCGCGCACCAACCGCGGCGTCTTCTCGGTCAACGAGCTGCCCGACCTGGCCGAGCGCATCCAGGTCTCCCTGCTCAACGTGCTGGAGGAGCGCGACATCCAGGTGCGCGGCTACAACCTGCGGCTGCCCCTGGACGTGCTGCTGATCGCCAGCGCCAACCCCGAGGACTACACCAACCGCGGACGGATCATCACCCCGCTCAAGGACCGCTTCGGGGCCGAGATCCGCACCCACTACCCGATCTCGCTGGAGGACGAGCTCGACCTCATCCGCCAGGAGGCCGCCCTCAACTGGAAGGTCCAGAACGGGCTCCCCCTCGCCACCGAGGACGGCGCGGGCCTGAGCGCCGAGCTCCCCGACCACATCGTGGAGGTCATCGCCCGCTTCACCCGCCTGGTCCGGGAGTCCACGGCGGTGGACTCACGCTCGGGCGTCTCGGCGCGCTTCGCCATCGCCGCCGCCGAGACCGCCGCCGCCTCGGCCGTACGGCGGGCCGCGATCACCGGCGAGGAGCGTCCGGTGACCCGGGTGGCCGACCTTCCGGCCGTCGTCCCGACCCTGCGCGGCAAGGTCGAGTTCGAGGTCAGCGAGGAGGGCCGCGAGGTCGAGGTGCTCGCCCACCTGCTGCGCCGCGCCGTCGCCGAGACCTTCCGGGGCACGCTCGGGGGCATGGACCTGTCCGCGCTGCTGGACAAGTTCACCGAGGGCGTCCAGATCGAGTCCGGCGAGCTGACCACCGCGACCGACCTGCTCCAGCGGATCGGCCAGGTCAACGGCCTCGCCAAGATCATGTCCGCGGTGGGCATGGGCGAGGGCGACGAGTCTCCGGGGCACGCCGCCGCGGCGCTGGAGTTCGCCCTGGAGGGCCTCTTCCTGATGCGGCGCCTGTCCAAGGACGAGGTGGACGGCGGGGCCGTCTACCGCACCTGAGGCGCGTTTCCCGCGGGCGGCGTGCCGGCTTCGGTACGCCGCCCCGCGAGGCGTTCCCTGGATCGGTCACTTCATCGCACATCGGACATCTGACGATTAGGCTGCCAAGTGATGAGCGGATACCGATACGGCGAGTACCACGACGGACCCGATCCGCTGGCACCGCCGTACGACGTACGCGCCGCGCTCGACGAGATGGGCGACGCGATCCTGCAGGGCTCCACCCCCCTCGACTCCCTTCGTGATCTGCTCCGGCGCGGCCTGCCCGGCGCCCCGGACCGGCGCGGGCTGGACGAGCTGCTGCGCGAGGTGCGCAGGCGCCGCCGTGAGCTGTCCGAGCGGGGCAATCTCTCCGGCACGCTCGACCGCGCCCGCGCGCTGCTCGACAAGGCCATCGGCCAGGAGCGCGCCGAGCTGTTCCCCGACCCCTCCGACGAGGCGCGGCTGCGCGAGGTCGAGCTGGACTCGGTGCCGTCCGACACGGCGAGCGCCGTCCAGCGGCTCGGCTCGTACGAGTGGCGCTCGGCGGCGGCGCGGCAGACGTTCGAGGAACTGCGTGATCTGCTGCGCCGGGAGGTGCTCGACAGCCGGTTCCGCGGCATGCGCGAAGCCCTGGCGAATCCAGACCCGGAGGCGATGAACCGGGTTCGGCAGATGATGTCGGATTTGAACGACATGCTCGACCGGGACGCGCGCGGCGAGCACACCCAAAATGATTTCGAGCAGTTCATGGAGAAATACCGGGATTTCTTTCCGGAAAATCCCCGTAACCTCGATGAACTCATCGATATTCTCGCCCGCCGCGCCGCCGCCGCCCAGCGGATGCTCGCCTCCATGACCCCCGAGCAGCGTGCCGAACTGCAGGCGCTGATCGACCAGACCCTCCAGGACGCGGGCCTCGCCGAGCAGATGGCCCGCCTCAGCCAGTCCCTGTACGCCCGCCGCCCCGACCTCAACTGGGACTCCTCCGAGCGCATGGACGGCGAGCAGGGCCTCGGCATGGGCGACGCCGTGACCGCCCTGGAGGAGCTCGCCGACCTGAACGACCTGGAGGCGGCCCTCCAGCAGGACTACCCCGGGGCCCGGCTGGACGACGTGGACGAGGCGGCGATCCGCCGTGCCCTCGGCCGGTCCGCCGTGGACGACCTGGAGGCCCTCAGGCAGATCGAGCGCGAGCTGGAGCGCCAGGGCTACCTGCGCCGCCAGCGCGGCAAGCTGGAGCTCACGCCCAAGGCCGTGCGCCGGCTCGGCGAGACCGCCCTGCGGCGCGTCTTCGACTCCCTGGACGCCGGGCGCAGGGGCGACCACGACCAGCGGGACGCGGGCGCGGCCGGGGAGCTGACGGGCTCCTCGCGCCCGTGGCGGTTCGGCGACGAGCAGCCCATCGACGTCGTCCGCACGCTGGTCAACGGCGTGCGGCGCGGCGGCGCGGGCGGCCGGGTGTCGCTGTCGGTGGACGACTTCGAGGTGGCCGAGACCGAGCGCCGGACCGCGGCGGCGGTGTGCCTGCTGGTCGACCTGTCGTACTCGATGGCGCTGCGCCAGACCTGGGCGCCCGCCAAGCAGACCGCGCTGGCGCTCCAGGCGCTGGTGGCCTCGAAGTTCCCCGGGGACGCCGTGCAGATCATCGGTTTCTCCAACTACGCCCGGGTGCTCCAGGCCGAGGAGCTGGCGAGCCTCGAATGGGACATGGTCCAGGGCACCAACCTGCACCACGCCCTGCTCATCGCCGGACGCCACCTGGACCGGCACCCGGACTTCGAGCCCGTGGTGATCGTCGTCACCGACGGCGAGCCGACCGCCCACCTGACCCGCAACGGCCGCTACTGGTTCGAGTGGCCGCCGTCCCGCGAGACGCTGGAGCTGACGCTCTCCGAGGTCGACAAGATGACCCGGCGCCGGGCCACGATCAACGTCTTCATGCTGGCCACCGACGAGCGCCTGAAGGAGTTCGTGGACGAGGTCGCCCGGCGCAACGGCGGGCGCGTGTTCTCGCCGAGCGCCGACCGGCTCGGCGAGTACGTCGTCAGCGACTTCCTGCGGTCCCGCCGCGCCCGCTGAGGCCGCCGCCCCTGCCCCGCCCTGCTCAACGCCGGATTTGCGGACAATCACCCTTATCGTTGCGGCGTGCCGGGAACGATGGAATCACTGGCATTCCGAGGCGCCCGCCGACCGTTAATCGGTTGCCTATCCAAATGCAAGCGCCGAGGATATTTATTGGCAGTATGCCGACGACGGCCCCCCTGAGGCGGTTCCGCCGTTTCGCCTGTCGTGAAAGGAGGGTGCCATGATCGCGGCGGTCGCTCTCCTCCTCGTGATGGTCCTCACCGTCACGATGTTCGAACTCACCGTCAACAATCGGTTCCACGCGCAGACCCCGCCCAAGCAGGACGAGGCGGACGAGATCGCCGAGTCCGCCATGGGCGCGCACGACGTCCCCCGGTCGTGAGATTGCCCGCGGTTGGGCCGAGACCGTTCCCTGGCTGATCACCCAGGCGATAGCCTCGGCGGCATGTCGTTCCTGGACAAGCTTCTGCTCTGGCTGCACATCGGCTTCGCGATCTTCGCGATCGGCCCGGTGACCGTCGCCACCAGCTTCACGCCGCGCTATATCCGCGCCCGGGACGTCGGCGTGCTCCGGCACCTGCACCGCACCACGCGCGTCTTCGGCGTCCTGACGCTCGCGGTGTTCCTGTTCGGGATCGCCCTGGGCCGCAGCGCCCTGGCCAAGCCCTACCTGTCCGTCTCGATGACGCTGTTCATCGTGGCGGCGGTGCTGCTGGTCATGATCGAACGCGACCAGCGCACCGCCGTACGCGTGCTGTCGAGCGAGACCCCCGAGGACGACGCCAAGGTGCAGACCGGCAGGATCGCCATGCTCTCGTCGATCACGGCACTGATCTGGCTGGTGATCCTCGTGCTCATGGTCTGGTTCAACCCCTGAGCCCGGGACGCGACGGCGGCCGCTAGTCGCGCAGCGCCTCGGTGAGGTCGGCCAGCAGGTCGCCGATCGTCTCGATGCCCACCGACAGGCGCACCAGGTCGGACGGCACCTCCAGCGCGGAGCCCGCCACCGAGGCGTGGGTCATGCGCCCCGGGTGCTCGATCAGCGACTCGACGCCGCCGAGCGACTCGCCCAGCGTGAACAGCTTGGTGCGGTCGCACACCCGCACGGCTTCCTCCTCGCCGCCGGCGACCCGGAACGACACCATGCCGCCGAAGCGCCGCATCTGCTTGGCCGCGATCTCGTGGCCCGGGTGGCCCGGCAGCCCTGGGTAGAGCACCTCGGTGACCCGCGGGTGCGACAGCAGCAGGTCGACGACGCGCTCGGCGTTGTCGCAGTGGCGCTCCATGCGCAGGGCCAGCGTCTTGACGCCCCGCAGCGTCAGCCAGGCGTCGAACGGCCCGGCGACGGCTCCCATCGCGTTCTGGTGGTAGGCGAGGCGGTCGCCGAGGTCGCGGTCCCGGACCACCAGCGCGCCGCCCACCACGTCGGAGTGCCCGCCGACGTACTTGGTGGTCGAGTGGACGACGATGTCGGCGCCGAGCGCCAGCGGCTGCTGGAGGTAGGGCGAGGCGAAGGTGTTGTCCACGATCAGCAGCGCCCCCGCCTGCTGGGCGATCGAGGCCAGCGCCTCGATGTCGGCGATGCCGAGCAGCGGGTTGGTGGGCGTCTCGACCCAGATGGCCTTGGTCTCGGGACGGACGGCGGCGCGCACCGCGTCCAGGTCGTGCAGCGGGACCGGGTCGAAGAGCAGGCCCCAGCGCGAGAGC
This sequence comes from Sphaerisporangium sp. NPDC051011, assembly GCF_040653595.1. NCBI lineage: Bacteria > Bacillati > Actinomycetota > Actinomycetes > Streptosporangiales > Streptosporangiaceae > Sphaerisporangium > Sphaerisporangium sp. NPDC051011. The sequence continues at coordinate 61,408 of NZ_JBFAGG010000009.1, read as the reverse complement.
ACCTGGGCGAACAGGCGGTAGGTGCCGCCGTAGGCGTCGTCCGGGATGATGACGTGGTCGCCGGGGGCGCAGACCGCGCGCAGCACGGTGTCCTCGGCGGCGAGGCCGGAGGCGAACGCCAGGCCGCGCGTGCCGCCCTCGATGGCGGCCAGGCATTCCTCCAGCGCGGTCCTGGTCGGGTTGGCCGAGCGGCTGTACTCGTAACCCGCCCGGAGCCCGCCGACGCCGTCCTGCTTGTAGGTGGACACGGCGTAGATCGGGGGCACCACCGCGCCGGTATGCGGATCGGCCTCCTGGCCTGCGTGAACGGCCAATGTCTCGAAACCTTCTATCATGCACACACGCTATCGCCCCATCCTGAGGAGGAGCCCCTGCTCGGTCCCCTACGGCGGAAGAACGAGCCCTGGATCGGCCGATCGTCCGATGGCAGGAGGGCGGAACATCCTTATTGTCGAGTCATCGTGGTGAACGTACCGGTCATGAAACGGACATGATCGCCGCGGTCGGGGACGTCAAGGCGGCTTCCGCCCGCGACGGCCGACGACGGGACCAAGACGATGCTCGACGTCATCGGCGGGCTCACCACCCGCCGCGCCGGCTGGGTGCTCGCCACCTGGCTCGCGGTGCTCGCCGCCGCGCTGGTCACCTGGCCCGAGGCCCTTCCCGGCGGTTACGGGCCCCTGCCCGCCGGCCCCGGAGGAGCGGCGGGGACGGTCCTGGCGCTCCTCGTCCTGATCGTCGTGCTCAGATCCCCGGCCGCGGCGCTCACGGCCGTGCTCGCGGCGGTCGCCGTCCACTGCCTGTCCGCCGGGCTGCTCATCGGCCTCGGCCTGCCCCCGGCCCCCGAGGTGTTCGCCTACGGCACCGCCGCCGGGTCCGCCACGATGCTGGCCCACCGCGTCCGGGAACGCCTGCACGCGGCCGAGCCGCCCGCGCGGGCCGTCGTCACCGCCCTCGAACAGGTGGGGGCGGTCGTCGCCACCTCCGGGGCCGCCTGGATGGCCGCCTGCGCCGCCCTCCCCCTCGGCGCCCTGCCTCGCGGCCTCGGGCCGTCCCTGGCGCTGACCTCGGCGGTCCAGATGCTGGTCGTCCTCACCCTCGTGCCGGCGGTCCTGGCGGTGCTGGGCGGCTCCCTGGCGTGGCCTGGGCGGCGCCGTACGGGGCCGCCGACCGCCCTCGCGCGGCTGGGACGGGCCGTCGTCGCCCGGCCAGGCGCGTGGACGGCCGTGACGGCGGCGCTGATCCTCGCGATGGGGGCGACCGGGCCGGTGCTGGAGCCCGAGCCGCTGCCCTTCACGGTGATGGCGGTCGCCGGGGTGCTGGTCGCGCTGGTGCTCGCGCTCGTGCTCCGGAGCCTCGTCGCCCCGATCTACGTGACCACCGGCGGGTTGCTGGTCGCGTGGGCCGCGGGGACGGCCGCCGCCGACCCGGGCCGGCAGCTCGCCGTGTTCATGTTCTCCCTGGTGACGAGCGTCGCGTCGGCGGTGCTCGTCCTGGCCAGGGTGCGCGCCGCCACCCGTGCCGGTCGCGACCCGCGGACCGGCTCGGCGCTCGCGGTCAAGTACGCGGGCCCGCCCGCCCTGGCCGCCCTGCTGGCCGCGGGAACGCTGACCGCGGGCGGCTCGGGCGTCCTGTCGGGCCTGTGCCTGGCGGCCGGGGGCGCGGGGCTGGCGCTGGTCATCGTCCCGGGGCTGGCCGCGACGCTCGGCGGGCGGGCGTGGTGGCCGGACACCGCCCCGGAGGCCATGAGGCCGGCACCGGCTCCCTCCCCGGAGCCGGTGGACCCGGCGGACGCAGTGGACGCAGTGGACGCAGTGGACGCGGCGGGCGTGGCCGGGAGGCGCTAGAGGTCCTCGCCCGTCCCCCCGCGGCCGACGCGCGAGAGGAGCACGGGGTCGGCCAGGGCCAGAAGGGCGAACGAGCACACGCCGAGGATGAGCAGGATCACACCGAAGACAGTCATTTCCCCTCCATTCACGATCCAGCATCGCCGCCGCGATACCCGTCGCGCCTCGCCAGGAAGTTCGAGATGACCATCGGCCGATCGTCCGAATGGCCGATCCCGTAGTCCGCCGTCCGGTTTACGCTCGATGTCCGTGAGGGACGCCCCCCGGATCGTCTGGTGGATCCAGCGGATCAGCGAGATCGCGCTGGTCTGCTGGCTCGTGGTGCTCCTGCTCGCCGACTTCGCGCTCGCCGCCTTGCTGCGCTACGGACAGGTCGCCGTCCCCCTGATCGGGCTGGTCGGCATCGGCGCCTACCTGTGGCGGCGGCGGTTCCGCGTCCAGGGCGTCGTGCTGCTGATGGCCATCTCGGTGGCCGTCTCGATCGTCATGTTCGCGCTCCGGTGGCGCGGCTCCCCCGGCTTCGCCGAGAGCGGCGCCCTGCTGCTGCTGACCGTCGGCGTCCTGCGCTGGGTGCGCCCGCTGCGGACCGCCGTCGTCCTCACGGTGCTGTCGATGTTCGCCCTGCAGTTGAACAGCGGCCTGCGCACGCCCGACAACATGGCCGTCTTGTGGGGATTCATGCTGTTCGTCCTCTGGGCCGTCGCGATGGGCATCGGCAGCTACCTGCGCTACCAGGTCGAACGCCGCGAGCAGACCGTCCACGCCGTCCGCAGGGCCGAACGCCTGGAACTGGCCAGGGAACTGCACGATCTCGTCGCCCACCACATCACCGGCATCGTCGTCCAGGCCCAGGCGGCCAGGACCGTCGCCGCGCAGCGGCCCGACGCCGTCGTGCCCGCCCTCGACGCGATCGCCGGGGCCGGGTCGGAGGCGCTGACGTCCATGCGCCGGCTGGTCGGCGTGCTGCGCGCCGAGGACGACGCGGCGCGCAACCCCGGGGTCACGTTCAACGACCTGCGCCTGCTGGTCGAGCGCTTCGCCGCCGGAGGGCCGCAGGTCGCCTTCGACATCGCCCAGGGCGTCAGCGAGGCGTCCATGGCCCCGGAGGTGCTCACCACCCTGCACCGCGTCCTGCAGGAGTCCCTGACCAACGTCCGCCGGCACGCCCCCGGCGCCCGCTGGGTGCAGGCCGACCTGAGGCACGCCGAGGGCGGGGCCGTACTGCGCGTACGCAACCACCGGTCGGGGTCGGACCCGCGCTTCTCACGGCTCGGCGGCGGGTTCGGGCTGGTGGGCATGAGCGAGCGGGTCACCGCCGTGGGCGGCCGGATGTTCGCCGGCCCCGCCCCCGACGGTGCCTGGGAAGTACGCGCCTGGTTCCCTGTGCTTAACGGGGCGCCTCTTTAGGCGGTGCCGCTGGCGAGGTAGGCGAGGAGGTCCTGGCGGGTGACCAGGCCGACGGGCTTGCCGTCGTCCAGGACGACCGTGGCGTCGGCCTTCTCCAGGGCCTCGATCGCCACCGAGAGCGGCTCGCCGGCGCCGATCATCGGCAGCGGTGCGGACATGTGGTCCTGGATCGGGTCCTCACCGGAGACCTTGCCGCGGTAGAGGCCCTCCAGCAGGTCGCGCTCGACGATCGAGCCGACGACCTCGGCCGCCATGACCGGCGGCTCCTCCTTCATGACCGGGAGCTGCGACACGCTGTACTCGCGCATGATGGCGATGGCCGTGCTCACCGACTCGTGCGGGTGGGCGTGGACGAACTCGGGCAGGCCGGCCGTCTTGCGGCCGAGCACGTCTCGGACCAGCCCTTCCTCGCTCGGGCTGGTGAGGAAGCCGTAGTCGGCCATCCAGTCGTCGTTGAAGATCTTGGACAGGTAGCCGCGCCCGCCGTCCGGGAGGAGGACGACGATGACGGCGTCGGGACCGGCCTCGGCGGCCACCCGGAGCGCCGCCACGACCGCCATGCCGCACGAGCCGCCGACGAGCAGCGCCTCCTCGCGGGCCAGTCGGCGGGTCATGCCGAAGGAATCCTTGTCGGAGACCGCGATCACGCGGTCGGCGACCGTGGTGTCGTAGGTGGCGGGCCAGATGTCCTCGCCGACCCCCTCGACCAGGTACGGACGCCCGGACCCGCCGGAGTAGACCGAACCCTCCGGGTCGGCGCCGATGACCTGCACGCGCCCACCGGAGACCTCCTTGAGGTAGCGCCCGGTGCCGCTGATCGTGCCGCCCGTGCCGACGCCGGCGACGAAGTGGGTGATGCGTCCCTCGGTCTGCTCCCAGATCTCGGGCCCCGTCGAGTGGTAGTGACTCGCCGGGTTCTCCGGGTTGGAGTACTGGTCGGGCTTCCAGGCGTTCGGGATCTCGCGGGCCAGCCGGTCGGAGACCGAGTAGTAGGACTCGGGGTGGTCGGGCGCCACCGCCGTCGGGCAGACGACGACCTCGGCGCCGTACGCCCGCAGCACCGCGATCTTGTCCTGCGCGACCTTGTCCGGCACCACGAACAGGCAACGGTAGCCCCTGTCCTGGGCGACGATCGCGAGGCCGACGCCCGTGTTCCCCGAGGTGGGCTCCACGATCGTGCCGCCGGGGCGCAGCGCGCCCGAGCGTTCCGCCGCCTCCACCATGCGCAGCGCGATGCGGTCCTTCACCGAGCCGCCAGGGTTGAAATATTCCACTTTGGCCAGAACCTGACCCGGCACGCCGGCGGTGACCTTGCGCAGCCGGACGAGCGGAGTGTTGCCCATCAGCTCGATCAGCGAATCGTGTACGCGCACCGGGAATAACACCTCATTTACCGAGCTTTGTCAGCTTACCGATGCCGGAGTTCCGAGGGGGTCAGGTGGTCGTCCAGCGTGTTCAACTACTCACCGTACCGTCACGACCACCGCCTCAAGGGACAGGCGTCCGCGAGTCGCGCCCCACGCGTACCGGTGCCGCCGCGATCATAGTGCTCAAAACAGGCGGCAACCCAGAAAACCAGCCAGGAACCACGTAAGCCGTGGTCACTGCACCCCGTGAAACCAGGACGGAACCAAACAACGACGTAAAATACGGACCAAAGAAGGGAACAGCGGGCATGGTGATCTGGACGCCGGGGACCGCTCGGGCGGCCCGCCGGATCGCGACCGCGGCCGCGCTCGGAGGCGGAGGCGCGACCGCGCTGGGAGCGGCCGTGTACGGCCTGCTCATGGCCGAGGCGCTGCTCGCGCGCAAGATGGTCGGGCGCCCGCACGGCATGGACGGGCCGGACGCCGACGGGCTCTACGGCACGTGGGCCTCTGAGGGGACAGCCGAGCCGATCAACCCGGTCAACCCGATCAACATGGTGATGCTGGGCGACTCGACGTCGGTGGGCCTCGGCATGACCGACCCGAACACCACGCCCGCCGTGCAGCTGGCCGGCGGCCTCGCGGCGGTGGCCGAGCGGCCCGTGCGGCTGAGCGTCTTCGGGCGCTCCGGGGCGGTCTCCGCGGACCTGCCCTTCCAGGTGGACCGCGCCCTGCGCACCGACCCCGACATCGCGGTCATCTTCGTCGGCGCGAACGACGTGACCACCCAGACCAAGCCCCCCCTGGCCGTAGGGCATCTGAAGACGGCGGTGCGCAGGCTGCGCGAGGCGGGCGCGGAGGTCGTGGTCGGCACATGTCCGGACCTGGGTACGGTTCGCCCGATCGGGCAGCCGCTCCGCTGGGTGACGCGGCGGTGGAGCCGCCAGCTCGCGGCGGCGCAGACGGTGGCCGTCATCGAGGAGGGCGGCCGCACGGTGGCGTTCGCCGACGTCCTCGGGCCGGAATTCGACATGAACCCGGGCGAGATGTTCGGACCCGATCGATATCACCCATCTCTTCGAGGCTACCAACAGTCCGCTAACGTAGTGCTACCGTCTGTATGCGCTGCGTTGGGGTTGTGGCCCGAGCCTGAATCCGAGCGCGGCGAGGCATCCCAATCGATTTACCTCGCGGCGGCCATCGCCGCGGAGGAGCCCGGCACCGAGGTCACCGCGACCCGCGTCGCCGGCCGCGCGACCGGCCCCCAGGGAAGATGGGCCGCGATCCTTCGCCGCCGGCCGGGGGCCATGCCTCGTACCGCCTGATGACGGTCACCCTCCGCGGCAGAGTCGTCACTCTGCCCACATTGGAGTGCAATGCCCGTGTTCCGGCCCCTCACGAAACCGGCCTTGGCGCTCGCCGGGGTGCTCGCCCTCACCGGCTGCTCCACCAGCAAGGCGGCCACCGAGGAGACCCATCGCACCTGGCGCAACGCCGAGGTCAACGCCGTCAGCCGAGCCGCCGTGGCCGCGGGCGTGGCCACCGTCACCTCCATGACGCCGGACGGCTCGCTGGAGACCGCGGCCCTCGACCTGAGCAGCGGGAAGAAGCTGTGGGCGCACCCGGCGGAGATCGCGGGCCGGCTGCCCGGCATGGGGGTGCAGCCGCCCGCCGCCGTCCAGACCACCCCCGGCCAGGCGGTCGTCGCCGCGGTCGCCCCGGCCGGGCCCGGCGGCAAGGGCCGCACGTGGAACGCCACGCTCGTCGCCCGTGACGCGCGCACCGGGCGCCAACTCTGGACCCGCCCGGTGCACTCGACCTTCGGCCCGCAGCCCTGTGGCGGCCGCCTGTGCCTGTCGGAGAACACCGCGCTGGCCTCGGCGCGCATGGTCGTGCTCGACCCGCTCACCGGCACGGTGCTGTGGAAGGTGCCCGGCATCGCCGAGGTCGAATGGTCCGACTCCTCAAAGGTCGTCATGCTCCACCTCGCCACGCACCCCGTCCTCGCCTCGCACGACGTGAAGACGGGCAAGCCCGCCTGGCGGCTCCCCGTCGAGCAGGCGCTCAGCCCCGGCGTCGACCTGTCCGGCGGCTGGGCCTTCGGCGCGTCCGGCGGCGACCTGGTCGGGTACGTCGCGCCGTACACCCCTCCCGGCAAGAAGAAGGCGTCGTCCTTCGGCCTGTTCTCGGTCGCCCTCGCGGACGGCACGGTCAACTGGCTCCGGCCGTCGGTGGTCCGCGTGTACCCGAGCGGCAGCCCCGGGTACGCCCCGGTGGTCCGCCCCGTGGACGAGCGGGGGCAGTACGGCGGCTTCGCCCGGCTCGACCCGGTGTCCGGCCGGGTGCTCGGCCAGATCACCGCCGACCAGGTGCCCGGCACGGGCTGGTGGCTGGCCTTCCCCGGCGACATGGCGCGGCTCGACTTCCTCAAGCCCGGCGCGTCCGGGGCCGCGTTCGAACTGCCCTCGGGCCGGCCCACCCCCGTGGGCGGGCGGCGCGGCTGGTCGTTCTGCGTCACCGACCCCAAGCCGCTGCCGCTCGCCGGCGCGCCCGGAGGCTTCTACTCGGTGGCATCGCTGTGCGAGTTCGACCTGGCGACCGGCAAGCGCGTGCCCGGGTCCGGCGCTCCGCCCGTGTGGTTCACCGGCGGCCAGGACGGCTGGCGCCTCTGGCGGGACGAGAAGGGCGCGCTGAACGCCGTGGAGGACGCGAAGGCCGCCGCCCCTGGCATGTACGGCTGACCGCCGCTGCGGCGGCCGAGGGCCCGCGGTCGCGCGCCGGGGCCCTGTTTACCGTACATAGTTCTGTTTCTAGGCCCCCGTGACGTGGCATCCGGCCTACCGCGCGGTAACCTCCGCAGTGGGAGCCCCGCCCGGCCACGAACTCAGGAGAGCCACATGCCCGAGGCAGTCATCGTCGCGACCGCACGTTCGCCCATCGGCCGAGCCTTCAAGGGGTCGCTGAAGGAGATCCGTCCCGACGACCTGACCGTTCAGATGATCAAGGCCGCGCTCGACAAGGTCCCCCAGCTCGACCCGAACGACGTCGACGACCTGATGCTGGGCTGCGGCCTGCCGGGCGGCGAGCAGGGCTTCAACATGGCCCGCGTGGTGGCGGTGCTGCTCGGCCTCGACGGCGTGCCGGGCACGACGGTCACGCGCTACTGCTCGTCGTCGCTGCAGACCACGCGCATGGCCTTCCACGCCATCAAGGCGGGCGAAGGGGACATCTTCATCTCGGCGGGCGTCGAGATGGTCTCGCGCTTCACCAAGGGCAACTCCGACACCCTGCCCGAGACCACCAACCCGCTGTTCCTGGACGCCAAGGGGCGCACCGACAAGCGGGCCGAGGGCGGCGGCCCCGAGTGGCGCGACCCCCGCCAGAAGGGCCTGCTGCCCGACGTCTACATCGCCATGGGCCAGACCGCCGAGAACGTCGCCGAGCTGAAGGGCGTGACCCGTCAGGAGCAGGACGAGTTCGGCGTCCGGTCGCAGAACCTCGCCGAGAAGGCCCTCGCGAACGGCTTCTGGGAGCGGGACATCACCCCGGTCACGCTGCCCGACGGGACGGTCGTCGGCAAGGACGACGGGCCGAGGGCCGGCACGACCTACGAGGCGGTCTCGCGGCTCAAGCCGGTCTTCCGGCCCGACGGCACCGTCACCGCGGGCAACTGCTGCCCGCTGAACGACGGCGCCGCCGCGGTGATCGTGATGAGCGACGTGAAGGCCGCGGAGCTGGGCATCACGCCCCTGGCGCGCATCGTGTCGACCGGCGTGACCGGCCTCTCACCCGAGATCATGGGTCTCGGGCCCGTCGAGGCGAGCCGGCAGGCGCTCGGACGGGCCGGGATGGCGATCGGCGACGTCGATCTGGTCGAGATCAACGAGGCCTTCGCCGCGCAGGTCATCCCGTCCTACCAGGAGCTCGGGATCGACCTGGACCGGCTGAACGTCAACGGAGGCGCCATCGCCGTCGGGCACCCGTTCGGCATGACGGGCGCCCGGATCACCTCCACGCTGATCAACAGCCTGCGTTTCCACGACAAGTCGATCGGCCTGGAGACGATGTGCGTGGGCGGCGGCCAGGGCATGGCCATGGTGCTGGAGCGGCTCAGCTGATCGCCCAGATCATGCTGAACGTGGGTGGTTGTTTCGGATGAAGTCACGGGCCTTGTCGAGATCCATGTCTTCATGATGACCCGGCCCCCACACAACATGTGCGCCCACGTCGTGTGCTGACGTGGGCGCACTGGGCTGGGCGTAGGGCTTACATGTAGCCCATACGCGAACGGCGCTGCCGCTCGTGCTCGATGACGATCGCGGCCGCGTAGCCATGGGTCAGCCCGTGCTCGTCGGCGAGCCAGTTGGCCCGCTCGTCACAACGAAGGAACGCCGGGCCGTTGTCGATGGCTTGGAACCACTCTGGGAGTGCGCGTCCGGTGATGTCCGGAACCCTGGCAATCAGCTTGTTCTGCGTCTCCGGTGAGTGGTTCAACGACATGGGCACCTCCATGAGTGAAGCCTCTTTTGCTAGACACTGCATCACCAGCCCCGCGATGGCAAGACCCTAATGGCCAGGCTTCCCTTACACGAGGTAGATCGTTGGTGGCGTTCTGTGGGCTTACCCAAAGCTCAGGTGAGCATGCCGGAAGGATCGACGTCCCGCCGCCCGGCGGCGGGACGTCCTGACCGAAATCCTTAGTCGTTGTTGAAGAAATAGCTGATGAAGCGGAGGATCTCCAGGTACAGCCAGACGAGGCTCACCGTGAGGCCGAAGGCCATCAGCCAGGAGTACTTCTCGGGGACGCCGGCGCGGACGCCCTGCTCGATCGAGTCGAAGTCGAGGAGCAGGAAGAAGCAGCCGAGCAGGATCATCGCGACGCTGAAGATCCAGCCGATGGGGCTGTCGCTGCGCAGCCCGAGCCCGCCGTGGGTGAAGATGCTGACGATCCAGTTCAGCAGCATCAGGCCGACCGCGGCGAAGCCCGCCGCGACGACGAACTTGGTGAACTTCGGCGTGGGCCGGAAGACCTTGAGCGCGTACACCGCGAGGACGCCCGCGAAGGCCACCATCGTGCCGAGCACCGCCTGGAACACGATGCCTTCGTACAGATAGTTGTACATCTTGCTGATCACGCCGATGGCGATGCCGTAGGCGACGGAGTATCCGAGGATCAGCGCGGGGTTCGTGCTCTGGCGGAACGAGACGATCAGGCCGAGGACCAGTCCCACGATCGCGGCGGGCGCGGCGACGCCCCAGCCGAGGTTGAGGTACCAGGCCGCCGCGGCCGCCACCACCAGCGTGCCGAGGGTGATGAACCCCCGGACGACGACGTCGTCGATCGTCATCGGCCGCGTCGCGGTGGGCGGTGCGTACGACGGGGCGTTGTACATGTCCTGCAGGTACTGCGGGCTCACGCCGTAGCCTGCCCCGGACTGGTTGTTTCGGCCCAGTTTGCTGAGAACCGGGTTCCTGCTCTGCATCACTGCCTCCACTGCGACCTGCGATCAGCCTGTTCGGTCGAGCCTCACAGGGAGTGCCGCCTGTAGCGCATAGCTTTACATCCGTCATTGCGCCAGGAGAGACCCTGGCGCGAATCGCCCCCGGACTTCGGCACACACCGACCTCCAGCGGCAACGGGTACAACGACCGGCCCCGCACCCGAGTTCCGCCCCGAACATTGCGTTTCGATCACCTGCGGCGGAGGCCCGGCGGGAGGCGGCGGGCCTGGCGCCCCGCCGCGGGATTCGGGCGGGGGCGGATGCTACGGGACGCGGTGTACGCGTGGCGAGATTCGCGGGGATAAGGAGGCTTGTTACGTTACGTTCTTCGGAAAACCGGTTTTTTCGGGCTATACGCTCCAGAAGTCGTTTGCCGTTCCGAACCGCCCGGCGGTCGTTCGCCCGCGGGAGCCGCCGTAGGGCCGGAGAGCGGCTTGGCGGGGGCCGGGAGCCGATAACGGCGAGACGGCACGGAATGGTAACGATTCACGGCGGAGGGGAAGCGGTCCGCCTCTTGGGGGGTTTCTGGGCTTACCCAGAATGTCCCGTGGCGAGCGCCAAACCGACAAGGATATAGCTCTTCGGGAGCGTTACTGCCATCAGGGGTGTTTCATATAGTCGGCAGGGGTGCCCCCGGTGGGACTCGAACCCACACTGGAACCCTTTTAAGGGGTTTGCCTCTGCCATTGGGCTACGGGGGCGCCGTAAATCATACGTAACGGACCACACTTGCGTAACGGGTCAGAGCCCACGTCTCTGCTCTTCCTTCCGTACTGCGCAAGATAACCGTATACGCCCCGCGCCCTCGCGACTCGGGCAATGAACAACAGACCGCTCAACTCGCCAGAATTCACCGCGTCACCTTCGTTATCCCTCCACAGAACAGTACGGCCCGCGCCCGAGTCGTGCAGGCGCGAGCCGTACCGGAACCGTGAGGCCGTCAGCCTGTGGCGGCGGCCGCCTTGAACTGCTCGCGAGGCGACTCGATCTCGCCCAGCGAGACGGTCTCCCGCTTGAAGAAGAGGGCGAGGGTCCAGTCGGCGACCACGCGGACCTTGCGGTTCAACGTAGGCACCCGGGACAGATGGTAGGTCCGGTGCATGAACCACGCAGGCAATCCATGAAGCTTGACCCCGTAGACGTTCGCGACGCCCTTGTACAGGCCGAGCCCCGCTACCGACCCCGCGTACTTGTGCCGGTAGTCCTCGAGCGGGAGCCCCCGGATGCTACGGACGATGTTGTCGGCCAGCACCTTGGCCTGGCGGACGGCGTGCTGGGCGTTGGGCGCGCAGTACTGGCCGGGGTTGGTCATGTCGGGCACCCCCGCGACGTCTCCGGCCGCGAAGGCGTCCTTGACGCCCACGACGGTCAGCTTGGTCGAGGTCTTGACGCGCCCGCGCTCGTCCAGCGGCAGGTCACCGGCGTTCACGACCGGGCTCGGCTTGACGCCGGCCGTCCAGACGATCGTGGCCGCCTCGAACTCCTCGCCGTCGGAGAGCACCACGTTGCCGCCCACGCAGGACTTCAGCAGCGTCTCCATCTTGACCTCGATGCCGCGCTCGCGCAGTTCCTCCAGCGTCCACCGGCCCATCTCGGGGCCGACCTCCGGCAGGATGCGGTCGCTCGCCTCGACGAGCACCCAGCGCAGGTCCTTCTCGCTGAGCGAGTCGTAGTACTTCACCGCGTCCCTGCCCATGTCCTCAAGCTCGGCCAGCGCCTCCACGCCCGCGAACCCCGCGCCCACGACGACGAACGTCAGCGCGCGGCGGCGCACCTGCTCGTCCTCGGTCGAGTCGGCCCGGTCGAACAGAGCCAGGACGCGGTTGCGCAGCGCGATGGCCTCGCCGACCGTCTTGAAGCCGATCGCGGCGTCCGCGAGGCCCGGGATGGGCAGCGTGCGGGAGATCGACCCGGCCGCCATGACGATGACGTCGTACGCGATCTCCTCGCTCGGGCCCGAGTTCGGGACGAACGTCGCGGTCTTGTTCTCGTGATGGACCTTGGTGACCTTGCCGTTGAGGATGCGGACCTTGGGGAGGACCCGGCGCAGCGGCGTGACGACGTGGCGCGGGGACAGGTTGCCCGCCGCGGCCTCCGGGAGGAAGGGCTGGTAGGTCATGTAGGACTGCGGGTCGATGACCGTGATGCGGACGCTGCCGGACGCGAGCTCCTTGCGCAGGCCGCGCTGGAGCCGCAGGCCCGTGTAGAGACCGACGTACCCTCCACCGACGATGAGGATGTGCTTCGCCTTGTGGTCCACGTAAGTGCCCCTTTGCGCATGGTCGCTTGTGAAACCATTCACAATCTTACGTCACGAGGAGGTCTCAGCGCCAATCGGATAATTGCGCAGAACCAAGATTTTTCCTGGAAGGCGCACATCGCCCGGGTTTCGCCGGTGAAGTTCCGTGAAACTTTCCTCTAGTGCCGCACTTCACCCACGGCCGGGCGGCGCACCGCCCTACCCTCCCAGCTCGGCGGCCCTGGCGAAGATCGCGTCCAGCATCTGGTCGGTGACGCGACCGGTGAAGGTGTTCTGCTGGCTCGGGTGGTAGCAGCCGATGAGGCGGATCGGCGTCCCGTCGTAGGCGATCTCGACCTCCACGCCGTGGCCGAAGGGCGGCCTGCGGCTGGGAAGGGTGTACGCGGCGGCCTTCAGCGCGGGCCAGACGGCCTGCCAGGCGTAGCCGCCCAGGGCGACGATCACGCGCAGCGGGTCGGCGACCAGCTCCAGCTCGCGGACCAGCCACGGGAAGCACGTGGCGCGCTCCTCGATCGTCGGCTTGTTGGCCGGCGGGGCGCAGCGGACGGCGGCGACCAGGCGCGCGCCGATCAGCCGCTGGCCGTCGGCCGCGTGCGTGCTGGTGGGCTGGGCGGCCAGGCCCGTGCGGTACAGGGACGCGAACAGCCAGTCGCCGCTGCGGTCGCCCGTGAACACCCGTCCGGTGCGGTTGCCGCCGTGCGCCGCCGGGGCCAGCCCGACGATCAGGACGCGCGGCTTGTCGTCTCCCCACCCCGCGACGGGCCGTCCCCAGTACGTCTCGCCGGCGAACGCCCGGCGCTTGACGTCCGCGACCTCCTCGCGCCACTCCACCAGCCGCGGGCACGCCCGGCACACCGACTGCCTCGCGGTGAGCTCCCTGAGATCACGGCTCTCGCGGGCGAGCTCCCGCACGTCCTCGGGCCCGGCCGCCACAGGCGTTTCCGGCGTGGCCGGGTCGCCCGGCCATCCACTACCAGGGGGAACGTGACTCATACGTCCGATCGTGCCAGCTCCGCGCGCTGCCCGCACACCATGCACGGCCACGACGAGCCGGGACCCCGGCAATGGGGAACGGCCCTCCCCGGGCGATGCCGGGAAGGGCCGTTCGTGTCGTCACTTGGCGGCGTAGACCGACTTCCATGACTTCACGGTCAGGGTCAGCAGCTGGCCGTTCTCGACGTACTCCTCGACGGTGCCCGGACCGGTGCCCACAGCGAGGCCCTTGGCGGTGTGCACCTGCGCGTCGAGGAGGAACGTGCCCTCACCGAGCAGGTCACTGGCGTCGATGATGCCGCTCGACTCCTCGTCCGTGGTCAGGAACGAAGCGGGGTCGGCGTTCGGGGCGAAGCGCTTGGGGTCGAACTGGGCGAGGACGCCGAGAGCGCCGTCCTTGATCCGGTACGCCAGCACCCGAGAGATGTGCGGGTTGTTGCCCGGGTCCTCCTGCAGGAGCAGGTTGCCCTCGTGGTCGATCGCAATGTTGTCGGGCATGTTCAGGTACGGCGCCTCGCTGCCGTCGAGCAGCAGGGTCAGCGTGCCGCCCTTCTCCGGACGCTCGATGTCGGCGAACCGCAGCCGCCACAGGCCACCGCCGTTGCGCGGCACCCCGGCCTGGGCCGGAGTGGAGTCGCCGCCCGCGGTCGTCACGAAGTAGTAGTCGTTGGGGCGGTTCGGGTCGAAGGCGCCGTCCTCGATGCGGTTGAGGCTCAGGCCCGCCTTCTCGGCGTCGATGTTCTGCTGCTTGCCGTTCACGGTCCAGTCGAGCTGGTTGACCGTCACCTTGACCGGGGCGTTCTTGCCGTACTTGGCGCGGAACTCGGCGTCGGTGGCCACCGCGTGACTCGCCACGTCGATGACGCCCAGCGTGCCGTTGGTCAGGCCGGCCTTCTCCACCGGGGAGCCGGAAGACTGCTTGCGCCCGGCGTAGACGCGGATCTGACCCGAGCCGCCGTCCTCGTTCCCGAGCACGAGGGTGGTGTCGGTCTTGTTCTCCGCGGCCAGGGTGTTCTCCCAGGAGAACAGGCCGAGGCGCGGAAGCTGGACGGCCTGGCCGTCCGCGGTGACGCCGAAGGCACGGCTCTCGTCGCCGCCCTCCTCGTTGGCGAAGTAGACGCGGCCGTAGTAACCCTTGCCGGTCCGCCGGTTGAACAGCTGGCCGAGGTCGGTGAGCGCGCCGGAGCAGAAGCGGTTGAAGGCGGCGACATGCGTGCCCGCGGCCGCACCCGCCGGCGCCACGGGGGCGCTCCCCCACGTCTGGCCGGGGTAGTCCCAGTACTTGACGGACGTGATCAGGTCGGAGCCGCTCTTGACCGCGCCGGTGCGCGCGTCGATCTGCAGCTTGGAGACGAAGGCGCCCTTCTGGCCGTGCGCCCGCACGATGCCGGAGGTCGCGCCGAGTTCCTGGTTCATGTAGACGGTCAGGTCACGGCCGTTCCGGTAGGCCCCGAGGCCGTCGGGGATGCCGACCATCCGGTAACCATTGCCCGCCGGCTTGTCCCCGACGGTCAGGAGCGAGGTGATGCTGACGCCGTTCGCGACGGGAAGGACGTATGGCGAGACGGTCGTGGTGGGACCCGTCGAAACGGAGGACTTCTTGTCCCGGTCATGGTCGTGGTCGGCAAAGCTCGCGGTTGGCAGGGCCAGGGAGGCGACCACGGCGGTCGCTCCCACAAAGACGGTACGTACGCGAGAGGGCACGGTGCTTCCTTCGGTCATCGTTCAAGATCTGCCGGTCCGGCTCTGAGAACCTAAGGTGACGCACCCTGCCCTTTTGAACCGTCACTCGCTCACGGGGTGAACAACACGCGAACAGCTGCCCCGCCCGCCTTCCCCCCTGCGGACGGCGTGACCCGTGTGCCGGGGACCACTTACCCGGGCCCGCTCGGGCCTTCAGCCGCTGGAGCTCAGCCGAGAAGGCTGCGGGCGATGCCGTCGAGGATGTCGTGCTCGCTCACCAGGACCTCGGGGAAGGCGTGGCGGGCGAGGATGCGGTCCAGGATGAGGGCGCCGGCGCCGATGACGTCGACCCGCCCCGGGTGCATGACGGGGATCGCCGCGCGCTCGTCGTGCGTCATGGCGAGCAGGCGCTGGGAGACCTCGTGGACGCGGGCGGCCGCGACCCTGGCGCCGTGGATGCGGGCCGGGTCGTAGGCGGGCAGGTCGAGGGCGATGCCGGCGACGGTGGTGACCGAGCCGGCGAGGCCGATCAGCGTACGCGCGCGGCCTACGGGGACCGCCTCGGCGACGCGGTCGAGGGCGGCCTCGATGTCGGCGACGGCCGCCGCCACGGCCTCGGGGGTCGCGCCCGAGGCCAGGTGGCGCTCGGTCATGCGGACGCAGCCGATGTCGACCGACAGGGCGCTGTCGACGTCGGAGGAGCCGAGGACGAACTCGGTCGAACCACCGCCGATGTCCACGACCAGCACGGGGTGCTCTACGCCGGTGAGCCCGGTGGTGGCGCCGAGGAAGGACAGGTGGGCCTCCTCCGCGCCGGTGACGACCTCGGGGTCGACGCCGAAGATGTCGCGGACCCCGGTGGTGAAGTCGTCGCGGTTGGCGGCGTCACGGGTGGCGCTGGTGGCGACCACGCGCACCCGCGCGGCGCCGTGGTCCTCGATCAGCTTGGCGTAGCCGCGCATGGCGGTGAACGTGCGCTCCAGCGCCTCGGGGGCCAGCCGCCCGGTGCGGTCGACGCCCTCGCCGAGGCGGACGATCTCCATGCGCCGCTCGACGTCGGCCGGCGCGGCGCCGTCGTCGATGTCGGCGATCAGGAGACGTACGGAGTTGGTCCCGCAGTCGATGGCCGCGACGCGCGTCATACGTCCTCCTGGGGGGTTCTGGGGGCCGCGGAGGCGCCCTCTGGAGTGGCCTCTGGGACTGGTGTGCCCGACTGGACGCACGGGCCGTCGCACCACCAGTCGGGCAGGGCGTCGAGGGCCTCGCGGCCGAAGGGGTTGGAGCCCGGCACGGCCAGCTCGTGGCCCACCAGGGCGTGCAGGCACTTCACGCGGTCGGGCATGCCGCCCGCGCTCTGCATGCCGTGGGGCAGAGGCTCGACGCCGTCCTCGGAGGCGGCCTTGTCGCGCCGCTCGACGTACCCGGCGTGGGCGCGCGCGTACGCCTCGGCCAGGGCAGGATCCTCGGCGAGGCGGGCCTGCATGCGCTTCATCACGCCGGACGACTCCAGCGTGCCGATGGCCGAGGCCGCCTTCGGGCAGGTGAGATAGAAGAGCGTCGGGAAGGGCGAGCCGTCCGGCAGCCGGGGAGTGGTCTCCACGACGTCCGGCAGCCCGCACGGGCAGCGGTGCGCCACGGCCCGCACACCCCTCGGCGGCCTGCCGAGCTGCTGCTCCACCACGGCCACGTCGGCCGGATCCACCATCGTCGGCTGCTCCCCAGCATTCCCCCGCCCGGGATCTCCCGGCGCGGTCTTCACGGACGTTCCCCGGGCGCGTCGGCTCGTCGCGCCGGGCCCCCCTGAGACGATACGTGGCCCGGCGCGCTCCGGGCGCCCTACGGGGCCGGGGTGCGCGAAGGCTCGGCGCGGCGGCCGGTGCCGCGGTCGGCGGCCTCCACCGACTCCCACAGGGTCTGGTACCAGGGAGGCGTCGCCGCGGGGGCCGCGCCGGGCTTGGGACGCTGCGCCTTCTTCGAGGCGTCGCGCAGGACGATGCACTTCTCGCCCACCTCGCAGAAGTGCAGCCGGGCCTTGGCCTGCCGCGCGATGTACGCCGGGTCGGCGAGCATCCTGCCGCGCTCGTCGAGCTCCTGAAGATCCTTCAGGGCCTGGGCCTGCTGCTGCTCGAGCTGGGCGATCTGGCGCCGCTGGGCGACGTACTCGCGGACGGGATAGGCGAGGCTCATGGCGATCGCGCACACCACGACCGCGAGGATCGCGGCCCTGCCCGTCAGCTGCGGTCGTTTCCTCATGCTCCTCCCAGGTCCGTACGGCTTGCGCGCATATCCGCGCAAGCCGTACGGAGAAAACTAGCTCTGGAAGCGCGGAAAAGCTCCGCGACCCGCGTAGCGGGCGACATCGTCCAGCAGTTCCTCGATGCGCAGGAGCTGGTTGTACTTCGCGACGCGGTCCGAGCGGGCCGGGGCGCCGGTCTTGATCTGGCCGCAGTTGGTGGCGACGGCGAGGTCGGCGATCGTGGTGTCCTCGGTCTCGCCGGAGCGGTGGCTCATCATGCAGCGGTAGCCGTTGCGGTGGGCGAGGTCGACCGCGTCCAGCGTCTCCGACAGCGTGCCGATCTGGTTGACCTTGACCAGCAGCGCGTTCGCGGCGCCCTCGCGGATGCCGCGCTCAAGGCGCTCGGGGTTGGTGACGAACAGGTCGTCGCCGACGAGCTGCACCTTGCCGCCGAGGGCGGCGGTGATGGCCTTCCAGCCCTCCCAGTCCTCCTCGTCCAGCGGGTCCTCGATGGAGACCAGCGGGTAGGAGCGGACCAGGTCCTCGTAGAAGGCGATCAGCTCGTCGGAGGAGTTACCCTTGCCGTCCAGGGTGTACACGCCGCCGGAGTGGAACTCGGTGGCCGCGACGTCGAGCGCGAGCGCGATGTCCTCACCCGGGGTGTACCCGGCCTTCTCGATGGCGACGAGGATCAGGTCGAGGGCGTCGCGGTTGCTCGGCAGGCTGGGCGCGAAGCCGCCCTCGTCGCCGAGGCCGGTGGAGTAGCCCTTCTGCTTGAGCACGCTCTTGAGCGCCTGGTAGGTCTCGGCGCCGACGCGCACGGCCTCGGAGAACGTGGACGCGCCGATCGGCGCGATCATGAACTCCTGGATGTCGACGTTGCTGTCGGCGTGCGCGCCGCCGTTGAGGATGTTCATCATCGGCACCGGCAGCACGTGGGCGTTCGGCCCGCCGACGTAGCGGAACAGCGGGAGGTCGGCGCTGTCGGCGGCCGCCTTGGCCAGGGCGAGGGAGACGCCGAGGATGGCGTTGGCGCCGAGACGGCTCTTGTTGGGGGTGCCGTCGAGGTCGATCATGGCCTGGTCGACGAGGCGCTGCTCTTCGGCGTCGTAGCCGATGAGCTCCTCGGCGATCTCGTCGGTGACGTTGAGCACGGCCTTCTGGGCGCCCTTGCCGCCGTAGCGCTCGTCGCCGTCCCGCAGCTCCACGGCCTCGAACTGGCCGGTGGACGCACCGCTCGGGACCGCGGCGCGGCCGGTGCTGTAGTCGTCGAGCAGGATCTCGACCTCGACCGTCGGGTTGCCCCGGGAGTCGAGGATCTCGCGGGCGGTGATGGCCTCGATGGCAGCCACGAAGCGCTCCTAGATTGTCAGCCCGGGGTCGGGCCCCCGGAACCCTTCACCGCGCCATCGTTGCGCGATGTGGTGACGGACGGTTTGCCACCCGAGCCTATCGGGCTGTACTTATGGCCGCGCCTCCGGCACGGCGGGTTCGGGGCGCCCCTTTTGGCGGCGTTCTTCCGCCCTCAGCCGCAAGGGATCGTTCCTCACCCTTGCGCCTGAGGACTCCAGAACACCGCCGCGCCCCGAACCGGGATGGCGGGCGTTGCGGAGCGGCGGGTTCGGGGCGTCCCGAATCTGTCAGGCTTTTTCGCCGGGCTTCGGGGAGCGTTCCCAGGCGCGGACGCGGTCGCGGTAGTCGCGGGCGGCGGCGCGTAGTTCGGCCTCCGGGTCGAGGCCGGCGGCGCGGGCGCGGCGTACGAGGTCGAACAGCTCACGGCCGATGCCCTGCCCGACCGCCCGCGAAAGGCTGTCGGGGACGCCCGCCCGCTCGGCGCGGCTCTGCAGCCCGAGGGCGAGGGACAGCGCGGGCTGGCCCATGGGGACGCCGTCGAGCAACGACTCGCGGCCCTTCGCCGCGCGCTCGGCGGCCTTGATCGCGTCCCAGTTGGCGTTGACCTCCTCGGCGCCCTCCACCACGGTCCCGGCGAACACGTGCGGATGGCGACGGACCAGCTTGTCGACGAGGTCCTGGATCACATCGTCGACGTCGAAGCCGCCGTCCTCCCCGGAGCGCTCCTGGGCGAGGCGGGAATGGAAGACCACCTGGAAGAGCAGGTCGCCGAGCTCCTCACGCAGGGCGGCGTGGTCGCCCTCCTCGATGGTCTCCAGGACCTCGTAGGCCTCCTCCAGGAGGTAGGGCACCAGCGACTCGTGGGTCTGCCGCGCGTCCCACGGACACTCGCGCCGCAGGCGGTCCATGACGGTGACCATGTCCACGAACCGCGCGCCCGGCAGGTCGTAGGAGCCGGGGACCAGTTCGATGACCGGCGGCTCGGGCATGTCGAGCGCGGCGCGGCCGACGGCGCGCATGAACGGCTCGTCGCCGTCCTGCGCGGCGAGCCAGATGATCGTGGCGTCCAGGCTCTCGCGCGCGAGCGCCACCGGGTCGGGCGTCATGACCTCGACCGGGATGTCCTCTTCGGCGAGGTAGGGCAGCAGCGGGTGGTCGGCGGAGCCGGTGAGCACCCGCCCCGACCCGAGGACCGCCCACGCCCGCCCGCTCAGCAGCCCCGGCGCCACCCGGGGCGAGGTCGTGACGACGACGAGCGTCACTGGCCGGCCGCGGGGTCCGACTGGTCGGGGGCCTGCTGCTGGGACGGGTCCTGCGGGGCGGCCGCGTCGGCGCCGGCGGCGGGCTTGCCGAACCGGGCCTCCTCGACCAGGCCACGCTGGGTGTCCCAGGTGCCGTAGCGCGGGGAGATCTTGACGGGGACCGTGTCCATCTGCCCGAACAGCTTGAGCTGGGCCTGCTGCACCGACGCCTGGTCGGTCAGGTTGGCGCCGAAGCGCTCCAGGCCCTTCTGGTAGACGATGGCCGCGCGGATCCACTCGCGGGTCTCGGACGGCGGGACGCCCTTGCTGAGCGCCGCCGGGCCGATCTGCTGCATGCCGCCCTGCTCGGTGATGAACTTGTCGACGTCTCCGTCGGTGACGACGATGTTGTTGCGCTGGGCGAACTGCTCGAACTGGCGGAAGTAGATGAGCTGGAGGAGGATCGCGCGCGGCACCGAGGGGATCTGAAGCTGTTCCTCGGAGATCTTGGCCTTCTTCAGCGCCGCCTGGTACTCCGCGATCTGGGTGTTCAGCTCGCTGGAGCTGATGCGGTGATCGCCGACGGTCGCCGCCGAGCCGAGACTCACGGGCGACGAGCAGGCGGTCAGCACGACGCAGGTCAGCGCGGCGGCCGCGACGGCCGGCAGAGCGCGCACACGAATCGACTTCACTAGCGGTCCCTTCAGCAGACGCGGGGCTACTCTACTCAAACCCGGCGACCGTCTCGTCACGGAGCCACGGCCCTGCCCATCATCCCCCGTCATCACCCGTCATCGCCTGGCCGCGGCTCTCGCGGGCTCCAGGAACATGGCCTCGACCAGGTCGGTGCACCAGGTGAGCAGTTCGAGGTCGCGCAGGGGACGGCCGCCCATCGGCTTGGTCTTCGGCACGGGCACCAGCAGCGTCTCGGCGGCCACCTTGTAGACCGACTTGGGGTAGAGCCGGTCGAGGCGGACCTGCTGCGACTCCTTCAGCCTCACCGGGGCGAACCGGATGTGCTGGCCCTGGAGGGCGACGTCGGTCAGCGAGGCCCGGCGCGCGTGGACGCGGAAGCGGGCGACCTCCAGCAGGTTGTCGACCTCCTGCGGCGGGCGTCCGTACCGGTCGACGAGCTCCTCGCGGACCGCGGCGATGTCGTCGTCGGAGGCGACCGCGGCGAGCCGCTTGTAGGCCTCCAGCCGCAGCCGCTCGGAGGTGACGTAGTCGTGCGGGATGTGCGCGTTGACCGGCAGCTCGACCTTGACGTCGGCGCGCTCCTCGGTGACCTCCTCGCCGGACAGCTTGGCCTTCTGCTCCTGCACGGCCTCGGCCATCATGCGGACGTACAGGTCGAAACCCACCCCGGCGATGTGGCCGGACTGCTCGGCGCCGAGGATGTTGCCGGCGCCGCGGATCTCCAGGTCCTTCATCGCGACGTACATGCCGGCGCCCATCTCGGTGTGCTGGGCGATGGTGGCGAGGCGCTCGTGCGCGGTCTCGGTGAGCGGCGCCTCCGGCGGGTACAGGAAGTACGCGTACCCGCGCTCGCGTCCGCGCCCGACCCGGCCGCGAAGCTGGTGGAGCTGCGAGAGGCCGTAGTTGTCGGCGCGGTCGACGATCAACGTGTTGGCGTTGGGGATGTCCAGGCCGGACTCGACGATCGTGGTGCTGACGAGCACGTCGAACTCGCGCTCCCAGAAGCCCACCATGATCTTCTCGAGCTGCTGCTCGTTCATCTGCCCGTGCGCCACCGCGACCCTGGACTCGGGGACCAGCTCGCGCAGCCGCCCGGCCACCCGGTTGATGGACGACACGCGGTTGTGGACGAAGAACACCTGGCCGTCGCGCATCAGCTCGCGCCGCACGGCCGCCGCGATCTGCTTCTCGTCGTACGGACCGACGAAGGTGAGGATCGGGTGCCGTTCCTCCGGCGGGGTGAGGATGGTGGACATCTCACGGATGCCGGTGAGGCCCATCTCCAGCGTGCGCGGGATCGGGGTCGCCGACATGGCGAGCACGTCGACCTGCGTGCGCATGTGCTTCATGGCCTCTTTGTGCTCGACGCCGAAGCGCTGTTCCTCGTCGATGATGATCAGCCCGAGATGCTTGAACCGGATGTCGGGGTTGAGCAGGCGGTGCGTGCCGATCACGATGTCGACCGCGCCGTCCTTGACCCCTTCCAGCGTCGCCTTGATCTCGCCGTCGGTCTGGAAGCGCGACACCGGCTTGACCACGACGGGGAAGCTCGCGAACCGCTCGCCGAAGGTCGACAGGTGCTGCTGGACGAGCAGCGTGGTCGGCACGAGCACGGCGACCTGCTTACCGTCCTGCACGGCCTTGAACGCGGCCCGCACCGCGATCTCGGTCTTGCCGTAGCCGACGTCGCCGCAGATCAGCCGGTCCATGGGGACGGCGCGCTCCATGTCGCGCTTGACCTCGTCGATGGCCTCGAGCTGGTCGCCGGTCTCGGCGTAGGGGAAGGCGTCCTCCATCTCGCGCTGCCAGGGGGTGTCGGCGGCGAAGGCGTGGCCGGGCGAGGCCATACGGGCGCTGTAGAGGCGGATCAGCTCGCCCGCGATCTCCTTGACGGCCTTGCGCGCCCGGGACTTGGCCTTGGCCCAGTCGGCGCCGCCCATGCGGTTGAGCGTGGGCGACTCGCCGCCGACGTACCGGGTGACCTCGTCGAGCTGGTCGGTCGGGACGTACAGCCGGTCGCCCTTGGCGTACTCGATCACCAGGTACTCGCGCGTGGCGCCCTGCACCGAGCGCTGCACCATCTCGACGTACCGGCCCACGCCGTGCTGGGCGTGCACGACGTGGTCGCCGACCTTGAGCTGGAGCGGGTCGACCATGTTCCTGCGGCGGGACGGCAGGCGGCGCAT
Organism: Sphaerisporangium sp. NPDC051011; assembly: GCF_040653595.1. NCBI lineage: Bacteria > Bacillati > Actinomycetota > Actinomycetes > Streptosporangiales > Streptosporangiaceae > Sphaerisporangium > Sphaerisporangium sp. NPDC051011. The sequence goes on along the minus strand of NZ_JBFAGG010000009.1, from coordinate 38,638 downwards.
GTCCTTGGTCGATGCCTTCTGCCCGACCAGGTCCAGGTGGGTGAGGACGGCCACCGAGTCGCCGACGAAGCCGTGCTCGACGCGGCCGGTGGTGACGTGCACGACGTCCCTGCCGGGGGCGGAGTCCAGCGACGGGACCAGCCGGGCGGCGACGTCCACGCCCTTGAGCAGCTCGACGATGCGCTCGGCGGGGCCGTGGCCCTCGCTGAGCAGCACGACGGCGCGCCCCTCCCCGAGCCAGCCCTTGATGTCGGCGAGCGCCCGCTGGGTGTCTCCGCGGTAGGACTCGGCCTCGCGGGCGGACAGTTCGATGACCTCGCTGCCGCCGTACAACTCGTCGCCGGGGCCGGGCGCGGCCGGGTGGGCCTCCTGCCCACCGCCCTGGTCGATGGCGGCGAACGGCGCGAGCGTCCACCAGGGCTGGCCGAGCTCGCGGGCGTGGCGGCGCACTTCGGACAGGTCACGGAAGGCCGCGGCGCCGAGGTCGATCGGGGCCTCACCCCCGGCGGCGGCGTTGATCCACGACGCCTCCAGGAACTCCTGGCTGGTGTGGACGAGCTCGACCGCGCGGCCGCGGATGCGCTCGGGGTCGCAGACGAAGACCGACGCGCGGGCGGGCAGGTGGTCGAGCAGCAGGTCCATGCCGTCGACCAGAACGGGCGCGAACGCCTCCATGCCCTCGACGGGGATGCCCTCGGCGAGCTGGTCGAGGATCTCCTTCAGCGCCGGGTGCTCCTCGCCCAGCTCGCGGGCACGCGCGCGGACCTCGTCGGTGAGCAGCAGTTCGCGGCAGGGCGCGGCGAACAGGCCGCCCTCGGCGACCTCGAGCGAGCGCTGGTCGGCGACCTTGAACCAGCGGATCTCCTCGATCGTGTCGCCCCAGAACTCCAGCCGCAGCGGGTGTTCCTCGGTGGGCGGGAAGACGTCCAGCAGGCCGCCGCGCACCGCGACCTCGCCGCGCTTCTCGACCATGTCGACCCGGTGGTAGCCGTTGGCGACGAGCCGTTCGACGACCCCGTCCAGGTCGGCGTCGTCGCCGGAGCGCAGGCGCACGGGGGTCAGGTCGCCGAGGCCGGTCACCAGCGGCTGGAGCAGGGCGCGGATCGGCGCCACGACCACGCTCAGCGGGCCCGCGGCCGGGTCGCCGGAGACGGGGTGGGCGAGCCTGCGCAGCACGGCCAGGCGCTGGCCCACAGTGTCGCTACGGGGGGACAGCCGCTCGTGGGGCAGCGTCTCCCAGGCGGGGAAGACCGCGATGGCGTCGTCCCCCACCAGGCCGGTCAGGGCGGCGGCAAGGTCTTCGGCCTCGCGCCCGGTGGCCGTGACGGCCAGCACGGGACGCCGCCGGGCCAGCGCGGCCACCGCGAAGGGACGCAGGGCCGGCGGAGCGATCAGGTTGACGTCCTCACCGGAGCGGTCCAGCGCCCCGGCGAGCCGAGGTTCGGCGATGACAAGGTCGAGCAGTCCGGAAAGACTCATCAGAAATGCCCCCACGTGGTCAGGCCCGCCTACTCGTTCGCCCGGGGACGGCGCTCGACTCGAACACCCCACACGGCGACCCACCTCGCGCACCGCGTCGCCACAGACGGCACCCATGACGACCCACCTGGTGCCCTGTGCACTATACGACGACGCGCGCGACCCCGGTTCGTCGAGTCGCCGGGGTCAACCTCAAGGCTACTTCCCCCGGGCGCCGTCATGCCGGGAACCACCCGTCCGTCCGATAAAGGTGATCTGCGACTAACCGTCCGGGGCGGTCCGGACGGTTACGGCCCCGGACGCGGCGGGCCTCCTCTGGCCCGGGGTGGCCGCTTCGTAAAGTAAATCCACTACAGAAAGGGTTTCAATGACTACCCTGAGTGACATGTCAGAGGTTCGATGGTGGCCCGCCACCCAAGGGGACGTGTTCAGCCTCCGGATCCGCGAGCTGAGAACGGAACAGCTCGGCCGGCGCCTGGACATCCTGGTCGCCGGGTGCGGCCGGGGCGGCGGCATCGATCTGGAGCGCATCGAGACCCGCGTCACCGGCATCGACGAAAACCTGCCCGTGCTGCGCGCCTCGACGGAGCGCCGCTCCGACCTGGACGCGCGGTTCCTCGGCGACCTGCGCGCCGCGCCCCTGCTGCCCCGCACGTTCGACGTCGTCCACGCCGCCTTCCTGCTGGAACGGGTGCGGCACACCGAGCTCGTGCTCGACCGCATGGTCAACGCGCTGCGCCCCGGCGGCCTGCTGCTGATCAGAATGCGCGACCGCGCCTCGGCGTACGGCTTCTGCGACCGCGCCCTGCCCTCCTGGTTCCGCAGGCTGCTGTGGCCGAGGTTCGCCCCGGCGGGCGCGGTCGGCCCGCTGCCGGCGATCTACGAGCAGGTCGCCTCCCGCGAGGGCATCCACTCCTACTGCCTGATGCGCGGGCTCATGATCGCCGAGGACTATTCCGGGACGTCGGGGCCCGCGCTGCGCGGCCCGCACGCCAGGCTGGCCCGCGCGGCGTGCAAGCTGGTCGCCCGCCTCTCCGGCGACCGGCTGCCCGCCACGCGAGACGAGATCACGCTGGTGATCCGCAAACCGCAGAACCACTTCGCCCGCCTGATCTGAGCCGCCCGTCCGAGCCTCCCTGATCTGAGCGGCCCTGATCTGAGCGGCCCGGCGCCCCTTGGACGCGCCGGCGGCGACCGCGCCATGCCTTCCGTGGCCGTGGCGGACGTGGCGCGCCAATATCCTGAGCCCTGTGGCAAACGCGGAGCAGACGACGGCCGGCGCCGAACCGGTCCTGGAGTGGGTGCCCGACGCCCACGAGCTCGCCGACCTGGAGTTGCTGCTGTCCGGGGCCTTCGCCCCGCTGACCGGCTTCCTCGGCTCGGCCGACCTCGCGTCGGTCGTCGAGAACGGGCGGCTCACCGACGGCGCGCCCTGGCCCGACGCGGTCACGCTCACCGTGCCGTCCGATCATCCGGTCTCGGCCGGCCAGGAACTCACGCTGCGCGACCCCGAGGGCGCCGCCGTCGCCGTGGTGAAGGTGACCGAGCGCACCGCCGACGGCCTGGTGGCGGGCCCCGTCACCTCGCTGGGCGCGCCCGAGCACGGCCCCTTCGCCCGCCTGCGCCGCTCCCCCGCCGAGGTCCGCGCCGAGCTGGGCGAGCGTCCCGTGCTGGCCGTGACGATGCGCGGCCCGCTGGACAGCCTGGACGAGATCACCGCGACCGCCCGCGAGCTGGACGCGACGATCCTGCTGCTGCCGCTGGCCTTCGGCGAGGGCGGCCCGGCCGTGGTGCGCGCGGCGCTCAAGGCCCGCGACGCCCTGCCGAAGGGCACCGCCGTCGCCGTCGTCCCCCTCGCGCCACGCGAGCCCGAGATCGACCTGGAGCTGCGCGAGCACGTCTCCGCCGCGTTCGGGGCCCACGAGCACATGGCCGGCCCCGAGCCCGTCACGCTGCCCGGTCCGCCGCACCGGCGCGGCGTCGTGGTCTTCTTCACCGGCCTGTCGGGGTCGGGCAAGTCGACGATCGCCCGGGGCCTGCACGACGCCCTGCTCGAACGCGGCGGTCGTACGGTCACCTACCTGGACGGCGACGTCGTGCGGCGGCTGCTGTCGGCGGGGCTGACGTTCTCCAAACAGGACCGCGACCTCAACATCCGCAGGATCGGCTTCGTCGCCGCCGAGGTCGCCCGGCACGGCGGGCTGGCCATCTGCGCGCCGATCGCCCCGTACGCGGCGACCCGCGACGAGGTGCGGCACATGGTGGAGGCGGTCGGCGGCGACTTCATCCTGGTCCACGTCTCCACGCCGCTCGCCGAGTGCGAGCGACGCGACCGCAAGGGGCTGTACGCCAAGGCGCGGGCGGGGGTGATCCCGGCGTTCACCGGCATCTCGGACCCCTACGAGGAGCCCGACGACGCCGACCTGACGCTGGACACCACCGGCATGTCCGTCGACCGCGCCGTGGACTCGGTGCTGGGCCTGCTCACCTCCGGCGGCTGGGTGCGCTGACCTCGCAGTGCCTATGGCCGAGCCTCCGGCTCGGCGGGTTCCGGGCGCCCCTTTTGGCGGCGTTCTTCCTCCCTCACGCGCGAGGGATCGTTCCTCACCCTCGCGCGTGAGGACTCCAGAACACCGCCGCGCCCCGAACAGGTCAGTGGTCCGGGACGGGAGTCGAGCTGAAGTAGGGGGCGCGGGCCAGTTCGGCGAAGGCGCGCCCGGCGGCGACGGTGGAGTCGAAGCGGGTGTCGCCGCGCGGCGCGATCGGTGAGTCGAAGTAGACCAGTGCCTTGATCTGCGGGTATCCCCGGATCTGCCGGCGGACCGAGTTGAAGAACGACACCTTGAACCCCGGGTCGCCATGCCGCTCGAACGCGCCCCACTCGGCCATCATGATCGGCTTGCCGGGGAACCGCTGCTGCGTCCAGCGGTAGAAGCCGGGCCAGTCGGCGTGGTCGTCCCGCCTCTTGTCCACGAGGTTGGCGAAGTCGTTCACGCGGTGGTCGGCGTAGGGGTCGAGGCCGATCCAGTCGACCACGTCGTCGCCGGGGTAGAGCCGTTCGAACCACGGCTTGGCGGCCCAGTTGGGCGCGCCCATGTACGTCATGACCGTGACGGCGTTGCGCACGCCCTGGTCGCGCAGGCGCAGCACGACGTGGCGGTACATCGCGGCGTAGTCCTCGGCGGTCATGCCCGACCCGGGCTGCTCGCGTACGTCGTTCTCCGGCTCGTGGTGGATGGTCAGGAAGAAACGGCGGGGAAGCCTGTGCCGGATCGTCGCGGCGATGCGGTCGATGCGGTCGTCGATCGCCCCGGAGGCGATCTCGGCCCAGGTGCGGCGCACGGAGGGCTTCCAGTTGATCAGCAGCAGCCGTTTCCTGGCGATGCGCAGTTCCTGGGGGGTGGGGAACGGGTCCCAGCCCCGGTGGTACACGTGGACGATGTCGGCCCGGCGTCCCATGCGCTGCTCGGCGGCGGCGATGGCCTCGGTGGGCGGACTGCCGCCGAAGACGTCGGGCGCGACGCCCCACCACGCGCCGCAGCTCGGGATCAGCTTGGCCGTGGCCACGCAGCCGGGGGCGCCGGTCGGGACGGGCATCTCGGTGCCGGGCGCACGGTCACTCGCGACGGTCCGCTCCGATGGTTTCACCGACGCCACGGCGTAGACGATCAAGCCGCATCCGGCGGCGAGCCCGATGCCGAAAAACCATATTCCCGCCACTCTACGCAAGACGACCAAACCTCCCTTTAATCGTTTCCCCAGAAGGCTGGTATTCACCTTCCCACTAAAGGCGACCGATCGGCCGGAAACTCGCCCCCTCTCCTCTGAGCTGCGGCATCGCCTGGAGCGACATATCCGCATATTGGAGTCGCACGCCGGGCCGTCGTCCACGAAAACACTCGTATGCGATCGAGAAATCTTGGGTTGTGCCTATAGTTCTCTGGATCCGTTCCCGGCCTGGCGGCGCTTTTCCATGGCCGCCGAAACGCCGCGAAAACCCCCGATACGTATGAACGACCCCGCACCGAGAGGTCTGCCGCTTCCATGAGCCACCCGGCGTCCTCAGTCCACGGCGTCCCAGGCCCGGCGCCCGACCGCGAGCTCGCCGACTTCTGGGCGATGCTGCTGCGCCGGCGCGTCACACTCGCCGGGTTCCTGCTCGCCGGCCTGTGCCTCGGCGGCATCGCGCTCGCCCTGTCCCCCGCGTCCTACACCGCCACCGCCGAGATCCTCGTCTCCCCGACCGGCGTGCAGGACCAGACCAACCAGACCACCCAGCGCCAGCGCGAGCCGCTCAACCTCGACACCGAGGCCCAGATCGCCCGGTCCGCCGTCGTCGCCGCGCGGGCCGCGCGCACGCTCAAGGCCGGCGACCCCGAGGCGCTCCGCGAGCGCGTCACCGTCACCGTCCCGCCCAACTCGGCGGTGCTGGCGGTGTCGTACACCGCCGGGGACCCGGTCACCGCCGCCGCCGGGGCGCAGGCGTTCGCCAAGGGGTACCTCGCCAACCGGGAGTCGGCGGCCAAGCACACCATCGACGCCCAGCTCAAGGCCCTGTCCGGCAAACTCCGCCAGGTCGACTCCGCGCTCGCGGCCACCGTCGCCGGGCTGCCCCGCACGACGCCCGGCTCGGCCGCGCGCACCATCGCCGCCCAGCGGCAGAACGTCCTGAGCAGGCAGGTCTATGCGCTCACCCTCAAGTACGACGCGCTCAAGACCGTCGCCGTCACGCCCGGCAGCGTCATCAGCGACGCCCGCCCGCCCGCGTCCCCCACCCAGCCCCGCCCGCCGCTCTACCTCGGCAGCGGGCTGTTCCTCGGGCTGCTCGCCGGCACCGGGGCGGCCATGCTCCGCGACCGCCTCGACACCCGGCTCAGGACGGCCGCCGACATCGAACGGCTCACCGGCCTGCCCGTACTCGCCAAGGCCGGGAACGCCCGCGAGCTGCGCGAACTAGCTGTGGCCGTCGCCCGGCACCTGCGCGACGGCGGCGAACTGCTCGTGCGCGGCGCGACCCCCGGCGTGGACCCCGAGCCCATCGCCGACGATCTGCGCCTGGCGCTCACCGGCCTCGCCCCCATCTGGGTGCGCACCGACCAGGCGGCCCGCGCGGACGCCGCCCTGCTGGTCGTCGAGAGCCGCGCGGCGCGCTCCAAGCAGCTCGCGCAGGCCGTCCGCCAGTTACGACGCACCGAGGTCTCGCCGCTCGGGGTGATCCTGCTGTCGGCCACCGCCACGCCCGGCGGCACCCGTCCGGGGCTCGGCCGCCGCAACCCGCCCGATTCCACCGTCCGGGCCTCGTGACCCCTCGCTGGGGCCTCATCCGGCTGCCCGCGCCCGCCGCCTGGCCCATCGCCGCGTTCCTCGTCGGCTACCCGGTCTGGTGGGCGCTCGGGTTCGGCGGGCTGTCGATCATCGTCGTCGCCTGCCCGATGGCGGTCGTCCTCTGGCGGCGCCGCCCGATCACGGTCCCGAAGGGCATGGGGCTGTGGATGCTGATCATCGCCGGGTACCTGGTGAGCGCCCTCATGCTCGGCGAGACGCCCCCCGGCACGTACGGCGAGTTCGGCACCGGCCGCGTCCTCGGGTACGCCATGCGGCTCACCCTGTACCTCGCGCTGGTCGTCATGGTGCTCTACCTCGGCAACCTCACCGAACGCGAACTGCCGCAGCGGGCACTGGTGGGCATGCTCGGCGTGCTGTTCCTCACCACCGTCGCGGGCGGGCTGCTCGGCGTCCTCGCGCCGCGCTTCGAGTTCACCTCGCCTGTCGAGTCGATCCTGCCGTCCTGGATCAGCGGCAACTCCTACGTGCGCAACCTGATCCATCCGACGGCGGCGCAGATCCAGCACGTCCTCGGGCACGCGGCGCCGCGTCCCGAGGCCCCCTTCGAGTGGGCCAACGCCTGGGGCGGCAACCTGTCGGTGCTGCTCATCTGGTTCGTGGTCGGCTGGTGGACATGGGGCGGGCCCGCGCGGCGGGCGGTGTGCGTCGCGGTCGTCGCGGTCTCGGCGATCCCCATCGTGTACTCGCTCAACCGGGGGCTGTGGGCCGGGCTCGCCCTCTCGGCGGCGTACGTGGTCGTGCGCGTGCGCCCGCGCCGGGGCTTCCTCGTCGGTGCGGGCCTTGCGTGCGGGGCGCTCGTCCTCGCCGCCGGGCCGCTGACCGACATCGTGTCCCAGCGCCTGGACAAACCACACAGCAACCGCATCCGCGCCTTCACCGTCACGGCCACCATGGAAGCCGCCACCCACTCGCCGTTCATCGGGTTCGGCAACACCCGCAACGCGTACGGCAGCTACCAGACCATCACCACCGGCAAGACCGACTGGTGCGCCGAGTGCGGGCACCCGCCGCTCGGCAGCGACGGGCAACTGTGGCTGCTGCTGATCACGCAGGGCTTCACGGGGGCGGCGCTGTACATCGGGTTCTTCGTGGGCGCCATCCGCCGCTTCCGCCACGACCGCACACCGATCGGGCAGGCGGGGACGCTCGTGATGATCCTCGTACTGCTCTACATGTTCATCTACGACGGACTGGTCACGGCCCTCGGCCTGTACTTGATCTCCTACGCCCTCCTCTGGCGCAACGCCCACCCCCCACCCCCGGCCGCCGCCTACGACGACGCCAGACCAGCCCCCGGGGACGGCACCCTGATCCCTGGAAACACCGGACCAGCCCGCGGGGACGGCACACCGCTCTCGGGGAACGGCAGACCGATCCCCGACGACGGCACGCCGCTCTCTGCGGGCGCCACACCGGTCTCCGAGGACGGCACGCCGGCGACGGTGCCGATGACCGGCCGGTCGACCCTCCCCATGCAGGCCCCGGCGGTGAACCCATGAGAGACCGCCATGCCCGCCTCCGCTACCTCGACGAGGTGATCACCCTGCTCTACCCGCCCGTGAACACCGCCCCCCGGGACCCCGGCCCGAACGGCGACACCGGCACCCCGGACAGGCCCCGCGCATCCGGCGGCACCGGCTCGACGTGCGGCGGCGCCGCTGCGACCGCTGAGACCGTGTACGCGCTGACGCCGAGCCGGTTCCTGCCGCGGCGCCTCGTCCCACGGTCGCGGTGGCTGCCCGGACGCCGCCGCCTGCCCGGCGGTCCCGGCACGATCGAGGGCCATCTGAGCGAAGTCTTCGGGCAACGCGTCGGGCTCGTCCTGCACGTGCGGCCGGCTCGGCGCGCGAACCGCAAGCCCGTCCTGGAGGTCCACGCGTCCACGGGCGAGTGCCTCGCCTTCGTCAAGATCGGCGACACGGACCCCACCCGCGCCCTCGTCCGCCACGAGGCCATGACCCTCGCCCTGCTCGCGGCCACCCCGCTGAAGACGGTGGTCGCCCCCACGCTCCTCCACCACGACACCTGGAACGGCCTGGAGGTCCTGGCCGTCTCACCCCTCCCGATCCGCCGCCTCCGCCGCGTCCCCAGCCCTCTCCTCACCCAGGCCGTCCTGGAAATCGCCACCCTGGGCCTCCACGCCCCTCACGACACGGCACCCCTCCCCCCAGGAGGCTCCGGCACAGCGACCACCCGCCCGGAACCTCACAACACGGCGACCGCCCGACCCGAGCCCTTCGCGATGACGCCCACCCGACCCGAACCCCTCGGCACGACGATCACCCGAGCGAATCTGATCGGTGGTCACTGCTGGCACGGGGACTTCTCGCCCTGGAACATCGCTCCCTCCCCCGACGGGCGGCTGCTCGTGTGGGACTGGGAGCGGTTCGGCAGCGGGGTGCCGCTGGGGTTCGACGCGGTCCACCACTTCTTCCAGCGCGCGCTACGACGCGTGCCCCCCGATGTCGCCGCCGCCGCATGCCTCGCCCAGGCCCTGCCCACGCTCGCGCCGTACGGCCTGTCAGCGGCCCAGGCCCGCGAGACGGCCGTCCGCTACCTGATCACCCTGGCCGACCGTCACGAGCGGGATGGCCACCACCCCCTCGGCCCGCCGTCACGGTGGCTGTCCCCCCTCGTCGACCTGCAGGAGGTCCTGACATGAACCCCACCGTCAAACGCTCCGCGCACGCCGTGTCCCACACCGCCGGGCGGCTCACCGTGGGCGGCCGCCTGCTGCCCTGCTTCCTGATCGTCGGAGCGCAGCGCTGCGGCACGACCTCCCTGTACCGGGCGCTGGCCCAGCACCCGCTCGTCCTCAAACCCGTGCTGCGCAAGGGTGTCCACTACTTCGACATCGCATACGAGAAGGGGCTTTCCTGGTACCGCGCGCATTTCCCCCTCAAAACCACCGCCTACCGGCTGGAGCGCAGGTACGGCACGCGACCGCTCGCCTTCGAGTCGTCTCCCTACTACCTGTTCCATCCGCTGTCCCCGTACCGCATGGCGCGTGACCTGCCCGGGGCGAAGATGATCGTGCTGGTCCGCGACCCGGTCGAACGGGCGTACTCGGCCCACGCCCACGAGCTCGCGCGCGGATTCGAGACGGAGCCGTCGTTCGAGCGCGCCGTCGAGCTGGAGCCGGCGCGGCTGGAAGGGGAGATCGAGCGGCTGTGCGCGGAACCGTACGCGCGGAGCACCGCCCACCGCCACCACGCGTACGTCACCCGAGGGCAGTACGCCGAACAACTCGCGCGGCTGGAGTCCGTGGTCGGCCGCCGCCGCATCCTCGTGATCGACAGCGGACGCTTCTTCACCACGCCTGAGCCGGTGTACGACCAGGTCCTGGAGTTTCTAGGGCTCCCCCGCCTCGGCGACCCCGTCTTCGAACGCCACAACGCCCGCCCGCGCCCCACCACAATGCCCGACTCACTGAGAAAGAGCCTGTCCGACCACTTCCTCCCGTGGGACCACAAACTCCGCGACTGGCTAGGAGACACCCCCACATGGCGCCGCTAATACAGCGCCCACCCACAAAGGACGGCGGTGTGGGCGCGCTGGCGAAGGGAGGTCTCGCCGGGCTGGCCGGAGCGGTGGTCAGCGCCGGGTCGCAGATGCTGCTCGTGGTCGTGCTCGCCCGAGGACTGGACGCCGCGTCGGCGGGCGTGATGTTCACGACCACCTCGCTGTGCCTGATGGTCGCGGGGATCCTGCGCCTGGACGCCGGGAACGGCTTGATCTACTTCATCGCCCGGACGCGAGGGGAGCGCTATCGCGATATTTCCCGATTCCTCCGGCCAGCCCTGACCCCGGTGGTCGTCCTCTCTCTCGTCGCGGCCGTTCTCGTGTATCTCGGCGCGGGCACAGTCGCCGGGCTTGTCGCGCTCACCGGCCCGTCCCCGGAGACGGTCGCGACGATCCTGCGCACGCTCGCTCTCGCGCTCCCGGTCATCGTCTGCGCCGACGTGCTGGTGTCCGCCACGCGCGGCTTCGGCACGATGCGGCCGACGACGCTGCTCAGCGGAATCCTGCAACCAGCAGCGCAGCTGGTCCTCGTCGGGGCAGTCGTCATGACCGGCGCGGCGGCCGGACGGGCGTGGGCGCTCCCGGCCGCCTGGTCCGCCCCCGCCTTCCTGGTCCTGCTCCTCGCCGCCCTCTGGCTAGGCCACCGGGCACCGTACACCTCTAGGACCACGGCCAAGCACCGAAAAGGATCGACGCCCGATCTCCAAGCCGGCACGACCAGCCCCCGGGTCGACGCCGTTCCTCTCCGCAGCACCATGCCTCCTACCAAGGGCCGCGGCACCCTCCACCTCAACACCGCACCCCCCTCCGAGGACGGCGCCGGCCGGGCCCGCGGTGCCACGTCCGAGTTCTGGCGCTACACAGGTCCGCGCGCGTTCGGCGGGGCCGTGCAGGCCGTGTTCCAGCGGCTCGACGTCGTCGTCGTGGCCCTGCTCGCCGGCCCGGCCGAGGCCGCCGTCTACACCGCCGCGACCCGCTTCAAAGTGGTCGGCCAGCTCGTCAACCAGGGCCTCGCCCAGGCGGCCCAGCCTCGCCTGATCCGTGCCATGGCGGACGGCGACCTGTCCGTGGCGCGCAGGTTGTACCAGACGGCCACGATCTGGCTGGTCGTGCTCACATGGCCGGTCTGGCTGGGATACGCCCTGCTCGCGCCGTGGCTGCTCGGACTGTTCGGTGACGGGTACGGCGGCGGCGCGGGGGTGGCGGTCGTCCTGGGCGTGACGATGATGGTGGCGACGGCCTGCGGCATGGTGGACGTCGTCCTGACAGCCGCCGGGCACACCGCCTCCAGCATGGCCAACATGCTCACCGCGATCATGGTGACCATCACCCTGGACGTCGTCCTCGTCCCGTCGCACGGAGCGCTCGGCGCCGCACTCGGCTGGTCGGCCGGGGTGCTCGCCAAGAACCTCCTCCCGCTGTTCCAGATCTCCCGCACGTACGGTTTGCGCCCTTTCGGCCCTCACAGCCTGCCGTCGCTCCGCCTGTGGCGCAGCGGGCCGCCAGGCCGTGCTCCCCAGAACACCACGGGAGCACGGCACCTACGGCTCGTCCACAGCACCTCGACTCCCCCCAGCTCCATCCCACAAGAAGCCGAGACGACCTCATGAGCGACGCCCCCGCGTACCGGACGAGCACCACCGCCGGCCAGGCGAGCACAAGGCACCCGGATCCCACCGACCGGACGCGTCCACGGCACTCGGCCCCTGCCGACCAGGCGCCCATTCTCGTGACCGGGCTGCCAAGAAGCGGGACAAGCTGGGCCGGGAAGATGCTCGCGGCCGGCGGCGAGGCGGTGTACGTCAACGAGCCGCTCAACCCGCAGCGCCCCCCAGGTCGCTCCCCGGGTGTGCTGAACGCCGACGTCCGCCACAGGTTCCAGTACATCTGCCCCGACGACGAGCACCCGTGGCTGCGCGCGTTCACCGACACCGTGGCCCTGCGCTACCGGTACGCCGCCGAACTGCGCCGCAACCACCGTCCCCGCGACCTGGCGCGCCTGGCGAAGAACGCCTCCGCCTTCGCCCTCGGCCGGATACGGGGCCGCCGCGCACTGCTGGACGACCCCTTCGCCCTGTTCTCGGCGGGATGGTTCGCCGAACGGCTCGGCTGCCGCGTCGTCCTGATGATCCGCGACCCGGTGTCCCTCGTGGCGAGCTGGCAGCGCCTCGGCTGGCGCGTCGACCTGGGCGAGCTGCTACGCCAGCCGCTACTGGTCCGCGACCACCCGTACGTACGGGCGCTGCGCCCCCTGGCCGGCTCCGACGACGCCCTCGCCACGACCTGCGCACTGTGGAGCGCCGCCCGCGCCACCGTCGAAACCCTCGCCGAACGCCACCCCGGCGTCCGGCTGGTCTCATACGAAGACCTCGTCACCGACCCGGTGGCCCGCTACCGCGACCTGTACGCCTGGTGCGGCCTGACCTGGTCGTCCCGAGCGGAAAGGACGATCGGCCGATCATCCGCGCCCACAGCGCGACGGACGCCCAGAGGTGTGCCCGCGCCCGCGAGTGCCATCCCAAAGAGCCCGCCGGACCACGGCCCGGACCACGCGCGGACCCGCGATCGCGCCGTCGCTCGGGCGTTCACGTGGACCGGCCTGTCGCGCACCGCGTACCGTCCCATGGACCCGGCCGAGGCCCTCGTCGGCCACCGCGACCGGCTCACCCCCGACCAGATCGCCCAGATCGTCGAACTCACCACGCGCTGGCGTGACGAGGAGCCCGACGCCATGGCACGGTGAGCACCCCGGCGAACCTACGCCACCACAGTGCTACGAACCGAGCCACCGCCGTAGAAGCCTCTTCACCAGACATATCGCGAGCAGCCGTAACGCGAACGGAAGATCGTCCACGAGGTACCGGCGTGCGAGGCGGCCCGGCTCGGCGGACAGGCGGTACAGCCACTCCAGCCCCGCGCGCCGCATCCACAGCGGCGCCCGCCGCACCACGCCCGCCGCGAACGAGATCGCGCCACCACAGCCGACGAACCAGGCCCCTGGCAGTTCGGCCCGCAGCAGCCCGATCAGCCGGTCCTGCTTGGGAAAGCCGAGACCCACGAACACCACGTCCGGGTCGGCGTCGAGGAGCGCCTGCCGCACCGCCGCGAGCCCTTCGGCTGACTTCTCGAACCCGTACGGCGGGGCGGCGCCACCCGCGACGCGCAGGCCCGGGTAACGGGCGCTCAGCGCCTCGGCCGCCTTGCACGGGATTCCCGGCGGCCCGCCCAGCAGGTAGATCGACAACCCGTTGGCCGCGGCGGCCTCCGACAGCGACCAGATCAAATCGGCGCCGGTGACGCGCGCGGGAACGGGCGTCCCCAGCAGCCTGGACGCCCAGACCAGCGGCATGCCGTCGGGGACGGCGAGGTCGGCGCCCGCCACGATGGCCCGTACCTCGGGGTCTCGGGCGCAGGCGCGGCAGATGTCGATGTTGGGGGTGACCACATGGCCGCCCTGCCCCCGTCCCACAGCCGCGACGACGTGACGCACCACCGCGTCCTCGGTGAGCGCGTCCACCACGAGGCCCGCGATCACCACGCGGGACCGCCCGATCAAAGCCTGAGAAGTCATCAGATTCCGTGCCCCCAGGTGTGCAGCGCGCTCAGCACGGAACGCGCGGGGACCAGGCCGACCGCCACCGCCAGCGCGATCGGCGCGCGCGGCTCGCCCCAGCGGGCGGCGAACGCGCGCAGGGCCCACCGCCCGGCCTCGCGGCGGCGTCCGAGCGCCGCGTTGCAGAAGGCGAGCTGGCCGTAGACCCGCGCGGCGCCGCGGCGGTCGGCGGCGAGGCCGCGGTGGCGGGCGAGCATCCATTCGAGCCCGGCGATGCGGTCGGCCCAGCGGCTGACGTACGCGGACCCGCCCCAGCGGACGCGGACGAGCGGCCGGTCGACGTACACGATCGGATGGCGCGCGGCGGCGCGCAACGCGAGGTCCCAGTCTTCGTTCTGCCCGCCGGGCGCGCTCTCGTCCGGCCAGATCGAGCCGCGCCTGAACACGAACGTCGAGGAGTGGACCATCATCATGCGGGAGCGGGTGAGGTGCCGGACGGTGACGCGCCCGGTGCCGGCGAGACGGACGGCGCGGCGGGCACCGTACTCGACCTCGATGGCGCAGGCGGCGAACTCGGCCTCCGGATCGGCCGCGAGGGCGTCGAGCTGGGCGCTCAGCTTGCCCGGTAGCCACACGTCGTCGTCGTCGCAGAAGGCGACCATCGGCGTGCGGAGGGCGGCGATGCCGGTGTTGCGCGCGCCAGGCAGGCCGGGGGTGAGCCGGTTCGCCAGGACGCGCACCCGGCCGGGCCACCGCGCGGCGACCTCCGCCACCTGCACCGCCACCTGCGCCGTAACCGCCGCGACGTCACCACCGTCGACCACCACGACCGCGTCCACGCCGCCACGGCAATCCTGCGCGAGCGCCGCCCGCAACGCGGCCCGAAGCTGCTGAGGCCGGTCTCCCCGGGTCGGCACCACCACACCGACGACCGGAGTCACCCCGTGACCGTCCGGGGACGGCGGCGTGCCACGTCGGCCGACGCACCCGGCATCGCGGTCTTCACCCAGGGCAACGGCCACGGGATCCTTCCCGGACGTCGGCACCGTGAACCCGCTCATCGGCACTCCTGCGCGGCGACGCCGGCCGTGAGCCACGGAGCGCAGGCGCCCTCGGGCGTGCGGCGGTCGCGCGGGCGGTAGCCGTACTGGAGCATCAACGGCCAGGTCAGCGCGGTGACGAGCCAGCGGTGCAGGCGGGGCTGGCGGTCGCACCAGTTGTCGTCCCGGGACAGCTCCAGCGGCCCGGCCGCGAAGCGCATGGGGTTGCCCGCGCACGTGTGGGCGACCGACAGCTCGGCCACCCCCGGCCTAAGGAAGGTCAGCTCCACGCCGCCGAGCCCCAGCCGGGCCAGCAACGCCTGCATCACGGCGGGCGGGTCGGCCAGCAGGTCCTCGTACCTGACCCGGATGACGGTGCCGCCGCGCCGGGCCAGCAGCTCGAACGCGAGGTTCTGCACCAACCAGTGGACGGCCGTCCACAGGGGCGGCCACCGCGTCATCGGCCTGCCGTCCTCGGGCCGGGTGATCTGCTTACGCCACGAGTACGCCACCGCGCGCGGGTCACGCACCACGTGGACCACGCTCATATCGACCACTGGGGACGTACGCAGGCAGAACGCGAGAGAGGCGTGCTTACTGGAGTCGACGACCACACGACCGCCCGCGACCTGCGCCGCCGCCTCGTACACCCGCGAGTACGCCCGCGTGTAACCGCTGAGCCCGACCCGGCACCGGCGGGCCGCGAGGGCCGGGATGTGCCGGGTGCGGTCGACGCGCCGCCTCAACGTCAGAACGCGATCGGCCAGGCCCGTCGACCAGCCGCCGAACGCGCGGATGCCCACCCTGCGCCAAAAGGGACACGACGTGAAGGGCTCCCCGCAGCCGCACGGCTCCTTGCCGATGACGCCGCGTTCCCAGAGATGGACCACCTCCCCGAGCGGCGCCACCCCCTGCACCTCTCCCAGCAGCCGCTCCAGCAATGTGGTGCCACTGCGCCCCAGCCCGCCTATGAAGACCACGCGAACACCCACCGGCCCGGACCCCCAACGGAACACCAACACGGAACGTATCGACGCTAGCGCGGAGAGTAATCGCCAGGTGTGAAAACAGTAAAGGATCTACACGCCGAACGGGCACGGTGCCCGCACCGGACTCGGGAGGCGAACTCACCGTGCGGCATCAGCAGGGCCGCCCCGGTACAGTCGCCTCCAGGCGGAATTGTGGCCGGCGACTCCCTTACCACCGACGATGTCGAGGCGTTCGAACCTCTCGCATCAGCATCGATCAGGACGAACAGGTGCTCGGCGGTCGCGGAAGTCCACCACGAAGGGCGAGCGGACGTGAGGAGGACGGCATGGCGGCGGTGACCCGACCAAAAGTCGACAGCGTGCTCCCGAGCGAACTGGTCGAGTTCGCATTGCAGGGAAAGATACGAATGCCGTCGTTCCAACGCTCCTACAGGTGGGAACGAAGGGACGTCACCGAACTGTTCGACAGCATCCTGCGCGGCTATCCGATCGGGAACCTCCTGGTCTGGCAGCGCCCCGCAGACGTCGGAACGGTCGTCATCGGGCATTTGAACTTCGAGGCCCCTGCCCTCGGCGATGCTTTCTGGGTCGTGGACGGGCAGCAGCGGATCACCAGCCTGGTCGCCGCGCTGACCGCCACCGAGGACACGGTCGATCCGCGTTTCCGAATCTACTTTGACCTGAGCAGCGGCAAATTCGTGTCCTTGCCGCGCCGCGCCCACTCCGGGATCGACCAGTTGCCCATGGCCCTCCTCCTGAGTACCGCCAGAACGAACTCCTGGATTCGCGACCGGCCGCATCTGAGCGATGACCAGATCGCGCTGGCCGATCGAGTGGTCGCCGCGATACGCGACTACAAGATCCCCATGTACGTCGTCACCGGTGACGACGAGAACGCCTTGCGTGACATCTTCGATCGCATGAACACCTTCGGCAAACCACTCAAGAGTGCGGAAGTGTTCAACGCGTTGCACTCGATCTCCGCCGAACAGAAGCCCAGCGACCTTCGCACACTGGCCACGAGCGTCAGAACGTTCGGGTTCGGTGAACTGTCCGAGCAGATCCTCATGCAGAGCCTCCTGGCGATCCGCGATCCGAAGGTGGACCGCGATTTCCGCGAGGAGTTCGAAGACGACCAGGACCGGCATCAGAGCTTCGTCGACACCGAGGCGGCGCTCGGACATGTGATCGACTTCCTCCGCGACGAAGCCCATATCCCTCACAGCAAACTGCTTCCGTACTCCCTGTTCATACCGGTGCTGGCGAGGTTCATGGCGACGTTCGGCCCGCCGGAGGGCAGAGCCGCCGAGCTGCTCCGCAGATGGATCTGGCGAGGCGCTGTTCTCGGCGTGGCTCCCCAGGGCAACACCGTCGGTGTGCGGCAAGGCGCGGGAGCGATCCACACTGATCCCTCCGCCAGCGCGGGAAGGCTTCTCGACCTTCTCCCGCCGGCATCCCCATGGAGACCCGACCTTTCTCAGACGCGCCTGAACCGCGCGCAGGCGAAGGTCAATGTTCTTGGCCTGCTGTCCCGGAGCCCGCGGCGCATTTCCGTGTACGGTGACTACGTCGGCGAGCCGATCGACGCCGCTCAATTGCTCGAAGCAGGCGCTCCCCTGGTGGCGATACTCAACGACTCCAGCGACCTGGGGAAAGGCATCGCGAACCGCATCGTCCACCCACCCCAAGATCGTGACTACCTCTCCATCTTGTTCGGGTTGTCCGGGTATAAATTCGACGAGCGGGTACTGGCCAGCCACTGCCTCGACCCCAAAGCCATGGAAATGCTGCGTTCCGGCCACGAGTCACAATTCTTGGAAAGACGCGCCGCGATCGTTCGAAAGGTCATAGCCGACCATGTCCAGAGTCAGGCGCTCTTCGGCTTCCGCGATGGGCCGGATCTGGCAGCTCTGTTCGACGAGGACAACGATCTTGACCAATAGAGCGACCGCCGGGGTCTTCCTCGGGAACCGCCGGGTGGGCACGCTCGGCTACCTCGACGGGAACACATGGTTCGACTACGACGACATCGAGCCGATTCACCCCATCCTGGGACAAGGCTTTGAGGTAAATCCGGAGAAGCGCAGGACCGCGAGCGGTTCGATACCAGAGTGGTTCGCCAACCTACTCCCCGAGCCCGGTAGTGGACTGCCCGGTCTGATCGGCCGCGAGCTCGGCCGATCCAACCCGCACGATTTCCAGGTGCTCAATTTCCTGGGCGAAGATCTGCCCGGAGCCGTCCGTGTCGTGCCGGAATCCGACACCTCCACCATCCCGGAGTTGGCTGAAGGAGCCGATCGCGACAGCCTGGCCAAAGTACGGTTCTCGCTGGCAGGTGTACAGGCCAAGTTCTCCATGAGGTGGGAGGGCAAGGGCCTGGTCCTGCCGATGTCAGGGCAGGGCGGGGACTGGATCGTCAAGCTCCCCGATCGGCGATTCCCTGAGGTTCCCGTCAATGAGTACTCCATGCTCGGCTGGGCGAAGCTGGTCGGCGTCGATGTACCCGACATCAAGCTCCTCGCCGGAGCGGAGCTCTCCGGCCTGCCCAACGGACTGATCTCCGCAGAGGAGATGGCGTTCGCCGTCCGACGATTCGACCGGCTGCCGGAAGGGCGTGTCCATCAGGAGGACTTCGCCCAGGTCCGGGAGGTCTCCGTGGACACGAAGTACGACAGAGCCACCTACACCGGCCTGGCACGATTCATCAACGCCGTCTGCCCACAGGACATCGAGGAATATGTGCGCAGACTGACCATGATCGTCGTGATCGGCAACCTGGACGCACACCTCAAGAACTGGACGCTGCGCTATCCCGATGGGCGCTCGACCCGGTTGTCACCGGCGTACGACTTCGTGTCCGTTTCGTCCTATGACGAGTTCAGGGCCGAAGAACTGGCCTTTCCGGTGAACGGCGGACGGATCGCCAAGCTGATCACGATGAACAACTTCCGCAACCTCGCACAACGCGCACGCCTCGACGTGGATCAGGTGACGCAGGTCGTCACCGATACCGTCGCGGCATTGCTCGACACCTGGCCCCAAGCCAAACGCGACCTACCGGTCCCCTCTTTCGTGGCCGACCACATGGACCACCGCCTCAGCTCCCTCCCCTTGATCACGAGCACCCGCCGCTGACCGCGCCGCGGCCTGGGCCAGGGCGTGGACACTCGCCGGCGAACGCGCCCCCGGGGTGGACGGCGCCCTGATCCCGGTGGACCTGGACGCGACGATCGTGATCGCCCGCTCCGACAAAGAACACGCAGCGCCGAGGGCCTTCGCGTCCCGGGCCACGCTCATCGTGGGGTGGTCAGGCAGAGCGTTCATGAGGGAGCGTCACTCATCCGTCAGCGCTCCTGGTGTTCATCGTCGTCGATCTGGTGCCGGGTCAGGAGAGAAGGCGCCGTGTGTGGTGGATCAGCAGGTCTCGCAGGGTGTTGTCGTCGTGGAGTCGTTCGGGGAACACTCCACGATGCGACAGGAACGCCTCGACCAGAGCGGGCGGCCGGGACAGCAGCGCCTCGGTGCGGGCGAGATCGCTCGCCAGCGGGTCGCGGACGGTGAGCGGACGGCCGTGCCGGTCGGTGCGGCGGGCCATGTGGACCATCCAGGCGGCGACGGCAAGCGCGGCCCAGGAGGGTTCTTCGCCCGCGTCGAGGCGGTCCGCTATCGTGCCGAGCAGGCGGATGGGCAGCTTCGCCGAGCCGTCGGCGGCGACCTGCGCGGTCGTGTGCCCCAAGGCGGGATTGGCGAAGCGGCGCAGGACGTCGTCCTGGTAGGCGGTCAGGTCGAGGGCCGGCGGAGGAGTCAGAGTCGGCGCGGCGTCGACCGCCATCAGGCGGGCCGCGGCGTGCGCGATGGGAGGGTCCTGGACCGCTTCGGCGATGGTCGTGTGGCCGGCGAGCGCTCCGAGGTAGGCGATGGTGGAGTGGGCCGCGTTCAGCATTCGGAGCTTGACCGCCTCGTAGGGACGCACATCGCCGGTGAGGGTCGCCCCGGCCTTCTCCCAGGCGGGCCGGGGCGCGGCGAAGCGGTCCTCGATGACCCACTGGCGGTGGGGTTCGCAGACGACGGTGGCTTTGTCGTCGAGACCGGTGACGCGACGGGCGTCGGCGTGGTCGGCGTCCGTCGCGGCGGGGACGATGCGGTCGACCACGGTCGAGGGGAACGCGACGTTGTCCTCGATCCACTGCGGCAGGGTGTCCCCGCCGGGCAGCAGGCCGCAGAAATCGTGGACGATGGTGTGGACGGCCTGACCGTTGGCGGGCAGGTTGTCGCAGGACACGACGGTGATCGGGCCTGAGCCCCTGTCGCGGCGAAGCCGCAGGCCGGCGACCAGTTGCCCGGCCACGGTGACGTGCCGATGGTCTGGCAGGCCGAAGCGGGCGGCGTCTCTGACCGTCTGGAGGTCCTGGTGGTCGAGGCGGCCGGTCGGGGCCAGCCGGTACCCCTTCTCCGTCACGGTGAGGGTGACGACGCGGACGGCGGGGTCGGCGATGCGCTCGGGGACGGGCACCGGATCGCTGGGCCCCGACCGCGCCTCGCGCAGGGAACCCACGATGCGCGGTGGAGCCGGGGCAGGCCCGCGTTCGATGAGGGTGTACAGGCCGTCTTGCGGTGCCAGCGCGGCGGCCGCGGCGTCCGACCGCTGGGTGTAGGCGCAGATTCCCCAGTTCTCGCCGTTGAGGCCGTCCTCGGTGTAGATCGCCTGGTGGGCGCGGTGGAAGGCGCCCAGCCCCAGGTGCACGATCCCGACCCGCAGATCGGCGGCGTCGTAGTCCGGCAGGCGAAGGTCCGTCCCGGAGGGGAGTGCCGCCAGGGTGGAGAGGCTGAGTCGTTTCACCAGTTGTGCACCGTGCCGTCCTCAAGCCGGTTGATGGGAAGTTGTGCGGGCCGGTAGGGGTGGCGGGCGGCGAGCTCCTCGTCGATGTCGACGCCCAGGCCCGGTTCTTCGGAGGGGTGGAGGTAGCCGTCGGCGAAGTGGTAGGTGTGCGGGAACACGGCGTCGGTCGCCTCGGTGTGCCGCATGTACTCCTGCAGCCCGAAGTTGGGGATGCTGACGTCCAGGTGCAGGGCAGCGGCCATGCAGACCGGCGACAGGTCCGTCGCGCCGTGCGAGCCGCTGCGGACGTGGTGGATCGCGGCGTAGTCGAAGATCCTGCGCAGGTGGGTGATGCCGCCCGCGTGCACGACGGTGGCGCGGATGTAGTCGATCAGCTGCTCGTCGATGAGTCGTTTGCAGTCCCAGATGGTGTTGAAGACCTCGCCGACGGCGATGGGCGTGGTGGTGTGCTGGCGGATCAGCCGGAATCCCTCCTGGAGTTCCGCGGGGACGGGGTCCTCCATCCAGGTCAGGTGGTAGGGCTCCAGGCTCTGGCCCAGCCGCGCCGCCTCGATCGGGGTGAGCCTGTGGTGAACGTCGTGCAGGAGCCGCAGGTGCGGGCCGAACTCCTCGCGGACCCGCTGGAAGACCCCGGGGACGTGGTCGAGATAGCGAGGAGTGGACCATACGTTCTCGGTGGGCAGTGCGGCGTCGGCGGGTTCGTAGAACATGCGGTCGGCGCTGACGCCGTAGGTGGAGGCGAGGCCGGGGACGCCCGTCTGCACGCGGACGGCCTGGTAGCCGAGGGCGGTGTAGTGGGCGACTTCCTCCAGGATTCCGTCGACCGTCTCGGCGTTGGCATGGCCGTAGACCGTGACGCCCTCCCGGGAGCGGCCGCCGAGCAACTGGTAGACGGGCATCCCGGCGGCCTTGCCCTTGATGTCCCACAACGCGGTGTCGACGGCGGCGATCGCGCTCATGGTCACCGGCCCGCGCCGCCAGTAGGCGCCGCGGTACAGGTACTGCCAGATGTCCTCGATGCGTGCGGCGTCCCGGCCGATGAGAAGCGGCACGACATGGTCGGTGAGGTAGGCGGCGACGGCGAGTTCGCGGCCGTTGAGGGTGGCATCCCCGACGCCGGTCAGCCCGTCGTCGGTGACGATCTTGAGGGTGACGAAGTTGCGGTCGGGGCAGGTGACGATGACGCGCGCCTCGGTGATCTTCACGGTTCTCCAGATGTCGGATGGGCGGCCGCGATCGGTGTGGTGCGCAGGGGGCGTTCAGCCGGGCGTGTCCTGACCCGCGATCCAGACGGTGTCGATTCCGAGTTCGCGGTCCCCCGGAGCGTGGGTGAAGCGGATGAGGTCGGCGGGCTGCCCGACCTCGAGCCGTCCGCGTCCGCCGGCGAACCTCCCGGGCTGGACGGTGGCCAGGCGCACGGCCTGCGCGAGGCTCAGCCCGGTGGCCCGCACCGTGTGGGCGACCCCGTCGGCGAGGGAACGTGCGGCTCCGGCCAGGTAGGGGGTTCCGGCGGCGACCAGACGGCCGTCGTCGTGCAGTTCGACGCTGCCGCCGACCGGTGTCCGGTACCGGCCGGGCGGCAGGCCTGCGACGGCGACGGCGTCCGAGACCAGGATGGATCGGTCCAGCCCCTTGGCGCGGATCATGACGGTGAGGGTATCCGGCGGCAGGTGGTGACCGTCGGCGATGAAGCAGGCGGTCAGGTCGTCGTCGGCGAGCTGGCTCCACAGGTAGTTCGGGTGCCGCGGCAGGACCGCGTGGGCACCGTTTCCCAGATGTGTGCTGAGCCGGGCTCCGGCCCGTGCCGCCGCGTGAATCTGCTCGGGGTCGGCGTGCGTGTGACCGATCGCCACGTGAACACCGCGGGAGGCCAGCTCGGCGATGTAGGTGGTCGAGCCTGGGTAGTGCGGGGACAGAGTGACCATGCCGACCAGACCGCCGCAGGCGTTCTGCCAGGCGTCGAACTCGGCCAGCGAGGGCGGGCGGATGTGGTGCTCGTCGTGCACTCCCCTGGGGCCTTCCTGCGGGGAGATGTGCGGGCCCTCCAGATGGACGTAGGGGATGGCGTGGGCGGCGAGCGGATCGGTCCGGCGCGCCTCCGCGATCGCGGTGAGCGCGTGGCTGATCTTCTCGTGCTCCGCGGTGATCAGCGTGGGCAGGAAGGTGGTGACACCTTGGCGCTGGAGGGATCGGGCCAGGCCGATCACGGTCTCGACGGTCAGCCCGTGGGCGTTGAGGTCGTGCCCGCCGAATCCGTTGACCTGGAGGTCCACCAGCCCCGCGGAGATCCAGTGGTCCTCCCCGCTCGGGCCGTCCTCGACAGCGGCGATCAGGCCGTCCCGGACGGTGACGGTCATCGGACGTCCGGTGGCGGGGTCCCGCCCGCTCAGACTTCGCTCAGCCCTCATCTGTCTCTCCCGAGGGGAGCAGACTGGCGGCGTCGGCGTCCAAGTAGAGCGTGCACCGGGGGTGGGTTCGCAGTGCCGTCGCGGGGCAGGCGGCGCCGATGGGGTCATAGAGGGTGCGCCGGACGGCCTCGCTCTTGTACTTGCCGGACACCACGGCGACCAGCCGATCGGCCGCGAGCAGGCGGGGTATGGTCAGCGTGATCGCCCGGCGGGGCACCTGGTCGAGGTCCGGAAAACCGCCGTCGTCGACCTGCTGGCGACGGCAGATCTCGTCGAGTTCCACGACCTTCACCTCCTGCGGGTCGTCGAGATCGGCCACCGGCGGGTCGTTGAAGGCCAGATGCCCGTTGACCCCGATCCCCAGGCACACCAGGTCGATCGGCCCTTCGGCCAGCAGCCGGGCGTAGGCGCCGGCCGCGGCCTCGGGTGCGGGATCGGGGTCGATGAGATGCACCGCCTCCAGGGGAACACGATCGAAGAACGCGGTCCGCAGCCAGTTGCCGAAGCGCTGCGGCGCGCCCGGATCCAAGCCGATGTACTCGTCCATGTGAAAGGCCGTCACTCGGGACCAGTCGATCTCTTCCTCAAGTGCCAGTGCCTCCAGGAGGTGCCGCTGGCTGGGCGCGGCGGCGAAGACGACACGCGCCGAGCCCTGCGCCGCCTGAGCTCGCCGGAGGGCCTCCGCGGCTTCCGCGGCCGCGGCCCTGCCCGCCATGATCGGATCATCCTTGACGCGGATGTTGAGGGCAGAGGTGGGACTGAGCATCACGAACCGTTCCTGCCAGAAGAGCACCGCTCCACGCGGAGCGGCACAGAAGATCAGAGCCCGGGAGGTCCCCGGAGAGCGTCATGTAACCGTGCAACCGGTTGTACGTCAATGTCTTGATGACCTTGCATTTGCGAGGTGATGCATGGGTAGGCTGCGCCCCATGCCTCCCCGCGCCACCGGATCCGAGTCCGGAAACGCAGCGCCGACGATCACCAACGTGGCAAAACTCGCGGGCGTCTCCCGTTCGACCGTCTCGCGCGCCTTCAGCAACCCCAGGATCCTTCGCCCCGACACCGTCAACCGCGTCCAGGAGGCCGCGCGCGAGCTCGGCTACGTGCCCAACCCGGTGGCCCAGGCCCTGTCGACCGGGCGGCACGGGCTTTTGGCGGCGATCGTGCCCGACATCGCCAACCCGTTCTTCCCGCCCTTGATCGGCTCGGCCGCCGAGCGGGCCGAGGCCGCGGGAATGGCCCTCCTGCTCGGCAATTCGGCCGAGGACCCGGCGCGTGAGGACATGCTGACCGGAAAGCTCGCGCTCCAGGTCGACGGGTTCATTCTCGCGGCGAGCCGGATGACCAACGCCCAGATCGGCGAGCACGCCAAACGCCGCCCGATCGTGCTGGTCAACCGGGACCTGCCGGGTATCCCCCGTGTCCTCATCGACACGTCGGTCGGCGTGACCCAGGCGATGGAGCATCTCGCCCAGCTCCAGCACAGGCAGGTCGCCTACCTGGGCGGACCCACCCGGTCCTGGGCGAATACGCAGCGGAAGAAGGCCTTCAGACGCGCGTGCGAGCGCCTGGGCGTCAAGCCCGTCCTACTCCCTGGCCTCATTCCCAGCTACGACGCCGGAAGGCAGGCGGCGTCCGGTCTGCTCGAATCCGGCGCCACCGCCGTCATCGCCTTCGACGACCTTCTCGCACAGGGTGTCATGGCCGGCCTCACCGAGCGCCAGGTCTCGGTCCCGCAGGACTTCAGCGTCGTCGGTTGTGACGACGTCATGGCCGCCCAGACCTATCCGCCGCTGACCACGGTCTCGGCCCGCGCCGCCGAGGCGGGCGCCACGGCGGTCGATCTCCTGGCGCAGCGCCTGATCGCGGGCACGAGCGCGGCCGCGGACGTACGTGTTCTCTTGGACACCTCGCTGGTCGTCCGCGCCACCACCGCACAGCGGGCCTGACGCCCCACCGCCTCCCGGCCATTTGGATGCCAGCCGGGCACCGCTGCTGGACCCCCCATAGGACATGCCAGGACGAACTACGCGAACCTTGACGTACAACCGGTTGCACGATTCAATGTCGCGCATGATCGAGACCCCTGGCGCCGCGGTCGGCTCCCCGCGCCGCCGTAAGCCCGTATTCCGTCCCCGCGCCTAGGCCGTACTCCCCCGAGAGGAGGGCGTGTTCGAGATCTGCGCCGCGGTGACAATGCCACTCGGCTTTGAATGACGGCACGCCCAGTGGATCCGTGCATCCGACGCGCCGCCCATGTGCGCTCACCCGGCGACGGGCAGGCGAAAAGAGAATCCATTCCGCCCGACGGCTGACCAAAGAAGCCGATCCATCGGCTCCGGTTCTTTTTGAGGGTTGCTCGTTCCATAGATGAGCGGCCTGATTGAAGCTGCTCTGAAATCTTCGGAGAAGCCGAATCTCCATCGGAAAGGAGATGAGGGTTTCATGCATACAGAAAACTGCCGGTCTTTGCGATCCCGCCAGAATATCGGCGCCGTCGCAACGACCAGCAGTTGTCCGCGTGGCGGCCTCTCACCCACTCCAGAACTTCTATTCAAGAGAGGTGAGAGGCCGCGCCGATCAGGTCTCGATCTTGACGTAGTCGACCGTCTCGGTGAACTTCTGATCCAGCGGCTGGCTGCCGTCGACCAGGCGCGGGCCGATGACGAGCTCCATCGGGTCGGTCGGGACCACGCTCTCGTCGTTGATCACCTTGAGGAGCCGGTCGTCGAGATAGAACGCCACGTAGTCCGAGGCGTACTCGAGGGTTCCGGTGTGGAACTTCCCGTCGTACAGGTCGACGCCGGTGTCGACCTTGATCGAGACGTCCTTGCCGCGCTTGGCGCTCTCGAAGCGCAGCTGGGTGTTGGTGAAGCTCTGGTTCGTGGTGTAGCCGAAGTTGATCTCGTTGAACTGGCTCCCGTCCGCCGCGGGACCGTCGTCCCACAGGGCCAGGCCCCACCAGACGGCACGGTTGGTGGGCCTCTTGGTGAGGGCGAACCGGATCGTGAACGAGCCGCGGGTGTAGCGCGTGGGCCTGTATCCGATCTTGGTCCAGGAGCCGGTCCGCCTGGGCGCGACGCCCGGCTGCAGGTCGAACTTGGCCAGCCCGCCCGACACCGTGGGGCAGGTGATCTCGCAGTGCCAGACGCTCGTGTTGAGCGAGTTGAACTCGTCTCTCACGACGGTGGCCGCGTCGGCCGTTCCCACCATCATGGACCCGGCCACGAGCATCGCGGAGATGCCGGCGACCGCCGTCCGGCGACCTGAGATTCCCATTTCTTCTCCTCACTGAAAAGCGCTACCCGACCCGGGCGGCGCCTGGCGTGTTGGTCGGGACTATAGGGTGCACCCCCAGGACTGTCACCCCCCATTTTTGGGAGTCCCGCAAGCCCTCGAACGGCCAGGCGGCGCGCGACTATAAAGTGCACGATGGGCTCTGTCACGCCCTGGTTTCAGCCTTCTTCGACCTACGACGGCGCTTTCTGTTCCGCGCGAAGAAGTGCACGCTAACGGCAATTGACATTCACTGAGCGTGCACGTTAATGTGCCGCCTCTGTTAGGGATCCTTCCAAACGAGGCCTAACGGTTTCACGCTGTGGCGGCGCCGGACGCGTCGACGACCCGTCGGCCGAGGAGGTGCGCGCACAGTGTCATGTCAAGATCAGGAGCTGAAGGACATGCCTCGAGTTCATACCGCGCTCGCGACGGCCGCCGCCCTCGCGTTGCTCGTCGCCGGCTGCACAGGAACGCCGACCGCCTCCAAGGCCGACGACGACGCCACCAAGGACGTCACGATCACCTTCTGGCATGGCTGGAGCGCGCCGAGCGAGGTGGCCGCCATCGACGCCAACATCAAGGCCTTCGAATCCAAGCACCCGAACATCCACGTGAAGGCCGTCGGCAACATCAACGACGACAAGATCAAGCAGGCTTTGCGGGCCGGCGGCCCGACCGCCCCTGACGTGGTGTCGTCGTTCACCACCACCAACGTCGGCGCGTTCTGCTCCTCCAACGTACTGACCGACCTGAAGCCGTTCCTGGACAAGTCGGGGATCGACCTGGACGCCACCTTCCCCAAGGCGATGCAGAACTACACCCAGTACCAGGGCAAGCGGTGCACGCTCCCGCTGCTGGCCGACTCCTTTGGGCTCTACTACAACAAGAACGCCTTCAAGGCCGCCGGGATCACCGCGCCGCCCAAGACGTTCTCGGAGTTCGAGGACGTCGCCAAGAAGCTCACCAAGACCAAGGGCGACTCCTACAGCCAACTCGGTTACATGCCGAACTTCCACGGCTACGAGGCGGGCATCGAGCAGTACGGCTTCCAGTTCGGTCTCACCTACTTCGACGACCAGGGCAAGTCCAACGTCGCTCAGGACCCGAAGGTCGTCCAGGCCTACCAGACCCAGAAGAAGCTCGTCGACGCCCTCGGCGGCTACGCCAAGCTGGAGAAGTATCGGGCGACCTTCGGGGATGAGTTCGGCGCCAAGAACCCCCTCCACACCGGCCAGGTCGCGATGGCCTTCGACGGCGAGTGGCGCGCTGGCATGGCCAAGGAGGCAGGCATCACGTTCGACCTGGGCGTCGCGCCGATGCCCGTCCCGGACGACCAGGCCGACACCTACGGCCGCGGCGTCCTCGCCGGCACGATCATCGGTATCTCGAGCAAGAGCGAGAAGCAGAACGCCGCCTGGGAGTTCACCAAGTTCGTCACCACCGACACCGACGCGGTCGTGAACTTCTCCAACGCGATCCACAACGTGCCGTCGACGCTCGACGCGTTCAAGTCGCCGAACCTGACCAAGGATCCCTACATGGAGATCTTCATCGGCATCGCCGAGAACCCCAACACCATCAGCCCCCCGGTCACCCCGAACGGCGGCGCCTACCTGCTCACCCTCAAGGATCTCGGCTACCAGTACGAGTCCGGCAAGATCACCGACCTGGCGGCGGCGCTGAAGAACGCCGAGGAGCAGATCAACAAGGACCTCGCCCAGACCGGGTGACCCACCTTCTCCCGACGACTCCCCGACGCACGAGATATCGGATCACATGACAGCACCACCCGTCCGAACGGCCCTCAGGGCGGCACGTGGCCGGAACCGTCGCCGGACGCGCCGCCGGGAAACCCTGCGCAACCTCGCCTTCCTGTCCCCCTGGCTGGTCGGCGTCAGCGTCTTCTTCCTCTACCCGCTGGTCTCCACCGTCTACTTCAGCTTCATGCGGTACGACGGATACACGCCACCGACCTGGACCGGCCCGAAGAACTGGGAATACGTGTTCACCGGTTACCCGTTCTTCTGGCCGGCTCTCAGCAACACTCTGTGGCTGGTCGTCGTCACGGTCACGCTCCGCGTCCTTTTCGGGCTCGGCATCGGCCTGCTGATCACCAAGGTGAAGACCGGCAGCGGCTTCTTCCGCACCGCGTTCTACCTGCCCTACCTCGCCCCGCCGGTCGCCGCGACGATGGTGTTCGCGTTCCTGCTCAATCCGGGCACCGGACCGGTGAACAACGTGCTCGGCGACCTCGGGCTGCCGCAACCAGGCTGGTTCAACGACCCGAACTGGTCCAAGCCCGCCCTCACCTTCTTGGCGCTGTGGGGCATCGGCGACCTCATGGTGATCTTCATGGCGTCGCTGCTCAACGTGCCGAAGGAACAGTACGAGGCCGCCTCGCTCGACGGCGCCGGCCGGTGGCACCGTTTTCGGCACGTGACTCTGCCGAACATCTCCCCGATCATCCTGTTCGCCGTCGTCACCGGCGTGATCCAGGCGATGCAGTACTACACCCAGCCCCTCGTCGCCGGAAAGGTCGCCAGCGGCGTCATCGGCGGCTCCGGCCAGCAGTTCGAACCCGGATACCCCGACAAATCCACCCTGACGCTCCCGCAACTGATCTATCACCTCGGCTTCCAGCGCTTCGACACCGGCGGTGCCTGCGTGATCGCGCTGGTGCTGTTCGGGCTGGCCATGGCCTTCACCGCCCTGCTGATGCGCCGCGGCAGCGGCTTCCTGTCCACCAAAGACTGAGGGTCTCGATGACGATGACCGTTGCCACCTCTCGGGTCGCCCGAACCACCTCCTCCCGAGCGGCGCGGCGCACGAAGATCTTGCGGTGGATCGCCGTGCACTCCCTGGCGGTCGCGGCGGCACTGTTCTTCGTGCTGCCGTTCGTGTTCCTCTTCCTGACCGCCCTGATGAGCGACCAGCAGGCCCTCACCCGGGACCTGTGGCCCAGCACCTGGCACTGGGAGAACCTGCGCACCGTCTGGAACACGCCCGGCTTCTTGACCTGGTGGAAGAACACCCTGCTCTACGCCGGGCTCGGCACCGTGCTGAGCCTCGTGTCCAGCATCCCCGTCGCCTACGCTCTGGCCCGTTTCAAGTTCCGCGGCCGGAACCTGGCGCTGATGGTCGTCATCGCCACGATGATGCTTCCCCCGCAGGTCGTGATCGTGCCGATGTACCTGTTCTGGGCGCAGCAAATGCATCTGACGGGGACGCTCTGGCCGCTGATCATCCCGATGGCGTTCACCGACGCGTTCACCGTTTTCCTGCTGCGCCAGTTCCTGCTGACGATCCCGAAGGACTACGTCGATGCGGCCAAGATAGACGGCTGTGGCGAGTTCACCGCCCTGGTCCGCATCGTCCTGCCGATGGCCAAGCCCGCCATCTCCGCGGCCGCGCTCTTTCAGTTCTTCTACTTCTGGAACGACTACTTCGGCCCGCAGATCTACGCCAGCGAGAACCCCGCCGCCTGGACCCTCAGTTACGGACTGGAGTCGTTCAAGGGCGCCCACCAAACCAACTGGAACCTCACCCTGGCCGCCACCCTGCTGGTGATGGCGCCGGTGATCATCGTGTTCTTCTTCGCGCAGAAGGCCTTCATCGAAGGCGTCACCCTCACAGGAGTCAAAGGTTGAAACTCGCAGTCGTGGGCGGCGGATCCACCTACACGCCCGAGCTCATCGACGGCTTCGCGCGCCTGCGCGCCTCGTTGCCGATCACTGAGCTGGTGCTGGTCGACCCGGCCGCCGACCGGCTCGAACTCGTCGGCGGCCTGGCCCGGAGGATCTTCGCCAAGCAGGGCCACCCCGGCCGGGTGACCACCACCTCCGACCTTGACAGGGGCATCGACGGCGCGTCCGCGGTCCTGCTCCAGCTACGGATCGGCGGCCAGGCCGCACGGAACGAGGACGAGACGTGGCCGCTGGAATGCGGATGCGTCGGCCAGGAAACGACCGGCGCCGGCGGTTTGGCCAAGGCGCTGCGGACCGTTCCCGTCGTCCTGGACATCGCCGACCGGGTCCGGCGCGCCAACCCCGGCGCGTGGATCATCGACTTCACCAACCCGGTGGGGATCGTGACGCGCGCCCTGCTGTCGCACGGTCACCGCGCTGTCGGGCTGTGCAACGTGGCGATCGGATTCCAGCGGCGGTTCGCGCGACTGCTCGGCGTACCCTACGAGAAGGTGGCGCTCGACCATGCCGGCCTCAACCACCTGACCTGGATTCGCGCGGTGCGCCTGGAGGGCGAGGACGTCCTGCCGAAACTGCTCGCGGAGCACGCCGACGCGCTGGCCACCGATCTGAAGCTTCCGGCCGACCTGCTGATCCAGCTCGGTGTCGTCCCCTCCTACTACCTGCGCTACTTCTACGCCCACGACCAGATGGTTCGTGAGCAGCAGGCGAAGCCGTCGCGAGCGGCTCAGGTCGCCGAGATCGAACGGCAGTTGCTCGACATGTACGCCGACCCCGACTTGGACGAGAAGCCCGCGCTGCTCGGCCGGCGCGGCGGCGCCTACTACTCCGAAGCGGCCGTGGCGCTCGCGTCCTCCCTGCTCAACGACACCGGCGACATCCAGGTCGTCAACACCCTCAATAACAGCACCCTGCCGTTCCTGCCCGACGACGCGGTGATCGAAGTACCGGCGACGATCACTGCGCGAGGGCCCGAGCCGCGACCGGTGGCGCCGCTGCGACCGCTGTACGCCGGGCTGGTCGCCCATGTCTCGGCCTATGAGGACCTGGCGCTCGAGGCGGCGCTGAAGGGTGGTGAGCAGCGTGTGTTCGAAGCGCTGCTCGCGCATCCGCTCGTCGGCCAGGTCGATCTCGCGCGCGGGCTGACCGACCGGCTGCTGGCCCACAATCGCCACCACCTGGAGTGGGCGTGACGATGCCGTCCCTCACCGACCCCACGGCGCCGCCGACGATCCCCGGCGGTGTCCTGGCGATCGACGCCGGCAACAGCAAGACCGACGTCGCCATCGTCGGCGCAGACGGATCGCTCCTGGGCACCGCTCGCGGAGGCGGATTCAAACCACAGCAGATAGGCGCGGCCGCTGCCGTCGCGGGCCTTGTTCCCCTCGTCGGACAGGCCGCGGAGCGGGCGGGGCTGGACCTCACCCGGGGGCCTCTGGTCTCCGATCTCTCGGCCTCCCTGGCGAACGCCGACCTCCCGATCGAGGAGGAGCGCCTCGCCGCGGCCCTGCGGGATCGCGGCTGGGCTGCCCAGGTCCACGTCGTCAACGACACCTTCGGGCTGCTACGCGCCGGCGTCGACGAACCGCGCGGCGTCGCGGTCGTCTGCGGAACCGGCATGAACTGCGCCGGGCTGCTGCCCGACGGGCGGACGGCTCGCTTCTACGCCCTGGGCGCCTTGTCCGGTGACTGGGGAGGCGGACGGCAGTTGGCCGACGAGGCCTACTGGGCGGCCGCCCGAGCCGAGGACGGCCGCGGTCCGGCGACGCTGCTGGCCGAACTCGTGCCGGACCACTTCGGCCTGCCGTCGGTCGCCGCGGTCATCGAGGCGATCCATCTCGGCGACATTCCGGCGTCCAGGAGACTGGAGGCGGCTCCCGTCCTGTTCCTCGCCGCCGCCCAGGGTGACGAGGTCGCTTCGGCGGTCGTCCACCGGCAGGCCGAGGAGATCGTCAGGATGGTCGTCGTCGCACTGCGCCGGCTCGAAGTCCTGGACACTCCGATCGACGTCGTCCTCGGCGGCGGCGTCTTGGCCGCAGGCCACCCGCAGCTCAACGACACCGTGACGAAACTGCTGGCAGAGGCCGCCCCGAACGCGGTGCCGAAGACCGTGTCCGATCCGCCCGTGATCGGAGCCGCCCTGCTCGGCCTGGATCGCACCGGAGGCGGCAGTGCCGCGCAGCTCACCCTCCGCGCGGCCTACTCCGCGTCCGGCTTGGCAACGCTCCATGGCCCGGCGGCGCCGTGACACGTCGTCGCGGACAACGACCCGGCTTGCTTCGTTCCACCCCCGATTCGCTGGAAGACGTGAATCGCGCAGCTCTTGTCAGAGGCGGAAAAATGGTGTGCAATCGGTTGCCCAATATCGGGATCACTCCTAACTCCCGCAGCCCAGCCGCCGACGAGGAGCGTGATGGACAATGCCCTCACCCGAGACCGGCCCGAGCAAGCCGACCCTGGCCACCGTGGCCGAGAAGGCAGGGGTCTCCCGGGCCACCGCCTCACGGGTCTTCAGCCAGCCACACCGGCTCAGCGCCGACACCGTCCGGCGTGTCCGGGCGGTGGCCGCCGAACTCGGATACCAGCAGCCGAACCCGGACGCGGACACCCAGCCCATCAACCGCTCGCACAACCTCGCGCTCGTCGTCGCGGACACCTCGAACCCGTTCTTCCCCCCGATGATCCAGGCAGCCGAGCGGCAGGCCGACCTGGCGGGATACTCGGTCTTCCTCTGCAACGCCGACGAAGACCCGCGGCAGGAGGACCAGCTACTGACCCGGTTCACCCAGAAGGTCGACGGGTTCGTCATCGCCTCCAGCCGAATGACCGAGGTAGTGATTCAGGCGCACGCCAAAAGGCACCCGGTCGTCCTGATCAACCGCGACCTGACCGGTCTACCGCGCGTGCTGATCGACACCACGAGCGGCGTGGCCGAAGCGGTCAACCACCTTGCCGAGCTCGGACACCGAGAGATCACCTACCTGAGCGGCCCGACACGCTCCTGGTCCAACGGCCAGCGGCGCGACACCGTCAAGCGGACGGGCGAACTACGCGGCATGTCGGTGGCCATCACCGCTGGGCGGCGGTCGTCGTACGAAGCGGGCAAGCAAGCCGTCGAGGCGCTCCTGGCCTCCGGTTCCACCGCCGTCATCGCCTTCGACGACATGCTGGCGCAAGGACTGCTGGCCGGCCTGGCCGAGCGCGGCGTTTCGGTGCCCGACGAGTTCAGCGTGATCGGCTGCGATGACGTCCCGTCCCCGCTGACCCACCCCCAGCTCACCACCGTCTCCGCCCGCTCAGCCGAAGCCGGAACCACCGCCGTCGACCTGCTCACCAACCAACTCGCAGGAAGACTTCCCAAGGGTGACCATCGCCACCTCCTGACCACGACGCTCATCCCCGGCGCCACAACCGCCGAACCCGCGGTGAACCGCCGACGCCGGGTCAGACCGCAAGCCCACAGATGACCCGCAGGTCTCGGTGAGGGTGACGTGCTGGCCGATGCCCACCAGCGATCTTCACCGGCGGCCGACCTGATCGCCGTCCCTACGGCTCAGCCCCATCCTCGCCAAGCCCTCCAGTCGGGCGCCTGGAGGGCTTGGCGGACATCCAAGGATGGATGGGGCGTCATCAATTCAGGGACCGATCTCGCCTGCGCGCTCAGGGACGTCCCGGGACATCCGCAGACGGTCGGGAATCATCAGGAACCGCCGCCAGTGTCACTCGCATCGGTACCCGTTGTCGTCCCAGCACTGATCGGCGGCATGAACCCCTACCCAGTTGTCGTCCAGCGTCACGCCGATGACCCGGCGCCCGACCTTCTTCACGAAATCATTGTCATACGCGCAGGTCGTGCCACATTGGGCGGCGATTTCCCGGGCCAGGCCCGAAGACCACCCGCCGCTCTCGAACCAGCCGCGGATCGTCTTCTGATCGGCGTCCGGATCCAGGAAAACATGAAGCTCTGCCCCACTGGGCGCCGAGTCGCAACCGCTCCACTCATTGACCTCCACGCGACGCTCGGCGGGAATAGCGCCTTCCATCGCCTTCAGATACAGCGCGTTCTCTTTCGCGGCCCGGTCCATACAGACCTGCTCGTCGAACCCGTCGTCGTATCCGAGATCGATCCCGCACCCGACGAGGACGGCGGCCATGAGAACGGCCACCAGCACGGATCGACGGCGGCGCGTCACTCGGCACGCATTCGGGCGAAGAGGCGGTCGTACGCCGGGCGGTCCAGTTCAAACCGGTGCGGGTCGGCCGCGCTGCGGCGTACCGGCACGGTGACGGTGTGGACGGCGGGGGTCCCCGCGCGTCGTACGCCGTCGGCTATGGCGAGCATCGTCTCGACGTTCAGACCGGCATCGGTGGTGACCGACCGCGTGACCGTATCAAGGAACGCCAACATGCGCGCCGGTTCGGTGAACAGCGAGTCGGCCTTCTTCAGCAGGGCGCCCATAAGGTGCTGCTGGCACTCGATACGCCCCAGATGGGACCCGTCGCCCAGCGCGTACGCCAGCGCCTGCTCACCGTTGACCAGACTGCGTCCCGCCGGCAGCCGCAGGCCCGATTTCGGGTCGTTGACGGCCTTCGGCAGCGTGATTTCGACCCCGCCGAGCGCGTCCACCAGCTTCTTGAATCCGGAGTAGGGGATCTCCACCGTATGGTCGACGCGGACGTCCGTGGACTCCTCCACCGTCTTCGCCAGACACGGCATGCCGCCCGCCGTGAACGCCGAGCCGATCATCCCGGCGTGGGCCTTCACCGTCGTTCCCCGTGAGGCCCGGCAGTCGGGGATGCGCACCAGCAGATCCCTCGGCAGGCTGACCACCGTCACGTCCTTGCGATCGGCGGGCAGGTGGAGCAGGACGATGGCATCGGAGACCTGCCCTGAGCCGGTGGGAGCGCCCCCGCGGTCCCCACGACTCCCCGTCGTCCGGTCGCCGGTGCCCACCAGCAGGATCGTGAGCGCTCTGACGGGCCTTGGGGACGGGGACGAGTCGAGGTCGTCGGTCATGACATTCGCCGCGTTCATGCGCAGGAGCAGGCTCGGGACGGCCAGGACGACGGCCGTGAGCGCGGCGGCCAGGCCGAGCGCCACCCAGCCTGGCATGCGCCGTCGACGGCGGACGCCCGTGGCCGCGTCGAGGAGGCGGCGGCGCTGGCGGACGAGCGTGGCGGGCGGCTCGTACTCCAGGTCGCGGCCGAGGTCGCGAAGCATCGTCAGGTCGTCCATGGTCATTCCTCGTCCCGCATCGGGTTGGTGTGGCCGAGTGCTTCGCGCACCTTGCGCCGGGCCCTGTTCAGGCGGGAGCGCACCGTGCCGATCGGTATGCCGAGCGCCCGCGCCACCTCCTCGTACGAGAGGTCGCCCCAGGCGATCAGCAGGAGGACGTCGCGGTCTCCCTTGGAGAGCCCCGCGAGCGCGGCGGCGAGCAGCGGGCGGGACGCCGTCGCGGTCACCCCGTCGGCCACCCGGTCGGCCGGGCTCTCGGCGACGGCCTCCACCGGGCTTCGCGTCAGCGCCCTGTAGTGAGCGGCCTCGGTGCGGTGGTGGCGGGAGACGAGCTTGGTGACGATCCCGAACAGCCAGGGACGGGCGTCGGGGCAGGTCAGGTCGTATCGGTCACGACGCCGGAAGGCGACCAGGAACGTCTCGCCGACCAGATCCTCGGCGACCTCGGGGCCGAGGCGGCGCGACACGTACCGGTACAGCATCGCCGAATAGCGGTCGAACAACGCCGCGAACGCCTCCGGCTCGGCCCGCGAGCCGGCGATCAGCTCGGCGTCGGAGGCCGCGGTGGCGGGCGGTGCGGTCATTGATAGCACCATGGCATGAAGGCCGGCCTTCCCGTAGAAGACATGTCGGCCATATCTCGCCACAACACCCGGATCAGGTTCACGCCCCGACCGACCGAGGCCCTACCTACGCCACTCCACCGGGCCATGGCTCCCTGTCGGACCGATCCCCTACCCTGCGCCGGCGAATCGGACGCTGCCGCCGAATCATGACCTCGGGGCTGTAAGAGGAGAAACGTTCACCGCGCCGAAAACAGCTTGCCCCGGGTCGCGTGCACAGCAGTGGCGATACCCGGGGCGTACATGAGCCAGCGTAACCCTTCCAGCCACAGCGGGAGGTGCCCGAGGCCATGGCCCGCAGGGCGAAGGTTCTCGACGGCACCTCTCTGCCAAGGGTCTGAGGTGGTGGGCTCCTCGGGCGTGATCGGAGCGCGGAAATTGTCGTACCCGGCTGCGATGCTGAGGGCACGATGCGCGAGGGGGGCGCGCTTCTCCGGTGAGACGTTGGCGCCGCCGAGCGTGCCGTCGCCCCTATCTCCCCACACCCACATGCCTCAAGGAGTGATCACATGCCTCAGGTGACCTCGAAGGACGGTACACAATGATCACTTCGCCACAATTGGACGACCTCGACGTACGCGCCCCGCATGAAGGCGAGCGTTGGAGCCTGATGATCTGGGACTGGTCCCGGGAGGCCATCGAGGACCCCTTGATCAGTGACGCCTGCCGCCTGTTACTCTCGGTGGGAACGTGCCAATCCCCTGAAAACACCACAACCAGCGACACAAACGGCAGCCCGAAAGGCGACCTCTCCGCGAAGTTCGGCGAGGTCATCCTCTCCCAGGAGTGGACGATCGGTCCCAGCCGACCCGACCGCGTTCCCGTGTCGTAGAACCACAGCGGAGCCCACATCCTCGTCCACGGCAAGGCGCATGGCCGGTTCTTGGTCCGGGTTGATTGATTGCCGACGCAGGGCCCGGCCCGGGGAGCGCGAGGGGCGGAACCCTTCGACTGGGGGCCGAAGGGGGCCGTCAGGCCCCCTTCGAAAACACAGCCCGAGCCGAAGGCGAGGACCATTCCCAAGCCGGGCGCCGAGCCCGTCACCAGAGCGATCAGATTCTCTGTGAATCCGAACGGTGACGGTTGCGGCGACCTCGGCGATCATCGTCCAATTCCCTCCGCCCCCGCGTCTAACTCCGCGCGTCCAGCGGCTGACTCCCGCCAAAGACATCGACGGGCTATTGGAGGAGCGATCCCCTACCCTGCCGCGCTACTGCCGACGGCATCGTCCGCCTGGTCGTTCCCTTCGCTGGCGACAATCTGCGTCGCGCTCGTAAAGGAGGACGGCCGCGCCGGAACCGGGGAAGCGAATAACTGGCGCGTAGGAGCTGGCCCAGGGGCCGGAGTGAGGAGGCCCCCGTCGGCGCGTGGCCGGCGGGGGCTTTCTGCCGCCGTGTGTGTCGGGTAGCCAGCCCGAGAGCGGCAGTTCGTCCCAATCAGGCGATCGGGGACGTCTTAGATGCTAGCCGCGGCGCGCGGGGCGATCTGGGAGATGCGCTGGTGGGATAGGCCCAGCGCGCTGCCGATGTCGCGGTTGGTCCAGCCCTGGGCGATCAGGGTGCGGACGGCGCCGCGGACAGCGTCCCGCTCGGCCTGCTCGGCATAGACGCGTGCGACGCGGGCGTCGCGGACGCTATTCAGCGCTTCCACCGCCGCCGGGTCGGCCGGCACGAAGTAGAAGCCCACGGTGTCGGGGTCCGGGGCGAGCGCGTCGAGCACGCAGTCCATGACGTTGTCGCGGGTTTCCGCCCAGGTCGCGCCCTGGGCCCTGATGACCTGGCCGTCCGGAAGGTCCTCGACGGTGGCGGTCCACATCTTGCCGGTGCGAGCGACCGTGACGTGGTAATCAGTCGTGATCTCGAGCTCGGCCTGCTCGAGGTCCTCGGGAATGTCACCCTCGTCGAAGATCGTGTCTATTCGCGGTTGCATGAAGATATTCAATGGATGCTAGCCAATATCTGTCTACCTCTATTAGCCAAATAGTTTGGCAGTGGGCGACGGGACTCACGCGAGGCCACCGGCGCGCGAGGTAGACGGGGCACATCCGGCATGACCGTGTCCAGTGGACGCGAGAGGCAATCGAGGCACATCTACTCCCAAGCCGGGCGCCGAGCCCGTCACCAGAGCGATCAGATTCGCTCTGAATCCAAACTATGACGGAAAGTGAGAAATTATGCTGGCATACGTGAAGCGGACCACGATAAAGCTTTCGGATGATCTTGCTGCACGCGTGCTGCATGAGTCCGAGCGACGCGGCATGACCATGTCCGAGTGGACGCGAGAGGCGATCGAGGCACATCTACCCGGCAATAGCCAGCGGCGATTGCTCGCGGCCGGGGCAGGCCACAGCGGCGAAGGCGGCATCTCCGAACGCATTCATGAGATCCTCGACCGGGAATGAGCCCGCCGTCACCGGGGGGCGTCCTAGGCGCTCTCTCTGCCACAAAGGACCAGCGTCGGGCCAGGACTCCGGTGAGGGGCGTCCTGGCCGATCGCCACGGCGTTGGATCGTCCGAGACGGTCGCGGGTCAGACATCCCTGGAGCCGGAATGTCAAGCGGCGAGGTCGTGTTGCCGGTGTGACCATGCGGTTGCTTGGTCGTAGGTGGTGTGGGTTTTC